>CAJTUC010000010.1:81334-107024 GCA_910579395.1 uncultured Lachnospiraceae bacterium | reverse complement strand
CAGAATAATCGAAACTGGTGGATTTTTTGTGTGTTATAGAAATAAACCTGAAAAACGGTATGTTTTTCAGCGGCCTCGTTATGACCGGGCGGCGGCCTTTTTTATCAATTTTCCTATAGGATGTCCCTCTGTCTTCCGACCATCCCCTATTGACAATGCAAAACCGTTTTACTATAATTTAGGCTACAAAGAATAATCGGAATATTGGTAGTAAATATTGGAAAACGGATAGAAGAAGGGGCGCGAAAGATGGCAAAACCGACGAATGCGATAACTGAATATCGGAACTATTATTTGTCTCCCCATTTTCCGGCATTATTGCTTTCCGGGGAGCATTGGCGAATTTCCAATGTGGCGAGAGACAGACTGCATTTCCATAATTGCCTGGAAATCGGTATCTGTCATTCAGAAGGCGGTTTCATGAAGTTTTACGGGGAAACGCTTCCATTTCGGGAAGGGGATATTACCATTATTCCGCAGAATGTACCGCATTCTACATACAGTACGCCGGGGGCGGAGAGCCTTAGTCTCTGGTCGTATCTTTATATGGACCCCCGCGGGCTTTTTATTCATTCCCTGCCGTCAACATGGAGAAATTATGATCTGCAGCCTTATGCGTTCAAGAATTTTAAATATATATTGAACAAAGCGCATTACCCGGCTGTTTATCAGCTGCTTACACTGATCATCAAAGAACTTCAGGAAGAGAAGCAGGGGTATCAGTACTCTGCCAAAGGACTGATGCTTTCTTTATATATTGAAATTTACCGTATCCAGTCGCAGGAAGACGGAAAAATGGAGAGAGGGGGCTTCTCAGAGTCAGCCAGTCCGTTGTCGATCGCGCCGGCCCTGGATTATATTGAAAACAACTATATGAAGCAGTTCAGCATGGAGTTCTTGGCAGATTTGTGTCATTGGAGCCCAACGCATTTTCGGAGAATCTTCAATTCAATCATGCAGATTTCTCCCCTGAATTATGTGAATAACACCCGTATTCAGAAATCCTGCAGCCTGCTTTGCAGTACGGAGGATTCTATTCTGAGCATTTCGGAAGCGGTCGGATTTCAGTCTGTTTCCAGTTACAATCGTTATTTTTATCGGATGATGCAGCAGTCACCGAGGGAGTACAGGCGCTGGATGCTGCAGTCGGATAAGCAGCAGGCGCAGAGTATGTCTATTCTGGAATATTCCGGGTGGATGTATCCGGAACCATAATACTAAGAGAAGTTTAAAAGCATAAGACAAAGAGAAGTTCTAAAGCATAAGACAAAGAGAAGTTCTAAGCCCGCATAGAACGCGGACTAAGAACTTCTATCGATTTGCAGTGCAAATCTCCTCTGTCTGACCGAATCGCCTTGGAGCGATTCGGTCTTTTGAAGTTGTTGTAAAGAAATCAGATTTCTATAATGACTTCTATAGATTTAAGAACAATGTCTGATAGGGTTCGAGTGTCAGTTCTTTGATTCCCGCGTGAGTTTCCACAGAGGTTTTTTGCACGGTATCGCTGTTGTTGATCACGACTAAGGTCCTGCTTTCGGGATAGTAAGCGCATTCCGTATGGAGATTGTCGGTCATATAGATTCCGGTGATGCCTTCGCGGCCTGCGAAACGAATCAGCTGGTAGAGCAGCCGGGTATTCGCTGGTGTAAATTCGAAGGAAGAAAGGTAGATGCCTTTTCCTTTTCCGAAATCATGAATCGTTAAAAGCGGTTCTCCGTCTTTTTCTAACAAGACATTTGCCTTTCCATCCGTGAGATAGCGGTTTGGTCTGGCGGAAAGCGTTGTTCCCTGCGGAACGAGACCGTTCAGATCTTCTGCTTTGAACTGCCATTTGCCGTGACAGATTCTTTCGCCGGTATCTTCGTCGATGCCGAGTACATGGGACATCCGGAAGAAAGTATCATATCCCGTGACGGCAGAAGGTTCGTTGACGCCAAGAAAAACGCCTCCTTTATGTACCCATTCTGTCAGGATTTCCACAAGTTCATCGTCTTTCCAGGCATCGCCGCCGCTCCATGCACTTCCGGCATAACCGGCATTGATGACAACGTTGATATCTTTTAGTCTGCCTGCTTTTACATCCTCAAAGGAGAGGAAGGAAACATCGACTGGCAGACCGGACAGTGATTCATTAATATGAATCAGATCATGCTGCCATGTTTCGTGGAAATGGCCCGAAAGCGTCCAGGAACGCAGCGCACCCCAGGAATGCAGTACGGCAACCTTAGTTTTCAGGCAGAAAGGCTTTCCCTCTGCATGGAAATCCTGAATCATATGGAACTCATCGGTAAGCTGCTCGATATAATCGCAGAAATCCGGGAAGTTTTCGGTCAGATGCAGGTAGCCGCCCAGCCCGATTCTGTCAATGGAGCAGCGAAGCAGCGCTCTTCGGATCCGGTTCCAGTAGCGTTTGGCCTCCGTTGTGGGGTCTCCGCCTTCCATAAAAGTAGGAGCGCCGCCGAGGCCTACCGGGAACAGATAGGGATGCAGTCTGAGTTCATGTACCGGAACATCTACGCCCGCACAGAGTCTTGCTTCGAAACCGGAAAAGACGCATTTGATCAATCCGTCGAATCCGAATTCCGAAAATCTGCCGTTATAGGGTTCGATTCCTACCCAGCTGTCATCATAAAAGACATAAGCTTTTTTACCATAAGAGTGTACGATGTCGATCAACGTTTTACCAAAAGAGATTACGAAGTCGTTGATAAATTTCATCCAGTCTTTTTTGTGGTCATCGCCCGGCATATGGGTAACATGCCGTTTCCCCTGATTGATGAAATCTTCCGCCGTCATGGCGTAGCCGTATTCTTTTTCAAATTCGTCAAGCGCCCTGTCGCTTACTGTGAAATCATAAGAGCCCCAGTCCGTAAAAAGGGAACGGCATTCTTCATGGGCACCCCATATCCACACAAAATTATAAAACAGGGAAGTAAAGCGGACAACAGTGGTATCGGGATGGGATTCGCACCAGTTTTTCAGCCAGCCGGTCATGTATTCGCGCGTTTCCGGATATCGGGGGTCGATCTGCATCAGATGTTCTTTATCCCAGTTGTTGGTCGTGTGATTGTACATGGAAATTTCTTCCCAGATTCGATAGGCGAGAAAGCTGACCGTATACTTATGCCAGGAAATGGCTTTTTGAATCGTAACGGTTCCGTTTTCTCCATCATAACTCCAGTTATCCGAAGAAATCAACAGATTGGATGTTCTGTCATAGACCTGCCAGTATTTCATGGAAGCCTGACAGTCGTTGACTGCAAACTGCTCTTCAAAAAAATCTTCCATGAGCCTTATCGTAAGAGAGGTATTCTGGCTGCCATCTTTTGTTTCATCTGGTATGGCTGTTACGGGTGCGGTGCACAAAAAAGTCTGCTGCAGCTTGTCGGGATTCTGCGCGGCCCACTCGTTATGGTCTCGGATAATACAGAGCGTAGAGTATATACCGTAGCCGGCATGAATGATATCTTCCGACAGTTCTGTGCCGTCGCTGTCCCGGATTACATCCGCTCCCCATTTTTCCGCCAGTTTTAAAGTCAGTTCTTCATAACCTGATTCGCCTGGCAGCGTAAAGCCGCCTTTTCTTTTTCCCATTTTGAATTCCTCCCATATTACTTTATTAAAATGATAGCTATTGTAAGAATTTACAAGGTAAATTCCCGGAATGCAGCTGTATCCTGCACTTTTACATGATCTTCAGTTTTCGGCATATGTCTGAGCCCTGTTTACGGGAAACCGGTTCATCCAGAGCATCCGTTCCATCTGCTGCAAGTACGCTCAGCTGGCAGGCAGCTGATACCAAAGACCGCAGATCTTTTCTGACAGTACCGTCATAAGGACATGGTTGTACTGTAGGAAGCGTTTTCCTGCTTCCGTAGGCCCGCATCAGGAAAACGGCAAAATCCAAAAGCGTTACCGGTTCCAGTGGGCGAAACAGTTTGTGTTTGCAGTCTTCTCCGGTCAGGATTCCATTCTGCAGGCCACATTCCACCGCACCGGCATACCACTCGTGGCCGATGATATCCGTAAAGAAATCATTATAAACATTTGTGATAAAAAAGCCGGCCCTTTTGATGACCATATCGAGCGCTTCTGCCCGAAGCAGTAAATCGGCAGGTCTGTCCGGGTCTTCCCACTCTGCAGATTCATTCTCCATCGTGAACCCTTCCGGTCTTTGCAGCGGTTCCACAAAGGCTGGTTCCGGCCATTCGTCAGGGAATTCCACAATCTGGGAAGCCAGCCATTGATAAGCCCCTTCCGTACAGGTACGTCTGATTTCCGAACAAATCATTCCGGCCATCTTTTTTGCACCGAAATCATTATAATGTGTATAGTCGGACGGGTAGAAGTATCTCTTGGCATTTTCTTTTTGCAAATGGAGAATCAATTCCATGCTCAGCCGATGAAGGTCCAGAACCGGAACGGAAAGCCGTCTGCCGATTTCGAGACATTCATCTGCATACTCCTGCAATAAATCGTTGTACTGCCCGTCACTTCCCCGCCATGTATTCCGCGCTACCGGGGTGACAAGAAGTGGATGGACGCCCTTCCCACGGCATTCGGCAATATAGGCCTCCAGATTGGCGCGGTAGCCATCCTGTGCCTTTAAGTGCATCAGCTTCTGATCGTTGTGACCGAACTGAAAGAGCATATAATCTCCCGGCTTACAGCGGGCAAAAGGAACCGCCGCATGTCCTTCTTCCCGGAAGCTTTCTGTTGTCAGCCCGGAATGGGAATGATTGGAGACGGTCATTTCTCCATTGATATAAAAGGGAAGCATCTGTCCCCAGCCCGCGTAGCTTGTTTCCGGTGAATAAGGATATTCTGCTGACTGGTCGGTCACGGTAGAATCACCCGCAATATAGATCACCGGGCACTGCACGGGCTCGATCTCAATTTCGCTGAGGCAGGGACTGTCCGCAGTAACGCTCACTTCGATGCAGAGATTCCGATATATTTTTTCCTGTCCCCGCGGTATGATGCCGCAGACTTCCGTGTACATTTCGCAGGTAAGCGTTTCTCCCGGCAAAAGCGTTTTCTGCCAGGCGGTCAGTGTGCGCCTTCCTATAAAAATGCGGATGTCGGATATTTTTTCCGCCGCACGGATAATGACCCTGACGCGATAACTGCCTTCCGCATTTACATGACACTTAAAGCGGAGCGGAGTCTGTCGGGGCTTTTCCGATGCTGTATCGGTTCCGCATCCATTCAAATTTGTGTGCTGTACCGGATTTTCTGCAGAAGTTTTTGTCCGGCGGACGATGCACCCGCAGTCATTTTGTTCAATTTGCGTCGGCTCCAGTAAGCGGTACCAGGGAACCGGCATAAAACCGCCGTTCAATTCAGGCAGCATGAGGTGCGGCACATTTTCCATGACCTGTTCGGTGATAAATCCGAAACCGCGTTCCTCCGTATAGAAATCTTTCGGGCTTACATTGCCTCCCGGTGTAAAAAGATATTTATCCATTTTAGAGCGCGCCATCCTTTGCGATGGAATCGGAAACCAATACGCTGCTGAAAAAGGCAAGTGCAAGACCCTGACCCCAGCCCTGGATCCAACGTCTGGAAATGCCTCTGTATCCATCGATATCTTTCATAACAGCCGTTCCGCCGGATACGTTCATGACGCGGCCGTCTTCGCTGATATTGTCGAGAAGTCCCTTGATGGCAAGGTTGATATGGCGGGTATGCAATGGATTGCCCCGCTCAAGCATCGCCGCAGCGATTCCTGCGGAAGCGGAAATCTCTTCATAAGATTCTTCGTCGTTCAGGACCGTTCGCCAAAGACCTTTTTCCGTCTGGACTGTTTTCAGCGCAGCAAGCTGGTCATTCAGGGAACCTGCCACATCCAGATATTTCGGGTAGAGATAGCATTCCGGAAGCACGCTTCCTACCTTTGACATCGTATAAGCAGCCCAGGCATTGGCTCTGCCCCAGTATATACCGGACATGTGGTCTTTGGTAATATTGTTATAGCCATGATAGTAGAAGCCCGTATTTTCATCCTGCAAATAATTGGTGTGCCAGTACCACTGGTTCAGAGCGTCATCGATCATCGCTTCGTCTTTGCTGATCACGCCGACTCTTAACAGAAAGAAGGCAGCCATAAATAACGTATCCGCCCATGCCTGCTCCGGAAAGTCGTTTTTGGCAGAAACCGTATGCTGAAGCACACTGTCGCCGAAGCGGAGAGCATCTTTCTGTATGTATGCAATTTTACTCATAACAAGGTCCCAGTATTTCTGTTCGCCGGTGGCCTGATACAGCGATACGAGACAATGTCCCATCGCGCAGGCATTTACCGTCCATACTTTCGGCAGGCCGAGTGAGATCAGTTCATCTACACGGTCTTTTAGAAGCGTCAGATATTTTTCGTTTCCTGTTTTTTCATAAGCCTCGCTGATGCCGTAATAAGCAACGCCGCAGGGCCAGTCCCATGTCAGATCCATTTTCATGGTCCTGTCCACGATCCTGTCGATGACATTTTCTATCTGTTCCTTATTAAATTCCAACTGCATAATCAGCCCTCCTGTTAAAAATGTTTTGCGTATTTCACAATAAGATATATAATCCATTATACAAAATTGGACATTTTTCTAATAGATTGCTTTCATTCAAAAATACAGCAATTTCGACCAAGTTTACAGACAATATTGCAGACAACATTTTATTTTTATATTTTACAATAAAAACAAAACACTTTATAATAAAAAAAGAAGATTGTACGTCATTGTACATCAATTTTATGACCGGATACAGAAAGGAGCAGATTGTATGATCAAAGGATTTAAAATGAAACTATACCCTGGGCAGGAGGCGGAATATGAGAGACGCCATAACGAACTCTGGCCGGAGATGAAGGACATGATTCATGAGCATGGCGGAAAAAATTATTCCATTTTTCTGGATAAAGAAACGCTGACACTGTTCGGCTATATTGAGATTGAAGATGAAGAACTCTGGGCAAAAGGCGCGGATACGGCAATCAATCGGAAATGGTGGGATTTCATGGCGGATATTATGGAGACGAATCCGGACAACAGCCCGGTGTCGATTGATTTAAAACCGCTGTTCCATTTGGATTAAGACGAATTTATTCATCCTGCGAATGCTGCGGACTGTGTTCGGATTCAAATGCAGCAGGCTGTGAGAAAATGGAGGTATCGGAATGAAGATTGGCGTGAGAGCGCATGATTATGGAAAGATGGAAATTGAAAAGGCAGCCGAAACGCTGCACAGGGAAGGATATGAAGCGGCGCAGCTCGCACTGCCCAAAGTTTTTACCGGCATCGACAGTTATGAAGACATTACCGGAGAACATCTGGAAAGGATTCGGCGGGCTTTCGAAGAATGGAAAGTGGAAATTCCCGTTTTCGGATGTTATATGGATTTGGGGAATCCCGATGCAGAAGTCCGCAGCCATGCCGTGAGCACACTGAAAAAATGTCTGGCTTACAGCCGGGAAATAGGCGCGAAAGTGGTCGGGACAGAGACCGCTTATCCGCATTTGAACCGGGAAGAAAAAGCCAAATGGTATCCTTATATGCTGGACAGTGTGAAGCGTGTTGTGGAGGAAGCGGTGCGCCTCGATGTGAAACTGGCGATCGAACCGGTATACTGGCATCCGCTTGAAAATCTGGAAGCGGTGAAGGATGTACTGGAACAGGTGAATGACAGGGAGCATCTGCGGTTGATCTTTGATGCCTCCAATCTGCTGCAGTACCCGGATACGACAGACCAGTATGCTTATTGGCGGGAGTGGCTTGATAATGTCGGAGAATATGTGGAAGCGATGCACATCAAGGACTTTTATTTTGATGAAAAGGGCGGATATCACGGGGTACCGCTTGGAAAAGGTGTGATCCAATATCAGGCGGTTTCCGAATGGCTTCATGAAAACAGACCGGATATGTATCTGCTCCGGGAGGAAATGGATCCGGCAATCGCGAAAGAGGATATAGGGTTTATGAAAAAGCTTTGATCTAGAAAGGTGTAATTCGGTAAAAGTAAAAATTGACGAAAATCGGGCAAAATTTGTATCTGTGCAGGCTTTGCTAAGGCTTGCATTCCTTTTTATGTCCTTTATAATATTCTTATATATTCTGATTCACTATCAAATAAATGAATGTTATTAGAAAAACTCCATATGCTTAAGTTTTTGAAAGACCGTTTGACGGCGAAATCGGTCAATCTTATTTTACCGGAAGGAATCTTTGACTTCATATTGTTTGTTAATGTAAGAAAAGGTACATATGTACGGGAATATGGGAAGCAGAATTTACCATATGCCATACCGGAAGAAGGCGTATACGATGATTTCCTGAGAGGACTGTGCGAAAAGCTGTGCGGCAGCGAAGAAGAATTTCACGAGAATATGAAATTGATCAGGGTCCTCGGCGCATTGACCGTTCAGGAGAAGTATACTGTAATATGCAGTTTGAAGATTGCGAACGGCTTATATCATAAGAAAATTACTTTTATCAGGAATACTTTTTTTGAAAAGTCCAGTAAACAGAAAGAAAATATCATTGTTTTCTGTGAGGATATTACCGAAATTTTTTTCAATCGGGAAGTCCGGAGAGAAAACAACGGAAGCAGATCCGGTCAGCAGAAGGAAAATGCAGAAATTCTGCAGAAACGGATCGTATATCTTGTCCACGAAATCAGAACATCTCTTACCAGCATCTATGGTAGTCTGACATTGCTGCGGGAGGAGTGGCATCCGGAGAGTGGATATCTGGATAATGCCGTTCTTTCCGCGGAATATCTTCTGAATCTTGTGAACAGCATTCTGGATATTTCCGCGTTGGAAGGTCATGGCGTTGGGAAAATAGAGGCAGTTATGCTGGAGGAACTTGCAAGATATCCTCAAGGGATTTTTGCACAGGAGGCAGAGAGGCGGAATATCCGGTTACAGTTTCTTTTTGGGGAACCGGTATATCAATATCTATATGTGAACAGAACAGTCGTCCAGCAGATTATCATCAACATGATCTCCAATGCGTTGAAATATACAGAAGGTGGCGGACAGGTAGTCTGTCATATGAGAGAACTGTATCAGGAGGAAAAAAGGGTCCGGCTTCTGCTGGAAGTGTCGGATACGGGAATCGGCATGGAAGAAGAATTTCTTGTCGATGTATGGAAATCCTATAAGCGGGAAGGACGAAAGAGAGGAGCGGAAGGGAGCGGACTTGGCCTGGCCCTGACGAAGCGTCTGGTAGAGATGCTTCATGGAACGATACGAATTGAGACAAAGAAAAATACAGGAACAACGGTAACAGTAGTACTGGAAGTGGATGGAGATGATGTCCTGTATGAATCGTCGGGAGCGTCCGGGGAAGCCGTTGGAGAGGAACCGGTTTCCATCAAAAGAGCGCTGGTCGCGGAAGATGAAGATGCAAATATGGAAGTCCTGTGCGGATATTTGGAAAAAATGGGCATTGCCGCAGATAAAACATATGACGGCGATGAAGTGTTGGAGATTTTCAGGCAGTCGGAAGAATTTTATTATGATGTGATCCTGATGGATGTCCATATGCCCGGCATAAGCGGATATGAAGCAGTCGGGAAGATCAGGAGCATGGGAAGGAATGACAGCGGACTGCCGATCATTGCCGTGACGGCGGATATCCTTGATAAGCAGATTGTAGAAGAGATGTCCGTTAAAGTGAACGGATATCTTGTCAAACCGTATCGCATAGAAGATATCAGGTCTGTGCTGCTGCAGATTTCCGGGTCCTGGAAGGGGAATGATTAAATAATGAAGGGTATCATGGAACAGGAAAGGAAAGACGTGATTCGCCGGCTGAATCCGCATTTTCTTTTTAATACGTTGGGCGCTGTCCGAATCACAGTCAGGACCGACCCGGAGCTGGCTTATGACAGGATTTATGATCTTTCGAGATATTTAAGGACGGTCATTGGTTCTTTTGAGAAACAGGATAATATCCTTTTCAGGGAAGAGATGGATTGTGTATTTTCCTATGTGAATCTGGAAAAATTAAGATTCGGTGATAGGATCGTGTTCAACACGGAATTGTGGGAAAAGGATTTCAGGATTCCGCCGCTGTCGGTGCTGCCGCTTGTGGATAATGCAATCAGACACGGTCTGCAGAGAGGCAGGAAAAAAGGGACGATAACGGTCAGAAGCTGTCGGATGTCACAGGAATATATCGTTCAGGTGGAGGATGACGGAACGGGATTTGAGATGCCGGAATGCGGCACGGCGCCCGGAGAAGACGGAAAGAAAGCAGGAGGACTTTCAGACGTCAGATATCGTATGGAAAAAATGGTAAACGGAGGTATGGATATACTAAGTTATACGGGCGTCGGCACAGTGGTAACTTTGCATATTCCTGTTTTGGCAGAAAGGTGTGATGATTGCCATGAAGATAAGAACGATCATAGTAGATGATGAGTTGTGGAGCCTGAAGCAGTTCAAAGAGGAGCTTGGGAATGCTTCAGGCATTGACCTGCAAGGGGAGTTTGACAGCGCCGGGAGTGCTCTTGCCTATGCGGAAGAGCATGTGGTCGATTTTGCCCTGTTGGATATCCGGATGCCGGGTATGAACGGAATTGCGCTCGGGGAAAAGCTGCGGGAACTCAATCCTGAAATAATTCTCATTTATGTCACTGGCTATGAGGAGTTTTTAAAAGCGGTCATTTTGGACCTTCGTGCGGATTATTTTTTGATGAAGCCCTTTAATAATGCAGATGTTATGCAGATGATAGACAGAGTGAGATATCTCTCCGGCAGGCTGCAGAAGAGGGTAGCGGTTCAGACATTTGGCGATTTTGATATTTTTGTTGACGGACACCTGCTCGAATTTGCCAATCAGAAGGCCAAAGAACTGTTTGCAATCTGTATCGACAGCGGCGGAGAAGTGACGATGAAAAAGAGTATTGACCTGCTCTGGGAGGGCAGGGGATATGACGATAAAGTAAAGTGTCTGTACAGAAAGGCTGTCATTTATCTGAATGCTACGTTCAGGGAACATGGTGTTGCCGATATTTTCAGTAACAGGAGGGGAAGCTGTCATGTGAACAGGGATGAAATATCGTGTGATTATTATGAGGTGCTGGGCGGAAAGAATATCAAAGATACTTCTTTTGACGGCCGGTATATGTCCTCATATTCATGGGGCGAGGAAACCTGCGGAAAACTGTGCCGCATGGCCGCCGAATATTTATGATGAAGAAAAAATGCGGGAAACTCTAAAGTCTTTGCAAAATCATCCGATACATTTAATAACAGATGACAAAAGTAAATTGATGTCTGCTGAAGCGGGCAAAGATTGTATGTAGAATGAAGCGATTCATGAAAATACAGAGATGGACAGGAAGGAGGGGTTTTTATGCGTATTGAAGCATATACTCAGGTCCAACAGTTATATAACACAAACAAAGCGGTCAGAACGCCTGCAGGTCAGAATGCCGGCGCTTCCGACAAAATACAGATCTCAAGCATCGGCAGGGACATTCAGGTAGCCAGAGCGGCGGTGGATGCGAGCAGCGATATCAGAGAAGAACTGATAGCTCCTCTCAGGGCCGGAATCGAGAACGGGACTTATCATGTGAGCGGCGAAAGTTTTGCAGAGAAATTATTACAGCAGTATGATGAGATTTCCGGTTTGTAAGAGTGTGAGGAGAACTTCTGAGGAGTCGCGTCAAAGGATGTTTCGTCAAGAAGTTCTTCACATCGAAGAGTGCCATTAAAACGGGCATTCTTCATCTGAACTTAGACCGCATAAAGTGGAGCATGGAGGATACGGCGTGGCAAGTTTAATGGAAGACTTGATAGACGTTTTGGGAAAGGAAAGCGAAGAATACAAAAATTTGTTAAATTTATCCATGCAGAAGACGCAGGTCATTGTGTCAGAGGATTTAGACCAGTTAGCAAAAATCACGGATGAAGAACAGCTTATCGTGAGCAGAATCAACCATTTGGATACGATTAGAAATGAGGCTGTACAGGATATAGCGAATGTACTTAACAAGGATGTTACAAAATTAAAAATTGCAGATTTGATCAAAATGCTCGAACAGAGACCGGAGGAACAGCAGAAACTGGCAGCGGCTTCTGATGCATTACAGTCAGTTGTAAGAAATGTGGCGAGAGTCAACGGGCAGAACCGGGAGCTGATTCAGAATGCGCTGGAAATGGTGCAGTTCAATATGAATCTTATCCAGTCTATGAAGGCGGCGCCGGAGACTGCTAACTACAACCGCGGCGCCTATAATACCGGCGATATCATCGGTATTGAGCGGAAATCATTTGATGCAAAACAGTAAGAAAAATTGTTAAGGATGGTAGCGTTATGTCATTAATGGGAAGCCTTTATCTGGGCGTATCAGGATTACAAACTTCGAATAATGCGTTGAATACGACAGCGCATAATATGTCTAATCTGGACACTGTTGGCTATACAAGACAGCAGGTGTCTCAGGCAACAAGAACCTATAACACAATTTCTAAGGGCCGGCCCAATTGGCAGCAGCTGGGTCTGGGTGTCAACTATTCCCAAACAAGACAGATAAGAGATTATTTTCTGGACAAAAATTATCGTCGTGAATCGGGCAGAAGCGCTTTTTACGATGTTGCTTATAGTGCATTAGAGGAAATCGAAGATGTACTTGGTGAATCCTATGAAGGCCATGCGTTTTCCATAGCGGTAACGGATTTGTGGACGGCGGTGGAAGAACTGAGCAAGGATCCTACACTGGCGGTAAATCAGAATCTGTTCGTGACGCGTGCTAATGAGTTCATTACGAAAGCACAGGCGGTCTATACCAGTCTGGAAGAATATCAGGATAACATGAATCAGTCGGTAGCGCAGGATGTGGAAACGATTAACAAATATGCGCAGCAGATTGAAGCGCTGAATCGTCAGATTGCCAGAATAGAAGGCGGCGTAGAACATGCCAATGACCTGCGGGACCAGAGAAACTATCTGTTGGATGAACTGGCGACGATGGCATCCATTTCCTATCATGAAGATTCATTTGGTTATCTGAGTGTTCAGATGGAGGGCGTTGATCTGGTAAAAGGCGGACTTGTCAATACCATTTCCCTTCATGAAGACCCGAAGACCGGATTTTATACTCCCTATTGGGAAATGCTGGCAAATTACAGCTATGATGAATATGGCAATAAATATCTGACAGAAGATGCGCTGAAATCAGCGCGGGTATTTGATCTGGAGCGGCCGATTTCCTCTATTACGAATACGGATATCGGTTCCCTGAAAAGCACGCTTCTGGCCCGCGGCGATCACAGAGCGACAGCGCAGGAACTGAAAGATATCAATCCGGATGGAGAATATAAGGCGGGCTGGTATGATACGCATATTTCACAGTCCATCATCATGAATGTCCAGGCGGAATTTGACCAGCTGATCAATGCAGTAGTTACGAAGATCAACGGAATTTTGAAAGAAGCGGCAGAACTGGAATCTGCATCTTATCCCGATTCTACATATCTTCGCGATGCGAACGGCAATCCGTATCAGCTGTTTGAACAGATTGTGGCGGATGGTTCCACTTGTAAACTGCCGGATGGAACGGTCGTGGAACTGGGATGGAATGTTTCCAATATCGAGATTAACATTGAACTCCGCCAGAGCCCGACACTGCTCGGTTTCAGGCTGACAGACAGCTCAGAAGACAATGCGACGGCGGAAAAGCTGAAAAAGGCTTTCGAAGAAGCAATTTATACTTTGAATCCAAACGTACAGACGCCTGTCTGTTTCGTAGATTATTATAAAAATCTGGTTTCTCAGGTAGCGAATACCGGTTCCGTATTCGGAGATATCATGGAGAGCCAGACGGTTACGGTCGATTCTTTGTTTAATGCGAGAGAACAGATCATCGGTGTATCCTCTGATGAGGAACTGACCAATATGATCATGTTCCAGAATGCTTATAATGCTTCCAGCCGTTATATTAACGTTGTCAGCGAAATGCTGGAGCATATTCTGACAACACTGGGCCGATAACGGGCTGACCATGAACCATGTTCGGCCGAAAGAATGCCTGTTGGCATTCTTCCGGGAAATTGAGAACGATTTTGACAGCGGAAGGGGAGAAAATACATGCCATCTACATTTTTTGGATTAACAATAGCATCATCAGGACTCAGAGCTGCGAATGCGGCACTCAATACGACGGGCAATAATATCAGTAATGTCGATACACTGGGCTACAGCCGTCAGGCAGTTACAACAGAAGCGGCACAGGCATTGCGTGTTTTTGCGACATACGGATGTGCGGGAGCCGGTGTTGAGACGATTGCAATTGAGCGTATCCGCGACAGCTTTTATGATGTCAAGTATCGGGAGAATGAGACGAGACTGGGCGAATATGATATTAAAGCATATTATATGCGTATGATAGAGAACTATCTGACGGATGATAAGATATCCGGATTTAAGACAATTTATGATAAGGTCAGCGCAGCGTTGGAAGAGATTACGAAGAACAGCAGTTCTACTTCCACCAAAGCAGAGTTCGTATCTACCGTAAAGAACCTGACGGATTACTTTAACAATATGTACGGTAATCTGCAGAATCTTCAGGCGGATGTCAACGATGAGATCAAGATGCGCGTTGACAAGATCAACTCTATCGCACAGGATATTGCAACTGTCAACAAACAGATCAATGTTATCGAGCAGACGGGCGTTATTGCCAATGAACTGCGGGATAAAAGAGATGTCCTGCTGGATCAGTTGTCCGGCATCGTTGATATATCAACGGAAGAACTGCCGATTTTGAATCAGGCCGGAGAACCTTCGAATATGAATAGACTGATCGTCAGAATTGCCGGCGGGCAGGTATTGGTGGATTCGGATGATTACAGACAGTTAGAATGTATTGCAAGGAAAACAGAAGAGAAAGTGAACCAGTCGGATATTGACGGACTTTATGATATTCGATGGACGGACGGTATAGACTTTGGCCTGTATAATGAATCTATGGGTGGAGAACTGCGCGGCCTGATACAGATGCGCGACGGTAATAACGGCGAGTATTTTAATGGTAAGGTAGAGGGGCTCTATTATAATATTGATACAACCAGGGTTGTCATCCATACAGATGCAGAATACCTTGGAAATATGAGCAAGTGTACGCTCTCAGATACGGGCGGCAAGATTAATATCGGCAATCAGATTTATTATTATACCGAGTGGACTTACGACGGAGACGGTAATTATTCTTTCATTATCGATAATAAAAAGAGCGATATGCCGCTCGTGAACGGCAAGATAGGTTCAGAAACATCCATCGGGGCCGAGGTTCGTTATCAGGGAATTCCCTATTATATGGAACAGATGAATGAATGGATCCGCGATTTCGCGAAGGCAGTCAACGATATTTTCACGGAAGGCGTTACCGAGAAGAGTGAGGATGCAGGTATTCTTCTGACAGGTAATCTCCTGACGGAAAGCGGCCAGTATACAGAGGGCTGGCTGAACGGTGTGACAAGAAATGATAAAGGTAAAGTAAATGATAAAGGATATTATCATATTACGGCGGGCAATTTCGCAGTTGCCGAAGAAATTATGAAAGATGCTTCCCTGCTCGGAACGAGATTTGATCCGACTGCGGGTGTGGATGAATGCGAGCAGGTTAAGAAAGTTATTTCCATGATGAATGATGTGAATCAGTTCAACTTCCGGGGAAGGAATGCGGGAGGATTTCTGGAATGTGTACTTTCGGACGCGGCTCTGAACGGCGAGAATGCGGAGACATTCTATACTACCTACCTGAGTTTGGAGACAAGTATCGACAATCAGCGGACTTCCATTTCAGGTGTGGATGAGGATGAAGAAGCGGTCAGCCTTGTAAAATATCAGAATTCCTATACGCTGGCTTCTAAAATGATCTCTACTCTGACGGAAATTTATGACAGGTTAATTTTACAGACTGGCGTCTAGTGTGAAGAGAAGTTCTAAGGCTCACAGCATAGGCGGTTTGAGGCAGTATGGCGGTCAGTGTGAAATAGAGAAAAATTGGATGGCGGTTGAAGTGCTAATTTAGAAAGGGATGGTAGTGTTATGAGAATAACGAACAGAATCATGCGGAATAATTCGCTGTATAATATTAATCAGAACAAGATACTGGAAGATAAGCTGAGCAATCAGATGACGAATCAGAGTAAGATTACAAGGCCTTCCGATGACCCTGTTGTGGCGATCAGAGCTTTGCGTCTCCGTACCAATGTAACGATGGTATCGCAGTATTATGATAAGAACTCGGAGGATGCGGACAGCTGGCTTTCTATCACCGGCGATGCACTGAATACGGTGGGCGATGTGCTGACAGACCTTTATAAGCAGGCTGAGGATGCTTCCAAGAAATCTCTGACATCGGCAGATCTGGATATTATTTTAACACAGATAAATGCCCTTACAACGGAATTTTATGCAAGCGGTAACGTAGACTATGCAGGACGGTATGTATTTTCCGGTTTCAGAACCGATACGCCGATTACCTTTACCGAAGAGAATATCAAGGAATTTAATAAGGATCCGGAAAACAAACAGAGCTATGTCATCGAGGAAACACGGGGCTATAAAGATATTACCAGTATCAGTTATACGGACTGGAAAAATCAGACAGGCGGCGTGAAAGGTGATGAGACACAGATTGAGAACAAAACATTGTACCGTTTCCGTTTGTCTTACGATGAACTGGATGAAACAATAAAGTCGTTCGATGCAAATGGGCAGGCAGTTACGAAAACGGCATTACAACTGGAAATCATAGGAGCCGACTCGACAGCGGCGAACGGAATTCAGGTGTTCCAGAACGCAGAGGATGCTTATAAGGCGGTTGCCGATGGCACTGCAACGATGGCTTATATTCCTTCCACCGGTGAAATCGTGTTCGGTGAAGATTATTATAACGACCCGTTGAAGGTTAACGAAAATATGCAGGTGAGAGTCAAATACTCCAAGAGCACCTGGGAGGAAGGAGATATCAATCCTGTCCACTATTTCCACTGTATCGCGAGCGATCAGCAGAATGCACAGCGCGCGATGGATTTGGAAGGCGCGAAGAATACTCTGGATCTGGCACAGGCACAGCTGAGAATAGTAGAGTCGAATAGCAGCAGCACACCGACACAGCTCGCAGCAGCCCGTAAAGCAGTCGAAGATGCACAGGCTGTAGTGGATGACATTATGAGCAATGTGATCGAATACAACCTTGAGGGTCAGGACCAGGATATCTATTACGCAATGGGCTTTAATCAGGATATTCAGGTAAATACCCTTGCGCATGATGTGTTTACACATGGTGCAAGAAGGGATGCGGATGATTTCAAAATCTATCTGAAGCAGCTTCAGGATGTAGAAGCGTCCATAAAAGACATTGAAACGAAGATGAAGGAATATGCGGAGGATACGCCGGAATATAAGGATTTACAATTACAGCTCGATGCGGCCAACAAAGCATATACTTATGTGAGAGAAAATGTTCAGAAAAAGTTCGAAAATCAGATTACAAGATATCAGAGTTATATCGATGATACCAATGTGGCAGTTACGGATAACGGTACAAGAAGAAGCCGTCTGGAGCTGATCCAGAATCGGTTAATGAACCAGAAAGCCACCTTTAAGGATTTACAGAGCGCTAACGAAGATGTAGACGTGACGGAAGTTGCCGTACAGCTCAAGAGTTCGGAACTTACCTATGAGGCGGCGCTGGCGGCTACGAGTAAGATCATGCAGACCAATCTGATGAATTACATCTAATAAGAGAGGGAAAACTTTATGACGATAATGACAAGAGTATTCGGTGAGATTACAATAGACGATGACAGGATTATCAAATTCTCCAAAGGAATTGTCGGATTCCCGGACCTGACGGATTTCGCGCTGCTTCATGACTCGGAAAAAGGAACTGATTCCATTCATTGGCTGCAGTCTTTACAGGAGCCCGGTTTCGCAATGCCGGTCATGGATCCGCTGCGGGTATGCCCTGACTATAATCCGGAAGTCGATGATGAGATCCTGCAGAATCTTGGAGAATTGAATCCGGACGAAATGCTGGTGCTCGTTACGATGACCGTACCGAAAGACGTGAAACTGATGTCTGTCAACCTGAAAGGACCGATTGTCATTAACGCGGCACAGAAAACAGCAATACAGGTCATTGTAGAAGGCGATGAATATCCGGTGAAGTTTCCGATTTACGATATTCTAGAAGCCAATAAAAAGAAAGCAGGTGATTAGATGTTAGCTTTATCCAGAAAAAAGAGCGAAGCGCTTATTATCAACAATAACATTGAAGTCACTGTGCTTGAGATCAAAGGAGAGCAGGTGAAACTCGGTATCAGCGCACCGAAAGAAGTGCCTATTTACCGAAAGGAAGTTTATATGCAGATTCAGGACTCCAATAAGGAAGCAATGAATACGGACGGTCTGGATGCATTACAGAATCTGCTGAAGTGACAGGGATGAAAGAAAGAGTCGGGAAATCTTGAAAAATAATAGAAATTATTATAGGATATGGGGAAGTGATGATTATAGCACTTCCCTGTATTCAATTATATTATAAGAAAGAATTTTTATGAAAAAAGACATGTGCTGACAAAGGAAGAACTGAATCGCCTGATGAGATATTTTCTGCCGCGCTAGATTGAGTATGTCTTTTTATTAAAAAATGGCGTATGGTAATGAAATATTTCCATAAAAGTTAGGAATTGCTCAAAATCCGTATCATTTCGGCCAGACGCGTTTCGTAGGTGTGGTATTTGGCCGTTTTTTCATAGCCATGTATGGCAATATTCATTCTTTCGGCTTCGTGGTGCAGATAATAGTCTACTTTTTGGATGAGCTCGTCAGTGCTCTCATATACCTCCAAATCCTTGCCGATTTCAAAATATTCCGGTATTTCTGCCTGATAGTTGGTGAGCAGAAAACCGCCACAGCCGAGTATATCCCAGATACGCAGAGAAAGCCCTGTTTCGATCGGGCGCATGGTGATATTCAGATTGATCTTGGAAGCCTGAAAGATTTTGGGCATTTCGGTCAGTGTACTGGCGCCCCCTTTTGTATGGACACGGGGCAGTCCGGACGCATCACTGCGGGTATAGAGCGATACATCAAAGCGCTCTGACAGCGAGGAGAGGATTGCGTGCCTTTCCACACTGGCAAGCTTCATGCCGATATATTGATGTGCGACAAGATAGCGGTCCGTATCGAGAAAGATATCCTGCCCTTTGTAAAAAAAAGGGTCCGCTGAAACGATTTCCCGTATGACATCTTCGGAAAGCGTATCATAGATGAAATTGTAGCCAAAGACTTTCAGCTGCGCCTGTATCAGCCCGTTTACATAGCCCTGCGTATAGGAGGAGAGAGAATTGTTCTCAAGCAGCTTGTCATAACGGCATTTTTCGGAATAGAGAGAGCCGACAAAAGACACATCATGGCCATATTTCCGGTAATCTGCCTCTGTCATATCAAGAATCACCTTTTCCCAGCGTTTTGTATTTGTGGCAAGAGGCAAATAATAGATGTGCTCGGGATTATAGGGGTGAAAAAACTCATACTGCGCTTTGTCGAATAAAAAGATGCGGTTCCATTCGTTTTTCAGCGCATTTGAAAAAAGTTCCGGGACAGGACTATCTACGCTCCAGCAGACATAAGGTACTTTGAAATGGCTGCATGTATAGGAAATTGCGGGATAGAAGTTGACGCTGAATATGAAGAAGAGTTTATGTGAAAGAATCCATTCTGTGATTTTCATAGCACAGCGGGCGGGGGTGACCTGCTTGTCAGACATTTCCATTTCTTCTCTATGCACAGTGATGCCGAAGGATTCAAATACTTGGATAATATCCGGTTCACATATGCTGTTGTATCGATAAATCAGAATTTCCATAAACTGCTACCTTTTTATTCCCTTTTTATGTTATAGTAGTTATAGAAACAGTGTAATGGAAAATGAGGAAAGTGCCAAGAGTAAAATGAAATTTTTTAGACATAAAATTTTTGATTAGAAAACTTTTTCATTTAGAAAAGGAGGCATATATACTGCCATGAAAATACTATTTATAGCAAGCGGGAATCAACAGATTGCGAGCATTATGTGTGCATTGGACAGAATGGGACATGAGACGGGAATGTATCCGAAATCGATAGAAACGGTCGATAGCATTGAGGATGAAGAGAAAAGGTTGAAAACTTTTCTGATGAATAACAAGGTAGATTTCGTTATTTCAAATCTTTTTGCGCCCGTTATAGCACGGCTGACTTGGGAGCTGGAGATTAAATACGCTGTTTATGGAATGGATTCTCCTATGTACGAAACGTATCTCCCGGTAATTCCACGTTATGATAATTGTTATCTTTTTTTCTTTGATAAAAGAGAATATCAAATGGCGAGGCGGAAAGAATATACGAATGTATATTATCTGCCCTTGGCAGCGGATGTTGCATGGACAGAAAGTCTGGTCATTACGGATGAAGAAATCAGGAAGTATGGTTGTGATATGTCTTTTGTCGGAAGTCTGTACAGCAATAATATCTATGATCGTTATAGCGAAAGGTTTTCTGATGAGGCCGGTCAGATATTTTCTGAAATTATGGAACGGAGCGCATTTCAGTGGGATGGGCAGGACAGACTCGGTATGTTATTAACACCGGAACTGACCGCTTATATAAGAAAAGTATGCCCTGAGGTGTATTCAAAACCGTATGAATTATCGGATGAATATCTTTTGAAAGAATATTTTCTGGCCAGGAAGCTGACACATATAGAAAGAACGCTGCTGATGGAACTATTGGCAGAACGATATGATATTCATTTATATACGAGAAGTGATGAAATCGTTCCGGAGGGTATCCGGAGGTTTCCGGAAGTATCACAAATGACGGGTGGATTTAAAATATTTTATTCCAGTAAAATTAATTTGAATATTACAATGCGAAGCATTGAGAGCGGTGTTCCGCTCAGGGTCTTCGATATTATGAGCGTAGGCGGTTTTGTCTTGTCGAACTATCAGGAGGAAATTCCTGAGCTGTTTGAAGAAGGGAAGGAAATCGTGACTTTTCGTACACCGGAAGAATTAGTCGATAAGGCGGATTATTATCTGAAGCACGAAAAAGAGCGCATGAGGATTGGACTCAATGGATATCAAAAGGTGAAAAAATGTTATACATATGAACAGCAGTTAAATAAAATTATTTCCATTTTATTTCCGGCACCCTAAATTATTATCGCGATATTCCGATATATACAGCAAGAGACTATTTTTCTTTACGAAAAATAGTCGGGACGATTCTAAAAATTCTAAAATAAAAAGAAGGAACAATTACAAAGTATCACACGGAGGTGATTAACAATGGCACTTGAACCATTAAGCAGCGTAATGACTTTTCAGGCACAGGATGCAGTGAAACCGAAAGTCCAGTCTGTTCAGCCGGTTGACATGGAAGTTTCGCCGGATGATCAGGCAGCTAAAGTGGATGCTACTACGGCATCGATCGTTAAGGCTCAAGCGGAAGACGACGAGGCCGGCAGCGGAAACGACAAGGAAAAGGATGCGGGCGGGAACCCCAGACAGGCATTAAATTCTCAGCAGGCAGCATCGGAACCTTTGAAAAAAGCGATAGCAGAAATGAATCGCAAGATCAACAGCAAAGAAGAAGCAATTTTTGGTGTCCATGAAGATACGAACAGAATCATGATTAAAATCGTTGATAAGGACACAAAGGAAATTGTTAAGGAATTTCCGCCGGAAAAGACCCTTGATATGATCGCAAAGGTTTGGGAGATTGCAGGAATCCTTGTAGATGAGAAGTTATAAAAGATAGGAGGAAGACAGATGTCTATTAGAATTACAGGAATGTTCTCCGGGCTCGATACGGAGAGTATCATTTCCGAACTGGTATCTGCGCAGAGCGTTAAGAAAAATTCTCTCGTGAAGGCACAGACGAAACTGAGCTGGAAGCAGGATGCGTGGAAAGCGCTGAATACGAAGATTTACAGTTTCTATACGAATACGCTCAGCGATATGCGTTATGAGGGTTCGTATTTGAAGAAAATAACGAAAGTCTCCAATACGAATGCAATCAATGTTATCACGAGTAACGATGCAGTGGATGGCGTAAGGAGCGTCATGGTCAACCAGCTTGCGAAAGGCGCGAGACTTACAAGCGGCGCATTGAACTCAAAGAGCGGGGTATATTTCAGCGGCGCTGCAAGCCTGGCTCAGCTGCGTAATAACAGAGGAATGGATGTATTTAAAGATGATTACAAATCAAAATCCGTAACGGGCAGCTTCAGAGTTCTTGGCGCACAGGGACAATATGTAGATTTTGATGTTAATGAGAATACGACGATTGATGATATTGTCAACATGATAAAGACCACCGGACTGAATGCAAATTATGATCAGGAAAACCAGAGAATCTTTATCAGTTCCAAGAATACCGGTGCAGCCAATAATTTCAATCTGGTGGCGAACGATGAAGGCGGTATGAATGCGCTTGCATTGTTGGGCTTATTGTCTAAGGACGATCTGGCAAGTGATGAGAATAAGAAGTGGGCGGCTTATCAGAATGCAGACGGCAGCTATACGACAGACTATTATAACGATCTTTCGGCCGAAATCACAAAACGTCTGGACGCTTTACTGGCAGCTAATGAGGAATTGAAAAAGCAGAATACCGACTTAAAGGATACAAATGATAAATTAGCACAGGATAATGCCGATCTGTTAAACAGTCTGACAGCCGCAGATTTTAGTGCCTTGTCATCTTTGGGAACCCTGAAATCCGGTAAAACAATTTCTCAGGCATTGACGGATTTGTATGGAGCAGGCGGCACTGGCGGCATATATGATACAATAGCGGGAAAGAAGACTGCATATACAGAAGCGCAGACCGCATTGCAAAAGGCACAGGCTGCATATGATGCGATAAAGGATTCAAATGATGCAACACAGGCCGATAAAGATGCGGCACAGGCTGCGCTTACCGCTGCACAGACTGCACACGATACTGCCAAGGCGGACTATGATACGGCACAAGGCGCATATAACGAGATATCTGATTTTATAAATGATGTGGTCTATGGCAAATTGGAGAATAAAGAAATACAGGGCCTTGCAAACAGTGCACATGCAGGTACTTATTATCAGCTGCGGAATGAGAATGGTAAAGCCCTTAATGTCTATGAGAAATTAGACAGCAGTAAAGCAGGGACCGGCGAATACTATGCTGCGGACGGTACTCTTCTTTATAAGAAGAGGGCTGATGGCAGCTATGAGGATGGAGCAGGCAATCTGCTTTCACAGGACGCTCAGGGCAATTACCTCGATAAGGATGGTAATGTTATCGCTAATTGCACATATGTTCAGGAACGCGGGGGCGGACTCAAGGAAGCTTACGAGGAAGCTGAGAAGAATGGAACTGTAACGAGTGCAATGAAGGAGCAGGTCGAAGCCATTAATAAGCTGAACGATGTATTCCTTACAGTTGGAAAGAATAAAACTTCCATTGCCGCTAATGCAGATAAAATAGCAGCTAATGAAGCTACAATAACGTCCAATAATGAATATTTAACCGATGCCGGAGATCCAGATGATGTTGACGGTATGGGAGTGTCTACATCAAAACTGGCGCAGGATGTTCAGGCACAATTTGAGGCGAAAGTAGAAGCGGCGAAAAAAGCATTGGCAATTGCAGGTAATCCGGATGATAATGCAGGCATGCTCGCAGGAACCAAAATCAATGCGCAGGATGCAGAGATTTTGATCGATGGCGCTAAATTTACATCTATGACCAATACGTTTAATGTAAACGGCCTGACACTGACGGCACAGGAAGTAACGGACAAAGAAATTACGATGACGACTTCTACGGATGCGGACGGCATCTATAGCATGATCAAGAATTTCTTCTCGGAATACAATAAGCTGATCAATGAGATGGATTCCTTATATAATGCGGAATCGTCAAAAGGGTATGAGCCGCTTCTTTCCGAGGAAAAAGATGCTTTGAGCGACAGTGAAGTCGAGGAGTGGGAGAAGAAGATCAAAGATTCGCTGCTCCGCAGAGACAGTACGTTAAGTTCCGTATCTTTCAGCATGGCATCTGTTTTGCTGCAGGGTGTGGAAATAAACGGCAAAAAGATGTACCTTTCGGATTTTGGAATCAATACGTTAGGATATTTTAAAGCAGCGGACAATGAGAGGAATGCTTATCATATCGATGGCGACCCGGATGATCCGACGACGAAAGCAAACGAAGATATTTTGAAGTCGATGATTGCATCCGATCCTGAGACCGTCACGAGTTTCTTTACGAAGCTGTCTACGAATTTATATGACGATCTGACGAAGAAAATGGCAGGTACGACGCTCAGCAGTGCGATGACGGTTTATAATGACAAGCAGATGAAAACAGAGTATGATGATTATACCGATAAGATCAAGAAGCAGGAAGAAAAGCTGAATGCGATGATGGATAAGTGGTATGCAAAGTTTTCCGCAATGGAAGTTGCAATGTCGAAACTGGAATCCAGGAGCAGTTCTCTTGCGAGTCTACTCGGGGGCTGATAACTGACAGTGGTGTGTGTTAAGATCAAGGAGGAGAATGACGATGCCAGCACGCAATCCCTTTGCTGAATATACAAATAATAAGATCATGACCGCTTCACCGGCGGAAATAACGCTTATGCTTTATGAAGGGGCGATTAAGTTCTGTAATATTGCGATCATAGCAATTGAAAATGGTGAAATTGAGAAGGCCCATGTTAATATCAAGAAGACGCAGCGTATCATAGAAGAGTTTCGGAATACGCTGGACCGTCAATATAAAGTCGCAGAGGATTTTGACAGAATTTATGTGTATCTCCTCAGGCGGCTGTTGGAGGCCAATATCAAAAAAGATAAGGAAATTTTGGAAGAGGTCAATATGCACCTGAGGAGTGTCAGAGATACATGGAAAGAGGTCATGAGACGCAACAGGCAGGCGTAGAGAGGGCAGGCATGAGTCAGAATATTGCACAAATATTATTGCAGGGTCTTGAGAAAAAGAACCAGATACTCGATGATATCATCAAAGAAAATGAGCAGCAGGCGGAAATCCTGAAGCAGGAAGTTCTCAATATGGATGCGCTGGATGCTTCTTTGGACAGAATCGGCGCCTATACGGAGATGCTGGAGAAGCTCGATGACGGATTCGAAGCATTGTACGACAGGGTTCGTACGGAAATCGTGACGAATAAGTCCGCCTATCAGACAGAAATCGTACAGATGCAGAACTATATTCAGCAGATAACCGATAAGGTGGTAAAAATTAATACTGCCAGAATGCGCAATCAGATGCGGGCAGACAGCCAGTTCAAGAAGCAGGCTCAGGAAATCAAGAATGCGATGTCTAAAACAAGGGCGAGCAAAAATTATTATAACAGCATGAATAAGCTCAATTATGTATCACCGCAGTTTTATGACAGCAAAAAGTAGCACTTATGGGTAAATTAAAAATTTTAAAAAAATTCAAATTTACCCTAAAGTAAATCGGAGAAACACCGATATATATAACAAGTAAAGCAAGCTAATTACTTACTTGACCAAAAGTTACGAAGTAGTAAAAACAGCTTTGTAACAACAGTTACTTTGTAACAACAGTTACTTTGTAACAACAGTTACTTTGTAACAACAGTTACTTTGTAACAA
>CAJTUC010000010.1:307-81236 GCA_910579395.1 uncultured Lachnospiraceae bacterium | reverse complement strand
CTTTGTAACAACAGTTACTTTGTAACAACAGTTACTTTGTAACAACAGTTACTTTGTAACAACAGTTACTTTGTAACTGAGTAATGGAGCGATGGCAGCGTACGAGCCGGAGAGCCATTACGAACCAAAAAACAATGCGGCATGGATGCCGTATAAAATTCAAGGAGGAATATAATATGGTAGTACAACACAACATTACAGCGATGAACTCTAACAGAATGCTTGGTTTAACAACAAGCGCTCAGGCAAAATCAACTGAGAGACTGTCTTCCGGTTATAAGATCAACCGTGCAGCAGATGATGCAGCAGGCCTTGCTATTTCCGAAAAAATGAGACGTCAGATCAGAGGTCTTACACAGGCATCTGCAAACGCTCAGGATGGTATTTCTACTGTACAGACAGCAGAAGGCGCATTGGCAGAAGTTCAGGATATGTTACAGAGAATGAACGAGCTGGCTGTTAAAGGTGAGAACGGTACTCTTACAACATCAGACCGCGCATCTATCCAGTCTGAAATCGGACAGTTGATGAGTGAAATCGACCGTGTACAGAGCACAACGACTTTCAACGAAATGAACCTGTTAGACGGTTCCTTCATCAAAGGCCTTCAGGTTGGCGCAGAAGCTGGTCAGCACATCAACATCAGCATCGCTAACATGAGCATGGCTGGTCTTGCTCACAATATTAACAACAAGCTGTATACGAAGGTTACATTTAGAAATCTGACAGCTGGCCAGGTTACTGGTACAATGTCAACTTACAAACAGTCCCAGCTTACACAGTCTAAGGCAAATGTAATTATTGGATCGATGACAACAGGCTCTGTTAATACATGGTCTACGATCAATACTGATACTAATACTTACAACAGCGCTATACTTACATCCGATATGGCTACAAAGATCATGAATACCTTCATGAGACTGGATGCTGGTAATCCTGACTCTGTTGCTACAGCTCAGGATTTCAACTCCCTGAACGCATTCATCAAGGGTGCATTGTCCTTAGTATCTCAGCAGAGATCTGATCTTGGTGCTATCCAGAACAGACTTGAGCATACGATCAACAACTTGGATAACATTGTTGAGAATACAACATCTGCTGAATCTGCTATCCGTGATACAGATATCGCTACTGAAATGGTTAAATACTCCAACAACAGTATCCTTCAGCAGGCTGGTACATCAATGTTGTCACAGGCAAATCAGGGCAATCAGTTGGCACTGTCCTTACTTGGCTAATTGCTTGAGTATTAACGAACATTGCATAATGAACTACCAATCCCCGCTCAATAAGAGCGGGGATTTTGCTATTCCTAAAGGTGGCGCTTTTTCTGCATCTTATCGAGCGGGGATTTTGTTGTTTCGAGAAAGAGACGCTTTTGCAATCTAGCAGCCCATTCGTTCTAGAGCTTCTAATGCAGGCTCAAACTCTCCACACTTTTGATAGTGTTGTCTTGCAATATCTTTCTGCTGAAAAGACTCGTAAATATAGCCTATATAATAAGAGATAACTCTTAATTCTACGGAGTCCCGCGACGGGGCGGAGATGGCTTTGACGAACTCCGGCAACGCCTTCAGGAGTTGATTTCGCTGAAGATACATAACGCCGATCATACATAAATAATCGGCATTATTGCTGTAATACTCATAAAAGGATAACAAAGAGGATGCTTCTTCAGCCTTTCCTGCATCCAGCAGGATATTGCCGTAATTGCATACCAGTATGCGGGTGTAATCCTCTTCCGGCGCCGGATTACGTTCCAGTGCCATTTGGAAATATTCAAAGGACCGTTCATGTTCCCGCATACAGAGATAGCTCTGAGCCATTTGAAAATAATAATATGGTTCATCGGGATTTTTTTCAATTTCCGGAATCAAAAGGTTGATATCCCGCATCGATTTTTCATATAATTTGTCCGCGGAGCCGATATAACCCACATGGTCGGCGACAATCGGAAGGGTATAGCTCGTGGTAGACAGATTGGCGGCCGGTACCAGGATTTCATGGATGGGCCGTTCATAATGATAATATTTCCGATTGAAAAGGCGATCGATGATGGTCGTCTGACAATGTCTTTCTCCGTCGGTCTCAAAATAGTCCAGACGTTTAATCAGGCCGACACTTTTGGGATGTTCGCTCATGAGCTGCTGTACTTGGTCGAAATCGAATTCTATAAGGAATTCATCGGTATCCAGAACAAGAATCATATTGTGAGAAGCGCGGCTGATGGAAAAATTTCTGGCGGCGCTGAAATCATTTATCCATTCAAAATCAAATACTTTGTTAGTATATTTGTGTGCGATTTCTTTTGAATTATCGGTGGAACCGGTATCTACGACGACGATTTCAAAAGGATAGGGACTGAGCGATTTCAGACACTTGTCCAGATTTTCGGCTTCATTCTTGGTAATGATACATACGGAAATGGGAATCATGATAGAGTTCTCCTTTTTGTTTCATTATTTAAGCTTGCCTGATCAGGCTGTAGTTCAATTGTTCAGGCTGCGCAGAATTTCTAACCGTTTGACGGCGGGAGCAAAATTTCCACATTGTTGATAACAGGACATCGCGGCGGGAATATTGCCGAGAATCTCACAGATTTCTCCGGTCTGATAAACGGGTAGGAAACTGTTCGCGCCTTCCTGCCGGCACAGAGGTATTCCGATTGCCCTTTGGTACTGTTCAAAAGCTTGTTCGTACATTTGGTTCTCTTTGTAGATATTGCCCATGAGGTAGACGAAATCTGCCAGAGGAGAAAAAGCGGCGTAAATGCTTTCAAAGCCGAGTGCAGCTTCCTGCTGGCCGGTGCGCAGCAGTGCATTCCCATAGGAAACGACCATCGCCTGAACATAGGCCAGTTCCGGGTTTAAGTCAAAGGAGAGGCCTTTGCTGTAATAGTCACAGGCAGTCGCATAGTCTTCGATGATTTCACAGCTTTTTCCCAATTGATAATAGAGATAAGGATTTTCAGGTTCCCCTTCGAGCTGCTTTTTTAATAGGGTGAAGTTTCGGGTATACTTTGCGGCACGTTCTACGTCCGTCATATCATATCCGGTATGCAGAATCGTGGTCTGCAGCAGATAAGCGGTTATTTCGGTTCCTCGCTTGGGCGTAAGCTGTTCATGAATCATGCCGGTATAATGATAGAGCCGCCGGTCAAAAAAGCGTTCTGTATTATCTGTATTATTAAGAACGGGAATGCCGTTTTCCGTGACAATGTTTTCTCTGGAAACGGAACCGACGCTGTTCGATAAATGTTTACGAAAATAGTTCAGTTCTTCCACATCGATTTTTTTGATCCATTCGTCGCAGTCGAGCATAAAAATCCAGTTATTTGATGCAGCGCGCAGCGAAAAGTTTCTTGCCGCGCTGAAATCGTCACACCATACGAAGTCAAGCACCCGGTCGGCATATTTGCCGGCGATTTCCTTTGTTCGATCAGTGGAACCGGTATCTACAACGACAATCTCAAAACCATAGGGCTTGATGGAAGACAAGCACTTTTCAATTCTTTTTTCTTCATTTTTGGCGATGATACATACGGAGATAGGGTGCATTTTGAAAAAATCCTTTCTGTATCCGATGATAAATGGTGCCGGAGATGTATGTTATGCTTCTGGTTCCCCTGTGATGCCTAAAAGGTTCAGCCGCTCGATTGCCAGCGGATAACCATATGCAGCAGCACGCTGGTAAAATGAAACCGCAGACGGTATATCTCCCATCATTTCATTAATCAGACCGATATTATAATAAGGAAGGAAGGTGTTTACACCCTCTTCCCGGGCATTGGAGCATTGGATCGCCTTTACATATTCCATCATAGCCTTCATAGGTTGGTCAAGCAGCAGATAAGAGGCACCGAGTGAGCAGAGAAAGCCGGCATCACTGGAGAAATCATCGTAACGCTGTGTGAAGAAAGCGACCGCTTCTTCAGCCCTTCCAGTGGCATTCATAGCATGAAGATAAGCCTGGGCAATGACCGGGAGCCAGGGCTGACGAGGATCGATCGGCAGCTCAAAGGCTTTCTTGTAGTAAGTGTAAGCATTTTCATAATCTGCTATGGAATTATAGGACTGACCGACCTGGAAATAGAAATACGGATCATCCGGATGTTTTTCGATTTCCTTCAGAAGCAGTGTATTATTCCGCTCCACCTTCTGCAGCATATTTTCCATACCGCCGCAGTATCCGACATGCTCCACCGTGAGCGGAATATCATAACGCTCATAAAGGGTACTGCCGGTTTTTGAATCCGTAACCTGTTCATGAATGGAGAGTGTATAGTGATAATGCCTTTTGTGGAAAAGCCGTTCTACGCGGTCCGGATAAGATACCTGCATTCCATTGCTATCGTAGTAGCTGTGGCGCAGCAGCATGCCGACGCCGCGGGGATGCTCCTCGATTGCCTGGTAAATAGCATTCAGATCGATTTCAGTCAGGAACTCATCGCAGTCTAAAACCAGTACATAGTTGTGCGATGCTTTTTTTAGGGAAAAATTCCTGGCGGCGCTGAAATCGTTGACCCATTCAAAGTCGTAAACAAGATCAGTGTATTTTCGGGCAATCTCCTTTGTGCGGTCGGTGGAACCGGTATCTACAAAGATAATTTCAAAGTTGTAAGGCGCCAGAGGAGCCAGACATTTTTCAATATTCTTTTCTTCATTTTTAGCAATGATACAGACTGAAATTGGAATCATGTTGTTTTTCTCCTTGTTTTGCTAAGTGGATTGGTTATTCCAATATTGTTATCGGATGATTCTATATGTAACTTTAAGCCGACTCATACCTGCAATAAATAATACTGCATTAATTTGGATATTTGTGTTAAAATTCCTAACTTTTCTGCTGACTCCAAAATATCTTTTGTGACATCCTGAAAAATGCCGAAGCGCAGGAGCGCTTCTTTATGTTTAGCGAGCATATAGCATCTCGCTTCGTAATAGCCGGAAATATTGTGAGATACGCCGTCCGTGCTCAAATTGACGAGTACCATCGGATCATCCTGAAAGGCAATTTCATGGTCTCTGGCAATCCGAAGGAATAGCTCCCAATCTTCCAGACAGGTCAGGGATTCGCAGAAAAGACCGGATTTTTCAAGACATTGTCTGCGGACCAGTACGCCGGGCGTACCGATTGTATTTCGAAGCAGCATATAGCGGTAGATATTTCCCTGCTTTTCTTCTGACGGGATATTGTGGTCAGGAACAAGAAGGAGGGTGCCGTCGGCCTTCTGGCATTCATAAGGGCAGTAGAGCAGGCCGGTTTCCGGCTTTGTGGTCAGAAAGGTCATTTGCTTTTCCAACTTGTCCGGCTTCCAGTAGTCGTCACTGTCCTGAAAAGCGATATAAGCGTATCTTGCCTGTCGGATGCCTTCATTTCTTGCAGCCGCAACGCCTTTGTTTTCGGGCATTTTCAGATAGCGGATACGATTATCCCTCAGAGACTCTACCATAATGTCAGTGTTATCTGTGGAACCATCATCGACGATGAGAAGTTCAAAGTCGGTGTAGGTTTGCTGTAATACACTCTGTATGGATGTTATCAGAACATCGGCCCTGTTATAGGTCGGTATGATGATGCTTACTTTTTCCATTGGATTCCTTTCTTTTTGTCTGGCTCTTCACACTAGCCTCCATGATTCCGCTCCGCGGAATCTCAAAATCTCAGGACAAACAAGTTTGTCAGGGAGAATGCCGCTTTTTAGGCATTCTCCCGCGTGAGAAAGATTTGCCTTTGGCAAATCGTAGAACTTCTTAGCGAAACAGCCAAGCCTGAGTATCAGGCTTTTGCTGTATGAGCTCTAGAAGTTCTTCTCACGCTAGCATTTCCCGAACCCGATGACGGTAGGTATGCGCCGCGGCAATCTTATCGTGTCCGTTTTGGGCGATTAGGAGGCGTTCGGCTTCGTTGGCCAGGTAATAGTCGATCTTATTTAGCAAGTCCGATTTGCTTTCATAAAAATCGAAATCTTCGCCCGGTATAAAATAATCCAGAAAGTCATTTTGATAATTGCTGAGCAGAAAACCGCCGCTGCCCATGATATCGAAAGCGCGCTGTGGAATGCCGCTCTTAATGCTGCGCAGCGATATATTCAGATTAATTCTGCTCTGTTTGAAAACAAGAGGCATTTCCCGATAATTGTCAACGGAGCCATGATTGATGAGACCAGGAAGCCGGAAGTTTTTGTCATGTGTAAATAAGTCAAAAGAATGCTTTCCGGCGATGGCCTGAATGAGGTCATATCGTTCCAACCCTGTAATCTTGCGGTTTATGACATACTGTGCATAGAGATATTCCTTTGTTTCTACGCCGTCGGGATTCGGTTCCATCGGAAGTGCATGATACAAGTCTTCCATAATAGGAGACAATGATTCCTGTATGAAGTTATATCCATGTACATTCATTTGTGCGGACATCAGCGCATCCAGATAACCTTTGGTATAATCGGACAGACCGGTCATCCGCTCAAAAAAGTTATGCTTCTCGGTATAGAGGGAGCCGATGAAAGAGATGTCGTATAAAAAGCTGCGGTTATCCATACTAATAACCATGCCCTTCTTCTCAACCTGCGAACTTTGGGCCGCAGGAACAAATTCGCGATTGAAAAATCTCTGATTTTTCAATCTATTTGTATTAGTATGACTGGTATCAGCATAATGGGCTGCATCAGGCAGCAGCGTATCCAGTCGTTCCACGTTTGCGGCCATCGGCAGATAGTGCACGGTGGAAATGCCGGCTTTATGAAATTCAAGATAAACTTCTTTATCAAAGACATAAATCGTATTGCAGGGATTGATGGCAGTGTACGAATATAACATGACATAGGGACTGTCATAAATCCACGAGATATAGCGGATGTTTTCCTGCTTGCAGACATTGGAAACAATCGGAAAGTAGTTGAAAGAAAAGACGATATCCGGCGTCTCCTTGTGGAGAAGGGCAGGAAGTCCGGCTACGGCCGAACCGTCGCTTCTTGCATCTTTGTTGAAAAAAGGGAAGCAGACGAGGATATGGCCCTCTTTGCGGAATGCTTCTTTCATATCTTCATTTCCATAGCTTGCCCATTCGATGAATAGTATTTTTATAGTAAGCCTCCATTCTCCGATGTATCGCTGTATGCGGCATGGTGGAGCTGATGCTGAAATCGGTTTTATTGCCAGTGAATAATGATAGTATGATACTAATATAGCAAAAATCTGTTTATTTGAATAGAATGGATTTTGAAAAATTGAAGAAAGAATTAAAGCTGTTGAATCAATGGACGAGGCTAATGTATTTTTTTATACTGCCGATATATAAAATATTAAGTGAAATGAGTGTATTATCTATACAGGAAATAGAATAACTTTTTTATGGTTTTAGTACATGCCTTTAGAAAAATGAAATCTATTTTTAGTTTAAAGGTAATATTTTAGATATTGAAGAGTTTTCATCTATAGAGGAGGCCGAAAAATATGATAAGAACTGTTTCGGTGGAGAAAATATTAGAGTTATTAGAAAATAGAGAGATTGATTTCAGATTTGAGGGAAATAATGAAATTGAGATTGAAGGTGTTTCTCCATTGGACGAATATAAGAAAAATACATTGACTTGGATAAAGAATAAAAATGTTTATCAAGAAAAAAAACAAATTGTGAAGCAAAAAGATATAATGCTTATTGTACTTGATTATAATACACAAGAAATGGCAAAATTTGAGAATGCGATTATCTGTAATAATCCTAAGCATGTTTTTTCTATTATTCTTGAAGCATTTTTTGAAGAAAAACTACTTCAAAATCAAAGAGGAGGAAATCTTATTATTGGAGAAAATGTACAGATTTCTGAAAGTATATTCATAGGAAATAACTGCGTCATCGGAAATAACGTGAAAATAGGAAGGGGAACAAGGATAAGTCACAATGTGGTAATTAACGATAATGTTGAAATAGGAGAAGGGTGCTATATTCATTCAGGAGTTATCGTTGGAGATGAAGGTGCGGGGTATTCTTTAGTAGATGGAAAATATTTACACGTCCCACAAGTTGGTGGAGTAAAGATAGGAAATCATGTAGATATTTATGCCAATACTTGTATAGATAGAGGAACATTGGGAGATACAAAAATCGGAGATGGATGTGTTATTTGCAGTTTATGCCATATTGGTCATAATGCTGAAATTGGAAATAATGTAATGATTTTAAATGGAACAATTATATGCGGAAGCGCAAAAATACGGAATAATGTATATTTGGCGCCTGGTTCTATTATAAGGAATCAAGTAACCGTTGGTGAAGATTGTGTTACCGGAATGGGTGCAGTAATTACGAAAAATGCAAAGGAAGCAACTATATATGCAGGATATGCAGCGCGGCCGATAGAAAAGAAAATAAGTCAAATTTGCAGAAAATAAATTAAATGAACTATGGTGTTTCACGAAGTGACGGGGAAAGGAAATGTAGTAAAATGAGTGAAAAAATAGAAACTATTTTAAAGGAACTTAACGAAGATATTATTTTGTATGATGGCAGTGATATGCTGGGCGAAGGAATAATAGATTCATTTGATATTTTAGAAATTGTTTCTGCATTAGAAGAAGAGCTGGACTTAGAGATTGATGCGCAATATATTACACAAGAGAATTTTGCAAATAAGAATGCAATATTAAGGATGATTTTGTCTATTATGCAATGAAATATTATTAATGATTTTATATAATCAATGAAAGAATTCATTGATAGTAACTGGATTGGCATCTATTGATGCCAATATTTTCTGTTTGACAATAGTTTATTTTATAAGTATAATTTTTATGTAAATTTGGGATATATCTGATTTTTTCTGTCACTTGAACTGAAGGATAAAAATTTTTAATATTTATGCTATTTCTGGAGGAGTACATATGAGAAAACAACAAAAAATTCAGGCAGAAGAAATGATTAATTTGTTGTCTCAAGCTCATGATGAAATTAGAAAAGCAATAGGAGTAGGGGAAAACAAAGAAGCATTGGCGTTGATAGTTCAATGTCAGGATGCTGCTATCCAATTAGGAAATCTTATAGAACAGACTGAGGGAGAATCTTGTGCAACAATCAGGATATTAGAACATTATTGTGAATTGTTATATCAGGCATATGAAGGAATTCAGCATGATCAGGTTACTAATATAAACAGGGTATTTAAGCATCTGCGAAAAGTTTTGATTCAGATTGAGAATAGTATAAAAAATGAAATAAAAGTAAAAAAAGTTTTAGTTTTTCTTCCTTATAAGGCATCTATGTGGGATTCATTTGAAAGTGTCTGGAAATCAGCATATGAAGATCCTGACTGTGAGGCTTATGTGATTCCGATACCCTATTATGATAAAAACCCGGATGGAAGCTTCCGGGAAATGCATTATGAAGGGGCTTTATATCCGGATTATGTTCCGGTGACAGATTATAATTCTTATAATTTTGAAGTACAACGGCCAGATATGATTTTTATTCATAATCCATACGATGAATGGAATTATGTAACGAGTGTACATCCTTTTTTTTATTCAAAAAATTTAAAAAAGTATACTGATAAATTAGTGTATATACCTTATTTTATATTGGGTGATACTGAACCGGATGATTATGATACAGTAAAACATATGGAGCATTTTTGCACAGTGCCAGCAGTTATTCATGCAGATAAGGTGATTGTTCAATCTGAAAAAATGCGTCAGATTTATATTAATGTTTTGAGTGAAACGATGGGGAAAGACACCAGAAAAGTTTGGGAAGACAAGATCCTGGGGTTAGGTTCACCCAAAATGGATAAAGTGTTGAATACCAGAAAAGAAGATTTAATGATACCGGAAGAGTGGCTAAGGGTGATCAGGAAGCCGGATGGAGACTACAAAAAGATTATTTTTTATAATACGAGTGTATCGGCACTGATTAAGCATGAAGAAAAGATGCTTTGGAAGATACGGTCTGTATTTGAGACGTTCAAAGAAAAACAGGATGAGATAACATTATTGTGGAGGCCGCATCCTTTGATGCAGGCTACGATTGAATCTATGCGACCGCAGCTGTGGCAGGAATATAAGGAGATTGTAGAGCAGTATAAACAGGAAAGTTGGGGAATATATGATGATAGTGCAGATATGGATAGAGCTGTGATATTGTCAGATGCGTATTATGGGGATGCAAGCAGTGTGGTGCAGTTGTATAAGAAGACAGGGAAGATGATTATGATGCAGGATGTAGAGTGCAGATAGGGAAGTATAATAGTGAAACAGTATGGTATTATGCAATTTCTATAAAAAAATTAAAAATAGAGTAATAAAAGAATGAAGTATATGATTGCTCTGATAAATAGGATGGATTTATATGACAAGAGATGTTTGCTATGGATAAAAAAATACTGGTAACAAAATCCTCTATGCCCTCATACGAAGAATACATAGAAGCTATCAAGCCATTATGGGAAACCCATTGGCTTACGAATATGGGAGTGTATCATGCCGAATTAGAAAAGCAATTAAAAGACTACCTGGATGTGCCGGACTTATCACTGATGGTAAACGGGCATATGGCATTAGAAATGACGATTCAAATGATGGGCTTCCCGGAGGGGGCAGAAATTATTACAACGCCTTTTACTTTCATATCGACTACACATGCAATTGTAAGAAATCGCTTAAAGCCTATATTTTGCGATATAAAGCTAAGTGATGGAACAATAGATGAAAGTAAAATAGAGGAATTAATAACCGAAAAAACGGTTGCAATTATTCCGGTTCATGTATATGGAAACGTTTGCAATGTTGAAGAGATACAGAGAATTGCAGATAAATATGACCTAAAAGTGATATACGATGCGGCTCATGCTTTTGGAATCCAATATAGAGGTAGGGGAATAGGGAGTTATGGTGATGCATCCATATTCAGTTTCCATGCTACGAAGGTTTTTAATACTATAGAAGGCGGAGCAGTCAGTTTTTCGAACCATAAATATTATAAAAAATTATATAATCTTAAAAATTTTGGTATTCAAAATGAAGAATTGGTGAATGCAGTAGGCGCTAATGCCAAGATGAATGAATTCTGTGCAATTATGGGGCTATGCAATTTAAAGCATATGACGAAGGTTTTTAAAAACAGACAGAAGTTGTATGAATTTTACAGGGAAGAAATCGGAAAGATTCAAGGGATACGTTTATTTGAGGAAAAGGCGTATACTACAAAAAATTTTGCGTATTTTCCAATTATTATTCAAGAGGACTGCTGTAAAACAAGAGATGAAATATATGATGTGCTCAAAGAAAATAATATCCATGCGAGAAAATATTTTTATCCTTTGACAGCAGATCAGGCGTGTTTTCGAAATCAATATAAAAATGTAAATATTCATAATGCCAGAAAACTATCAAAACAGATTTTGGTCCTTCCAATGTATGAGGGACTTGAAATAGAACAAATTAAGAATATTATGAATATAATTCGAGGTTAAATATGAAAATAGCAATAATGCAGCCATATTTTATGCCCTATATTGGTTATTGGCAATTAATCAGTGCTGTGGATAAGTTTGTTCTTCTCGATGATGTTAATTATATTATGAGAGGTTATATTAACAGAAACAGTATCTTACTGAATGGAAAACCATACAGATTTACAATTCCGATAGAAAAAGCATCACAAAATAAGTTGATTAAAGAAACCAAACTTAATTTTACACAAGAGAATAAAGCAACCTTTTTGAAGACAATTTGCAGTGCATATAAGAAAGCCCCTTATTTTGATGATGTTATGCTCTTGATGATAGACGTAGTTAATTATACGGAAACGGATTTGACGAGATTTATTCTGCATAGTATTGAAAAAATAATGAGTTATCTGAATGTGGACACTGAGATTTTTGTATCATCAGAGATAAATAAAAATAATGGACTAAAGGCAGAAGGAAGAATTATTGAAATATGCAAAAAGTTAGGCACAGATATCTATATTAATCCATGCGGCGGAAGAAGCTTATATAGACATTCTGATTTTGAGGAAGAGGGGATAGAACTTTTTTTCCTGGAGACGAAAAAAGAAAATATTATTTATAAGCAAAGGCAAGATATTTTTGTAGAAAACTTATCTGTTATTGATATTTTAATGTATAACGATAAACAGACAGTTAGAAATTTTTTGTCAGAATACGCATTAAAAAAATGAAATGAAATATAAGGAGGCAAAAATGTTTAAATGGAATAAAAAAGGATTAATTTTTTCACCGAATGGTTATTCTGAATGGATGTATAGCCATGCTCAATGCCCGTTTACTTTGGATTTCGGGGATTATATAAGGGTATATTTTTCGACGCGGGAAGCTTATAAGGATGGAATGAGCAGAGCTCATGGGGGCTGGGTAGATTTGGATAAGGATAACTTAAAAAAAGTTATAAGAATTGCCGATCAGCCCATGGTAGAACTAGGAGGCCGAGGGGAGTTTGATGAATTTGGCTCTATGCCCAATAGTATTGTGCAGATTGGAGACGAATATTTTTTGTATTATTGTGGTTGGACACGCGCTGCGAGTGTTCCTTATTGTTGGGAAATTGGATTGGCTAGTGGAAATGATGCAAGAACATTTAAAAAAATCGGTAAGGGACCAATAATAGGACCAACAATGGATGAGCCATATCTGCACGCGTGCCCGCAGGTATATAAGATTGGTGAAAATGATTGGCATATGTTCTACTTATCAGGACAATGCTGGCTTCAAGGGGAAGAAAAGATGGAATCTCAATATCTAATTGTTCATGCAACATCAAAGGATGGTTTTCATTGGAATCGAGATCCACGACCTATAATAGAGCCTAAAGTAGAGTATGAGAGTCAAACAAGCGCGGCAATCATAAAGCTTGATGATATGTATCATATGTTTTTTTGCTATAGATATGGATTGGATTTTAGAAATACTCTGGGGCGTGGCTATGCTATGGGATATGCTTATTCTAAAGATTTATTTGAATGGACAAGGGACGATTCTAAAGTAGGAATTGGTGTTTCCGAAAGTGGATGGGATAGTAAAATGATTGCATATCCTCATGTTACACAAATTGGAAATAAATATTATATGTTTTATTGTGGCAATGATTTTGGCAAAGAAGGATTTGGATATGCAGAGTTAGAGTATTAATATACATATTATTTATATAGGGGCATGGTATGGAAAGCATTGTAGAAAAGAATGGTCTTGAAATTTCATTATTGTATAAAATGATTTTGATTCGGGTTTTCGAGAATGAAATCAGCCGGAGAAAGATGCAGCGAGAAATATATGGAATGGCACATTGTGCTTGTGGACAGGAAGCGGTAGCCGTTGGATTATGTTCGGCTTTACAGAAAGAAGACTATGTTGTAAGTACACATCGCCCTCATGGACATGCAATTGCAAAAGGAGTAGATATTAAAAAAATAGCGGCCGAGATAATGGGAAAGGGTGTGGGTACTAACAACGGAAAGGGCGGGTCAATGCATATTGTTGATCCAGAATTGGGTTTAATTATGTCAACAGGTATTGTAGGTTCCGGAATACCTGTTGCATGTGGGGCCGCCTTTTCTGCAAAATATAAAAAAGATGGTAAAGTTGCATGTGTTTTTTTTGGAGATGGCGCAGCAAATGAAGGAGTGTTTCATGAGTGCTTAAATATTTCCGCAGTATGGAAACTGCCTATTATATTTGTGTTAGAAGATAATGGTTTGGCCGTTACAACGAAAACAAAAAATACTTCAGCATGCTTGGATTATATTGCATTAGCAAGTGCATATGGAATTAAAGGCGAGTTGGTGGATGGACAGGATATTGAAAATGTACACAAGGCAGCCAAAGAATCAGTAATGTATGTGAAGAGTAAAGGATTGCCAATATTGATTCAGGCAAAGACGATACGTTTTAATGAACATGCGGAGGGAGAATATTATTGGGAAATCAGGAAAACAGGATATAGGAGTTTAGAAAAACTGGAAGAAGACAAAATATCAAGATGCCCAATACGAATATATTCTAATAAGTTGATAGAACGAAAACTTATTACAGAAAAAAATTTGAAGGAATTGGAAGAAAGGGCGTATATGGAGGTTCAGGAGAGTTTTGATTATGCGACTCAGGCAGCAGAGCCAGAAATAGGAAAAGCATTTCAAGATGTTTATAAAGGGAGAGAATAGTAATGAAGTTGACATACCGCAATGCGATTTACCAGGCATTATATGATGAACTTGATGCAAATCATGATGTAGTTTTGCTGGGTGAGGATATCAGAGATAATGTATATGGTTATACAGAAGGATTGGTAGATGTATTTGGGAAAGAACGTATTATTAATATCCCGCTTTCAGAAGCATCTGTTACTGGAATTGTATGTGGTGCAGCAATGTGTGGATTAAGGCCGATACTAGATTTAACTATTCCTAATTTTTTATATATTGCAATGGACCAAATTGCAAACGTAGCAGCAAAGACCAGGTATATGAATTCAGGTACAAGTTCTCTTCCGCTCACCATATTTTGTTCTAGTATGTGTGGAAATGGTAATGCGGCACAGCATTCAGATCGACTTCATTCGTTATTTATGAATATTCCAGGATTAAAAGTTTTATGCCCCGCAAATGTACAAGATATGTATTTGATGTTTAAGGAAGGTATCGAAGATGATAATCCGGTCTTATGTTTTGCGGATAGATCACTATTCTGGTTAGAAGACGATGTATCAGTTGTTTCACAGAAGAAGATTGGGGAAGCCAGGGTGGTGAGGGAAGGAAATGATTTGACTATAGTGACAATATCAGGATGTCTGCACATGGTTGAAGAAATTTATCCGCAATTGCTTGAGAAAAAGATTTCTGCAGAGATAATAGATGTTCGAACTGTAGTTCCTTTGGATTTTAGTACAATAAAAAAATCTGTGGAAAAGACGGGGAGAGTTATTATTTGTGATACAGCAAATCGTACGGGGAGTGCTGCAAGCGAGATAGCTTCTTTGCTTATTCAGTATGCATTTGAGAGTTTGAAGAACCCGGTCCAAATTGTTGCATGTGAAGATATCCCTGTACCGTTTACCAGGATACTGGAACAACAAATTATAGTCACAAAGGAAAAAATATATAATACGATTTTGAATAAATTTAAATGGTAAAGGCACAAAGATAAGGGAAATTTAAATATATTATGGAAGAAAAAAAATATACTATTTTAGTTTCTGGAGCATCTGGGGTTGTAGGGTATGGAATTTTAAAATCATTAAACGGATTAAGCTGTAAGCTAATAGGAACAACAATTTATGAAGAATCGCCTGCAGATTGTTTTGCAGATATTGTAGAGCATCCGCCATTGACTAATTCCTCTCAATACATTCCGTGGCTTATTAATACAATAGAAAAATACAGTATTGATATGATTATTCCAGCAATTGAGGCAGATATGTCAATGTGGAATATCCATAGAGAGACCCTAAAAGAAACAGGGACAAAGGTATTGTTGAATAATCCTGAATTGATATCTCTTTGTCTGAACAAATGGGAGTTTTATAGAACATTAAATGAAAGGCATTTTAAATATTGTATTAATACATCTGTAATACAGGATTTCCATTACTTTACAAAACCTTTTATTATAAAACCTATGTGTAGTTATGGGAGTAAAGGGGTGGTATTGGTAGAAAAAGAAGAGGAATTTCAGAAATATAAGGATGAAATTGGTAAAAGTCTAGTTATGCAGGAGTATGTTGGAAACGCAGATGAGGAATATACAGCATCGGCTTTTTTTAATAGTGAAAGTGTGTTAAAGGCATATATAATTATGAGGCGGAAACTTTCTCCAATGGGCTATACCGAATTTGCCGAAGTAGTTTTTATAGATGAAGTAGTGGAGATAATCTGTGAACTGGCTGATATTTTAAAACCAATAGGGCCGACTAATTTTCAGTTTCGAAGGCATAACGGACAGTGGAAATTGTTGGAAATAAATCCAAGGATATCATCTTCAACATCTATAAGAAAGGAATTCAATTATAATGAGAGCGCGATGAGTATAAAGTACTTTCTTGGAGGGGAAGAGGTTGAGCAACCCAAGATAAGAAAGGGAAAAGCCATACGGTATATAGAGGATTTTGTATTATATGATAGCGATATTGTCTGATGTTCATGGAAATTACGAAGCACTAAAAAGTGTGATGGATAAAATTGATGAAATGAATATTTCACAAATATATTGTCTTGGTGATATAGTAGGATATTATTCCCAAGTGAATGAGTGCTGTAACGAGCTGAGAAGGAGAGAGGCTAGATGCATAATGGGGAATCATGATTGGTACATGGTTTCAGGGACAAAATGTCCACGTTCCCATAGCGTTAATGATTGTTTGAAATATCAACAGAAAATTATAGAAAAAGATAATTTGGATTGGATAGCTTCCTTTCCGGTGTTCCGGAAGGAAAATGGAATTTCTATGGTACATGGTGGATGGAATAATCCAATAGACGAATATTTAGTTTTGGATGAAAATTATTTTTCTGAAATAAATGGTAATGTATTTGTATCTGGACATAGTCATATACAGCAGATAAAGCGATATAGGAACAAAATATATTGTAATCCAGGCGCTGTTGGACAACCGCGGGATGGTGACAGTAGGGCAGCATTTGCTGTATATAGTGATGGGGAATTTGAATTATGTAGAGTGGAATATGACATTGAGGAAGTATGCAGGCAAATGAATATGGCAGGTTTTAATCCGTATTATTATGGTTGTTTGCGGGATGCTTCAAGTAGATTACATTCATAGAACAGCAGGATAGAAATAAGAAATTATTTTAAATAAATAGGAAAGGTGATTCTAATGGAGGAAAAAATAAACAGATTGTATAGTGATTTTCACGCACAAAAGTTAGGTGTACATTGTTATCCAAATGAATTTTTAGTGAGAACAATGCTGGGTAAATATCCAGAATTAAAAATATCACATGAATACCAAGGAAAGAAAGTTTTAGATTGGGCATGTGGTGATGGAAGAAATATTTTGTTATTACATAATTGCGGGTTGAGTGTAAGTGCATTTGAAATTACAGAGGAAATATGCACTGGTGTAGAGGAACGTATGCAACAATTATATAATATACCGATTGATATAAGAGTTGGAAGAAATAATAAAGTTCCCTTCGCAGATAATAGTTTTGATTATATCGTGGCGTCCTCTTCTATTTATTACGTGGATCATAATAGTAATTTTAATGAAAATTATGATGAATTATGCAGAGTGCTTAAAACAGGTGGATATATCATAATGACGTTATCAAGATCGGATAATTTCATATTAAAAGATTGTGTTAAATGGCAGGATAAGGAGGGGCATTATCAAATTACAAATGATCCATATGGTCTTAGAAATGGAGATATTTTTAGAGTATGGCAAAATGAAGAGGAGATCAGAGAGACATTTTCAAAAGATTTTGGGGATATTTGTATAGGTAAGACAGTAGAAGATTACTATGGTATGCATATTGCGCTCTGGCTTGTAGTAATGAGGAAAATATGATTTCTAATAGAGATGTTCATAATGAAGGAAGGAACATGGACATAAAGATGAATATGTATAAGATTTTACATCTATTTAGAGTATCTAATTTTACAGAGGATTTTATAAAATTTGTTAATAATAATTTTATAGAAAATACGCATGAATTTTGGATTTATGGAGATAGAGAAGCAAGTAACCCACGTATAGAAATTTCGTTGTATAGGAATGTTAGATATATTCATTGCATTGAGGAAAAACTAAAATCTAAAGAATTATATACATATGACAAAATTATTTATCATGGTGCTTTCGAACAGACAATTATTAATGTGTTTTTTTTGAAGAGAAGATTATTAAAAAGGTTGTATATCCGTATTTGGGGAGGGGATAAATTTCTTGCAGGAAATAATTTCCAGATATATATGAAAAAATATGTCATTAGCAATGCCCATGCACTTATCTATATTATTCCGGAAGAAAAGCAGTTTATGAAGAAAAACTATAGTATTAAGGGAAAGCAATATTGTGCTTTGTACAATCTTCACGGAATCTTTGAGAAATGTGACATAGCTAGAAGAATGCCTCAAAGAAAAAAGGATTATATTGCGATTCAGCTTGGAAATTCTGCAACTCCCTCGAATAATCATATACTTATAATGAAAAAGTTACTTAAATTTAAAGAGGAAAATATCAAAATTTTTGCGCCTCTGTCATATGGAGATAATGAGTATGCAGATAAGGTGATTAAAGTTGGAAAGGAATTATTTGCTGAAAAATTTGTCGGGCTGACTGATTTTATGACTATCGATAAATACAATGAGTTCATGAATCAAATAGATATTGCTCTTTTTGGAATAAAAAGACAGCAAGCTTTAGCAAATATAATGGCTTTATTATATTTTGGTAAAAAAGTATATTTGAGGAAAGGCTCTATTGTAGAACATTATTTTAAGACTGAATGTAATTGTAACATAGAGACTTTAGAGGAGATTGATGGAATGAATTTTCATGAATTCATAAATTTTGAAGAGGAAAAGGCAATAACTAATGAAAAAAATATGACTCAGTTATCGCAGTTGGAATCAATAAAAGAAACGTGGAATGTGATTTTTAACGAGAGATTAGATTAAACTGTTTATTACTATATTTGGTATACAGCAGGGACTGTTTTATAGTGCTATTTGTGCCACCAAGGGGAAAATGGAATGTTAAAGATTTTTTATTCAATAGCAGAAAAGATACAGAAAAAGGATATATACATATATGGAATAAACAGAGACTCTATGGCTGTTTTTACAAAATTGGCATTTTTGGGTGGTGACATAGAAGGATTTATTGATATAACAAGAAGATTTGTTGGAGAATATTTTATGAATCGCCCAATTATATCAATAGAACAAATAAATAATCTGCCCAATGCAATCGTGATTGCACCTGATGTGATAGAAAAAAGTGTGGTTAAAGAGACGATTGGAATAGACGCAGAGGTTTTTTATTATGGTGAAATCTTGTTCCCCAATAATGAGTTAAAGGAAAAAGATGTCTATATTTATGGTATTGGGGGATATGGCGAAAAAGTATATGAACAATGCCGTGAATGTGGGATTAAAATTAAAGCGGTATGTGTGACAAAAATAGGAAATATAACTGTATGGAATGATTTACCTGTATTGGGAATTGATGAAGTAAATGAACAGGATGATTGCGCTTTTGTTATAGCAACGATACGATCGGCTTATCGGAAACAGATGTTGGAGACATTGTCGAATTATAGAGGGGATAAGTATGTTTTTAATTATATGTTGCCACATCATATTTCAGAGGGACGTTTGTTTCAGGTTATAGGAAGGGCAGTAAGTGAGCATAAAAAAATTTGGCTGTATGGAAAAAATGAAGAATTAGCTGAAAAGATAATAGAGATACTGACACGGTATTTTGTAGAAATACAGGGGAAAATAAGTGATTTGTATGATTTAGCTTATGGTTCCATTGAGGATATAGTAGTCATTATAACAGAAAATGATGAATATGAAGTAGAACAGGCATGTGATATTTTAGATTCTCTGGGTTTTGCGTTGGAACATTGGAATTATACATCGCTTGCTTGTGAAACAATAAAATATAAGCTTCGGGTGAAATCAGCCTCAGATTTGCTTTTACGTTGGTCTTATGTGTCGAATGATACGAAATATCCGGGATTTATAGTATATGGTAATAATAATAGGCAAAATATTAAGATAATGGTGGTGGGAAGTTCGACATCTACAGATGGAATATACAGGACAAAATCATGGGTAAATCTATTTTATCAAAAGTTAAGAAGTGAGAATTATCAAGTTACCGTTTACAATGGCGCGGTATGCGGGCATGGAGTTGCGAGGGAACTTTTGCATTTATTAAGGGATGGCGCTTATATGGAACTTGACTATGTTATAACATTGAGCGGTGTAATTAATGTAGTTGATCATGGAATAAAAAACTATTTCTCGGGTGATTTAGGTGATGAAAATAATGACTTCATATGTGGACTGGAAAGTAAAGAAAGTCTATATGAATTTTGGGTTCGCAACATAAAGATTATGAAGAGTGTTGCAGAACTGTATGGAGCGAGATTCTACTCTTTTTTACAGCCAATGGCGGTGAAAGAAGAAATGAGTTTGTTTGAGGCTGTAATGCATGAAACGCTAAAGTGCAGAAAAGGAATGTTAGAGTTTAGAGAATTGGCATCACAGGAAGAAAAACGTATATATGTAAATGCAATCGATTATTTAGATAAAGAGTCAGATATGTATATAGATAATTGTCATTATTCGAATAAAGCGAATAAACTAATTGCGGACTTCGTGTATAAAGCAATGATAAAAGAAGAAGGTACATTAAAGAAGAAAAAGAGATAATGTCTTATTGCATATCTGGCGGAGATAGATTGTTTGAATTCATTGAGATTGTTGCGTGGTTTTTACATATTTTGATTTGATGGATAAAGACAAAGAAGTATAGGGGGGAGCAAATGGAAAAAAGAGACCTTCCACAGATGATAATATATGAGATCGATAATGATGCAGCAACACTTTCTATGGAATGTTTGAAACCATTGTATATTAAGAAAACATCAGAAATTGTGTATATTACTAAAAATAATAAAATATATGGTATTGTTTGTTTGGGCGATGTGTTGCGTCACAAATCTGGAATGGTAAAAATAAATACGATTTTTTGTTCTTTAGAAAGTTTTAATACAATCAAAGCGCGTGAGATTTTGAAGGAAAAGAAAAATATTAATAAAATACCAATTATTAGTGAAAAAGGTGAATTATTAGGTGATTATTCCCGATGGGATGACATGCTTTTTGTTGAAAGAAACTATAAGTGGTTCGCGCAGAAAGAGCTGATTGAGAAAACATTGGGGCCCTATAAAACAGTTTACATAGTAGAACCAAATGATAATGGGAACAGTAGTTATTTATATTTTATACAGTGTTTGGGGCAATTTAAGATTAATTATGTAGTATTGAAAAAAAATAACTGTGATATGGATTATGCAAATGAAGATATCCTTGTTTTTCTAAACGAAGAAGAGCGAAGGGGAGTGCAGTGCTTGTTGCAGGTGGATTTGGGAAAAGATGAAAAGCCTAAGAATCCGCAGAGAAAAGAAAAGTGGGTTACATTTAAAAGTTTGTTAATTCAAATGATAAAGGCGCGAGACTTAAAAGTTATAGCAAAATTGGGAAATTTTTCTATATTTCCTGATCAAAGTATAGATGAAAAGGCTTCTGTACTATTTGCTAAGCTAAAGGAAAAAGGTGTGCATTGTTTAGCTATTTATGCAAATGACGGTGAGATAACAGAGTATACGCAACAGTTTAGGGAAGCGCTGGCGGAAAGACTGCAGAAGTCTCCATGTATTAAAGAAGTTCCGTGGATTACTGGTGAGACGGCTGAAAAATTTTGGGACGAGCTGTATTTATTGGAGGATTATAAAAGTGGAGCAGCCCAAAAAGAAATATTGGAGGGATGGCTGAAAGGGCGGTATGAAAATTTAGATGGAAAGTATTGCAAGATGAAAAGTGGAAGAAGAAATACCTGCTATCAGCCTGATGAGTATATCGGTACAATATATTTTTTAGGGCCATGTATAGTATTCGGGGCTTATGTTGAGGATCAATACACTATTGAAAGTTATTTGCAGAAATATCTTTTGGAAATAGGATATCCATACCGGGTAGAAAATTATGCTTCACCATTGCGTTTAGACGCAGAGCTGGAAGACAGGCTTATGGAAATTGATAACTATCATAGAGAAGATATTGTTATTTATTTGTCACAGGCAGGAGAAGTTGCCGGAATACAAAACTGCTCTTTATGGGATATATATGATAGCGGTCATGTATCGATAGATTGGGTTACGAATTGGTATTTACATTGTAATCACAAGACGAATCAAATTATAGCAAATCATATTTTATCATTGATAGAACCTTCTTTACTAAAAACAGGAATAGGAAATAGTAATATTCATATGGATTTTGACAAAGTAATGAAGGAGTATGTGAATCATAAGTATCTGAGAAAATATTTTAGTAATTTTGAAAATAAATATAGCAGTATTGGTGCAATAGTTATGAATTGTAATCCGTTCAGCAAGGGACACCGTTATTTAATAGAGCAGGCTAAAGCGCAAGTAGATTTTTTAATTATCTTTGTGGTCGAAGAAGATATGTCCTTATTTTCTTTTGAAGAGCGATATCAGATGGTGGCTGCTGGAACTAAAGACTTAGATTATGTGATGGTTGTGCCAAGCGGAGAATTTATCCTTTCTCAAAACACTTTTCAGGAATATTTTACAAAGGTAGAAACAGAGTTAATTATGTTGAATGCGGAATATGATATTCGGGTTTTTGCAGACTATATAGCGCAGCCGCTTCATATTACGCATCGTTTTGCCGGGGAGGAGCCTTTTGACCGTGTAACCTCGATATATAATGATGCAATGAAAAAGATTTTGCCCCAAAAAGGAATTACATTTGTGGAGATTCCAAGAGTAGAAATACAAGATTTAGTAGTAAGCGCATCTAAAATACGGGAATATTTGAAATCTGGAAATAACAATATGGCTGCTGCATTATTGCCGGAATCAACAATTTCTTTTTTAATGGAATGATGTAATAGAGAAGTACAAGGGAGAATATAGTAAATGGAAAATAATTTTAATATATTTCCATGGAGTGACAATTGGTGGATTGAATCGAATAAGGCATGGTTTGTTATAGGAACGCGAAATATACTCTGTTGCTACAATATGGACGGGGATATATGTGAATTTATGATTGATATACCTGATGAAGCATGGCCGAAATTCAGACTGACATCTCGTTGTATGAAATATCAGAATGATATTTATTGCCTGCCTGTTGATGGGGGGAGTATATGGGTATATAGCATGGAAGAAGATAGATTTTCAGAAATTGCGATTGCTAACCCACATAAAGAACCTTTGAGCATTCATGATTTGTGGAAATATGATGATAAGATATATGCGGTTTCAATTGGATTAAAGCAAATCATTGAAATAAATACGAAAGAGAAAAAGATTGAAAATTACTATATTCTTTGCAAAGAGGGTGGAATAGCGAGGAGTACTAAGGCTGGAACTTTTATATATTGTTTAGCAGAAACATCAGAAAAAATTTACCGATTTGATTTAATCACAAGAGGGGTGAAAGAATATAAGCTTCCGAATATAGGAAGAAAATACAATACGATTTGCTTTGACGGGAAGGATTTTTGGATTGGCGGGTATCATAAAGAAATATATGTATGGAACGAAGTGGAGAATAAGATAGAGATATGTTCTGATTTTCCAGAGAAATTTGGGATATACAGTTTTGAAGAAAATACGGATGATGAAGTGGATTATATAGCAGATTGTTATTCAATTCCAGCGTTTATGAATTCGGTTGCGGTGGGAGAATATATTTGGTTTATACCATTTCAAACAAATAAGATTGTATATGCAGATAAAGGAAACCATAAACTTTACGCATTTGAAATAGCTGAAGAAAGTGAAAATAGAGAGAGCCTTTTGGGAAGAGCTGTTTTTAAGGCGAAGTATATATTTGAATATGTAAGAGAGAATAGATATCTTGGCCTCTTTTCGACAAAAAATAATCAAATTGTGGAAATTGATACGGAACAGTTAATCTATAAGTGGTGTGATTACCGCATTGACGATAGTGCAATCAGGAAATATGTGGGATTGGTTAATAATGTGTTTTACGAGAGTGATGTATGGGATAAGGAAATTTTTGGTAAAATGCTTTATATGAAAAATCCGGATGCATGTAATGCGGAAGATGAACAAGTGGGAACAGATATTTACAAAAAAATAAATGCGTGACATCAGATAAAGGAATCATAATATATTTAAATAAGGGGATGAGACGTATATGAAATATGCTTTAATAGGATGCGGACGTATTTCACCAAATCATATTGCGGCGGCACAGAATAATGCACTTGAAATTGTGGCAATTTGTGATATTGAAACATCGTGTATGATCGATAAGATATTGAAATTTAAATTGGGAAGTAGTGTAAACCAATATTCAGATTATAAGGAAATGGTAGAAAAAGAAAAACCGGAACTTGTAGCAATCTGCACAGAGAGCGGTAAACATGCAGAGGTAGCGCTATTTTGCATAGAACACGGCTGTCACTGTATTGTAGAGAAACCGCTTGCTTTGTCCATAGCGGATGCCGATGCAATTATTGCAGCATCCATAAAACATCATGTAAAGGTTTGTGCATGTCACCAGAATAGATTCAATAAATCAGTTCAGATTATCCGGGAAGCAGTTGATATGAACCGATTTGGGAAATTGTTTTATGGGACGGCACATATTAGATGGTGTCGGGATCATGAATATTATGATAGAGCAGCTTGGCGTGGTACATGGAAACAAGATGGCGGGGCATTGATGAACCAGTGTATCCATAACATTGATCTTTTACGTTGGATGATGGGAGGAGAGATTGATGAAGTTATTGGTATGACGGACAGGCTCAATCATGAATATATTGAAGCGGAAGATATGGGAATTGCATTGATTAAATTTAAAAATGGAAGTTATGGAATTGTTGAGGGAACTACAGATATATATCCTAAGAATTTGGAGGAAACCTTATACATATTTGGGGAAAAAGGAACTGTCAAGGCGGGAGGACAATCTGTCAATGTGATAGAAGAATGGAGATTTTCAGATTTGCTTGATGATCCGGAAGAAGTAAAGGCTCGATTTCATGAAAATCCACCTAATGTATATGGATATGGACATACACCTTTGTATGCCGATGTTATCAACGCTGTGAAGCAAGACAGGCAGCCATATGTGAATGCTATGGAAGGAAAGCGGGCATTGGAGCTTGTGTTGGCAATATATAAGTCTGCGGCAGAAGGATGTAGTGTGAAATTACCATTAAAAGAGTGTGCAACAATTGATTATGAAGGAAGGTTTTAAGATGTCTTTTTATATACATGAGAGCAGCTATGTAGAGGATAATGTACATATTGGCGACAATACAAAAATATGGCACTTTTGCCATGTTCAAACAGGAGCGATCGTTGGTGAAAACTGTTCTTTAGGGCAGAATGTAAATATTGCCGACAATGTGAAGATAGGTAATGGCGTAAAAATCCAAAATAATGTGTCAGTGTATAGGGGGGTAGAATTAGAAGATTATGTGTTTTGCGGGCCATCAATGGTGTTTACAAACGACATAGCGCCGAGGGCAAGATACCCTAAAGAAAAAGAAGAGTATAAACGGACTCTTGTTAAACACGATGCAACACTGGGAGCAAATTGTACAATATTATGTGGACATACAATTGGTGAGTTTGCAACAATAGCAGCGGGCGCAGTAGTGACGCATGACGTATTACCATATGCTTTGATGGCAGGAATACCCGCAAGGCAGATTGGTTGGGTATGTGAATGTGGGCAGGTACTGAAGGCTGATCTTGTCTGCAATAATTGTAAAAGCGAATATAAGTTGGAAAATAATGTCTTGAAATACAGGGGGGTATTTGATGGCAATACCTGATGCGTGCATCGGGTGTGTAGCATGATTGAGTATAATGTCAAATATATTTCTGAAAGGTATGATTTTACAGTTAATGGTGTCTCTTATATGGTAATCCTAAAATGAATACAGCAATGTATGTATCAAAAAAGGTTGCTCATTTGATAAAAAATTTAGATGGTTTACAAAAATGCCTTGTTTTTACAGAGGAAGGGATTGAGGTTGCAGACAAGCTAAAAAAGCAGAATTGTTTCATTTTTTGCAGGAATCCGCAATTGGAGTATGCCAGATTTGTCAATGTATTTGCGGAAGAAAAGCGCAATATGGATAGTAAACGAAAGTATGTGCTGGTCGATGCAGGATATTATTTGGGTGAAAATGTACAGATAGGATTTAATTCATATGTAGAACCGGGATGCTTGATAGGGCATGATGTTACCATAGGTTCGAATGCGGTGATACTGGCTGGAAGTATAATTAAAAATGCAGTAATAGGAGATAATTTTTTCTGCAATGAAAAAGCAGTCATTGGTTCCCCCGCTTTTACAATATGTGAGGATGAGAATGGTAATAAATACAGAATTTCTACACTTGGAAGAGTAATTATAGGAAATCATGTGGAAATAGGTGCGTATGACAATATTTCAGCAGGCTGCTGTGGTGATACGATTATCGAAGATTATGCAAAATTGGATGTATTGATACATATCGGTCATGAAGCACACATTCACAAAAATGTAGAATTAATAGCCGGAACAATAGTGGGAGGATTTGCAGATATTGGTGATAATGCTTATGTAGGTATGAATTCATCTATTCGAAATAGAATTTCTGTTGGCAGCAATAGCGTAATTGGGATGGGGTCTAATGTAGTTCGAGATGTAGAGACAAAAAAACAGTAGTTGGAAATCCAGCAAGAATATATGTAAAGGATCAGGAATAATGATATGGAATTCAGGGATTTGAAACAGCAGTACCAATTACATAAAGTGCAAATTGACGCAGCGATACAGTCTGTTCTTGATAATGTTGAATTTATAAATGGAAGTCAGGTGGAACGGCTGGAAGAAAAACTTGCAGAATATGTTGGTGTAAAGCACTGCATTACCTGTGCAAATGGAACAGACGCATTGCAGCTTGCTTTAATGGCATGGAATATCGGAAAGGGCGATGCAGTCTTTGTACCGGATTTCACGTTCTTTTCAAGTGGGGAAGTCGTTCCGCTTGTAGGTGCAACGCCTGTATTTGTGGATATAGATAAGAATACCTATAATATCAGTCCCCAAAGCCTGGAAAATGTAATTCAGTATGTTATAGAGAAAACAGATTTAACTCCCAAAGTGATTGTTGCGGTTGATTTATTCGGACAGCCTGCAGATTATGTACAAATTAGACAGATTGCAGATAAGTACGGTGTTTTGATTTTGGAAGACGGTGCACAGGGATTTGGCGGTAAAATAGGAGGCAAAAAAGCCTGTAGTTTCGGAGATATCTCCACAACATCTTTTTTTCCGGCAAAACCGCTTGGATGTTACGGGGATGGAGGCGCAGTTTTCACGAATAATGACGAATGGGCGGGCCTGCTCCGTTCATATAAAGTGCATGGGAAAGGTGCGGATAAGTATGACAATGTGCGGATTGGTATGAATTCACGTCTGGATACGCTGCAGGCGGCAGTATTGCTGGAAAAGCTAAAGTTTTTTGACGATGAGATAGAGAAGTGCAACTGGGTAGCGGCGGAATACACAAAATTTTTGGCAGAAATTCTTAAAGTGCCAGTTATAAAAGCGGATTTTTATTCAAGTTGGGCGCAGTATACAGTCTGTTTTAGAAATGATATGGAACGAGGGCATGCAATAAATATTTTGAAAGAAATGGGAATTCCGACGGCAGTATATTATAGGAAACCGATGCATATGCAGGGGGCTTTTAATGGATATGTTTTTGAGGAACTGGATTATAGTGTTACGGAAAAAATATGCGGAAGCTGTTTGTCGCTGCCGATGCATCCGTATTTAAGTGTAGATGATCTGAAAAAAGTTATTGATATTTTTAGGAAGATTTAGGAGAAATATATGACATTTACTTATGATGGATACATTGAATTGATAAATTTATTGAAGGAAAATAGATATCAAATAGGGAATTACCATGATTGGGAAGAATATGACAGATGCGTTATTTTGCGGCATGATGTGGACAATGATCTGCAGAAAGCTTTGGAGATGGCAGAACTGGAATATAGAAATGGAATCAGAAGTACATATTTTGTACTGCTGACAAGTAATTTTTATAATTTATATTCCCATAAAAGCAGAAAAATATTGAGTAAGGTCCAGGATATGGGGCATACAATAGGGATTCATTTTGATGAGATGGCCTATCCGGCAGATTCAGGAAATGCTAATCGGATAGAGTTGGATATTCAGAGAGAGCTGGATATTTTGTCGGAAATTTTGGGGAAGAAAGTTATCGATTTTTCATACCATAGACCTACTAAGGAAATTTTAGATGCAGATATCAGTATTACTGGAGCGGTGAATGCGTATGGAACTCAATTCTTTAGGGAGTTCAAATATTTATCAGATTCAAGGATGCACTGGCGGGAGTCTGTGGATACGATTATACAAAGCGCGGTGTTTCCCCGATTGCAGATATTGACTCACCCATTTTGGTATCATAAGGAAGAACTGGATATTAGAGGGGTACTGTGGAATTTTATTAATAACGCGCGCATTGATAGATATCAGAATATAGATGAGAATATGAGGGATTTATCAAAGATAATAAAGAGTGAGGAATTATATAAAGTGTAGAAAACCTAGAGGAAGAAGGCGGGCCGTAGATAAGTATGGTCTTTTACCAGTGCATATGTATTTGAGTAGGGAAGATATTCCGGATGTTACAGATACAAAACCGTTAAAAATGGAGAATAAAAAAATGAGACAGTATAAACTTTTAGAAATAAGTTCGCAATATGATCAATACCTGAGAAGATTCTATAATGCTCATAAGGATATAGAAACATTATCTTATGAAGAATTATTTTTTATGTTGGTTGAGGATGGTTTTGCAGAATCAAATTTTATCCATGCACAGTTAAAGAAATTGGGAATAGAGTCTAAAGTGATATTTTATAATAACAGGAATTTGCAGGATAAATGGGGTTCTGAATATAAAAGCACATCATATTTTGATATTTTATTAATGCAGATAAAAGAATTTGCACCTGATATTATTTTAATATCAGATATGTCTAGGTTTACAAAAGAAGAGACAAAGATTATAAAGACATATGTACATACAATAAACAAATTGGTAGGTTTCCACTTTACAACATTAGACGATAGGTTTAAACAAAATGTTTCTTTATATGATCAGGTTTATACTGGCAGTAAAAGTTTCGTAAATATGATGAGAAATTGCGGCATACCGGCATATTTGCTTAGACATGCTTTTGAACCTAAGATTCTAGATAAATTACCTGACACTGAAAGAAAAAATGAGGTTTGTTTTTCAGGAAGCATAGTGATAGGGGAATATGCACATAATAATAGACTGGATATGCTGGATATATTAGGAGAGTCGAATGTGCCATATGCTTTTTATGGAGATATATATAATCAAACACAGGCAGATGAAAGGTATTTAAATATAATTAATAAAGTTGAGAAAAGTAGAAAAGCAAGTTTATTTGGATTGGATTATTATTCAGCTTTAAACCAATATAATGTATGTGTAAATATGCATGCTCCTAGTATATGGGATAGTGTTGGGAGTGCAGGTAATGTAAGAATGTTTGAAGTTACCGGACTTGGAAGCTGCCTGCTTACGGATTATAGAAATGAAAACGCAGAAATTTTTGATGTTGATAGTGAAATAGTAGTGTATCAATCGATGGAAGATATGGTGGAAAAGGCAAAATGGCTATTAGAAAATCCAGAGAAAGCGAAAGAAACTGCAATTGCAGGGCAAAAGAAAACCTTGGCAAATTATACTTATAAGAATAAAGCAGAGCAGCTTAATGAGTATATTCAAGAATTGTTAAAATAATCAAAAAGATGGGGGATAGAGATGCTGTATGGAATTTATACCAGTAAACGAGCCTTTATTAAATGGAAACGAAAAAAAATATCTGTGTGAGTGTATTGATACAGGTTGGATTTCTTCGGAAGGACCTTTTGTTAAAGAATTTGAAAAAAAGATGAGCGCAGCAGCAGGACGGAAATATGGGATTTCTGTGTCTAACGGAACGGCAGCGCTCGAAGTAGCAGTGCAGGCTCTCGGAATCGGCGAGGGAGACCAGGTTATCATGCCGACCTTTACAATCATATCATGCGCCATGGCAGTGACCAAGCTGGGAGCAGTTCCAGTATTGGTTGACAGCGACATACATTCATGGAATATGAATGTAGACGAAATTGAGGAAAAGATAACGCCTAAGACGAAAGCTATTATGATTGTTCATTTATATGGACTTCCGGTAGATGTGGACAAGATTCTTGAACTGGCAAAGAAATATGATTTGAAAGTCATAGAAGATGCGGCTGAGATGCATGGGCAGACTTATCATGGGAAGCCTTGTGGGAGTTTCGGAGATATCAGTACTTTTAGTTTTTATCCCAATAAGCATATCACAACAGGAGAAGGCGGGATGATTATGACTGATGATGAGGAACTTGCAGAGCGGTGCAGGATGCTCAGGAACCTCTGTTTCAGGCAGGATGTCCGTTATGTGCATGATGAGATTAGTGACAATTACCGTTTTACGAATTTACAGGCGGCAGTCGGACTGGCACAGCTTGAGAGACTGGATGAGTTTGTAGAACGCAAGCGAGCAATGGGGAAGTATTATACAGAACAGCTTAGACATTTGAAGGGCCTGATACTCCCGATTGAAAGAACAGAGTATGCGGACAATATCTATTGGGTATATGGTATTGTTTTGGAAGAGCGTGTTGAGGCTGATAATAGAACGATGCAGAAATTGTTGGCAGAGGAGGGAATCGGTTCGCGAACATTTTTCTGGTGTATGCATGAACAGCCGGTGTATCAGCAGGCGGGATTGTTTTCTGGTGAGAGATATGCGCAGGCGGAGTATCTGGCAAGGAAGGGATTTTACATTCCAAGTGGCTTGGCGCTGACTATGGAACAGATGGACCGGGTGGTCGCGGGAGTGGAGAAAGTTATGGAGAGGATATCGATTAGGTAATAATACAAAACAGTATGGAATGTGTAGAAGGAGAACGCAATGGGACAGATTGAAGAAGTAAAGAAAAAAAATAAGTTGTTGGCAATGATTATTCGTAATGATTATTCTTGTGAAGGGGTAGATTTTATCACGCCAAGTGCCTATTCCCAGCAGGTAGCTTATATGCATCATCCAGCGGGGAAAGTGATAGATGCTCATGTACATAATCTTGTTCACAGGAATGTAGTGATGACTCAGGAAGTGCTTTTTATTAAGAAAGGTATTTTACGGGTAGATTTTTATGATGAATACGAAGACTATCTGGAAAGCAGGGATTTGCGAGCGGGTGATGTTATATTGTTAGTTTCAGGAGGTCATGGTTTTCAGGCATTGGAGGAAGTGGAGATGATAGAGGTAAAGCAGGGACCATATGCGGGGGAAGAGGACAAGAAGCGGTTCGTTGGCGTGAGTGAAAGTGAAGTGGTTTATAGAACGAACAGAAACCTGGAGCCATATCGCTGAGAAGGAGGCAGCTGCAACGATAAAAAATATTTGTTATTTGTAGTATTTTGAGCGGAGAGGAAAAATAAATATATGGAAGTATTTAAAGATTATGCATATTATTATAATGCGTTTTATCAGGATAAAGACTATAGAGCCGAAGCTTTACAGGTGGATAGTCTGTTAAAAAAATATGGGAAAGATATTGATAAAGTCATTAATTATGGGTGCGGAACCGGAAGACACGATATTGAACTTACCAGACTGGGATATCAGTGTACAGGAATTGATATGAGCCCACTCATGATTGAGATTGCACAGCAAAATACAGAGAAAGAGGGAATGGACATAAGCTTTTCTGTGGCGGATATAAAAGGTTATGAGCCGGAATCAAAATACGATGCTGTTATTTCACTGTTTCATGTTATGAGTTATCAAAACAGAAATCAGGATATATTGGCAGCTTTATGTACTGCAAGAAAAGCGTTATATAAAGGCGGTATATTCTTGTTTGATGTTTGGTATGGGCCGGGGGTGTTGAGTGATAAACCGACCGTAAGAGTTAAAGAGATAGAGGACGGGCAGAATCGGTTGGTTAGAATTGCGAGACCAGTCATGCACGATAAAGAAAATGTGGTGGATGTCTGCTATGAAGTCTTTGTAATAAATAAGAAGTCTGGCGATACAAGGACAATCAATGAAGAGCATAATATGCGGTATTTTTTCAGGCCGGAACTTGAAATTTTACTTAAAGAAGCAGGATTTGAATTGGTTGATAATATAGATTGTCTGTCACTTGAAGAAACAAATTATAATTCGTGGACAAGTTATTTTATCGCCACAGCAGTCTGATAAGAGGAGTAATATGAATAAGAAAATTGCTGTTATGTTATGCACGGATCCGAAATGGGGTGGAGAGCATCAATATGCACTCACATTAATGAAGTGTTTGGAAAAAAGTGATGGTAATGTGGAATTTGCGGCAATTTGCTGTAACCAGTATTGGAGAAAATGGTGCAGAGAACATAAAGTTAAGATTTTGGATATGTCATGGCCTTCTTTTACTGAGAACGAGCAAGAACGCCATATCAAATACCCTGCATTTTCACGAATATATACGATGTATATGACTGAATTTGGGAAAAGATTTCGTAGAGAGAGAATAGATGCTGTTTTATGCACAACGCAGGGAGTTTTTATTCCTAATATTAACACAAAAGTAATAGTGCCCGTTCATGATTTGATGCATCGTTATGAGGGAAGATTTCCGGAGGTCAAAAAAGAATATAAGGAACGGGAACTGTTTTTTTCATCTAAAGCAAGGTATGCCTGGTGCGTTTTAGTTGATTCTCAAACTGGAAAGAGACAATTCATAGAGTCTTATTCAAATTATATGCGCAGAGACCTGCCGCATGTCATCAGCCTTCCGTATGTGATTCCAAGTTATGTTATGGAAGGTGAAGAAGAATTTATAGATACTCCACTCAGATATGTATTTTATCCGGCGCAGTTTTGGCAGCATAAAAATCATATGAATTTAATTAAGGCAATAGATTTGCTTGTAAAGGACATTCCTGATATTCATCTTATTTTAGTAGGTTCTGAGAAAAATTACAGGAAAAAAATTGAGCAATATATTTCAGAACACGGGTTGACTGACTATATCACGATTAAAGGATTTGTGAGTAATGGAAATATGATCTATCTATATAGACATGCAGTCGGCCTTATTATGCCGTCTTATTTTGGACCAACAAACATCCCGCCCCTTGAAGCGATGGCGTTAGGCTGTCCGACCGCTGTATCAAATAAATATGCGATGCATGAACAGGTGGGGGATGCCGGTCTTTTATTTGACCCAGACTCTCCGGAAGAGATAGCGGAATGTGTGAGAAAATTGTGGACTGATGGAAATCTGAGACAGGAGATGATTAAAAAGGGAGAACGGCAGATTAAGAGATGGACAATAGAATCGTTTATTAGGAAGTTTCAAAGGATAATGAAAGAGATTTAGGCTTGTTTTGATTATTGATGTGTTAGTAGAATAAAATAAGATTGAGGAAAGACGAATTCAAATGGCATGTTTAAGGAATTTATTTAAGAGTGAGAATTGTCCGGAAAAAGATATATTTCGGGTAAAAATAAGTCATTATGGAGTGCTGAATCAGAAAAAAATAATCTATTATATTGCAGAGGATGATGGAAATCTTGGCTTTTTTGCTATGTATCGTTATTGGATTGAATATCTTTATTTTGCGGATATATGTGGTTATATTCCCGTGATTTATTCTGGCCCGGATTTTCAATATAAAGAGAAAAAGAAGGTAAATGGAACAAATAATGCATTTGAGTATTATTTTGTGCAGCCGGCATCGGTGAGTGTACAAAATGCAAAAATCAGCAGAAATGTGGTTAATGCTGATATTGTTCATAGACAGATGGTTGAATTGGTACTTACAGGTAAATATAGCAATTATAAGGTAAATAAGAGATATATGAACATGATGGCATATATTGTAAATAAATATATGCAATTTAATCAAATTACATGGGAATATATATCAAATGGTATAAAGCGGTTAAGTATTGAGGGAGAAAAAATATTAGGGGTTCATATAAGAGGAACAGATTTTCGTTCTGGATATCATGACCATCCTGTATATATAACTGAAGAAGAATATTTTCATGAAATAGATCTGCTATTTAGAAAAGGAATGTACACAAGAATATTTGTTGCAACAGATGACACTAGGATTTTAAATAATTTTATGAAAAGATATGGGGAACAAATTTGTTTTTATGATGATATTAAACGTAGCAAAACAAATCAGTCAGTTGCGTTTAGCAAGGATGAAAGAAAAAATCATAAATATTTTCTTGGATTAGAAGTGATAAGGGATATGTATACTTTATCTATCTGCTCTGGTCTGGTAGCAGGAGTATCGCAGGTGGCTATATGTGCGCAGATAAATAAACTGGCAAGGAAAGAACATTACGAAGATATAAAGATTATCGATAACGGACTAAATAAGAACAATCACTTTTTTATGAGGTATTAGGAGAAAACACAATGAGTAAATTGCTTATATGGGGAACCGGAAATCTTGCAAAAAGATTTATAGATAACCAGTATAATGGTGAAATTATCGGCTTTATTGAAACAAACAAGTCTGTAGATACCTATATGGACAAGCCAGTATTTGATAGTCGTGAATTGCCAAAAGAATATGATTACATTATAGTTGCCAACTCATATACGGCAGAAGTTTATGATTGGTGTCTGAAGTTGAAAATTGATATATCAAAACTGATATTTTTGCATGGTGTAAAGCAACAGATGGGATGTAAAGATGAGGCTGTTATTCAGTCGATACTATCTGAAAAAAATTATACAATATACTGTGCTGAGTTTAATTTGATTGAAAATTCTTTTATTCAATCAGATATAGAAGCTTATATACAATTAAATAAAAGGCATAATTTTGCAATACAAAAACAAAATATGTGGCCTATAATAAGGGATAAATATGCACCGGCAGGAACGATTGGAAATTATTTTTGGCAGGATTTGTGGGCAGCACGCATAATTATTGCACAGGGGATTAGGGAACATTTTGATATTGGTTCCCGGCTGGATGGATTTATTGCGCATTTGTTGGCAGCTAATATTGATGTAACGATGATTGATGTTCGCCCATTTCCGGCAAAAGTAGCACATTTACATACGATTGTGGATAATGCGACAAATCTTCATCAGATAGAGGATGAAAGTATAGATAGTATGTCGGCTTTATGTTCGATAGAACATTTTGGATTGGGAAGATATGGTGACCCAATAGACCCGGATTCATGTTTTAAATGTTTTGATAGTATACAGAAAAAGCTACGGAAGGGGGGACAGTTGTATATTTCATTACCAATCGGAAGAGAGAGGGTGGAATTTAATGCACATAGGGTTTTTTATGCACAGACAGTATTGGAGTGCTTTTCTGAACTTCATTTGATTGAATTTTCATGTACAACGGAAGCGGGAATTGAACACAACGTAGATATTCATGCTTATGATAACGATGGGCATAATGGAGAATACCGCTATGGATTGTTTCATTTTATGAAGTAGATGAAATAGCTGTCTTATATTAACTTTAAAATAAATTTGTAAATGAAAATGGAAGGAGAGAGTTTTTATGAACAAACCAGTATTGACAATTTTATCAGCATTAACAGGTGCAGCAATTGGAGCAGGTACAGTTGGAAAAGTGACAGGAAGAGATATCGCAAAGGCGAAAGCAATGTCGAGCAAGCATCTGGTATTGTTCCGTATGATGGATCAATGGGTACAGGTGAAACAGGAAGGAAAAAATCTTGCATCTTATTTTGAAAAGAATGGTTACAAAAAGATTGCCATATATGGTATGAGTTATGCAGGAATGACTTTGATCAAAGAATTGAAAGATACAGATATCACGATTGCATATGGTATTGATAAAAATGCTGATTCCATTTATGCGGATATAGATATTGTCTCTATGGATGAGAAGTTGGAAGAAGTGGATGCGATCGTTGTGACGGCAATCACCTTTTTTGATGAGATAGAGGAAAAACTCTCTACAAAGATTGGATGTCCTATTCTTTCTTTAGAGGACATTTTATATGAAGTATAGAAAGGCGCAGGAATCATAATGATAATTGTTCGTATATGGGAAGGTCTCGGGAATCAGCTGTTTCAATATGCTTATGCGAAAGCCTTGGCATTGAGAACAGGACAGCAGGTTGCCCTTGATATAAGGGAAACGGGTGCAGTTCATAATGATGGAAACCGGCAGAAAAGAAGCTGTGGTTTACAACATTTTAGAGTTACACTCCCTATATGCAGGGATGCAAAGCAGGGCGATTATTTTTTAAATTGGAATGAAAACATTAAAAATGTATTAGTGCATTTATCCATGAAAAATGTTTTACCTTTCAAATTTTTTGAAGAGGATGTTCCTGATTTTAAAGAACAATTAATGGGAATTAAGGGGAATTGGTATTTACAGGGGTTTTTTCAAAATGTTAAGTACTTTCAGGAATTTGAGAACGAGATCAGACAAGATTTGCTTCCCAAAAAAAGAATAGCGATACCGAACGAGCTGCGAGAAATTTTAAAATCAAAGGCCACGGTTTCTGTTCATATACGTAGAGGAGATTATTGTAAGATTGGCAATTGTCTCCCTAAAATATATTATGAGAATGCTGTTACATACGTGAAAGGCCATATAGAAAACCCATTTTGGATTGTTTTTTCCGATGACATATGCTGGACCAAAAATAATATGGATTTCGGGAATAATTGTTATTACATGACGCGGGAACTAGGTTTTCAGGATTTTGAAGAGTTATTGATCATGAGCAAATGCAAAAATCATATTATTTCAAACAGTACGTTTAGCTGGTGGGGAGCATGGCTTGATAAATGTGATGCAAAACTGGTAGTTGGTCCGAAATGGTGGTTTTCAGGGAGCGGCAAGTATCGTGGGATTAACATAATGCCGGATGAATGGATTAGAATTTAGATTTATCTTTTATAGCATATTATTAAAAATACGAGGAGAATTGATCATATTAGAGATGCAAAAATCTGTAAGTATTATAGTTCCGATTTATCGTGGACAAAAGTATATCGAAGGACTTGTCAGGCAAATTGAAGAGGGGGTCATGGAAATACCGGGTTATTATGTGGAACTTTTGTTTGTGAATGATGACCCGGACATACGGATTGATGTGGAACCTGAATCAGATATTATGGATATTCAGGTAATCAATACAGAGCGAAACAGAGGGGTTCATGGAGCCCGGGTAAGGGGACTTTCATATTGTAAAGGTGAATTTGTTTTATTTCTGGATCAGGATGATACAATACATAAAAGTTTTCTGGCAAAGCAGCTTGCATTGATTGGCGGGGCGGATGCCATTGTGTGTAATGTACTGCACGATGGGCATATGTATTATGATGTTGATTGCCCGTTGGAACATGTATTCACGAAAGAATGTATGCTGTTTGAACAGTGCATGATATTATCTCCCGGGCAGGTATTGATACGAAAGACATCTATCTCGGATATTTGGAAAGAAAATATCATGCGTGTAGCAGGAGCGGATGATTGGTTATTGTGGATTTGTATGCTGTGTGAGGGAAAGGTATTTAAAGCCAATAATGAGGTTTTGTTTGAGCACAAACTTCATTATAACAATGCGTCAACAGACAGTATAAAGATGGCGGAGTCTGAAAATGAAGTTGTAGGGATTGTTGGAAGATGCGGTCTGTTGAAAGGGCAGGAACTTGAGAAACTGGCGAACGCGGCGAGAAATGTGCAGCGAAAGAGATTAAAGGACAATGAAAAATGTAAGAGGTTGTTCCGTGTATTGAGTGATTGGATGACTGTCAGAGAGCATGGGCAGTCTATTTGTGATTATTTAAAGGCGCGGAAACTATATCGTATTGCGATTTATGGGTATGGGCATTTGGGGCGGCATCTGCTTGCGGAATTGCAAAATAGCGGTATGGAGGTCAGCTATATCATTGACAGAAATGCACGTTATATTAACACGGATATTATGCTGAAAACACCGGATGATGATATGGAGAAAGTGGATGCTTTTATTATTGCCGTCTTAAAAGGTGAGAATACGATTGTAGTGGAACAAAAAATTCTGGATAAAGTAGAGACCAAAATTCTCTGGTTAACGGATATGATATCTGAAATGGTTAGTTTAATGTGATGCTGTGAATGTCAGAGAGCATTTTCCGCATTGATTGGAGATGTTGCAAATCGGTGGCATGGGGGTTAGCATGAAGCAAAATATTGATGAAATAATCATATACGGATCCGGACAAAGAGGAAGCGGTTTATATATCTTATTAAATAATAATCATATCCGCGTCAAGTATGTGATAGATACCAATGTACAAAAATGGAACACACCTTTTTATGATACGGTGATCTCAAGTCCTGATGTTCTTCTTGGGGACGATAAAACATTAATATGTATAGCGATTGCAAGAGAAGAGGACGCAATCAGCGTACGAACGAGGCTTAACAGAGAATATGGCGTTGATGCGGAGAGGGAAATCGGATACTTTGATCTGGTCTGGGATTTATATCAGCGCGATATGGATATTCAGACTGCACTGAAAAAAGAAACAGCACTGGGAAGTCCGCAATACATTTTTGAATGTGATTATGGATTGGGCCTTGGTGGAATCGAGGCATGGACGAAGAGTATATGCACAGAACTACTTTTGGATGGACGAAAAAATCTTCATATAATATCCGACAGAGGCGAGTATGATATACCGGATATATTAGAAGATAAGGTCGTAAATCTTCCCATTAATCATAATGAAATGTTTGCGACGGAAACGATGGTTAGAATTATTGAGCATCTTTTACAGCAGCTGCCGTGTGTCGTTGTCACAGGACAGTTTTATATGACGTTACTGGCGGCCTGCCTTGTAAAGCAGCATTATCCGAAGCAAATCCATATTATTTCAGTAATTCATTTTGGAAAAGATGAGTTGTATCGTCAATATGCCTCTGTAAAATCTTATATAGATTTATATATCGGAGTGAGCAGGGATATTACAGAAGGGCTTCTGCAATACGGCGTGGAAGAAAATAAAGTGGATCATATGACATGTCCTGTAGAATGTGACAGGATTCTGGAAAGAGATTACACGCTCGATCGGGAAAAGCCCATAAGGCTCGGTTATGCCGGCAGGATGAATAAAAAGCAGAAAAGGATGGATTTGATTCCTGCGTTTGTCAGCCTTCTGGAAAATCTGCAGGTAAATTATTTCTTTGAGATTGCCGGAAAAGGAGATTATTGCGGGAAGCTTGAGGAATTTATTGAAGAGAGAGGTTTGGGAGATAAGATCAGGCTTATAGGAAACGTAGCCAGAGATGCGATAGGGGCCTTCTGGAAAGATAAAGATGTCTGTTTGAGTTTTTCCGATTATGAAGGACGAAGCATTTCCATTATGGAGGCGATGGCGAACGGAGCAGTTCCTGTTGTTACGGCGACATCCGGAGTCAGAGATGATATAACGGATGATGAGAACGGCTATATCGTTGGATTACAGGATATAGAAACAATGGCGGAAAAAGTGTGTTATCTGGAAGTGCACAGGGAACGCGTAAGCACTATGGGGAAAAAAGCACATGACTGCATTTATCCCAAATGCCGGATGAAGGAACATTTAAAGTATTGGGAAAGATTACTGGATGAAAAGGTTAGGGAAATTAATGAAAAAGAAGAATCTTTTATTACAGGAATATGATAATTTGATTAAAAAATATAATATACAGACCGGGCAGAATATAGATGGAATAAATTATATGATCAAGCAGCTGCTTGGAGATTTCTGCCGGCAATGTGAGCGGCCCGCACTTTGGTGCAATGGTGTGCATACGAGCAGCTTGATGTCAGATTTTATGTTTGAGATGAAAAACGTAAAATACATTGTAGACAAATTCCAAAAACCATCTGAGAATAGTGGATTCTATATCATCAGTCCGGATAGTGTCATGGCGAATGCCATAGATGGGATCATTATCTCTACCTTCAGATGGAGGGATGAGGTAAAAGAGGAGATCAGTAAATTTTGTCCGGATATAAAATGTCTTGATCTTTATGATGAATTGGCACAAAACGGTTTTCTTCTAACCGGGGAATATTATGCACAGGGAAGTCCCTATACCTATTATCATAAAGTGAACAGACTTTTGAGAAAACTTTTACAGCCTTGTGGACAGGATGAACAGGAAAATATATACAGGGAATTAATAGAAGGATTTATTGCGAAAAAAGATTTTCGGACAGCGACTGTATATGCGGAAAAAATATATAGTTTTACCGGAAAAGAGATATATCAGGAACTTATTCAGGATATTGACAGACTTTATCATTTGGAACTGCAGATGGCAGGTGAGATACCATCAGATAATGTGTTGATGTGTTGTATTGATGGACTGCGCAGAAAAGATGTTTTGGAAAAAATGCCAACTTTTAAAAAATATATTGATCAAAATGCGCTATTTTGTGAAAATGCCTATTCGGTTTCCACTTCCACGTTCGAAAGTCTGATTCCGGCGTTCAGCTGCTATAAAAACAAAAATCTGGTATGTTATGATGAAAGCAGCATCAAAGAAGAAGACTGTCCCTTTATCTGTAAAGCAAAGGAACAGGGGCGGAGTGTACATTTTTATACGGATGCGACTCCATATATTGATACGGATTATGTCGATTTAACAAAATCAACACAGACAGTAACGGAAAAAATGTGGAATTTTATTGTGGATGCCTGTGATGAAGGCAATGGATTATTTTATGTCCATATTTTATATGAAAGTCATTTTGCTTTTCCGAATCCTTATACTTTAGATGAACTGATCACGTTTGGGAGTGTGATCATATTGGAGTATATTGACCAAAATGGCGGTAAATTGAGATGTGATTATAGAAGGCAGCATGATGATTCCATACAATATATTGATGATGTTCTGACTCCGATTCTGGAGCAGTTAAAGTGTAGAATGGTAATCTTTTCAGATCATGGAAATCTTTTGCCGCATAAGGAAAAAAAATTAGAGGAATGGAGCGAGACAGAGTATACGTTTCATGAGGACAGGGTACAAATTCCGCTTGTTATAAAGTCTCCTGAGAACGGAGTGGGATTGAATAAGGGAATCATTTCTTTAGCGGAGATCAATGAGATTTTGCTCGCGTTGATGGAAAAAAGAGAATATATCATACCGGAAACGGAATATGTAAAACTTCTGCGTTCTCCCGTATATAATCAGGCATTGAGAAGTCTTTATCAAAAAATGGGACAAGAGACGGGACTGGAGGCTTATGAGATGTTTGAATTTTCTGATGGACATAAGATTGGGATTTTTGCGAATGGAGAAGTCAGACTGTATTTAACTGCGAATGAAGAGAGGATAGAAGATGCGGATTTGAAGCGTTATTACTATAGCAAAGTGAAAGACTGCATGACGGTCTGTAATCCGGAGAAGTTATATTTGTAATGTAATTATTTTATAGACAGAGGGAAAAAATTGGGAGACAAAAGGGAAGAAATACCGAAAAAAGCAATAGAAATCATACAAAATGTATTTGAAGTAAATGACGATGGCATTACGGATATTGTAACAATAAAATTGGGAATGACAAACCACTCGTTTCTTTTTCGATGCAAAGAGAACAAATATATTATCAGGGTTCCGGGAGAAGGAACGGAGCAATTGATCAGACGCTCGGAAGAAGAGGCAGTGTACTGCGTAATTGCCGGAAAAGGAATATGTGATGATGTGGTCTATATTAATGCCGGAGATGGATATAAGATTACTCGATTTATAGAGAATGCGAGAGTCTGTAATCCTCTGCAGCAGCAAGATGTTAGATTATGCATTAAAAAATTGAAAGAATTTCATAATATGCGGCTTTGGGTTGAACATGAGTTTGACCTGTATGGACAGATAGGATATTATGAACAGCTGCGTCAAGAAGAGTCACGATATTCCGATTATGAAATGACAAAGAATAATGTCTGGGAATTGCAGCCTTTTATAGAAAGGATGATCGCACAAAAGTCATTATCTCATATTGATGCAGTTCCGGATAATTTTTTGTTTGCACCGCCAAATGAAAAAATAAGACTTCAGCTCATTGATTGGGAATACGCGGGAATGCAGGACCCACATATCGATATCGCAATGTTTTGCATATATGCAGGCTATAGCAGGAAGCAGATTGATGATGTGATTGACTGGTATTTTGAGGAAAAAAGGTCTTATCGGAGTGAAAAGATAAAATGTTATTGTTATATTGCGGCGTGTGGTTTGTTGTGGAGTAATTGGTGTGAATACAAGAAAAAATTAGGAATATCTTTTGGAAACTATGCAAGGAGACAATATCAATACGCAAAGGAATATTCTGTAATTGCACATAGACTTATAAAAGAATTGGAAGGTGTGTGAGAATTGGAATCTGTTAAAAGGGCAATTATAATGGCAGCCGGAATGGGGAAGAGAATGATGCCGCTGACTGTTGACACGCCTAAACCATTGATAAAAGTACATGGAACGCCGATGATTGAAACTATTATTATCGGGTTGCGTCAGAACAATATTGCTGAAATATATATTGTAGCCGGATATTTGCATGATAAATTCGAGTATCTTGTAATGAAATATCCAGGTGTGGTTATTATAAAAAATCCTTACTATGAAGTTTCTAATAATATTTCATCATTATATGTAGCAAGGGACTATCTCGAAAATGCAATGATTTTAGATGGAGACCAGATAATAAATAACCTAGAAGTTCTGAAAGCCGATTTTGAAAAATCCGGTTATAACTGTGTATGGACGGAATTTGAAACAAAAGAATGGCTTTTAACAGTAGTTGATGATCATGTTGTGCAGTGCAGAAGAGAGGGTGGAAGGAGAGGCTGGCAGCTATACAGTATATCGAGATGGACAGCTGAAGATGGCAGAAAACTGAAAAGACATTTGGAGATTGAATTTGATGAAAGAAAAAACAGACAAATTTATTGGGATGATATAGCGCTTTTTTGCTATCCGGAGGAATATGATTTGGGAATCATGCCCATGGGAGCAGAAGATGTAATAGAAATAGATAATTTAAAAGAATTGGCAGAGGTAGATCATTTATATGAAAATTATGCAGGGGAATAGGGTAAATATGCGACAAAAAGCAAATGCGGTAAGGCAGCAGATAGATTGGTATACAATCATTATTCCCCTGGCGGCGGTTGTTTTTTTAGGAATCATTTTTATGGCTTATCCCGAGGAGTCATCACAGATACTGGCATCCATAAGGAAACTCTTAGGAGATGAATGTGGGTTATACTATGCGGTACTAGGGCTGGGCATTTTAGGCATCACTTTATATATTGCGTTTTCAAAGTATGGGCAGATTAAGCTTGGAGATATGGAAAAGCCGAGATATTCGTCTTTTCGATGGGGAACAATGATTTTCACATCAACGATGGCCGCAGATATATTATTTTATTCATTATGTGAGTGGGCATTATATGCCAATGAGCCGTATATAGAAAGTATTGGCGGTGTCCAGAAATGGGCCTCAACTTATCCGTTGTTTCACTGGGGGCCTATTGCGTGGGGATTTTATATTGTTTTAGCAATAGCATTTGGTTTTATGTTACATGTAAGAAAGAGAGATAAGCAAAAGTTTTCAGAGGCCTGCAGACCTTTGCTGGGAGATAAGACAGATGGCGTATGCGGAAAGATAATAGATCTGACTGCAATTTTTGCGTTGATTGCCGGAACAGCAACCACATTTTCACTTGCAACGCCTCTTTTGTCGGCTGCTATAGGAAGAATTTTTGGTATTTCGTCTGGTACAGATATAACGATTATTGTTCTTTTATTGATAGCATTGGTTTATACACTTACTGTATGGTTTGGTATGAAAGGGATTTCCAGACTTGCATCATACTGTACATACCTTTTCCTTTTATTGTTATTATATGTACTGTTCATTGGAGGGGAAACCCGGTATATTTTGGAAACAGGATTTTCAGCATTGGGGAATATGGTGCAGAATTTTGTTTCTATGGCAACATGGTTAGATCCGTTGCGTGAAAATTCTTTTGCACAAAACTGGACGATTTATTATTGGGCATATTGGATGGTGTGGTGTGTAGCGACTCCGTTTTTTATAGGTGTGATCAGTGAGGGGAGAACGATTAAAAATATGATATTGGGCGGGTATGCATGGGGACTTGCCGGAACATTTACGTCCTTTATTATTCTTGGGAATTATGGAATGGCGCAGGAGTTGAGACATAACATAAACATTTCGGGTTTTATTGCAAAGGGAGGCACTTATGCGGATGCGATATTAAGAATTTTTGATACACTTCCCTATACAAAGATGGGACTTTTGTTGTTGATCATTACAATGATAGCTTTCTATTCAACGACGTTTGATGCTTTGACAATGGTGGTGTCCACATATTCATATAAAAAGCTGGCGTTGAGTAAGGAACCGGACAGGAAGATAAGAACCTTTTGGGCAGTCACATTTATCTTATTGCCAATAGCTTTGATTTTTGCAGAAAATTCTATGTATAGTCTGCAGTCGGTATCCATAATAGCAGCATTTCCGATCGGTATTATCATTATGATCATTATCATAAGTTTTTTTAAAGATGCAGGAGAATATTTAAAATATAAAAAATGATTGAGAGGCATAAAAAAGTTTGCTGAAAGTTTTCTGTAAAAGATGGAGATAGAATATTATGAAGTATTTACAAAAACAAAAATATGCGGAACTGAGAAACAGATACGCTGTAATCATCGGCTGGGGAGCCGGCCTTGAGTTTCAGAGATATTATGATCACGATGCCCTTGCGTTTGATCATATGATAGACGGAGCGAACAGAAATGTTGGAAATCTGATAAATGGAATTGCGATTCAGGGTATTGATGCCATTGAGCAGTTAAAGGATATAAATTCTGTTCTCGTAGTTATTTATCCTAATATCGAGAGTGAGATTTTGAAGCAGGTCTTAGAGATTCTGCCGCAAGCGGATACGATTGCGGCCCGTTTGCTTGATATAGAGGGAAAAAAGTCTACTTATTCTGCTGATCGGGAAGATTTATTGATATTGGATTACCTGCATTCTCAATATACGGATTTTACCTATATGGATATTGGAGTATGTCATCCTGTTGTCAGAAATAATACATATCTCTTTTATGAAGGTGGTTTCACAAATGGCGTATTGGTGGAGCCAAATGCAGAAATGTGCAGCCTTGCAAAAGAATACCGGCCGCTTAATAAAATCGTAAACATTGGGGCTTCTCCGACATTCACGAAGGAAAAGTTAACATATTATTATGATCCGATTCATCCGGGACTCAATACATTTCTGAAAGAAGTGGCGGTAAGCAGGGGGATGGATAAGAATTTTCAAATGATACCGATGAAGGATATTAATACGATCATTGCGGAGAATTTCGAGACATATCCTAATGTATTGGATATTGATACGGAAGGATTGGATTTGGAATTGTTATCTCATCTTGATTTTGAGAAATATCCGATTGATGTGATTTGTGTAGAATCTTTTGCGGGAGAAGGGATTCGAAATCTTATGAGAGAAAAAGGTTATAGACTTCTGGCGGAAACGCAGGAAAACGAAATTTATGTATCCAGATAAAGTATAGGAGATGTATGTTATGACATTAACGAAACTTACAGAGAAAAATATCGTTTGTCTGTCAGGAAAGAAAATTTGTTGTGTGGAAAAATCGGTCTCCTATTTGAGAGAATTTTGTGAAAAGTATAATGTTTTGGAGCAAATTTCCTGCATTGTGGATACGAATCAGAGAAATTTAGGTGAATTTATTTTTCTGGGAAAACCAATAAAGGTACTATCCATGTCTTTTTTATTAAAGATGGATTTTAAGCAGACGGCTATCGTGATCACAAGCGATTATCTGCGGGAAGCTTACGAGAAGATCAGCTCTGTTCTGGAAGCAAATGTCCCGGATATGACAATTTATTACTTTGCCAATCAGGAAACGGAATATGAAGATTATTATCGTGAAAAATATGCCGATGCGCCATTAGAGAACATGATCGTTTTTCGAAGCGGTCCTCACGCTGCTTCTTATGTGAAAGGCATGGATTTTGCAGATAATGCACGGGCTTTATTTGAGTATGCTCTGCAAAAAAGGTTAAATGATATCTATGAATTGGTCTGGCTTGTGAAATATCCGGAAGAGTATGAACGATATGAAGCCGTGAAGAATGTCAGATTTCTTTCTTTTGACTGGTCTGTTTCTGAGAAGCAGAGTGAAAGGGATGCTTATTACCGTGTTCTATGTCTGGCAAAATATCTTTTTTTTACAGATGCTTATGGATTCGCAAGGAATTGCCGGAAAGATCAGGTAAGGGTGCAGTTGTGGCATGGATGCGGATTCAAGACGAGGGTAAACTTTGTGCGTTGTGAAAAACGCTATGAATATACAACGGTTATCAGTGATCTATATGCAGATATCCATGCGGATATTTATGGACTGCGAAAGGACCAGGTTCTTGTAACAGGTTACGCCAAACAGGATTGGCTATTCCATCCGAAGGAAGCGGATATTGAAAAGCTGCATATACCAAAAGGAAATAAATACATATTTTGGCTTCCTACATTTCGCTCTACTGAACGGAAGTTGGAGCAGTTAAATGAGTATGAGATTAAATCAGAAACAGGATTGCCAATTGTAAATACTTATGAAAAAACAGAATATTTGAATGAAATTCTAAAAAAAGAAAATATATTTTTATTGATAAAACTTCATCCTTTTCAGGAAAGAGAAGCGGTACACTGTGAGAATTGTACCAATATGATTCTGCTTGAAAATGATGAACTTACCGAGCATGATATCCCAATTAATCGCCTGCTCGGCTGGGCAGATGCATTGATCAGTGATTATTCTTCAGCGGCAGTTGATTATATGCTGTTGGACAGGCCGCAGGCATTTATGTTGGAAGATGTAGAGGAATATGAGAAAAGCAGGGGATTTGTTTTTGAGAATATCAGAGAATGGCTTCCGGGTAAGGAAATATTTACTTTTCAGAATATTTGTGAGTTTGTGAAGGAAATAGCGGCTGGACAGGATTTAACGGCAGATAAAAGAAGGATGCTGAAAAGGAAAATGCATTGTTTTGATGATGATCATAATTGTCAGAGAATATTGGAGGCATTACAGATAAGTTGAACCATAAATTGTGGAAGGAAAATGAAAGAGAGGGTAAATCAAATGAAATTTGAACTAATGGCTTCCATGATGTGTGCTAATTACGGAAATCTGGAAAAAGAGGTAAGAGACTTGGAAAACGGTGGTATCGACTCTTTTCATATTGATATTATGGATGGCCGGTATGTACCGAATTTTGCCATGTCCTTAAATGACATGGCTTATATCGCGTCCGCTACGAAGAAGCCGCTGGATGTACACTTGATGGTAGAACATCCCAATCATACGGTAGAGTTATTTATTAATCGCCTGAGAAAAGGCGATACCATCTATATTCACCCGGAAGCAGAATACCATCCGTCCACAACGTTACAGAAGATCATCAATGCCGGAATGACTCCGGGAATTGCGATTAATCCGGGAACCAGCGTGGAGACGGTCATGGAGATGCTCCGGATTGTCAAAAAGGTATTGGTGATGACAGTTAATCCGGGTAATGCGGGACAGATGTATATGCCCTATGTAGGAAAAAAGATAACGAAGCTGTTAGCGTTGAAAGAGGACATGAATTTTCAAATCTACTGGGACGGTGCGTGCGGGGCGGATAAGATTAGAGAATATGCCCCGAAAGGTGTGGACGGGTTCGTGCTGGGAATGACGCTCCTGTTCGGGAAAGAAAAAGCGTATGGGGAAACATTGGCGGATATCAGAAAACTGAAATTTTAGAGAGAAAGGTATGGTCATTGGACTGAAAAATGGAGGATTTCGATGAATATAGCACTGATACTGGCAGGCGGAACCGGAATGAGACTCGGTTCCGATATTCCCAAACAGTACATAGAGGTAAAAGGCAAAACAGTTATTTCCCATTGTTTAGAGATATTCGGCACGCATCCGCAGATTGATGCGGTACAGATTGTTGCACATGCGGAGTGGCGGGAAACGATACAGGAACAGATGCCGGTGGCTGCCTTGCATAAATTCAAAGGCTTTTCCGCACCGGGAAGCAACAGACAGTATTCTATTTTTAACGGCCTTCAGGATATCGTTCAATATGCGGAAGAGACGGATGTAGTCATTGTTCATGATGCGGCGAGACCGCTGGTCTCTATGTCCCTGCTCTCGGCTTGTGTGGATGCCTGTAAGGAGCACGATGGAGTAGTGCCGGTCCTGCCGATGAAGGATACCGTATATCTGGGGGATGGAAAACGGATTTCATCGCTTCTGGAGAGGGAGAAGGTCTATGCAGGGCAGGCGCCGGAAGCCTTTTTGCTGGGAAAGTATTATGAAGCGAACCGGCTTCTCATACCGGATAAAATTACTCGGATAAACGGCTCTACGGAACCTGCGGTTATGGCGGGGATGGATATTGCCATGATCCCGGGAGAGGAAAGCAATTTTAAGATCACGACAAAGGCGGACTTAGAACGCTTTGAGGCAATGACAAGAGAATAGGGATAAGTGCATGAGATGGGCGCATGAGGAATAGGCGCATGGTGTGTGCAATAGATGTATTTTGATCTAAAACAGGTAGATTGTGATCTGGAATCACGGGAAATATGGGATGAAATGGAGAAGATGCAATGAAAGCGTATGTGCTGGAGGGAATAGGCCAATTAGTATATAAAGATGTTCAGATACCGCAGCTTGGCGCGGACGAAGTGCTTGTGGAGGTAATGAATGCAGGAATATGCGGCTCCGATATCCCACGGATTTTTAAAACGGGCACATATCATTTTCCAACGGTTCCCGGCCATGAATTTGCAGGAATTGTACGGCAGGCCGCATCGAAGAACAACAACTATCTGATTGGGAAACGAGTGGGCGTTTTTCCGTTAATGCCTTGTATGAAATGTGAGCAATGTAAGAAGAAGGCTTACGAAATGTGTCAGTCCTATAATTATCTGGGCTCCAGAACGGATGGCGGTTTTGCGGAATACGCTGCAGTTCCGGCGTGGAACTTGATAGAACTTCCGCCTAAGGTCAGTTTTGAAGATGCTGCAATGCTGGAACCTGCCGGTGTTGCCTTACATGCGATCAGGCAGGCTGATATGGGGGAGGTCGGCTCAGCGGCAGTATATGGCTGTGGAACGATCGGCACATTAGTGATTCAATGGCTCAATGCGATGGGAGTTAAAAATCTGTATGCCATCGGAACGCGGGAAGAGCAGCGGAATTTATTGGCAGGATTTGCGGAATGTACTTTTTGTAACAGCCGCGAAAAAAATCCGGTTGATTTTATCGGAGAACAGACGAGTGGTACAGGTGTAGATATCGTTTTTGAATGTGTAGGTGTGAAGGACAGTATAAATCATGCGGTCAGTTCTGCAAGAGCGGGCGGACAGGTTGTTTTTGTCGGGAATCCGGCGGGAGATATCGAGTTTGAGAAACAGGTATACTGGAAGATTCTGCGTCAGCAACTCACGATTTATGGAACATGGAACTCTTCTTTTACAAAAGAGAAAGAGGATGACTGGAATATGACTGTCAGAGCAGTAGAGGAAGGAAAAATTCGTCCCGCCGCACAAATCACGCAAAGGTTTTCTTTTGATATGCTGCAGGATGGATTAGAAGTCATGCAGGATAAAGCCGTTTTTACAAACAAAGTGATGGTTGGAAGATATTAGGAGGACAGGTTTTCGCTGTCAAGTTTTTTATAAGAAGGCTTATGAGAATTCTGATAAGGAAGCTTATAAGGAAGAAACTTATAAGGAAGAAAAAAGAAATATATTGCTTTTTATCACTTGGAATGGTATCATTACGTTAACTAATGAACAAGTCTTATTTCTTGATGCATATAATGTGATTCAGGCGGTTCAGCCGGAAATTCGAATAAATTTTGTAAAAGGAGCAGCGTAAATGGTTTCGATTGTAACAGGTGCGACACATAAGCCGATGGCAAGCAGGCAGTTGGCAGATTTTTTTGAATCTCATACGGAATGGGATGGATATTTATATATTGGCTATCCGATTATTGGTACAGCAGACGGACCATACCCAATTGATGCGATGTACTTATCCAGAGGGAAAGGATTAGTTATATTTAATCTGGTTGAAAATGCAGATATTGAGAATTATGAAGAAAAGCAGGATGACAGTTATAATAAAATGGAGGCAAAGCTGCGGAATTTTAAAGATTTAATGTATAAAAGGGATTTGTGTATTAAAATATCCGTAATTACATTCGCACCGGCATTGAGAGAAGCCGTGGAGGAGGATGGATATTTAATATGCAACGGGGACAATCTGGATAAATGTTTGAACGAAATAGAATGGAGTAATTCTGAATATTTTGAAAAATTAGTTGCTGTACTGCAATCTATTTCTACCATTAGAAGAAATAAAAGGAAAAGGAATGCGTTAAAAGAAGATTCAAAAGGGGCAAAGCTGAAATTAGTAGAGGATTCTATTGCTAATTTGGACAGTCAACAGAGCAGAGCAGTAATCGAAACGTTTGAAGGAGTACAGCGGATCAGAGGATTGGCCGGTTCAGGAAAAACAATTGTACTTGCTTTAAAAACTGCTTATCTGCATGCACAGCATCCGGAATGGAAAATTGCGGTTACATTTAACACAAGAGCATTAAAGGGACAATTCAGACAGCTGATCAATACTTTTACGATTGAACAGACGGGAGAAGAACCTGACTGGGACAATCTGCAGATTATCCATGCTTGGGGGGCACCGGGCGGAGAATATCAGAATGGGATATATTATACGTTTTGTACTTTACAGGGAATTAATTATTATGATTATATGAGTGCCAGAAGACTTTATTCTGAAAATACATTTGGGAAGGTATGTGAAAAGGCAATCAATGAGATGAACGGCAGCTGTGCCATTTATGATGCTATTCTAGTGGATGAAGCGCAGGATTTTTCACCGCATTTCCTGAGGATGTGTTATGAATTATTGAAAGAACCTAAACGGTTAGTGTACGCGTATGATGAATTACAGAATTTAAGTACACAATCCCTGCCGTCCCCTGAAGAAATATTTGGCAAAGACCAAATGGGAAATTACAGGGTATCGTTTTCTTATGATAAATCGGGCAAATCAAAACAGGATATTATTTTGGATAAATGTTATAGAAATTCCAGGCCTGCATTGGTAACGGCGCATGCATTGGGATTTGGTGTATATAGAGAGAAATCAGATAATTCCATCGGTATTGTGCAAATGTTTGAAAATAAAGAACTTTGGGAAGATGTTGGTTATAGGATTAAGGAGGGACAGTTAGAGGACGGGAAACGGGTTATTCTGGAAAGGGATAATGACAGCAGTCCTGAATTTCTGGAAAGCCATTCGTCGATAGATGATTTAGTAATATTTAAGTCATTTACGACGGTAGAAGAGCAAAGTAAATGGGTGGCTGATGAGATACAGAAAAATTTACAATCAGAGGAACTGCGCTTGGATGATATTATTGTTATTAATCCAAACCCACTTACAACAAGAAACAGTGTTGCGCCGATTCGAGCATTATTATATCAGAAAGAAATTCCATCACATATAGCAGGTGTCGATACCTCACCAGATGTTTTTTTTGCAAATGAATCGATTGTCTTTACCGGGATATATCGTGCTAAAGGCAATGAAGCAGCTATGGTCTATATCATTAATGCGCAGGATTGCTACTCTGCTTATGATGAAAATGAAATAGCAAGAGTCAGAAACAGATTATTTACTGCTATTACAAGAAGTAAAGCATGGGTCAGAGTTTTGGGTGTTGGAAATGATATGGATAATCTGGTACAAGAATTTAATAAAGTAAAAGCTCATAATTTTGAATTGAACTTTATTTATCCGACGAAGGATGAAAGGGAGAGAATGAATATCGTAAACCGCGATATGAGTAAGGCACAAAGAAATGTCTTAAAGCGCAGACAGAATAATGTAAGTGATTTGATTAAAGGATTTGAGGAAGGTCAGCTTTATGTGGAAGACTTTGATGAAGAACAACTTGAAAGACTAAGAAGCATACTTGGAAAAGGCGAAAAGAATGTTTGATGCGAATAAAATACTTTTACAATTAAATGAGTTGACTACGGATTTGATAAAAACGGGATTGTGTGATGATCAGAATTTCCCGTATATTGTTCAGTTGAGTGAAGATAGGAAAAAAGTGTGTATAGGAGATTTGAACACGAATATATTTTTAAAGAATGTACCTTATAGAGATGTTTATTATGAAATGTTAAAAAAGCGGGGATATAATCTTAAAATGCTTGATGGAGCTATGATTCTACTGGAATATACTTTTCAGAAGGAAAAGATAATTCATCACAGGTTATCCTTTTTTCCATCGCCAGATTTGTTAGAATATCAACAAAATGAGGAAATTTATCTGGAAGATGAAATTTATGCGGACATATTAAATAAACAGATTGTAACAGTACCATTGCGATTTGATTATGAGAATAAAGAAGAAATTGCAAAGCCAATAGAACATCCGGTTTCTCATTTGACGATTGGACAATATGAAAATTGCAGGATACCCGTGAGTTCTGCCGTACCACCTTCATTATTTATAGAATTTATCATACGGAATTTTTATCATACAGCATATCATAAGTATTGTAATATGATAAGGAAATTTAAAAATGAGTTTGCGGAGTCTATGTATAAAGAAGAGAAAAGCCTGGTATATATGGGAATTCCCCCATATTGATTAATTGTTACGAGTTATGAAAAATAACTGGAGAAAAAGGAAAGAGAAGTAAAAAATAGTCACCCCATCTCCCGCAGCCTCACTCTCGCCATCTCAAAACCCCCGCACTTTTTATAATACTTCCGGGCCTCATCCAAATGCCCGGTACACTCGTAAATAACGCCGATATTATAATATGCGCGGTAGCTGTTGACGCCTTCTATCGAAAACTGTTCCATAGAAGTAGACTTTTTGAATTCCTCGACAGCTTCTGCAAACAGTCCGTTATTCATGTAAATCAATCCCATCAGGAAAACGAAATCTGCCCGGACTGCAAAGATATCATAAATATTCTCGAGTTGTAAAGCTTCCTGAAAACGCTTCATATCGAGCAGACAATATCCATAGGATTCTACCATATTCTGTACATAATCCTGCGAAGGATCGATATCCATCGAAAGTCCCAGATTGAACCATTCATAAGCCTTTTCATAATCTCTCAGCTTCATGCAGCTTTGTCCTAACTGATAATAAAGATAGGTATCAGGACCAGTAGAGGCCAGTTCCTGCTCTAACAGGGTAATGTTCCGCCGGGATTTGGCCTGCATTTCTTCCTCGGAACCGTCATAGCCGACGTGCAGGACTGTAATTGGAGCCGCGAAAGCCTGTACGATACCGGAAATGTCATCCTTACGCGTTACCTGCTCATGAATCGCCCCCGCAAAATGATAGAATTTCCTGTTAAAAAAGCGGCAGAGCCGCACATTTTCAATGGAAATCTGTCCGCTTTGTTTAAAGCGGTTGCGGAGCAGAATCCGCCCGGCATCTTCGGGGTACTGTTCCATTAATCGGGAAAGGTGCTTTTCATCGATGCTTTCAAGATATTCGTCGCAGTCGAGGCTTAGGATCCAGTCATTGGAAGCCTGACCGACAGCATAATTTTTGGCAGCGCTGAAATCATTGATCCAATCGAAGTGATAAATCCGATCGGTATACTTTGCGGCAATTTCCAGCGTGCTGTCAGTGGAACCTGTATCGACTAAAACTATCTCGTAATGGTAGAGTTCTAATCTTTTCAGGCACTCATCCAGATGTTTTTCTTCATTTTTGGCAATGATACAAACGGATATCGGGAGCATCATTCTAATTCTTCCAACCTTTGCATGGCACAGTGATCAGTTACAGTTCTTCCAGTCTTTTTACGGCATTGTTATAGTCGCCGCATTTCCGGTAATATTCTTTGGCTTTTTCCTTATCGCCCAATGTTTCATATATGGAGCCGATATTGTAATATGCGCGGTAGCTGTTGACGCCTTTGCGGGAGTAGGAAGTCAGGGTGGTCGCTTTTTCAAATTCCCGGAGCGCCTTTTCCCACATATTTTTTTTCATATATATGACGCCCATCATATACACGAAGTCTGCATGATGGGAGAATTGCGCATATCTGTTTTTTAAAGCAAGCGCCAAATCGTATTTGGCGAGTTCGATCAGGCAGTAGCCGTAAGTCTCTGTCATACTCTGAACAAAAGCAGAATTGGGGTCAGCGTTGAGCTCCAGTCCCAGTTTATGGTAATGCGCTGCTTTTTCCATATCGTTAAGGGAAATATAGTTCTGACCGAGTTGAAAGTAAATATAGGGATTAGGTCCTTTCAATTCCAGGTCGTGCAGAAGCATTTCCAGATTACGGGCAGCGCGCATCCGCTTTTCGGATTCCGCCACATAGCCTTCATGATAAAAGGTCAGGGGAATCGGAAAGGTATCCGGTTCTTTGCCGTCCAGAGTCGTCACCTGTTCATGGATACTGCCTTCATAATGGCAGTATTTCCGGTTAAAAAGCCTGCCAATGCGTTCCGACATGATGGAACGGACGCCCTGAAGCGTGTAAGGATTATTGCGGACAATCATGCCGACGGAGGTGAGATTGTCTTCAAGCGCTTCACCGATATCGGCGAGATTTATATTTTCCAGATATTCATCGCAGTCGATGGTCAGAATCCAGTCATTTGTCGCCTGACTGATGGAAAAATTTCTGGCGGCGCTGAAGTCGTCACACCAGTCAAAGCGGTAGACTTTATCCGTATATCTATGCGCGGTCTCCATCGTTCTGTCTACGGAGCCGGTATCGACAACGATGATTTCAAATTTACAGGGACGAAGTCTTTTCAGACATTCTTCAATGTGCATATCCTCGTTTTTTGCAATCATGCAGACTGAAATAGGTAACATAGTAGTGATCAAGCCTTTCTCTCGCTGATAATAAAAACTTTATAGAACTATTTTATCATTTTCTGTGTATTCCGACAATAATGATGTTTGTGATTTGTGATAAGATTTATTAGAGGTTTCTATACTTTTTGCCCAATAAATCGAACGAATTTTTCACTATTTTGACCAAAGCAACGAAATTTCGTTAAAATAGCGGAATAAGTGGTTCCTTTTCCCTGACTTATGTGGTAAAGTATTAATAAATCATGGGAGATAAGGGGGATTATCTTCTCGGTGAGTATAATGATTACTTTTAAGGAGGACTGGTTATGACCAAGGCAGAGATTTTGAAGACAGAAATTTTAACGCAGTATAAGAGTGTAAGACAATTCGCAATTGAGATGGAGATTCCCTATTCTACGCTCGTGACGGCTCTCGACAGGGGGATTGAAGGAATGGCGTATGGAACAGTTATCAGAATGTGTGACAAACTGAATCTGAATCCGGTCGATTTCTCCCCGCTTGACAAGAAGAGTCCGCTCGGCAGCAAAATTCTGGAAAACAGAGTTATGCAGTACTACATCAAACTGAATAAGACTGGAAGAAAGAAAGCGCTGGAACTGATGGAAGATTACGCGCAGCTTGAGAAATATCAGGCGGTAGAGCAGTAATGAAGTATGATTATCTGATTGTCGGCTCCGGGCTGTTCGGTGCCGTATTTGCGTATGAGATGAACCGAAAAGGCAGAAAAGTCCTTGTCATTGACAAAAGGAATCACATTGCCGGGAATATTTATACGGAATCGGTTCTGGACATCAACGTGCATAAATACGGCGCCCATATTTTTCATACATCGGATGAAAGAATATGGAACTATATCGGACAGTTCGCGTCTTTCAATCATTACATCAATTCGCCGATTGCCAGATATCGCGATGAATTATACAATCTGCCCTTCAATATGAATACGTTCAGCAAGATGTGGGGGATTGTGACGCCGGCGGAAGCGAAGGCTGAAATTGCAAGACAGATTGAAGCGCTTCATATCGAGGAGCCGGAGAATCTGGAGGAGCAGGCACTGTCTCTAGCGGGAAAAGATGTATACGAGAAGCTTGTCAAAGGGTATACGGAGAAACAGTGGGGGCGCGACTGTAAGGAACTGCCGGCATTTATCATCAAAAGGCTGCCGCTGCGTTTTACCTACGACAATAATTATTTTAACGACCCATATCAGGGAATTCCAATCGGCGGCTATACGCAGATTGTCGAGAAGATGCTGCACGGCATCGAAGTAAAGACGGGTGTCAGTTACCAGGAATATATAGAGTCTGCTCCCGTGGGAGACAATGGGATGTTTACCGATAAGCAGGGAAATATTTTTTCCAAAGTGCTTTATACGGGTATGATTGACGAGTTCTTTGAGTACCGGCTGGGCCATCTGGAATACCGGGCTCTGCGTTTTGAACAGGAGAAACTGCCGGGATGTGATAATTATCAGGGCAATGCGGTCGTCAATTATACGGACAGGGAGACTCCCTATACGAGGATTATAGAGCACAAGCATTTTGAGTTCGGAAAACAGACGGATACTGTTATTACAAGAGAGTATCCGACGGAATGGAAGCCGGGAGAGGAACCCTACTATCCGGTGAACAATGAAAAAAATAATACTTTATTTGCCGCATACCGGAAACTCGCCGAAACACAGCCACAGGTCCTGTTCGGCGGGCGTCTTGGAGCCTATCAGTATTATGATATGGACAAAGTGATTGAGGCGGCTTTGCAGATGGTAGAAGAAGAAACAGTCAGGGCGGATTAGCTCTGGCTGTTTTTGCGATTTTACATTTGTCCCGGGGAAGTTCGAGCGGCACGGCCTGGCGGCATAGGGTTCCTGCGGAGTCCCTTGAAAAACGTCGGTACTTAGTGAAAAAGCCGCTTTGCGGATTTTGAACTTAGTACCGCTACGATTTTTCGCGGAGCGGGAGCGTGACTCCAAAGGAACCCTATGCCGCCAGGCCGTGCCGCTCGAACTTCCCCGGAACCTCCATTTCTGATTTCCAATTTCCAGTTTCTCCCCGCATATCTCTTGACAATAAGCATATATTTGCTATAATCATTTTAAAAACTTTGATAATCAAAGTATTGGCAATTCAAACTAATTCGAGCTAATTGTATGAGTATGTATGATCAGGAGGTTTTGCGATGAACTGGGATGAGGCAATTAAGGAATTGGATGAGAGACGGAATAAGGCCCTTGCGGGCGGCGGAAGAGCCAGAGTTGAGAAACAGCATCAGAGCGGAAAAATGACGGCGAGAGAGCGGATAGAGGTGCTTCTCGATAAGGATACTTTTGTGGAGGTGGACGGATTTGTAGAGTCCAGAATCGATGACTTTGATTTGGATAAAAGACGTGTGCCCGGAGACGGTGTTGTTACGGGTTATGGTGAAATCGACGGAAGGCTGGTATTTGTATCGAGTGAGGATTTTACGGTAATCGGCGGTACGCTCGGAGAGTATCATTCTTTTAAGATATGCAGGATTCAGGATATGGCGATGCAGATGCGCGCACCGCTTATTTGTATCAACGACAGCGGCGGTGCTCGTATCGAAGAAGGAATTTCTTCATTGAGCGGATACAGCGGTATGTTTCTGCGGCATACGCAGGCTTCCGGCGTAATTCCGCAGATAGCGGTCATTCTCGGACCCTGTTCCGGCGGTGCCTGCTATGCACCGGCCATTTGTGATTTCATTTTTATGGTAAAAGATATTTCCAAAATGTTTATTACCGGACCCAATGTCGTAAAGACCGTCATCAACGAAGAGGTGTCGGTAGAAGAACTGGGTGGTGCGAAGGTACATGCACAAAAAAGCGGTGTTTCTCATTTTACTTATGATTCGGAAAGCGAATGCCTGATGGGAGTCCGCAAGCTGTTGACATATCTTCCGAGCAACAATAGTGAAAGGCCGCCTGTTATCAATACGAAGGAACGACAGAGTCCTGCGCAGGGTGTCGGAAAAGTATTCAGCAGATTTAGTAAAGCGGAGAGCGCAGCGCGGGCAAAAGCAGCTAAGATCAAGGATATCGTGCCGGATAATTCCAGACATGCTTATGATGTTAAAGAAGTCATCGACTGTATCATCGATGAGGGGAGTTTTTTTGAAGTGCAAAAAGAATTCGCCATGAATGGTGTTGTAGGATGGGGCCGCATGAAGGGCAAGGTTGTGGGCTTTATTGCCAATCAGCCGAATGTGATGGGCGGTTCTCTCGATTATCATGTGTCGGATAAGATCGCACGGTTCATCCGGTTCTGTGACTGCTTCAATATTCCGCTCGTGACCCTGATCGATGTGCCTGCCTTTTTGCCGGGAACTGCACAGGAGCATAACGGCATCATCCGTCACGGGGCCAAAATCCTGTATGCTTATTCGGAAGCGACGGTGCCGAAGATTTCTCTCATTATGCGGAAAGCATATGGGGGAGCGTATATTGCGATGAACTCGAAAGAAATGGGTGCGGATATCGTCTATGCCTGGCCGATTGCGGAAATCGCGGTAATGGGAGCGGACGGTGCGGTCAATATTGCCTTTAAGAAAAAAATCAAAGCGGCGCCGGATCCGGCGGCTATGCGCGAACAGTGCAAGGCGGAATATGAAGAGCGTTTCTTGAATCCTTATGTTGCGTCGGCAAGGGGTTATGTCAATGAAGTGATCAAACCGGAAGAAACGAGAGAAGCTATTTTGAAAGCGCTGCACGGACTGAAAAACAAGCAGGCGAAACTGCCCGAAAAGAAACATGGGAACATCCCGTTATAAATATAAAAAAGAAGAATGCCCCGATGGGGCATTCTTCAGGGAAAAGATTTGCTTTGCAAAACTTTTTGACCTTAGCAGTAGCTGTTGAACATCATGCCGCTGTACGCGCTTGTGATATAGGGCGTTGCGAAGTTCTTACCGGGATTCTTATATGCTACTACAATGTTATTCACATAATTCATCGGATCCAGCGAAATCTGATTGGATTTACGCACCAGCGAATGGGTGAAATCCATGATGGAAGAAAATGCCTTCTTGGCGTCGCCGTTCATCGCTGTTTTCTGGATTACTTCATTATCTGCTTCCAAGGTACCGTCAAGGTTCAGATTCAGACCGGCTGAAGTGAGCCCACGTGCATAATAACGGGAAATGCTGCCGACTTCCTGAACGATACGGTTGCTTTTCGGATGTCTGTCGCTGTATTCTGCCGCGGCCTGGAGAAAAGAGTTATATCCTTTCACCAGCGTATTGATATTTTCGGTCAGAGACTCGACATCTGTCTTGAGTCCGATAGAAGTGGTCTCTCCTTCTTCGCTGCTGACGCCGTTCAGCGTTACATTATACATACGGCCTATGTTCAGCGTATTGGACGGAGACATATGTTCCTCACCGTTTAACAGAAAGCTGGCATTGGAAGCGTCTTCTACAATATTGTCAAGACCAAGATATTCGACTGTACCGGAAGTTTTGCTTGTACGGTGGTCCGATACATCAAAAATAGTTTCTTTATTATTTCTTAATCCGGTCGCGTTTGATTCCAGGCGCAGAGCGGAATTGTTCTCATCATTGGTCACGACCTGGGCTGAAATGCCAATATTGGCATTGTTGATCAGCCTGCTGAGGCGGTCCTGAACATCTCTGTTCGTATCTTCCGGTTTAATCGTGAACTGGAACTCATAATTCAGATCGTCAATACCTACGTCAAAAGAATAGGTTGCCGGAGCAAGATTCACCGTTTCACTGCCGGGAAGATAATTACCCATATTTACCTGCGATGTAGCAAGGGACCGAACTTCGATCTCTACGGAAGAAGCGCTTGCGCTATCCGATGCTGCACCGATAAAAGTGGCAGAAGCAATGTTTTCATTGCTGGAGTAAGCCGCTTTCTTATTCAGCATTTCATCTTCATTGAGGTCTCCAAGAGATGCAATGGTATTGCGGAGTTCCCTCGCATTTTCCTTCATGCCGACAGCGAATTTACAGGATTCCCTGCTGGTATCAAGGATATAGATAGGAGCCTCCTTGTTCATTTTTACAATGGAATTACAGACGCTGCGCAGTTCACTCTTCTTATGGGTATCATAAGGAGTGCTCGATTTTGGAGCATAAGTCGTCACATAATAATTGTAAATATTGGAATGGTTATCAATGATATTATAGGCCATGATATTCCTCCTTTCTTCCGTGAAATCCGATATCATGTATATGCCGGCGGGCTGTCCTTTGCCATAAGCCGGAATGATGATTGAATATATATATGTGCCTATATTTTAACATTTAACGAGTCTGCAATCAAGGTCAATCTCTTTTTCGGGTGATGATGACTTTACCCGAAAAAGAGGAATCCTCTTTTTGTTTTTCTGTTGTCTTTTGGATATCCTTCTGCGGATTTACATTTTTCTGTCCGTCGGCAATGGCGTCCTTTATCGTTTGTACCTTTACGCCCATGCCTTTTGAAACTTTGTTGATGCGCTTTCGAAGTTTGGCTTTTTCTTCTTCCGATGCAGCAGTACGCAGTTTACCTTCCAAATCATTCCGCACCTTCTGCAGACTGGCAAGGTGTTCTTTGGTATTAGAATTGGAAAGAATGGATTTGGACGAATCCGATTCCGGAAAAAGAACGATTTCTTCCCCGGTATTTTCCGTATCGGCATCGGCCTTTGCGTTTTCTTCTGCGCGCACATTTTCTTCCTGTTGTTTTCTGGAAGCTTCTTCTTTCCGCTTTTCAGCTTCTTCCTGTCGTTTCTGGAGCTGATACTGCCGCAGCTCACTGTTCAGAACCTGTATTTTTCCCTGGAGAGCCTTCTTCTGGTCACTTTTTTCTTCGGAAGACATTTCCTTATTGTAAGTAATGTCCCGCATTTTTTCCTGAAGATTTATGATCTGCGTCTGAATATTCTTTTCGTGGCTGTCCTGGGTTGACTGGCTTACGGGCATGAAGCCCACCGATTGATTCGTGCTCGTTATATTCATAATTCATCCCCGTTCCTGAGTCAATACATGCTGCAACATATCTTATATATCATATCGGCTGATATTTATAGATAATTAAGTTCATTTTGGAATTTTTTGCGTTTTTTTAAATAAATCGGTTGACGAAAAAAAAACGCTATGATATAGTATACAGACAAGATGAATTCAGGTCTTTTTTTTATGCTCAAAAATAGAAGCAAGCGGAGGTAACAGGAATGCGTACAAGAATCACATTGGCATGTACAGAATGCAAACAGCGTAATTACAATACTACGAAAGATAAGAAAACCCATCCGGACAGAATGGAGACAAAGAAATATTGCAGATTTTGCAAGACGCACACACTGCATAAGGAAACCAAATAATATATTGTTGTGAAGTTGTGGAAAGGACAGGGTTATTGATTATGGGAGATTCTGCAAAATCAGACAAAATATCCAAACCGGTTAAATTCTGGAATGGCGTAAAAGCTGAATTTCGGAAGATCACCTGGCCGGATAAAGATTCCCTTTTGAAACAATCTATTGCGGTAGTCGTGATTTCAGTTGTGGTAGGCATCATCATTACCATATTGGATTTTGCGCTTCAGTATGGCGTTGATTTCTTGACAACATTGTAGAGTGAGGGGTAATCGTATGGCAGAAGCAAATTGGTATGTTGTTCATACTTATTCCGGGTATGAAAATAAAGTAAAGGCCAATATTGAGAAAACAATTGAAAACAGACATCTGGAAGAAGAGATTCTGGAGGTCCGGGTTCCGATGCAGGAAGTTATGGAGATGAAGAACGGAGCCAGGAAGAATGTCCAGAAAAAAATGTTCCCGGGTTATGTCCTGATCAATATGGTCATGAATGATGACACATGGTATGTTGTCAGAAATACCAGAGGCGTTACGGGATTCGTAGGGCCGGGAAGCAAGCCTGTGCCGCTTTCGGAAGCCGAAATGAAGCCGCTCGGCATTAAAGTCGAGAATGTAACGGTCGATTTTGCGGAAGGAGATACCATTGCAGTCGTTGCAGGTGTCTGGAAGGATACGGTTGGCGTTGTTCAGAGAATGGATTACGGCAAGCAGACGGCAACAATCAACGTAGAACTGTTCGGCCGTGAAACACCGGTAGAGATCAGCTTTGCGGAAGTGAGAAATTTACAATAGGATATTTATTCCGCTTACGCGGTTTAGATATGTGTGGGAGAACAACACTTCGGCGGAGTCGAAGCGGCAAGAATCGCATTTTGGCTTCACTGAAATATTGATTCTTGCGGACTTGTGGAAATGCCGAAGGAGATGTGTTCGCCTATACCACATTTTATTTAGGAGGTGCCATTATGGCAAAGAAAGTAGAAGGATATATCAAGTTACAGATTCCTGCTGGTAAAGCTACACCAGCGCCGCCGGTCGGTCCTGCACTCGGACAGCACGGCGTCAATATCGTTGAGTTTACCAAACAATTCAACGCAAGAACTGCTGATAAAGGCGATGTGATCATTCCGGTCGTTATCACAGTATATGCAGACAGAAGTTTCAGTTTCGTTACAAAGACTCCGCCGGCTGCGGTTCTTTTGAAAAAGGCATGCAACATTAAATCCGGTTCAGCCGTACCGAACAAGACAAAGGTTGCAACAATTTCCAAAGCAAAGGTTCAGGAAATTGCAGAGCTTAAAATGCCCGACTTAAATGCAGCAAGTCTTGAAGCAGCTATGAGCATGATTGCCGGTACTGCAAGAAGTATGGGTATCACAGTAGAAGAGTAAATGTTGAAAGCTATTCAACTTTTGATTTGAATGTCTGCTGAGGCAGACAGATAGGAGTATGGAGGAACGGACATGAAACATGGTAAGAAATATCAGGAAGCTGCGAAGCTGGTAGACCGTAAGATTCAGTATGAGCCGGCTGAGGCAGTTGCATTAGTAAAGAAAACAGCTGCGGCAAAATTCGATGAGACCGTAGAAGTTCATATCAGAACTGGTTGTGACGGACGTCACGCGGAACAGCAGATCCGCGGCGCGGTAGTATTGCCGAACGGCACAGGCAGAAGCGTTAAGGTTCTTGTATTTGCCAAAGGTGATAAAGTTGCGGAAGCAGAGGCGGCGGGCGCTGATTATGTAGGCGGCGACGAGCTGATTCCCAAGATTCAGAATGAAGGATGGCTGGATTTTGATGTTGTTGTTGCAACGCCCGATATGATGGGTGTTGTCGGACGCCTTGGTAAGGTGCTTGGTCCGAAAGGCCTGATGCCGAACCCGAAGGCAGGTACGGTAACAATGGATGTAACCAAAGCAGTCAATGATATCAAAGCAGGTAAGATTGAATACAGACTGGATAAGGCAAACATTATCCATGTACCTGTTGGTAAAGTTTCATTCGATGAAGCAAAATTGCAGGAAAACTTCGATGCGTTAATGGAAGCGATTGCAAAGGCAAGACCTTCCGCAGTAAAGGGACAGTATTTAAGAAGCATTACGCTCTCTACGACGATGGGCCCTGGTATCAAAGTAAGTACGGCAAAATACTAATCTGTTTAAGGAGATTCCTGCTGGAAACGGTAGGAATCTTTTTACATAACAGAAATGCTGGTACAGCAGTGACTGTGAGCAGGAATGCACTTTTGGGTAAAAGATATGAAAAAGATATTGACGGTTTTATCCGTGGGTGGAATCGTGCTGATTTTTGCAGGATTGTGTATGATAATAAGTATGAAAGAAATGAACAAGAATGAGCAGAAAGAAACATAGAAAAAAGCGTAGAAAAAAAAGTTCCGGCTTTATAGCGCCTTTTTGCATCACCCTGATCTTCGTCGTATCGGCAGGGCTTTTCTGCCTGCTCGCTTATCAGTATATCTATAAGGAAGAGGAGCCTGTCCGGCAGAATCTTCAATTGGCGGAAGAAACGATATCGGAGGAGCCTGTCGTAAAAAAAGAAGAGGATACAGAGGCAGAAGGCAAAAATGAAAGTGAAAACCAAAGCGCAGAGGAAGAGCCGCCCGTGGAAAGCGGCCGGTATGCGGAAATTCTGCAGGATGAGGCATACATGGCGGAGCATAATATTTATGCAAAAGAGGCTTTTGACGAAAATATCGTGACAATTACTTTTGCGGGAGACATCCTTTTTGACCCGAATTACAGTGTGATGGCGAAACTTTTGCAAAACGGCGGGGATATCGGCAGTGGAATTGAGCCGGAACTGATCGGAGAGATGCAGAGCGCCGATATTATGATGCTCAATAACGAATTTGCCTATTCGGACAGAGGAGCGCCTACACCGGAGAAACAGTTCACGTTCCGCGCAAGGCCCAATTCCGTATCTTATCTGACGGAACTTGGTGTGGATATTGTATCGCTTGCCAATAACCATGCTTATGATTACGGGGAGCAGGCGCTGTTGGATTCGATGCAGATCTTGCGGGAAGAAGGCATTCCTTATGTGGGAGCCGGAGTGAATATAGAAGAAGCTTCCGCACCGGTCTATTTTATTATCAATGATATGAAGATTGCCTTCATTTCTGCGACACAGATAGAAAGGCTGGATAATCCTGATACAAAAGGCGCGACGGAGACTTCTCCGGGTGTTTTCCGTTGTTTTAACGGTGAAAGGCTTCTGCAGACCGTGGAGGCGGCAAAAGAAGAGAGTGATTTTGTCATCGTCTATGTGCATTGGGGAACGGAAAATCAGGAAGAGACCGACTGGGCGCAGAACAAACAGGCTCCGGAACTGGTCCAAGCGGGAGCGGATCTCATTATCGGAGACCATCCGCATATTTTGCAGAAAATCGATATCATAGACGGGGTCCCTGTGATATACAGCCTCGGCAATTTCTGGTTCAATTCAAAGCAGCTGGACACCGGCATGGTAAAAGTGACGATATCATCAGAGGGCCTGCAGAGTTTTCAGTTCATTCCGTGTATACAAAACAACTGTAAGACGAGCCTGCTCGAAGGCGAAGAAAAAGCGAGAGTGCTCGGCGAGATGCGCAGAATGTCGCAGACGGTGCAGATTGATGAAGATGGGTATGTGACGCTGCCGTGATCGTAGTCCGCCGCCTGTCGAGTCCCCGCCGTGCCTGTCCGGGCACAGTTCCCTTTGGAGACACGCTTGCGCTCCGCGAAGAGCTGTAGCGGTACTAAGTTCAAAAGCCGCGATGCGTCTTTTTCACTAAGTGCCGACGCTCTTCCAGGGTCTCCGCAGGGAACTGTGCCCGGACAGGCACGGCGGGAACTCGACAGGCGGTGGACGAACTTGTATTGATATTTTAAAGAAAAAGTATTGACACAGGAAAAACAGCTGTGCTATATTAAGAAAGGTCGTTCGACCATGCCGAAGACAGTAGGTGCCGTTACGGCGTAAGGATTCCGCCTACCGAGGAGAAGAGTTTATGATGAAAGTTTGAACCTTCCTGTCTTCAGGGAGGTTTTTTATATTCTGTGAAGAATTTCACGAAACTCCTTTCGGCGTAAAATCTATAAGGAGGTAAATAAAATGGCAAAAGTTGAATTGAAGAAACCTGTCATAGAGGAGATTTCCGCATCCATCAAAGATGCTCAGTCAGTTGTTCTGGTCGATTACCGCGGACTTACGGTAGAGCAGGATACAGAACTTCGTAAACAGCTTCGTGAAGCGGGTATCAGCTACAAGGTTTACAAAAACACAATGATGAATTTCGCATTCAAGGGAACTGACTGCGAAGCGCTTCTTCCTTATCTGGAAGGACCGAGCGCACTTGCGATTTCTACGGAAGACGCAACGGCGCCTGCGAGAGTTCTCTGCAAATTTGCGAAGACTGCGGATAAGCTCGAGGTTAAGGGCGGCATTGTGGAAGGCATCGTTTACGATGCGGAAGGCATTATCAATATTTCCAAGATTCCTTCCAGAGAAGAACTGCTTTCCAAACTGCTTGGAAGTATCCAGTCCCCGATCACGAACTTTGCGCGTGTCATGAATCAGCTTGCAGAAAAAGGCGGCGCATCGGCATGCGAAGCTCCTGCGGCCAAAGAAGAGCCTGCTGAGGAAGCGGCTGCGCCAGCGGCAGAAGAAGCACCGGCTGCAGAATAAGAAAAAGAATGAGTGCGGCAAAAAGCCCAATGCAGTAGAAAAACAAATGAGGCAAAAGGCTGCATAACAGTAAAATCAGATGAACAAATATTAATATGGAGGTAAATTATCATGGCAAAATTAACAAGTCAGGAAATAATTGATGCAATCAAAGAGTTGACAGTATTGGAACTGAATGATCTGGTAAAGGCTTGCGAAGAAGAATTCGGTGTATCCGCAGCAGCAGGCGTAGTTGTTGCAGCAGCAGCTGGTGACGGCGCGGCAGCAGCAGAAGAGAAGACAGAATTCGACGTTGAGCTGACAGAGGTTGGCCCGAACAAAGTTAAAGTTATCAAAGTTGTTCGTGAAGCTACAGGTCTCGGCCTGAAAGAAGCAAAAGACCTTGTTGATTCCGCACCGAAGATGGTTAAGGAAGCAGCATCCAAAGAGGAAGCTGATGATATCAAAGCTAAACTGGAAGCTGAAGGAGCAAAAGTTACCCTCAAATAGGCCGAAAAGAATTTCTAATGCGTCAAAAGACGCCGCTTGAGAAATCCTATGTTTTGGCCGATAGAAATCGCGGGGCGATTTTTATCAGGTTGTGCAGGATGACCCGATAGATTTGATTCTGTCAGGTTATGCAGGATGCTTCGATAGATTTGGTTCTGTCGGGTTGGCAGGACAGACTGACAGTTCCGGCTTTGTCGGGGTGTAAGAACACAAAAGAGAACCGCTTGCAGAGAGATTCTGCAGGCGGTTTGTTATCATTTTGCGGGGACAGTTCTAAAATTCAAATGAATATTCTATATTCTTAAAATTCTTAAAATTTTCAGAATTTGGAAAAATAATGGTTGACTCGAAGGGGTGGGTTGTAGTAGAATGTATAGTGCACTATTGTGGTGTGGTATGCTTATTTGTAGTGTCATTTTTGATAAATAGGCGCTAAATCATAAAGAACGGGGTGAAATGTCAATGGAAAAGAACAGAATCCGCGCGGCTGCTTCTGGAAAGAACACGCGTATGACTTATGCACGACAGAAAGAGGTTCTGGAAATGCCGAACCTGATCGAAGTTCAGAAGAACTCCTATCAATGGTTCCTGCATGAAGGGCTGAAAGAAGTTTTTGACGACATCTCTCCAATTTCAGATTATAGTGGTCATCTGAGTCTGGAATTCGTAGATTTTGAATTGTGTGCTGAGGACGTTAAGTATTCTATTGAGAAATGTAAAGAGAGAGACGCAACCTATGCAGCGCCTTTAAAAGTGAAAGTTCGTCTGATCAACAAAGAAAAAGACGAAATTACGGAACATGAAATTTTTATGGGCGACCTGCCTCTAATGACAGAGACAGGCACTTTCGTTATCAACGGAGCAGAGCGTGTTATCGTCAGCCAGTTAGTACGTTCTCCGGGCATTTATTATGCGATAAGCCATGACAAAATCGGTAAGAGACTGTTTGCCTCTACCGTCATCCCGAACCGCGGCGCATGGCTGGAATACGAAACGGATTCTAACGATGTGTTCTATGTGCGCGTTGACAGAACCAGAAAAGTGCCGATCACTGTTTTGATCAGGGCCCTGGGGGTGGGTTCCAATGATGAGATCAGGGAATTATTCGGTGACGAACCCAAAATAGAAGCAAGTTTTTCCAAGGACGTTTCAGAGAATCATCAGGAAGGTCTTTTGGAATTGTACAAAAAAATTCGTCCGGGCGAGCCTCTCAGCGTAGAGAGCGCGGAAAGCCTGATCAATGCGATGTTCTTTGACCCCAGAAGATATGATTTGGCGAAAGTTGGAAGATATAAATTTAATAAAAAGCTGATGTTACGGAACAGAATCAGAAATCATGTTCTGGCAGAAGATGTTATTGACACCTCGACTGGTGAAGTGCTTGCTAGTGCCGGTGATACGGTGACTGCTGAAATGGCAGATACCATTCAGAACGCGGCGGTTCCTTATGTATGGATTCAGACTGAGGAAAAGAATGTCAAGATATTGTCTAACATGATGGTAGACATTACGAGCCATGTGGACTGTAATCCGAAAGAACTCGGCATTACGGAACTCGTTTATTATCCGGTATTGCAGCAGATTCTGGAAGAATACAGTGAGGATGCGGGCCTTCTGGCTGAAGCGATTCAGAAAAACGTACATGAACTGATTCCGAAACATATTACAAAGGAAGATATCCTCGCGTCCATTAACTATAATATTCATCTTGAATATGGAATCGGCAATGACGATGATATCGATCATCTGGGTAACAGACGTATCAGAGCGGTTGGGGAACTGCTACAGAACCAGTATCGTATTGGTCTTTCCAGACTGGAAAGAGTCGTTCGCGAGAGAATGACGACCCATGATGCGGAAGAGATTTCACCGCAGGTATTGATCAATATCAAACCTGTACAGGCTGCGGTAAAAGAATTTTTCGGCTCTTCCCAGCTTTCCCAGTTCATGGACCAGAACAATCCGCTTGGTGAGCTGACTCATAAGAGACGTTTATCCGCATTGGGACCCGGCGGTCTGTCGAGAGACCGTGCCGGATTTGAGGTGCGTGACGTTCACTATACGCATTACGGAAGAATGTGTCCGATCGAGACGCCTGAAGGTCCGAATATCGGTCTGATCAACTCTCTTGCATCTTATGCAAGAATTAATGAATATGGTTTTGTGGAGGCTCCTTATCGTAAGATCGATAAGAGCGATCCGGCCAATCCGCGTGTTACGGATGAGGTCGTTTACATGACGGCGGATGAGGAAGATAATTATCATGTTGCGCAGGCGTCGGCACCTCTTGATGCGGAAGGCTATTTTGCGCGTAACAACATTTCCGGCCGTTTTAAAGAGGAAACGCAGGAATACCCGAAGGCGATGTTCGATTATATGGACGTATCGCCGAAGATGGTATTTTCCGTTGCGACAGCTTTGATTCCGTTCCTGCAGAATGATGATGCGAACCGTGCGCTGATGGGTTCCAACATGCAGCGTCAGGCAGTGCCGCTTTTGTTTACGGAAGCGCCTGTCGTCGGTACGGGTATGGAACCGAAAGCGGCTGTTGACTCAGGTGTCTGTGTCCTTGCAAGAAAAGCGGGTACGGTCGATTATGTATCCTCTAATCTGATTAAGATGACTTATGATGACGGAGAGAAGGATGAGTACCGTTTGTCGAAGTTTTCCAGAAGCAATCAGTCTAACTGCTATAATCAGAAGCCCATTGTGTTCAAGGGTACCCATGTAGAGGCGGGAGAAGTGATCGCGGACGGCCCTTCCACGGAAAACGGTGAGCTTGCGCTCGGTAAAAACCCGTTGATCGGCTTTATGACATGGGAAGGCTATAACTATGAGGATGCCGTACTGCTCAGCGAGAGACTCGTTCAGGAGGATGTCTATACATCCGTTCATATAGAAGAATACGAAGCAGAAGCGCGTGATACGAAGCTTGGACCGGAAGAAATCACAAGAGACGTTCCGGGTGTCGGCGATGATGCGCTGAAAGATCTGGATGAAAGAGGTATTATCCGGATTGGTGCGGAGGTCCGTGCTGGTGATATCCTTGTCGGTAAAGTAACACCTAAGGGTGAAACGGAACTGACTGCGGAAGAAAGACTGCTTCGTGCGATCTTTGGTGAAAAAGCAAGAGAAGTGCGTGATACTTCTTTGAAGGTTCCGCACGGTGAATATGGTATTGTTGTCAATGCAAAAGTATTTACGAGGGAGAATGGCGATGAATTGTCTCCCGGCGTGAATCAGGCAGTTCGTATCTATATCGCACAGAAGAGAAAGATTTCCGTCGGCGATAAAATGGCTGGCCGTCATGGTAACAAAGGTGTTGTTTCCCGCGTGCTTCCGGTAGAGGATATGCCATATCTGCCGAACGGCCGCCCGCTCGATATCGTATTGAATCCTTTGGGCGTGCCTTCCCGTATGAATATCGGACAGGTGCTTGAAATCCATCTTTCGCTGGCAGCGAGAGCGCTTGGCTTCGACGTGGCAACGCCGGTATTTGACGGTGCAAAAGAAGGCGATATCATGGATACACTGGATTTGGCGAACGATTATGTCAATCTGGAGTGGGAAGAATTTGAGAAAAAACATAAAGAAGAACTTTTGCCGGAAGTCATGGAATATCTGTCCGAGAACCGTGACCACAGAGAAGTGTGGAAGGGGGTTCCGATTTCCAGAGACGGTAAAGTAAGGCTTCGCGACGGCAGAACGGGTGAATATTTCGATGCGCCGGTAACGATTGGCCACATGCACTATCTGAAACTGCATCATTTGGTAGATGATAAGATTCATGCGCGTTCTACTGGTCCTTATGCGTTGGTAACACAGCAGCCGCTCGGCGGTAAAGCACAGTTTGGCGGACAGCGTTTCGGTGAAATGGAAGTATGGGCGCTGGAAGCATACGGCGCTGCCTATACGCTTCAGGAAATCCTGACGGTGAAATCCGATGATGTTGTCGGTCGTGTGAAGACTTATGAGGCGATCATTAAAGGAGATAACATTCCAGAACCCGGTATTCCGGAGTCCTTTAAGGTTCTGCTGAAAGAATTGCAGTCTCTTGGACTGGATGTCAGAGTCCTTCGGGAAGATCAGACAGAAGTGGAGATCATGGAGACTGTCGATTACAGTGAAAACGATTACCGCTATGAAATCGAGGGCGATTCCAGAAGTTATGATTATGAGAAAGAGTCCCTCGGCAGTATGGGATATCAGAAGCAGGAATTTGATGAAGAAAGCGGCGAGTTAGTCAACAGCGAAGAGCCGGATGCGGATTTCCTGGAGGATGATTTCGCGGAAGGTGATATGGAACTGGATGTTGATTTCGAAGAATCCTACGACGAATAGATTGAAAAATCTCGGATTTTTCATAGACGAATTTATTCGTCTTGCGAATATTGTGTCTTGCAGCCACAAATATCGCAGGCTGAGAAAAAGCATGGGTATTAGTGTGAAAGGAGCAGGCTTAACATGGCAGAAATAAAACAGGAAGCATATCAACCTATGACATTTGATGCAATCAGAATCGGTCTCGCATCTCCAGAGAAAATCAGAGAATGGTCCAGAGGCGAAGTATTAAAGCCGGAAACAATTAATTACCGGACACTAAAACCGGAGAAAGACGGACTTTACTGCGAGAAGATATTCGGACCGAGTAAAGACTGGGAATGTCATTGTGGGAAGTATAAGAAGATCAGATATAAAGGCGTTGTCTGCGACAGATGTGGTGTTGAAGTGACCAAATCCAGTGTCCGCAGAGAGCGTATGGGACATATTGCGCTTGCAGCTCCGGTATCCCATATCTGGTATTTCAAAGGGATTCCAAGCCGTATGGGACTCATTTTGGATTTATCTCCGAGAGTTCTTGAAAAGGTATTGTACTTTGCAGCTTATATCGTTCTGGATGCGGGAGAGACCGATTTAGAGTATAAGCAGGTGCTTTCCGAAAGAGAGTATCAGGATGCAAGAGAGAACTGGGGCTTTAAATTCCGTGTGGGAATGGGAGCTGAGGCGATCAAAGAACTGCTTGAAGCAATCGACCTGGAACAAGAAGCGGCAGATCTGAAAGAAGAGTTAAAAGATTCCAGCGGACAGAAGAGCGCCCGTATCATCAAGAGACTGGAAGTGGTAGAAGCTTTCCGGGAATCAGGAAATAAACCCGAATGGATGATCATGGATGCGATTCCGGTCATTCCGCCGGATTTACGCCCTATGGTACAGTTGGACGGCGGTCGTTTTGCGACCTCCGATTTAAATGACTTATATAGAAGGATCATCAACAGAAATAACCGTTTGAAGAGGCTTCTGGAACTCGGAGCACCCGACATCATCGTCCGCAACGAGAAGAGAATGCTTCAAGAAGCGGTCGATGCGTTGATCGATAACGGCAGAAGAGGACGTCCGGTAACGGGACCGGGTAACAGAGCGCTGAAATCCCTGTCCGATATGTTAAAAGGTAAGTCCGGTCGTTTCCGTCAGAACCTGCTCGGAAAACGTGTTGATTATTCGGGTCGTTCCGTTATCGTCGTAGGACCGGAACTGAAAATTTACCAGTGCGGTCTGCCGAAGGAAATGGCGATCGAGCTGTTTAAACCTTTTGTAATGAAAGAACTCGTATCGAGAGGTATTTCGCAGAATATCAAAAATGCCAAGAAACTTGTAGAGAGATTGGATACACAGGTATGGGATGTTCTGGAAGAAGTCATCAGAGAACATCCGGTTATGCTGAACCGTGCGCCTACTCTGCACAGACTGGGTATTCAGGCTTTTGAGCCGATTCTGGTAGAGGGTAAGGCAATTAAGCTGCATCCTCTTGTATGTACGGCATTTAATGCTGACTTCGACGGCGACCAGATGGCGGTACATCTGCCTTTGTCCGTGGAAGCACAGGCTGAATGCAGGTTTTTGCTCCTGTCTCCCAACAACCTGTTAAAACCTTCAGATGGCGGTCCTGTTGCCGTTCCTTCTCAGGATATGGTGCTCGGTATCTACTATCTGACGCAGGAACGAGAAGGTGTTATCGGAGAGGGCAAATATTATAAGAATATTAATGAAGCAATCCTGGCTTATGAGAATGGCGAGTGTACGCTTCACAGCAGGATTCATGTCAGAGTACAGAAAGAAAATGCTGACGGGGAAGTTATTACGGGAACCGAGGAGTCTACGTTGGGTCGTTTTCTGTTCAATGAAATCTTGCCCCAGGATTTGGGATATGTTGACAGGAGCAATCCGGAAAATCTGCTGAAACTGGAAGTAGATTTCCATGTCGGAAAGAAGCAGTTAAAACAGATTCTGGAAAAGGTCATCAACATTCATGGCGCTGTAAAGACAGCAGAGGTATTGGATTTGATTAAATCCACCGGATATCATTATTCGACCAGAGCTGCCATGACGGTATCCATTTCCGATATGACCGTACCTGCCAGAAAACAGGAAATGTTGGAAGAAGCACAGGCAACGGTTGATAAGATTTCGCAGAATTTCAGACGTGGTCTTATCACGGAAGAAGAAAGATACCGTGCGGTCGTAGAAACATGGAATGAGACGGATAAGGAACTGACCGATGTATTGCTCGCGGGATTGGATAAATATAGTAACATCTTCATGATGGCCGATTCCGGCGCCCGTGGTTCCAACCAGCAGATCAAGCAGCTTGCGGGTATGCGTGGACTGATGGCGGATACGACCGGTAGAACGATCGAGCTGCCGATTAAATCCAATTTCCGTGAAGGACTTGATGTTCTGGAATATTTCATGTCCGCTCACGGTGCGCGTAAAGGTCTGTCCGATACAGCGCTTCGTACAGCCGACTCCGGTTATCTGACAAGGCGTATGGTCGATGTATCGCAGGAACTGATCATTCGCGAAACGGACTGCTGCGAGGGCCGGGAAGATATTCCGGGAATGTCTGTCAAGGCATTTATGGACGGAAAAGAGACCATTGAAGGGCTGAAAGACAGAATTACAGGCAGATTTTCCTGTAATGAGATCAAAGATAAAGACGGTAATGTTATCGTAAAAAGAAATCATATGATTACACCGAGCCGCGCGGCGAGGATTTTGAGTGCGGGTGTTGATGAGAACGGAGAACCGATTGAGGAAGTAAAAATCCGTACGATTTTGACCTGTCGTTCCCATATCGGTATCTGTGCAAAATGTTACGGTGCGAATATGGCGACCGGAGAAGCTGTTCAGGTAGGTGAAGCAGTCGGTATCATCGCGGCACAGTCTATCGGTGAGCCCGGTACACAGCTTACAATGCGTACCTTCCATGCGGGCGGTGTTGCCGGTGACGATATCACACAGGGTCTTCCCCGTGTAGAGGAGCTTTTTGAGGCGCGTAAGCCGAAGGGCCTTGCGATCATTGCGGAATTCGGCGGCGTAGCAACGATTAAGGATACGAAGAAGAAACGTGAAGTCGTGATCACTAACGACGAAACGGGCGAGTCCAAGACCTATCTGATTCCTTACGGTTCCAGAATCAAGATTTTGGATGGGGCAGCGCTGGAGGCTGGCGATGAACTGACAGAAGGAAGCGTCAATCCGCATGACCTTTTGAAAATTAAGGGAATCCGCGCCGTACAGGATTATATGCTCCGCGAGGTACAGAGAGTATACCGTCTGCAGGGTGTTGATATTGCCGATAAGCACATTGAGGTCATCGTGCGGCAGATGCTGAAAAAGGTAAGGATTGAAAGCAGCGGTGATACGGAATATCTGCCGGGTACACTGGTAGACGTGCTGGAATATGAAGATTTGAATGAGGCGCTTGTGAAAGAAGGAAAAGAGCCCGCAGACGGCAAGCAGATCATGCTTGGTATTACCAAAGCTGCCCTGGCGACGAACTCCTTCCTTTCTGCGGCATCCTTCCAGGAGACGACGAAGGTGCTGACAGAAGCGGCGATCAAAGGAAAGATCGATCCTCTTGTAGGCTTAAAGGAAAACGTTATCATCGGTAAACTGATTCCGGCAGGAACCGGTATGAAGAGATACCGTAGCACTAAGCTGAACACAGATGAAAATCTGCTGGCGCGTCTTGCGGTGGAAGATGAAGTAAATGTCCGTGAAGACTATGCAGCAGATGAGGAGGAAGAAATCGAAATTTCCGAGGACCTATATGCTGATGAGGAAACGGAAGAAGAAATGACAGATATTGAGGATATTGAAGAAATCGAAGAAGATACGGTAGAAATCCTCGAATAGTCAGGAAATAATTCAAAAAAGGTATTGACAACGCATTTGCGTGCAAGTATACTATTTTAGTGTGCACGCAGATGCGTTTTTTTTGTTATGCAAAATTTTGTTTCGCAAAAAAAGGTTATGCAAAAGTATGCACACAGTAAGCCGGTTAAAAGGCAGAATAGAAAATTTTACAGGAGGTGAAAAGAATGCCAACATTTAACCAGTTAGTCAGAAAGGGACGTCAGACATCTGTCAAGAAGTCAACCGCACCTGCTTTGCTGAAAGGATGGAACTCTCTTCACAAAACAGCAATCGATACGGCTTCTCCGCAGAAGAGAGGTGTCTGCACAGCTGTGAAGACAGCAACTCCTAAAAAGCCTAACTCCGCTCTTAGAAAGATTGCCAGAGTTCGTCTTTCCAACGGAATCGAAGTAACAAGCTACATTCCCGGGGAAGGCCATAATCTTCAGGAGCACAGCGTTGTTTTGATTCGTGGCGGCAGAGTTAAAGACTTACCCGGTACAAGATACCATATCATCAGAGGTACGCTTGATACTGCGGGAGTCGCTAACAGAAAACAGGCCCGTTCCAAATACGGCGCGAAGAGACCGAAAACTCAGAAATAAAAGAAGTAAATTCGCGGAGCGAATTAACTTCGCAAGTTTGCATTTGCAAACTTGCAGGTTAAGGAAGCCTGAAATTAGGAAGAGCGAATTAACTTCGCAAGTTTGCGAATGTAAACTTGCAGGCTGAGAAGTTTTGTAAGTTGTGAAGCAAACTTACAGGATGGAGAGAGGTCGAGGCTTTAGAAATTAGGACCACAAACAGAACTAATTTAGTGTTGGGATTCTTAGATATAGAAAACCGCACGAACACATTGAATTAGAGGACACATGTGAGTACCGTTGATTTATTAAAAGTAGTGAGGCCAGGCTGCTTTGCTGCAAATATGAATAAGGAGGGAAGAACCGTGCCGCGTAAAGGACATATTGCAAAGAGAGATATATTAGCAGATCCTTTATATAACAATAAGGTAGTTACCAAGCTTATCAACAACATCATGCTGGACGGTAAGAAGGGCGTAGCTCAGAAAATTGTGTATGGAGCATTTGCAAGAGTAGAAGAAAAGGCTGGAAAGCCGGCTCTTGAAGTATTCGAGGAGGCCATGAACAATATCATGCCAGTTCTCGAAGTTAAGGCAAGACGTATCGGTGGTGCAACTTATCAGGTGCCGATTGAAGTCCGCCCGGAAAGACGCCAGGCATTAGGCCTTCGTTGGCTGACCATGTTTTCACGCAAAAGAGGCGAGAAAACAATGGAAGAGAGACTTGCCAATGAGATTCTTGATGCTGCGAACAATACTGGTGCAGCTGTGAAGAGAAAAGAAGATATGCACAAGATGGCAGAAGCAAACAAAGCATTTGCACATTATCGTTTCTAGGTAAAATGATTTTCTAAATCAGCATAAAACGCTGATTAGGCAAATCAAAATTTTACAGGGCAAGAAGATTTACCAAGTCGGCAAAAGACGCTGGCAAGGAAAATCTATTGTCTTGTCCGGAAGAAGTTCCGAAGGAACTTTTTTCCAAAAAATAACAGGAGGAAAAAACCTTGGCTGAAAGAGAATATCCATTAGAGAGAACCAGGAATATAGGTATTATGGCCCATATTGATGCCGGTAAAACGACATTGACAGAGCGTATCCTCTATTATACTGGGGTAAACTATAAGATTGGTGATACTCACGAAGGTACTGCTACCATGGACTGGATGGAACAGGAGCAGGAAAGAGGTATTACCATCACATCAGCCGCTACGACGTGTCATTGGACTTTGGAAGAAAACTGCAAGCCGAAGCCGGGCGCTTTAGAGCATCGTATTAATATTATTGATACTCCCGGCCACGTTGACTTTACTGTTGAAGTTGAGCGTTCACTCCGTGTACTGGATGGCGCTGTTGGCGTATTCTGTGCAAAAGGCGGCGTTGAGCCACAGTCAGAAAATGTATGGCGTCAGGCTGACACCTACAACGTACCGAGAATGGCATTCATTAACAAGATGGATATCTTGGGTGCAGATTTTTATGGTGCGGTAGATCAGATTAGAAACAGATTGGGGAAAAATGCAATCATCCTTCAGCTGCCGATTGGCAAAGAAGATGAATTCCAGGGCATTATCGATCTGTTTGAAAAGAAAGCCTATATCTATAATGATGATAAAGGCGATGATATCAATATCACCGATATTCCGGATGATATGAAGGATCAGGCTGAATTATACCGTGATGAACTGGTAGAAAAAGTCTGTGAATTGGATGATGATTTAACAATGATGTATCTGGAAGGGGAAGAACCTTCCGTAGAAGACATGAAGAAAGCATTGCGGCTCGCTACCTGTGAATGCAGGGCGGTTCCCGTATGCTGTGGTTCCGCATATCGGAACAAGGGCGTTCAGAAGCTTCTGGATGCGATTTTGGAATTTATGCCTGCGCCGACAGATATTCCGGCGATCAAAGGAACTGATTTGGATGGCAATGAGGTGGAGAGACATTCTTCGGATGAGGAACCTTTTTCTGCATTGGCATTTAAAATCATGGCAGATCCGTTTGTCGGGAAACTGGCATTTTTCAGAGTTTATTCCGGTACGATGAATTCCGGTTCCTATGTATTGAATGCGACCAAAGACAAAAAAGAACGTGTCGGACGTATTTTGCAGATGCATGCGAATAAGAGAGCAGAACTGGATAAAGTATATTCCGGAGATATTGCTGCGGCAGTTGGATTCAAAATCACAACGACCGGAGATACTATTTGTGATGAACAGCACCCGGTTATTCTGGAATCCATGGAGTTCCCGGAGCCCGTAATCGAACTCGCAATCGAGCCTAAGACCAAAGCAGGTCAGGGCAAAATGGGTGAAGCTCTGGCGAAACTCGCAGAAGAAGATCCTACTTTCAAGGCGCATACAGATCAGGAAACAGGCCAGACCATTATTGCAGGTATGGGCGAGCTGCATCTTGAGATCATCGTAGACCGTCTGCTTCGTGAATTCAAAGTAGAAGCGAACGTCGGTGCACCTCAGGTTGCTTACAAAGAAACATTTACCAAGCCTATTGATCAGGAATACAAATATGCAAAACAGTCCGGTGGTCGTGGACAGTATGGGCACTGTAAAGTTAAATTCGAGCCTATGGATCCGAACGGAGAAGAGACATTCAAGTACGAGTCCAGCGTAGTGGGCGGTGCGATTCCCAAGGAATACATTCCGGCTGTCGGCGAAGGTATCGAAGAAGCAGCAAAAGCAGGTATTCTGGGCGGATTCCCGGTACTTGGCGTACACGCGAACGTATATGATGGTTCCTACCATGAAGTTGACTCTTCTGAAATGGCATTCCACATTGCAGGTTCCATGTGCTTCAAAGAGGCCATGAAAAAAGCAAATCCTGTGCTGTTAGAACCTATCATGAAGGTCGAGGTTACGATGCCGGAAGAGTATATGGGCGATGTTATCGGCGATATCAATTCCCGCCGCGGGCGTATCGAAGGTATGGAAGATATCGGAGGCGGCAAGATGGTAAAAGGTTATGTACCGCTTGCTGAAATGTTCGGGTATTCAACGGATTTACGTTCCAAGACGCAGGGACGCGGTAACTACTCCATGTTCTTTGAAAAATATGAACAGGTACCGAAGAACGTACAGGAAAAAGTTTTAGCAGCCAAATCAAAATAAAAGTTGAAAAATTTTTATTTACCGGAAGAGAGATATGGGAAAATAGAAATAAAGGTTGTGAACCTTATCCGGCGAAAAAGTATTGGCGGTAAAATCCAAATAATGCTTGAAAATATTGGCAATCTTTAATATAATCAAAGATAGCTGGTGTTAGAACTGAAACAAATTCAATTTATGAAAGAAAATCATTTTAAGGAGGACTTTAGAAATGGCTAAAGCTAAATTTGAAAGAAACAAACCCCATTGTAATATTGGTACCATTGGTCACGTTGATCATGGTAAAACAACTTTGACAGCTGCTATCACAAAGGTACTTTCCGAAAGAGTAGCAGGTAACACGGCTACAGATTTTGAGAATATTGATAAAGCTCCGGAAGAAAGAGAAAGAGGTATTACAATCTCCACAGCTCACGTTGAGTATGAGACAGATAAGAGACACTATGCGCACGTTGACTGCCCTGGACATGCTGACTATGTAAAGAACATGATCACAGGTGCTGCTCAGATGGATGGTGCAATCCTTGTTGTTGCTGCTACTGACGGTGTTATGGCTCAGACAAAGGAGCACATCCTTCTGTCCCGTCAGGTAGGTGTACCTTATATCGTAGTATTCATGAACAAATGTGATATGGTAGACGATCCGGAACTGCTTGAGTTAGTAGAAATGGAAATTACAGAGCAGCTTGAAGAGTACGAATTCACAGACTGCCCGATTATCAAAGGGTCCGCACTGAAAGCTTTGGAAGATCCTAACGGCGAATGGGGCGACAAGATCATGGAACTGATGTCAACTGTTGACGATTATATTCCGGATCCTCAGCGTGATACAGATAAGCCTTTCCTGATGCCTGTCGAGGACGTATTCTCCATCACAGGCCGTGGTACTGTTGCTACTGGTAGAGTAGAGCGTGGTACACTTCATATGTCCGATGATGTTGAAATCGTTGGTGTTAAGGAAGAGACACAGAAATCTGTTGTAACTGGTATCGAAATGTTCCGTAAACTGCTTGATGAAGCTCAGGCTGGTGATAACATCGGTGTTTTGCTTCGTGGTATCCAGAGAACAGACATCGAAAGAGGTCAGGTTCTTGCAAAACCCGGTTCTGTAACATGCCACAGAAAGTTTACCGCTCAGGTATACGTTCTGACAAAAGATGAAGGTGGACGTCATACTCCTTTCTTCAATAACTACAGACCTCAGTTCTACTTCAGAACAACAGACGTTACAGGTGTATGTAACTTACCGGAAGGCACAGAGATGTGCATGCCTGGCGATAACGTAGAGATGTCAATCGAATTGATTCATCCGATTGCTATGGAGCAGGGTCTTACGTTTGCTATCCGTGAGGGTGGTAGAACTGTTGGTTCTGGCAGGGTTGCTACTATCATTGAGTAATTGAAAATTCATTGAATTTATGGGACTTTCCGAGTTTTCTCGGAAAGTCCTTTTTTCGATGTTTGGTGGAATTGGTAAGTCGTGATAACAGAATGATAACAAAAGTTCACTAATTGAGCAGTTCCTTATTTCTTTCTATATATTCTTTCCATATAGCTTCTCGGTCTTTCTGATGTGTGTTCTCATATTTTTCGGTATACTCGTCATGGAGCGCTTTTAGCTGATCCATAAGTGGCGTGTCAGCAGGCAGCTTCCCTCTGCGGATACGGGCATATAGCCTGTTATATGATTTTGTGAATTCCGTATGAATCGGATGGCTGAATAACTTTTCCTTATAGGATTTCCGGCTGGCGTACTCATTACAGGTAGTGGAAGTGTCTCTGTATATTCTTGTGCAGTATTCTTGGTTGGAAGTATACTTCACACGAAAATATCCATTACATAGTTTGCATTTTTTGATAACGAGTTCATCTTCAAGAAGTAGTCTAATACCTATACAAAAGAACTGTTTGAATGATGTAATGGGGTATTTCCCGATTGCATTATCTGTAATAAGGTTAGAGGCATGGTTTAAATACTCTATCCAATCTTGTGTATTGGAATGAGCATCTGTATGGGTATGAATGTCAGGCAGAAAAGTTTCTTTTACTTCCATAGCGGATAATGCATCCGATTGAAAATCCTGTTTACTAGCATACAGGCAATAAGAATGGTATATTTCAGCTATTGTACTGCTAGGCAGTTGTACATCTTGTTTTGACGGCGCTATGATAACCGCATCTAAATAATCTCTTGCTTGCGTATATAAAGTCTCAAGACTGCCAACTTCTTTGGATAATAGTTTGGCGGCTTGAAGCAGCTCCGTATCGGCTGGTTTTCCGGCTTGCTGATAGCAAGTGCGCATTACCATATGAAATAAAGGATACAGATAAGACAGTGCCGGGTGTTTTTCAAAGCAGGACTGTAATATTGGCATGATTTGCTCGGCAGAAGCTTCAATATCTTTTGGTGTGTGTTCGCAGCAATATAAATTGAATGTTTCTTTGTCAAAAGGGCAGGCTGTGCCAAGCAAATGCAAAGCAGATTTCAATTTTTGAAATGCCACAACAGCAGATTCTTTTTCTGGCATATCATAATCAAGGATTTCCAT
>CAJTUC010000010.1:0-298 GCA_910579395.1 uncultured Lachnospiraceae bacterium | reverse complement strand
CCATAATGTTGGTGTGAATAGCTGCTTTTTGTATAAAACAGACAGTGTTGTTTTTCAGAGTATTCTTATTAGTATAAGATGCAGAAAGCGTTTCTTCGTGTGTGTGGCGGTTAAGGCTGTACGTTGCAACACAAAAGTGAAAATCATCTTTGATGATGTCCGGCGAATATAAATTCATGGGTAAATTTCCTTTCTATCAGATTAACGGCTTAAAATAGCTCCTCTTAAATGCAATTCTTCTCTTATAGATACAATACTATCACAAGATAAAAATAAACTCAATAAAATTATCTTGACA
>CAJTUC010000009.1 GCA_910579395.1 uncultured Lachnospiraceae bacterium | reverse complement strand
GGAAGGCATTATTCTGGAAGAAGATGCGGATTCTTATTATGGGCAGATTCCCTATCTGTTATTTCCGCAGGTCGTATATGATGAAATGACGGAGAGCGTTGCCGACTCGGTTGTTTTTGCGCCTTATGCGCAGGGACTTCTCTATGACGAAGCCGTGCAGGATATTCTCTATGCGCCGCTGCTTCTGACAAAAGAGACATCCTACAGCAAAACATATCAGCCGGAAGAACTGGAAATAGAGACCGACTTTAATAAGACGGATAATGATCAGGAAGGTCCCTTCGTCATTGCGGTACGGGCCAAAAAGACAGTGGAGAACAATGAAATTTCAAATGGCGTCGTTGTTGCCGTGGAGTTTTTCTTTACGGAAGACGCGGACAGTATCGTGCCGGGAAACAATGTCAGGGCTTTTGGCAATATCATCGGAACGCTCGTGGAGCAGAAGAGTACGATTTTTATTCCGATGAAACTTTATACGGCCATGATGACGTTTTCGACGAGAACCGCGGCCATCGTCGGCCTGCTGTCGGTCGTTATCCTGCCTTTGTGCCTGCTCGTCATTGGCTTTATCATTTGGTTCAGGCGGCGGAGAGGTTAACATACAGACGGGCTCCGCCTGGCCGGAGCCCGTTTGCAACTTGCTTTTTCGTCGGATTGTTGACTTCCGCATAAGTTTGTGCAAAAATAGAGATACAAGTGAGGTCATGCGTATGAGAGGAATAGATACCCAGGTTCGTAAGAACAGGCGCCGGATTTTTAAAGAAGTGGCCAATCTGGCGTATACTTCAGAAAACTTAAAGGATGATATGGAAGCTCTGCCATATAAGATTGTAGATTACGATGAGTCAGAGTATGAAAGCATATACAGAGAGCGGGCAATCACGAGAGAACGGATCCGGCTGGCAATGGGGTTGTCCCTCCGGCCGGAGAATCAGCTTGTCCATTTGACACAAGGGTTGGAAGAAAGCAATATTTCTGAGAAATATTATGAACCGCCGTTGATGCAGGTCATTCCGTCCGCGTGCAATGCCTGTCCGGAGAACTGTTATCAGGTGACGGATAAGTGCATGGGCTGTGTGGCGCATCCGTGCAGGGAAGTCTGCCCGCGGGATGCGATTTCCATGAAGAACGGTAAATCCGTTATCGACCAGGAAAAGTGCATCAAGTGTGGAAAGTGTAAAGCAATCTGCCCTTATGATGCGATATCCCATCAGGTAAGGCCGTGTGCCGGAGCCTGCGGTGTCAATGCCATTAAGAATGATGCAAAGGGAAGAGCGGTCATCGACAATGAATTATGCGTTTCCTGCGGACAGTGCATGGTAAACTGTCCGTTCGGTGCGATTGCTGATAAATCGCAGATTTTCCAGCTGATTCGCGCTATTCAGTCGGGGCAGAAGATCATCGCTCAGGTAGCGCCTGCTTTTGTGGGGCAGTTCGGCCCTGATGTAACGCCGGATATGTTAAAGACTGCCTTGAAAGAACTGGGATTTTACGATGTTTATGAGACGGCAATCGGCGCGGATATGGGTGCGCTTGCGGAAGCGGAGCATTATGCGAAAGAAGTTGCCACTGGAAATCTGCCGTTCAGCCTGACGTCCTGCTGTCCTTCATGGTCGGTGCTTGCCAAGAAGTTTTTCCCGGAAACAATCGATAAAATATCCAACGCCCTGACGCCTATGGTGGCGACGGCGCGTGTGATCAAAGAAGAACATCCCGATGCAAAAGTCGTTTTTATCGGGCCCTGTGCCTCTAAGAAACTGGAAGCGTCCAGAAGAACGATTCGTTCGGATGTGGATTTCGTCATTACCTTTGAGGAACTCGCCGGTATGTTTGAGGCAAAAGGCATTTTACTGAAAGAGATTCAGGCACTGGACGAGCTGAAAGGTGCGACCGGCGCAGGCCGCGGATACGGCGTCGCGGGCGGTGTCGCAAGCGCGATTGAAGAATGTATCCGGGAATATTATCCGGATGTGCAAGTCAATATCGAACACGCGGAAAGCCTTTCCGAATGCCGGAAAATGCTGATGCTTGCCAAGGCCGGAAAGAAGAACGGCTGTCTGATTGAAGGAATGGCATGTCCGGGCGGCTGTATTGCCGGCGCCGGTACGAATATCGCGATTCCGCAGGCGGCAAAAGCGGTAGGAAACTTTAAAGCGGCTGCAGCGCAGAAAATTCCCGAGAAATAGTGTGAGAAGTACTTCTAAGACTCATGCCAAAGGGCATTTCGCCAAGAAGTACTACGACTTGCGTGCAAGTCTTTCTCACACTGGAGAATGCCTGAGATGCGGCATTCTCCGTACAAATCTTAAATTCCGCGAAGCGGAATCATAGAGGCTAGTGTGAAGAACATTTCATATAAAAAAGGAGCATCAGAACCATGCAGAAAATAAGAACAAGATATGCGCCGAGCCCAACGGGACGGATGCACGTCGGTAACTTAAGAACGGCGCTTTACGCCTATCTGATCACCAAACACGAGGGCGGCGATTTTATTTTAAGAATTGAGGATACCGATCAGGAACGTTATGTGGAAGGCGCTGTGGAAATTATTTACCGCACGCTGGAAAAGACCGGACTGATTCACGATGAAGGCCCGGATAAAGATAAAGGCGTCGGCCCCTATGTACAGAGCGAGCGCCAGGCGCAGGGATTATATTTAAAATATGCCAGAGAACTCATCGATAAAGGAGAGGCATATTATTGTTTCTGTGATAAGGACAGGCTTGCTTCACTGACAAGAGAAGTTGCAGGCAAGGAAATCAATGTGTACGACAAACATTGTCTGCATCTTTCCAAAGAAGAGGTCGAGGCGAACTTGAAAGCCGGAAAACCTTATGTCATCCGACAGAACAATCCGACGGAGGGAACGACGGTATTCCATGACGATATTTACGGCAATATTTCCGTGGACAATGCGGAACTGGACGATATGATTCTGATTAAATCGGACGGTTTCCCGACCTATAATTTTGCGAATGTGGTAGACGACCATTTAATGGGCATTACGCATGTTGTGCGGGGAAATGAATATCTTTCTTCCTCTCCGAAATACAACCGCCTTTACGACGCATTTGGCTGGGAAGTGCCGAAATATGTACACTGCCCATTGATTACGGATGAAGAACATCAGAAACTGTCGAAACGCTGCGGTCATTCTTCTTACGAAGATTTGATCGAGCAGGGATTTTTGTCGGAGGCAGTCGTTAATTTCGTTGCCCTTCTTGGCTGGAGCCCGGACGGAACAGAAGAGATTTTTACGCTGGAGCAGCTGGTGGAGAAGTTCGACTATCATCATATTTCCAAATCGCCTGCAGTATTCGATTATACCAAATTAAAATGGATGAACGGCGAATATATGAAGGCGATGGATTTCGACAGATTCTATGAGATGGCGGAGCCTTACCTGAGAGAAGTCCTGACAAAAGAGTTTGACCTGCGCAAGATTGCGGCCATGGTAAAGACGAGAATCGAAATTTTCCCGGATATCAGAGAAATGGTAGATTTTTTTGAAGAACTTCCGGAATACGATACACAGATGTATGCTCATAAGAAGATGAAAACGAGCGAAGCCTCTTCTTTGGAAGTATTAAAAGAACTGCTTCCCATTTTGGAAGCACAGGAAGATTACAGTAACGACGCCCTGTATCAGACGTTGACAGATTATGTTTCCAGAAAAGAATGCAAGAACGGCTATGTCATGTGGCCGATAAGGACCGCCGTATCCGGTAAGCAGATGACACCTGCAGGTGCGACGGAAATCATGGAAATACTGGGGAAAGAAGAGTCTCTTGCCAGAATCAGAAAGGGAATCGAAAAATTACAGAATGCCTGAATTTACAATGAGTTCCAAGCAAAAGAAAGCGATTGAGTTCACTTCCGGGCCCATGCAGGTGCTTGCCGGGCCCGGAAGCGGCAAAACCTTTACAATTACACAGCGTATCCGCTACCTGATCATGGAATGCGGCATAGAGCCTTCCCGTATTCTGGTGATCACCTTTACCAGAGCGGCGGCGGGCGAAATGCAGCAGCGGTTCCATAAGCTGGTAAGGAAAACAAATTCTTATGTTTCTTTTGGCACATTTCACGCAGTCTTTTATTCTATCCTGAGACAGACTGGACAATATCGTCAGTTCACCCTGCTTCCCGAAACACAGAAAAGAAATCTCCTGGCACAGATCTTACAGCTTCCTATGACGCCGCTGCTTGCCGAAAATGAGAAAATAAGCGGCCTGATCAGTTTGATCAGTCAGGTAAAGAATAACGGTGAGCGGTTCGACGGCCTTTCGGAGGAATTGTTTTCAAAAGAAGAGCTGAAAGCAATTTATGAAGATTATAACGGATATCTGGCGGAGTTTTCCAAAATGGACTTCGATGACATGGGACTTTTGTGCCGGAAATTATTTCGGGAAAATCCGGATATATTAAAAGAATGGCAGAAGCGGTATTCCTATATTCTGATCGATGAATTTCAGGATATTAATCCGCTCCAATACCAGATTGTCCGATTGCTGGCCCAGCCGGAGAACAATCTTTTTATCGTGGGAGATGATGACCAGTCCATTTATGGTTTTCGTGGCGCAAGACCGGATATCATGCAGCAGTTCCTGAGAGATTATCCGATGGCGGAACAAGTGCTGTTAGATATTAATTACCGATGCAATGGGCAGATTGTCGAGAAATCGTTACAGGTCATTGCGGCCAATCAAAACCGCTTTTTCAAGAACATTCAGGCGAACCATAAAGAAGGTGCGGGCGTTATTATGCAGTCTTTTTCAAGACAGGAACAAGAGTATGAAGAACTGCTCCGCATGCTGCGGGAGACAGCACGGAGGGTAAAGCCGGAAGCTTTGTCCGAGACGGCGGTCATCTACCGCACGAACTATGAATGCAATATCCTTGCGGAAAAACTGTTATTACAGGAAACTCCTTTTGTGATGAAGGAAACGCTAAAAAGCAGATACGACCATTTTATCATCAAAGATCTGCTTGCTTATCTGGATTTTGCGAATGGGAACAATAAACGGGAGATTTTTCATTTGTTCATGAACAGGCCGCTTCGTTATTTGCGGAAAGATTGTGCGAGAAGCAGTAATACCTGCCTGAAAGAACTGCTTACCTATTATCAAAATAACAGCCGGATGCAGGAAGTGGTCCGCCGGTTATTCCATGATCTGGAACAGCTCGGCACAATGCGGCCTTATCTTGCCGTCAACTACATCAGGCACGTCATAGGCTACGATGACTATCTGAAAGAGAATTATCCTGTCGAAGAGTGTGAAAGACTGCTGCGGATTGCGGATGACTTTCAGAAGGAGATAAAGCGGTTCGGCGGCTTCGAAGAAATGAATGACTATATCAGTCAATGTAGAAGGCTGATGAATGAGAAGCAGAAAGAAATGGAAAATAACATAGGGGATAAGCAGCGGACCGGTATCCGCCTGATGACGATGCACGCGGCAAAGGGACTGGAGTTCTCTACAGTTTATCTTCCGGATGTCAACGAGGGGAAGCTCCCGTCAAGGCAGGCCGTCACAGCGGAAGAGATAGAAGAAGAACGCCGCATGTTCTATGTGGCAATGACGAGGGCCAAAAAGGAATTGCACATTCTTTATTGTGATCATGGAAACGGAAAGGAACGGCCCTCCCGTTTCCTCGAACCATTACTGGTCTGAAGCATCGCCGACCATTTCATCAAATTCAACATTGTCAAGAAATTCGTCGAAGGCATCTGCAACGGCCTCATACTCGTCATCGTCCTCAATATATTCGAGCACGGGCTCTTCGTTTGGATCTTCTTCGTTTTCGGAATAACGGTAGAACCATACCTCACCATCTTCGTTCTGCCCATTTTCACTCAGAGGCAGTAAGACGATATAGTCCTGATTCGATACGGTTAGAATCGTAACGACCGAGCAGGAAACATGGCTTCCATCGTCGAGGTCCAGTTCAACGGTCATTTCTTCCGATGCGGCATCCAAAGGCTCTGTGATAGGTGCATTTTTTTCTTTTTTCATAGAGGTCTCTCCATTCCGCCGCCAGCCGGGCGGCATAAATAATACTTATATTTTACAAAAAGTGTGCGGCAGTTTCAACGGAAAGTCCAAACTTTTCGTAAAGTCTGGAAAAAGAACGGAGATTATGCTATAATAGACGTAAGTCTGATGACTTACGTCTCAAGAATCGCGAGCGATTCTTGCATGAAGTATCTGATTGAAGTTATTTCCTGACGGCCAGCGTCGCATGAGTCTGATGACTTACGTCTGAAGTATCTGATTGAGGGTATTTCCTGGCACCAGAATTATATAACCAGCAAGTGACTATACCGAGTACGGCCCCGGAGGGATTACATGCAGAAAACTTTTTATGTGACGACATCATCAACATATCCCCTAGGAGTATTCTTTGTACCAGAGGGATTACATGTATCGGCAGTCTGTGAAACAAAGACGGAATGTGGTATTCTTTTATATGATAAGAAACATAAAAACGGTATAAAAATTCCTTTTCCGGAAGAAGGCAGAAAAGGAAACGTGTATTCCATGCTCCTGAAAGGATATCAGGACAGAAACTGTTCCTATCTTTTTTATCGGGGGAATGAGCTGTTTCAGGATCCTTATGCAAGGGCGATCGTAAATGAACGAAAGTATGGCGAACAGAAAGAACTGCCGGCACGCTGTAAGGTTTTGGAGCATGATTATGATTGGGAAGGGGATAAAACATTAGCTATTCCCTTTGAAGAAAGTATTTTCTATCTTCTCCATGTCAGGGGCTTTACAAAGCACAGATCTTCCGGCGTACAGGCCAAAGGCACTTACGCGGGTATCATGGAGAAAATTCCTTATCTGAAAGAACTGGGCATTTCGGCTGTAGTGTTGATGCCTTCTTATGAATTTGATGAAGTATTTCGGACGGAAAAGGAATTTTCCGGACCGGAATACCCTGTTGCGCTCTGTATGGAACAGCCGGAAAGTGAAGAGACTTCAAAGCGCCTCAATTACTGGGGCTATCAGGAAGGTTTGTATTTTTTACCCAAATATACCTATTCTTATGCCAAAGATGCAGTGAGTGAATTCAGGGATATGGTAAAAGCGCTGCACCGAAACGGAATAGAAGTCATGATGCAGTTCTATTTTCCGCCCAACATCGGTCCTGTAAAAATATTGGAAATCTTAAAGCACTGGGTATTGGAATACCATATCGACGGCTTTCAGCTTATGGGTATCAATCTTCCGATGCATATGCTCTGTGGAGAACCTTTGTTCGCGGAAACCAAACTGCTTTTTGAAGGAAACCAGTCTTTTCCACCAGAAAGAACAGGTCTTAGAGATGGACAGGAACAGATTTGGCGGAACTACGGTGTCTTGAACGATGCCTTTCTGTATGACATGAGAAAAGTGTTAAAAGGCGATGCCAATATGGCGGACAGACTGCTTTCTTTATGGAAAGAAAATGCGGCAGACAGAGGCATTGTCAATGCGATTGCCAGACAGGATGGCTTTCGGCTGGCCGATCTGGTCGCTTACGATAACAAGCATAATGAAAAGAACGGAGAGCGTAACCAGGACGGCAACGATTACAATTACAGCTGGAACTGCGGAATAGAAGGAAAAACAAAAAAGAAAGCGATTCTTTCGCTGCGCATGCGGCAGATGAAAAATGCGATGACCTTTGTCCTGCTTTCGCAGGGAACGCCGCTTTTGTACAGCGGAGACGAATTCGGAAATTCGCAGGAAGGAAACAATAATCCTTATTGTCAGGATAATCCGGTCTGCTGGATTAAATGGAATTCAATCAAACAAGGAGAAGAACTCCTTACTTATACTAAAGAACTGATTCGTCTCAGGAAAAAATATCCGGTGCTCCATAGCAGGATGCCGCTTCGGGGAATGGATTACCTTCCCTGTGGATATCCGGATATTTCTTTCCATGGAAAGGATGCCTGGAGACCGGATATGGGTTCCGGCAGCCGGAGCCTCGGCATTCTGTACTGCACCCGGTATGGAGCTTCGGTGGAGGATATCGATGATTCTTTTCTTTATATTGGTATCAATATGTACTGGGAACCATACACATTTGGACTCCCGCAGATGCCGAAAGACAAAGAATGGGTGCGGCTGTTTACGACAGAGGAACAAAAAAAAGAAGCGGACAGCGGCAATGAAGAAGCGCATCCTCATAATATTCTTGTGCCGCCGCGTACGATTGTCATATATGGCACGCGTACAATACAGGCGGTGAATCAAATTTCCCGCAGAAATAAAAAAGGAAAAAGGACAGAGTGATCATGGGCAAAGCCTGGGCGCATTTTAAAACTATCACATATCATAAATATCTGGTCATGCAGGGATGTTTTAAAGTTGGTCTGTATAAACAGGGACTGCTGCATGATCTATCCAAATATTCTCCGACGGAATTTCTTGTCGGCGCCAGATATTATCAGGGCGACAGAAGTCCAAATAATGCCGAGCGCGAAGAGATTGGATATTCTTCCTCATGGCTGCATCACAAAGGCCGTAACAAACATCATTACGAATACTGGATTGATTACAGCACGAAGGAGATTCCGGGCGGTATGGCGCCGGCACCGATGCCGAATCAGTATATCATAGAGATGCTGATGGACAGAATTGCGGCATGTAAAGTCTATCACGGCGAACAATATGATCCGGGTGATCCGATGCGCTATTACGAAGCCGGTAAAGAACTGGCGCCGCTTCATCCGACGACCAGGAAAAAGCTGGAATTTTTGCTGCATATGCTGGCCGAGAAGGGAGAAGAATATACTTGTCGGTATATTCGGAAGCGTATTTTAAAGAAATAAATACTTTTGTAGCAGATATCTTCTTTTTGCATAAAATATTTTATGAGAAAAAGGAGAGGAAGCTGTTTACAATGAACACATGGATTCTTTTATTATTATTGCTTGGCTGCTCTAATGGCTGTGGTTCCTGTCAGGATGAACCGTGCCGGGATGCAAGAGACTGCGGCCGGGGCAGAGAACACGGCGGCGGCCGGGACAGAGACTGCGACTGTGGTCATGATCATGACCATAATCATCATCATGACTGTGACGGAGATGATTCCCGTTTTGAACCGCGATTTGACGCAAGGCCGTTTGGTGGCGGAGAAACCTGCGGCTGTGAAGAGAAGAACAATTGAGATAACGGAAATTCAAACACCAAAAAACGGCAGGGCATTTCCTTGTAAGGGAATGCCCTGTCTCTTTGCTTGACGAAAGCTGAAGTCAATGATACACTTAGGTTCAGGTATTCCGATACCCGATAAAAATTGCAAATTGGAGGCAGTAACAATGATAGACGGACAGAAAGTTTTGTTCAGCGGAATGCAGGCAACAGGCACCTTAACACTCGGAAATTATCTGGGGGCACTCAAGAACTGGCTGACATTAAGCGATGAATATCTGTGTTTTTACTCGGTAGTCGATCTCCATTCCATAACGATACGGCAGGATCCTGCAGAACTGCGCAGGCGTGCCAGGAATCTGCTCACTTTATATATTGCGGCAGGCTTAGACCCGGAGAAGAACTGTATTTATTATCAGTCCCATGTTTCGAGCCATGCCGAGCTTTCCTGGATACTGAATTGTTTTACCTATATGGGAGAACTGAACCGTATGACACAGTATAAAGATAAAGCGGCAAAACACGCGGACAATATTAATGCGGGGCTTTTTACTTATCCGGTCCTGATGGCGGCAGATATTCTGCTTTATCAGGCGGATGTGGTTCCGGTCGGCAAAGACCAGATGCAGCATCTGGAGATCACAAGGGATATCGCACAGCGTTTTAATGCCGTTTACGGGGATGTGTTTACGATACCGGAGCCTTATTTCGGCAAGACCGGAGCCAGCATCAAATCCCTGCAGAATCCGGAAAAGAAGATGTCGAAATCCGACGAGAATCCCAATGCGAGCATTTATCTGACGGATGATGCGGATACCATCATTCGCAAATTCAAGCGCGCAGTGACCGATTCGGAAGCATGTGTCCGTTACAGTGAAGAACAGCCGGGCATCCACAATCTCATCGATATCTACTGTGCATGCACGGGGAAGACGCCGCAGGAGACGGAGCGCGAATTTGACGGCAAAGGTTATGGGGAATTCAAAGCAGCGGTCGGTGAGTCTGTTGTGGACATCTTACGGCCATTGCAGACACGTTATGAAGAACTCGGTGAAGATAAAGCATACATAGACGGCATTATTAAGACAAATGCCGAGAAAGCCGGCTATTATGCGAATAAGACGCTGCGCAAAGTGCAGAAAAAAGTCGGCTTTCCCGAAAAAATACGATAGGCCGGACGAAGATCAGTCCGAAAAAGTATCTGCAAAATATCCGGAGGCGGAAACTTTTTCGCCTCCGATGCGCAGATGGCTCGTATCTCCCATGACCTGTACCCGGAAAGAAGCTTTTCCCGGCATACGTTCTTCTGCTGCCAATATCGTTACAGAGGTGGGTGCAATATAGAACGAGTGGAACAATACGGCAGGAGAGATGCCGAGCAAATGACTCAGCATGACAAGAATAATGCCGAGATGACAGAAACATACGATTGTCGCATCTTGTTCTGCCGGGGTCTCCGTAGACGTATGGTCTGTCTGATAATAATTGTGATACCGCCGATAGCCGTATGTGCCGAGCAGTTCATCGAGATGCCGGCATACATCGTTATAGGCGGGCACTAATGAAGGATTGGAACGATAGATTTCCGTTTCTTTCCATCCATCCTTTTCATACATTTCTGGAATTTCCGTCCAATATTCGGGCATAAAATCCCAGGGAACGCCGTGCCTTCCGGTGATTGGGTCATCGATGGCATAGTCGAATTCATGCAGCCATGGCAGAATGACAGCATCTCTGTTCATACGTTTTGTGGAATAAAATGCGGTTTCTTTTGCGCGTCCGTATGGCGAACAGTATATTTCCGTAATAGCATTCCAATTCACGCATCTTTCCGATAATAGTTGTGCTTCCCGGATGCCTTTTTCTGTCAAAGCATCTTTTCCGTAATCCGGGTCTCCGTGTCTGATCAAAATAATTCTCATCGCAATAACCATACCTTTCTCGAACATTCCGCTTCGCGGAATCTCAAAATCCGAACACAAATAATTTGTGCGGAGAATGCCTGAAAAACGGCAAATCTTTCTCACACTGGTATCGTAACATATTCTACCGTTTTATTGTAGTTTAAAAATTTACTGAATTTACTAATTTTTAATTAGTGTTTTTGATATGTTTGTTATATAATAACATAGGAGATTGGAGGAAGCGTTTATGTTTAATAACGGACAAATGAAACAGGAAGGAATGGGGAAGAACCCGTTCAATAAAAGAAAAGCATCTATCGGCGTAAAAGTATTTCTTGTCGTTGTAGTTCTGCTGGTTCTGGCGGGCAATTCTTATTATACGATTCAGGAAGAGGAGCAGGCGGTGGTCTGTACGTTCGGTTCTCCGAAAGCGGTAACGACGCCGGGTCTGCATTTTAAAATTCCCTTTGTTCAGACAGTGACCAAAGTCAATACGACCATCAAAGGCTTTACCATCGGCTATTCGTTAGCGGAAGAGAACGTGACGGCGGCGGATGATGCCATGATGATTACTTCCGATTATAACTTTATCAATGTGGATTTCTACGCGGCATACCGTATCGCAGATCCGGTAAAGGCGCTGTATGCTTCGGAAGACCCGGTAGAAATCCTGAAAAATATCGCACAGAACTGTATTAGAACGACGATTGGCTCCTATACGGTGGACAGCGTGCTGACGACCGGCAAAAATGAGATTCAGGCGAATATCACGCAGATGATCCTGGAAAAACTGGAATCCTATGATATCGGCATTCAGCTCATCAGTATTACAATACAGGATGCGGAGCCGCCGACGGAAGAGGTAAGCAATGCCTTCAAAGAAGTGGAGACAGCGAAACAGGGAAAGGAAACGGCCCTGAATAACGCTAATAAATATCGCAATGAACAGATTCCGAAAGCCGAAGCGAATTCCGATGAGATCATACAGAATGCGGAAGCGGCTAAGCAGGAACGTATTAACGAAGCAAACGGTCAGGTCGCGAGATTCAACTCTATGTATCAGGAGTATATCAAATACCCGGAAGTGACCAAGAAAAGAATGTTCTATGAGGCGATGGAAGACATCCTGCCGGATATCAAGGTCGTTATCGAGAGCTCGGACGGAACGACGAGCACCATCCTGCCGCTCGACAGTTTTGTAACGGATAATTCTTCTTCCGATGATGGCCGGACGGAGAATAGCGGAACTGGAAACGGCGCGGATGCTGCACAGACAGAGGAGGAATAGTCATGGATTTTAATCAGAACCAGAATCAGTCCAATGTGGAATATGAACATTTTAATCATAATGGTACGAAGAAAAAGAATGGAAAAGAGAAGAAAAAGGGAAAAGGCATTTTTATATTTCTGATACTTGCCGTTCTGGCAGTTGTCGGCGCGAACAGTATCGTGATCACCAAAGAGAACCAGTATAAGCTCATCCGTCAGTTTGGACGGGTGGAGCGTGTCATTTCAACGTCCGGGCTCAGCTTCAAGATTCCTTTTATCGAATCCGTAGATGTCATTCCGAACCAGCTCCTGCTGTATGACCTGCCGGCTTCAGATGTCATTACCTCCGATAAAAAAACGATGATTGTTGACAGTTATGTCTTATGGCAGGTCGATGACCCGCTGAAATTCGCACAGACACTGAGCGGTTCCGTATCCAATGCAGAAAGGCGTATTGATACGATTGTTTATAATGCGACCAAAAATACGATTTCCAATATGAAACAGGATGAAGTCATCGTGAGCCGTGACGGCAAAATGACGGTTACGGTAGATCAGACGGATGCGGATGTGGTCGGGAACGACCTGGAACTTCCGGCGGAAACGAAAGAAGTTATCGAAATTAAATCCCTGACGGAAGAGATTATGGAACAGATTGCCCGTACGGAAGAACAATATGGCATAGAAATTGTGACCGTAGAGGTGAAAAAGCTGGATCTGCCGGATGATAACAAGCAGGCAGTCTATACTCGTATGATTTCCGAACGTGAAAATATTGCGGCGCAGTATACGGCAGAGGGGGCTTCCCAGGCGAAAATGATCGAGAACACGACCGATAAGGAAGTGGCAATCATGCTTTCCGATGCGCAGGCCAAGGCGGAAGCAATCATTGCAGAAGGCGAAGCGGAATATATGAGAATTCTTTCCGAAGCCTATTCCGACCCGGAAAAAACGGATTTTTATTCCTATGTCAGGGCATTGGATGCGCTGAAGACGAGCATGACGGGCGATAATAAAACGGTTATTCTCTCGGATGACTCTCCAATCGCACAGATTTTCAATGGAAACTATTAAGTAAAGGGGTTTTTTCAATGGATGTCAATCTTTTTTTGACACAGTTAGATACTTTTTTTGCGGAAAACAAAATAGAAGAGGCAGACCCTTTCCTATGCCGCAGTCTGGAGCAGGCGAAGGAAGAGAAAGATTACGGTGCCTATATTACGATATGCAACGAAATGATCGGTTTTTACAGGAGCGTTTCGGAATTTCGGAAAGCGTTTGACGCTGCGGAGGATGTGCTGCTTTTGATGGAAGAACTGCAGCTTGACCGCACGGAGCATTTTGCAACAACGCTCTTAAATACCGCAACCGCCTATCGGGCGGCCGGAAACTATAAACAGGCTTATGTTTACTATGAACAGGCCCTGCAGATTTATGAAGGCCTGATACCGCAGGGTGATTACCGATATGCCGGCCTTTATAATAACATGAGCATTCTGTTGGAAAAAATGGAACGTAACGACGAAGCGATAAAGTGTGCCGAAAAGGCGCTTGCCATCATTGAAATGCTGGAAGGCGGTGAAATGGAAACGGCCACGACCCTGACGAATCTTGCGCTGCTTTATTTCAAGGTTTCAGACTATGCGAAGGCACAGGCGCTTTTAGAGCGGGCGCTTACGCTGTTTGAACAGGGCGGGGATAAGACGGATGCTCATTACAGCGGTGCTCTTGCCGGTATCGGTGAGGCGTACTACTATATGAAGGACTATGAAAAAGCGCTGGCAGCATACGAGAAAGCCCTACAGGAAGTGGAAAAGCATTTTGGAAAAAATATGAGTTATGCGGTGCTTTGCGAGAACTGTGCCGCCGTCTGTGGATTGCTTCATGATGAAGGGAAGCAGCAGAGCTATTTACAGACTGCAGAAAAGATTCGGGAATCTCTTTGATTCCCTGTGAAGGCATATACTACATTGGAGGCAGAAGCGTCCTGAATCTTTCAGGGGCATATATATTAAAATGATAAAAGGTCTGGAATTATCGAAACATTATTATGAAACATACGGAAGAACTATGCTCGCGCAGTTTCCGCAGATAGGCGGAGAATATGCGGCCGGGCTGGTCGGCCGTGGTTCGGAATGTTTTGGGTTCGATGATGAAATCTCAATGGATCACGACTATGGTCCCTCTTTCTGTGTCTGGCTGCCCGGGGAACTCTATAAGCAGTATGGTGAAATGGTACAGACTGCCTATGATAAAATGCCTGCGGACTTTCTGGGAGTACCCGGCCGGGTAAGCGAAGAGACCGGAAAGGATAGAGTGGGTGTTCTGTGTCTGGAAGATTTTTATTACAGTCTGCTCGGCATTGATCATGTGCCAGAGACCAATCTCGAATGGCTGCGTCTGCAGGATGAAAATCTTGCAACTGCCACCAATGGGGAAATTTTTGAGGACCGGTCCGGCGCTTTCAGTCGGATAAGGACCGGGCTGCTTTCTTATTATCCCGAAGATGTCAGGATTAAGAAAATCGTGGCACGGATGGCCAAAATGTCCAGAGCCGGGCAGTATAATTATGCAAGGGCCATGCAACGGGGTGAGCGGGTTGCCGCGGAGTTATTTTTGGGGGAATTTATCCGGGAAAGCATACGGCTTGTTTATTTACTGAACCGCCGCTATGCGCCTTTTGATAAATGGAGCCACCGGGGCATGAAAGAACTTTCCACCTGTTCGGAAATCGGGGACATGATTGCGCTTTTTTATCAGGTAGAGAGGACTGAAGACCGGGTGCTTATCATAGAGGCCATTTGTAATATCATCGTACAGGAATTGAATGCACAGGGGCTGTCGGGATTGGAAGATAATTTTTTGCAGAACCATCTCCAGACGGTGACGGAGAAAATAGAAGATGAAATGATTCAGAAGATGCAGTTTTTAGAAGGATGATGTTGAAACATATGTTCGACCGTGGTAAAATAGAATCAGCAAAAAAGCACTTCCTGACGAAGGCCGATATGATTCTTCTGGCCGTTGTGTTCGCAGCGGCTTTTGTTTTGCTATTCTTTTTTAAGATGAACCGCACACCGGGAAGCTATGCCGAATTATCCTTTGGCGGCAGGGCATGTATGCAGATTTCACTTTCCCGGACAGAACCGCAGTATTATCTTGTTCTGTGGAATGATTCTTCTGATGAAGTACAGGATTCTTTTGGAAATGATTCCTTAGAAAATATTTCCATACGGACGCTTTCGCCGGATGCCTGGAGCGAAGAAGCGGAAGCGCTGCTTATAGAAGCCGTATCGGACGCCGGTGCCGCCAACGGCACAGACGCCGGCATTAACAGTACGGTTGAATACAATCTTTTATCCTGTGAAAACGGCGAAATCCGGATGATACGAAGCAGCTGCCCGGATTTGCTCTGCGTACACCACAGGCCTGTTTCGAGCGCGGGAGAGAACATCATCTGTCTGCCTCATAAACTGGTCATCGAAATCATTGGCGCGCAGGAAAATGAATTGGACGGAGTGGTATACTAATGAAGCAGAAAACCGTTATCCTTGGCTTTTTACTGGCATTATCCCTGATCTTGTCATATGTTGAATCCCTTTTGCCGCTTGCCATCGGCATTCCCGGAATCAAGCTCGGCCTGCCCAATCTCGTCGTCGTTCTCCTGCTATATTTATACGGCGGCAGGGAAGCATTTGCGGTCAATCTGCTGCGCATTCTGCTTTCCGGTCTTCTGTTCGGAAATCTGTCTGCGATTCTCTATGCGTTCACGGGCGCGGCATGCAGTTTTATCGCAATGTTCCTGTTGAAAAAGGCGGGACGTTTTTCGATGATCGGCGTCAGCATCGGCGGCGGCGTTTTTCACAATATCGGACAGACGCTCACGGCCGTTTTCGTCGTGGAAACTTTTGCACCGGCGTTCTATCTGCCGTTTCTGTTGACTGCAGGAGCTGTCACAGGATTTTTCATCGGCCTTACTGGCAGCCGCGTGCTGCCATTACTCAACAAAATTCCAAAGAATGGAGGAACCATATAAATGTACGCTTATTTAAAAGGTACGATAGAAGAGATTACGGAAGATAATCTCGTATTAGAAGTCGGTCAGATCGGCTATAATGTCAGAATATCCGCAAAAACTGCGAACGCGCTTGGAAATATCGGCAGTTCTGCCAAAATATATACCTATACGCTTGTAAGGGAAGATGCTTTCTCTTTATATGGTTTTTTGACGAGAGATGATCTGGAAATCTTTAAGAAGCTGATTACTGTGAACGGCATCGGCCCTAAGGGCGGGCTTGCCATTCTCTCCGTGATGAGCGCGGATGAACTGCGTTTCGCAATCGTTGCGGGGGATGCTAAAGCCATCTCCAAAGCGCCAGGCGTTGGTGCAAAGACCGCGGAACGCGTGATTCTGGATTTAAAGGATAAAATTTCTCTGGAGGATACGCTTGTTCCAAAAGAAAGCGGTGTAACGACAGCTTTGTCCGACAAGGAAACCGGAAAGGAAAAGAACGAGGCGATAGAAGCGCTGACAGCGCTCGGCTACTCGGCAGCGGATGCACTGCGGGCGGTCAAACAGGTGGATATGACCGGATTGGAAAGCGTGGAAGATATTTTGAAGGCGGCGCTGAAATATTTGTATTGATACCCATAAATAAGCTGTGTTAAAATATAGGACGGCAAATATACATAAGTGGAGGATTCTTAAAATGGAAAAAACAAAAAGACTGACTGCACTTGAGGAATATACGAGAAAAGTATATATAATCATTCTGGTGCTGATACCTTCAGCCTGTTTGACAGCCGGGCTGACATATACGCTGGAAAGAGCGATTGGATGGCTGACTGTAAACTGGGGGACGCTGCTTATATTTGATGCAAGTTGTGTACTCTATCTGTTGATCAGTATCTTTTTCATTAAGACCGGAATCACGCAGGACGGAGAAGTTCTGGAAGGAAAGCTGAAGGGTGCCAAAATTTTTATCTGTATCCTTTTGGCCATTCAGTATAATTTTATTCTTTATATGGTACCTCTGGAAAATTTCTGGTCGTTTTTATTTTTCTTTGTAACGCTGGGGGCATTTTTTCTTGATCACAAAATGGTCGCAGTCATCGATGTTGAGATTTTCATTTCAATTGTCGTTTCTTGGTTCGTGAACGGAAACGTTACGCTGCCGGCAAGAGATGATATGTTCATGCCGGCCATGCTGAATAAAGTGCTCTGTATCGTTTTATCGCTGGCAGGTATCTATTTGATGACTTTTTTCGTAAACCGTTTTCTTGTCAATGCAAAGAAAGATGAGATGGAAAAAAATGACGAGAAAGTACAGAATATGCTGAATTCCGTTGCTTCCCTTTCCGAAAAACTAGCGAAGGCAGGAAGTGCGCTGGCCGATGTATCGCAGAGCGAAAGCGCTTCTGCGGAGGAATTATCCGCTACGAGCGAGACGCTTTTTAATAATAACAATGAACTTGGCATAAAGAGTGATGACAGCATTGAAAATCTGAATGAACTGCAGAAATGGGAAGGCGTTGTCAGCACACAGGTAAGCAGGGTCGAAAGCAGTTCCAGGGAACTGTTGGATAAATCGAGAGAAAGTGAAGAACGGATGCAATCTTTGAAGGGAATTTCCGCAGAAGTTTCGGAATCGATGGAAACGACAAACCATGTGGCGGAAAAATTATCCGAAGCCGTTAAGGAAATTGATGTTGCATTAAAGGTGATCAGCGATATCTCTTCTTCAACGAGCCTGCTCGCCCTGAATGCTTCAATTGAAGCTGCCCGTGCGGGAGAAGCCGGAAAAGGCTTTGCCGTTGTGGCGCAGTCGGTAAGCAACCTTGCTGGCGATACACAGCAGTCCCTCGGTGAGGTTCGTACCGTGATTGAGAAAATTCAGCAGAATGTTGCCGAAATGACCGCTATCGTAAACGATAATGCCGAGAAACTCGCAAAGCAGAATGAATATTTTGACAGCGTGTTCTCCAGCCTTCAGGAAATGATCGGAATTTTACGCGTTTCCATAGAAGATATTGCCGAAATGGGAGATGCCCATGACAAACAGTCAGTCGTCATTCGGAATACGGTTGAGATCAATCAGGTCATCGCAGAAAGGATCAAACAGGAAAATACGGAGTTTGCAAATATCAACACGATGGTGGAAAACAATGCAAATGATATTGAGCAGATGACGGCGCAGGTGAATGTGCTCAATCATATGGTCGAAGAGATTAACCGGCTTCTTACACAGGAATAACGAAGAAACGGGAAGCATTAAGAAAGGTGCATGGTCATTGCGATGGCGAACAGAGTGATCGAAACAAATCTGATAGAAGAAGACATCAAAATAGAGGGCTCGCTGCGGCCGCAGACATTGGATGACTATATTGGTCAATCCAAGATCAAGGATAATCTGCGGATTTATATCGAAGCGGCAAAGCGGCGGAACGATGCGCTGGATCATGTGCTGTTCTATGGCCCGCCGGGACTCGGTAAGACTTCGCTGGCCGGCATTATCGCAAATGAAATGGGTGTTCACATGAAAGTCACCAGCGGGCCGGCTGTCGAGAAACCGGGTGAAATGGCGGCGATTCTCAATAATCTGCAGGAAGGGGATATCCTTTTTGTCGATGAAATCCACAGGCTGAACAGACAGGTGGAGGAAGTGCTGTATCCAGCCATGGAAGATTATGCCATTGATATTATGATCGGAAAAGGTGCATCCGCCCGGTCGATCCGTCTGGACCTGCCGCATTTTACGCTGGTGGGCGCTACGACAAGGGCAGGGCTTTTGAGCGCACCGCTCCGCGACCGGTTCGGTGTGGTCCACCACCTGGAATTTTATTCCATAGAAGAACTGAAACTGATCATTTTGCACTCCGCACAGATTTTAAATGTGGCGATTGAAGACAAAGGCGCTTTAGAGCTCGCCAGACGCAGCCGTGGAACACCAAGGCTTGCGAACCGCATCCTGAAACGGGTCCGTGATTTTGCACAGGTCAAATACGACGGTGTCATCACGGAAAAAGTGGCGGCGACGGCATTGGACCTGTTAGAAGTGGACAAGATGGGTTTAGACCATATCGACAGAAATATTCTGTCCACAATGATTGAAAAATTCAAGGGCGGACCGGTCGGACTCGATACGCTGGCCGCAGCGATTGGCGAAGATGCCGGAACATTGGAAGATGTATATGAGCCATATCTGCTCAAAAGCGGCCTGTTGAACAGAACGCCCAGAGGAAGAATCGTAACAGATACGGCATATCATCATTTAGGGCTTGAAATTCCCTCGTAAGCTATATATAATAGATATTGTATAGGAATTTTATTCAATCGGCATATGTTGTATAAATCGTCGCATGGCGTATAGGATGGGAGAAATTATGTCATCTAAAACGGATACGGAAGTTATTATCGGGGGAAAAGTCTTTACATTAAGTGGTTATGAGAGTGAAGAATATTTGCAGAAGGTGGCTTCCTATATTAACAATAAAGTGAATGAATACGGCAAAGCCGATAATTTCAGAAGACTGCCTCTTGATACGCAGAATGTACTGCTGCAGTTAAATATTGCGGATGATTATTTTAAGGCCAAGCAGCAGATTTCCCTGTTGGAAGAAGAATTGAAAAATAAAGAGAAAGAAATGTATGATTTGAAACACGAGCTCATCGCTTCTCAGATTAAGCTGGAGAATACGGAGAAGAATGTTAAAAATCTTCAGCTGGATGCAAATGAGAATGCGAAAAAGATAGTTCGATTGGAAACGGAATTGGCAGAATTGAAAAAATAAAAGCAGGCTGTCTTTTTTAAGACAGCTTTTTCTGTATGGATATGGAAGGTCAGGATGAAGAAAAGAGTAGAGTTACTGGCACCTGCAGGCAGTTATGAAGCATTTACCGGAGCCTTGAACGCAGGCGCCGATGCAGTTTATCTGGGTGGTGAAAAATTTGGAGCAAGGGCCTATGCGGATAATTTTTCGGCGGAAGAAATCTGCCGTGCGCTCCGCTACGCCCATATTTTAGGGAAAAAAATATATCTGACAGTCAATACCCTGATCAAAGAACAGGAATTTGCATCTCTTTACGATTATCTGTGCCCGTTCTATGAAGCGGGACTCGATGGCGTGATCATTCAGGATTTGGGCGTCTGGCAGTATATACGGGAAACGTTTCCGGGAATGGCGCTTCATGCCAGCACACAGATGACAATCACGGGAAGTCAGGGAGCTCTGTTTTTAAAGGAAATCGGTGCGGCGAGGATTGTTCCGGCCAGAGAACTGTCTTTAGCGGAAATTAAGACGATCAAAGAGAAAACGGGCTTGGAACTGGAATGTTTTATTCACGGCGCAATGTGTTACAGCTATTCCGGCCAGTGCCTGTTCAGCAGCATTTTGGGAGGCAGGAGCGGCAACCGTGGAAGATGTGCACAGCCGTGCAGGCTCTCTTATCAGATTTCCGATGCGGAAGGGAATGCAAAAGGAGATTCCGGGTATGTTCTCAGCTTAAAAGATATGTGCACGCTGTCATTTTTGCCCAAATTGATTGAAGCTGGCATCGATTCCTTTAAAATAGAAGGAAGAATGAAACGACCGGAATATGCGGCAGGCGTTACTGCAGTCTATAGAAAGTATATCGATTCCTATTATAAAAATCCTGATGGCTATCATGTTGAACAGGCAGACATGGACAGACTGCAAAAGCTTTATATCAGGGACGAAGTGCAGACCGGCTATTATGAACGCTCGAACGGCCGGGAAATGATTACGGTCAGAAAGCCGGGGTATCTGAAAACGGATGAAGCTCTGTTATCCGAAATTGCCCAAAACTATCTTGATGGAGAACGGAAGCTCTCTGCAGCGTTCAGTGCTTCTTTCCATGCAGGAGAAAAGGCTGTGCTGCAAATAGAAGGCGGGAGTGTTTCACTGACAGCCTATGGACCTTTCGTGGAGCAGGCGCAGAACCGGCCGATGACGCAGAACGATTTTCTGAAGCAGCTGCGCAGAACCGGAAATTCCTTTGTGGATATCTCTGACGTCAATATCGTTACAGGCGAGAATGTTTTTATGCCGGTCAGACAGGTAAATGAACTGCGGCGGAGTGCAACAGAAGCATTTGAGGACAGACTGATAGAGAAAAATGGTCTCCTGGCGCGTCGTGAGCGGGTGCAGGATACCTTGCAAAAAGAACATAAAAACTTCCAAAACCGGAAAAAACAGGCGCAACTGCACGTTGCGGTGCGGAATTGGGAACAATTGGAAACCGTTCTTCGTTATCCGTGTGAGAGGATTTATCTTGACAGTGACTGGTATCTGGAAGAATTCGACCAAATCAGTCAGTGTTTTGAAAGAATGACAGGAACTGCAATTTTTCTTGCACTTCCTTATGTAGTGCGAGAACGGGATGATTCCTATTTTCAGGAGTTATTTTCACATCTTACGGGAAAATTAAAAATAGACGGATTCCTTGTCCGCAACCTGGAATCTCTTTTTCGGATACGCAGTTATACTTCGGAACCTGAAATTGTAACAGATGTGGGCATATACTGTTTTAATGCTATGGCCGGCCGGTTTCTGCATCAATACAGTCAGGAAAGCTATCTTCCTTATGAACTGAACGGGAAAGAATGCCAGCGGCTTGTCGAAAAAATGATGGACGGGCCAGAAGCGGGAGATGGGTCCCCGAGAATATCAATGGTCATATATGGCACCATTCCGATGATGCTATCCGCTAATTGTATCAGAAAAACAGCTTCTGCCTGTCCGGGAAGGACTGACTCGCGGAACGTATTGGAGGACTATTATCTGACAGACCGGTATCATGTGCGTTTTCCGGTTTTCTGTAATTGCAGACATTGTTATAACGTTCTTTATAATTCTGTTCCCTATTCTCTGCACCAGAAGCGGGAAGAACTTTCCGAGATGAGGCTTTTTGCGGTAAGGCTTGATTTTGTCCGGGAAACGGGAACCCAGACAGAAAAAATACTGGATTATTATTTTGGAAAGAGCGATGTGTTTCCGGTCACTGAATATACGGCAGGACACTATAAACGCGGCGTAGAATGAGAGAAAGGGCCTTATGGAGCTTTATATTACAGAGATTTCCAAGTATTTAATTACAATACTGCTAGCATTATATACAGTAGAATCTTTTATGGCCTTCCGTTTTCAGGAAGAAGAGAGAAGAAGCGGCATTTATATCAGACAGAATCTTCTGATGTTTGGCGTACATTTCTCCTGCTTTATGGTCATTTGTTTTGAAACCGGCAAGATAGAGTATCTGTTTTTCTATATTTTTCAACAGATTCTGCTCTTTGCCATTGTGATGCTGTTCCGTATGATTTATCCAAAGGGAAACAGGCTGCTCATCAATAATATGTGTATGCTGCTCAGCATCGGGTTTGTGATTCTGACGAGAATTTCTTATGAAAAGGCGATTAAACAGTTTTTTATCATAACGGTATCCATTGCTATCGGTATGCTGCTTCCGTATTTGATGAGCCAGATCAGATTTTTAAGGAATCTTACCTGGATTTATGCGGCGGTTGGCATCTTCGCGCTCGGCATTGTGCTGACGCTCGGCTCCGTAACGCATGGTTCCAAGATTTCTTATTCTGTTGGAGGTATTACCTTTCAGCCTTCCGAATTTGTGAAGGTTATATTTGTGTTTTTTCTGGCAGGCGCTTTATATGAAAACAGCGATATTCTGCGGGTGGCGCTAACGGCGGTTCTTGCGGGCATTCATGTATTGGTTCTTGTCGCTTCCAAAGATTTGGGAAGTGCATTGATTTTTTTTATCGTCTATGTTTTTATGGTATATATTGCCACCAGAAAGTGGATTTATCTGCTGATTGGCTGCGTTGGCGGCTGCGGGGCGGCGGTACTCGCTTATCAGTTTTTTTCCCATGTACAGGTGCGAGTGCAGGCGTGGAGGGATCCCTGGAGTTGCATTGATGATGCCGGCTATCAGATCACGCAGTCTCTGTTCGCCATCAGCAGCGGCGGCTGGTTCGGACTTGGACTCTTTCGGGGAAATCCGACGGCGATTCCTTTCGTGGAAGCGGACTTTGTCTTTTCGGCAGTGGCTGAGGAACTTGGAATTGCCTTTGCCATGTGTCTGATCCTGATCAGTATCAGCAGTTTTATCATGGTAATGATGATTTCAGCACAGTTAAAGGACAGGTTTTATCAGTTAGTTGCTTTCGGGCTCGGCATTACTTATATTTTTCAGGTTTTTTTGACAATCGGAGGCGGTACCAAATTTATTCCGATGACGGGAATTACCCTGCCGTTTATCAGCTATGGCGGAAGCTCTATTTTAACGACGTTAATGATGTTCTTTATCATAGAAGGCCTTTATATCATCAGGCAGAATGAGGGAGATAAAATTGTCAGAAAAAAGAAACAGAATTCCGGCAGGAAGAGCGAATATGCCGGAAGAAGAAAGAATCCGGAAAAATACCCGGACGAAGAAGTTGAGGAAGAAGACGATTAAACAGATTTATCTTGTCACCGGACTTTTTACGGCGGCTTTCGTCTGTATGATGGGTTATACCTGTTATTATGCAATGACGCATAAGCAGGAAATGATCAACAACAGTTATAACAGCAGGCAGGAAATGCTGATCAACCAGAATATGAGAGGAACCATTTATTCCAGTGACAGGCAGATACTGGCGCAGACAGTCGTGAACGAGGATGGCAGCGAAAAAAGGGAGTATCCCTATGGGAGTATGTTCTCTCATGTGATCGGCTATTCCACAAACGGCAGGTTCGGTGTAGAAGCACAGGCGAATTATTATCTGATACAGTCCAATGCCAGGCTGTCGGATAAGGTCGCGAGTGAAATGTCGGGTGAAAAATATCCGGGGGACAGTGTTTATACAACGTTGGATGTCGGCTTGCAGGAGATTGCCTATCAGTCGCTTGGCGCTTATAAGGGGGCGATTATCGTAACGGAGCCTTCTACGGGAAGGATTCTTGCAATGGTATCCAAACCGGATTTTGACCCGAATGAAATCGAAGCAATATGGGATGACCTGCTGCAGGATAAGGACAGCAGTGTCCTTTTGAACAGGGCGACTCAGGGGTTATATCCGCCGGGCTCCACTTTCAAGATCATTACTGCATTGGAATATATCCGGGAAAATCCGGATACCTATGAAAATTATACTTATCAGTGCAACGGCAGATTTACACATGGAGAAGATGTGATCAACTGCTTCCATGGTACGGCGCATGGCGGCGAGGATTTTACGAAATCTTTTGCCAAATCCTGTAATGCTTCATTTGCCAATATCAGTGTCTCGCTGGATAAAAGCAGCTATGAGGATACGCTTTCCGACCTGCTCTTTAACAGTGAACTGCCGGTTTCCTTTGCCTATAATAAGAGCAGTGTGATCGTCAACGAAACCGTTTCGGATTCGGATGTCATGCAGGCCTCCATCGGCCAGGGAACGGATTCGATCACGCCGCTCCATATGAATATGATCACCTGTGCCATTGCAAATGACGGCATGTTGATGAAACCTTACCTGATCGACCATGTGGAGAACGATAACGGAAGCGTTGTCAAGCAGTTCTCCGCCAGCGCCTATGGCAGACTGATGACGGACGAAGAAGCGGAAAGACTGACACGGCTTATGTCGGAGGTCGTGGAAAGCGGTACGGCCACAAGATTAAAAGGATCCGGCTATACGGCCGCGGGAAAGACAGGCTCTGCAGAATACAACAGCGTGAAAACGGATTCCCATGCATGGTTTACCGGTTTTGCACCGGTGGATGACCCGCAGATCTGCGTGACCGTCATTATCGAAGGCGCTGGATCCGGCGGCGATTATGCCGTACCGATAGCCAAAAGGGTTTTTAACGCATATCTGGGTACTGGAGGAACGAACAATGATTGAGGCAGTAAGCTGCGGCGGTGTTGTTATTTTTCGCGGCAAGATACTTCTTTTATATAAAAATTTTCATAACAAATACGAAGGCTGGGTGCTGCCCAAGGGAACCGTAGAAGCCGGAGAGGATCATCAGGATACCGCAGTTCGGGAAGTGCTGGAAGAGTCGGGAGCCAAAGCGAGCATTATCAAATATGTCGGAACGAGCGGCTATACGTTTACCGTTCCGGAGGATGTTGTGGAAAAGGAAGTTCACTGGTTTTTAATGATGGCCGACAGCTATTACAGCAAGCCGCAGAAAGAAGAGTTTTTTGTGGATGCCGGCTATTATAAGTATCATGAGGCATATCATTTACTGAAATTCGCCAATGAAAGGCAGATTTTAGAAAAAGCATATAATGAATATCGGGACATGAAAAGAAATAATTTGTGGGGATACCGGAAATATTAGCTGATACCGGAAATATTAGGAAATACTGGTTTCTTTTTTGACGGTAACAGGTTATAATACAGATATATGTCTAAAATAAATAAGGAGGTATTCTATGAGAGCTTCTTCGATGGATACGCATATGGGAAATATTTCAATCGATCATGAAGTCATTGCACAATATGCCGGTACCGTGGCTATGGAATGTTTCGGTATCGTCGGCATGGCAGGAATGAGCGTAAAAGACGGACTTGTAAAACTGCTGAAAAAGGAAAGCATGACCCGCGGAATACAGGTAACGCTGCGGAACAATAAACTGACACTGGATTTTCATGTCATTGTTTCTTATGGGGTCAGTATCCTTGCCGTATCGGATAATCTGATCGACAGCGTAAAATATAAGGTAGGCGAATTTACCGGAATAGAAATTGAAAAGATCAACATCTTCGTTGAAGGTGTGAAAGTGATTGACTGAGGGAGGATTTGAGGTGGCTTCAAATACAATTGATGCTGGGATGTTTGCGAAAATGTTTCTGGCAGGCGCAAAGAATCTTGAAAGCAAGAAAGAATGGATTAATGAGTTGAATGTATTTCCGGTTCCGGATGGCGATACCGGAACGAATATGACATTGACAATTATGTCGGCGGCAAAAGAGGTTGCGGCGCTGCGCGATACGGGCGCTATTGATATGCCGTCTTTATGCAAAGCAGTTTCTTCCGGTTCCCTGCGAGGCGCAAGAGGAAATTCCGGTGTTATATTATCGCAGCTTTTCAGAGGCTTTACCAAAAGTGTCAAGACCTGTCAGGAGATTACCGTTCCGGTACTTGCCGACGCATTTGAAAAGGCTGTCGAGACCGCTTATAAAGCTGTTATGAAACCGAAGGAAGGCACAATTTTGACCGTTGCCAAAGGCGGCGCTGAAAAGGCGAGAGAGCTGGCCGATGCGGGGGTGGAAGACCTTGCTGATTTTCTGGATCAGGTCATTCGATATGCGGATGAGGTATTGAGCCGGACACCGGAGCTTCTTCCCGTATTAAAACAGGCGGGCGTTGTTGACTCTGGTGGTCAAGGCCTGATGCAGGTACTAAAAGGCGCCTATGATGCTTTTCTTGGAAAGGAAATCGATTTATCCATTTCTACAGACCAGAGCGCCGCTTCTCCTAAGAAAGTATCCGAAAATCTGGAGGCACAGGCGAATGCGGAGATTAAATTCGGTTATTGTACGGAATTTATCATTATGCTGAACAGAGTTTTCAACATTAAAATGGAGATGGACTTTAAAGAATATCTGGAATCCATCGGCGATTCAATCGTAGTCGTTGCAGATGATGATGTGGTCAAGGTACATGTACATACCAATGACCCCGGCCTTGCTATCCAGAAGGCTTTGAAGTATGGTGCACTTTCCAATCTGAAGATTGACAATATGAGACTGGAACATCAGGAAAAACTTTTTAAGATGTCCCAGAACGAAGCGGCTGTTTCAGAAGCCCAAATTCAGCATCTTGAAGAGCAGAATTCGGATAATGACGGCCCGAGAAAGGATGTCGGCTTTATCGTTGTTTCCGTCGGAGACGGTATCAATGAGATTTTGAAGGCACTTGGAGTTGATTATATCATTGAAGGCGGCCAGACAATGAATCCGAGCACGGAAGACATGCTGAATGCCATCGAAAAAGTAAATGCGGAAAATATCTTTATCCTTCCGAATAATAAAAATATCATTCTTGCCGCAAATCAGGCGAAAACACTGGTAGAAGACAAGAATATCATCGTGATTCCGACGAAGACCGTACCACAGGGCATTACTGCAGTCATTAATTACGTTCCCGACCTTTCCATCGAGGAAAATACGGAAACGATGACGGAAGAAATCAAGAACGTCCATACCGGTCAGGTAACATATGCGGTAAGGGATACGACCATCGACGATAAGGAAATCAAACAGGGCGATTTTATGGGCATCGGTGATAAAGGAATCCTTTCTGTCGGCAGCCAGATACAGGACGTGGCGCTGCGCATGATCGATGAAATGATGTCCGATGAAATGGAACTGATCAGCATCTACTACGGTGCAGATATTACCGAAGATGACGCGGAAGCGCTCAAAAAGGAAGTCGACAAGAAATACAGCGGCTGTGATATCGAATTACAATACGGCGGACAGCCCATCTATTATTATACGGTGTCTGTGGAATAAGGAAGGCCCAAAGTTCGCAGGCTGAGAGAAAGGTATAGCTATTTGTATGGAAATCACGGCCTTAAAAGGTGTTGGAGAAAAAACGGCGAAACTGTTCGCAAAACTGGGTATTACTGCAACGGAAGATCTGCTGTGTTACTATCCGCGGGATTATGAACAGTTTCAGGCGCCTTTGACGATAGCAGAGGCGGAAGCCGGCGAAAAGGCCGCTATCCGCGGTGTCATCACCGGAAATATGGCGGCGAAATATGTGCGCAATCTGCATATTCTGAATTTTACGGTACAGGATGCGACCGGAACGGTACAGATGACCTTTTTCAATATGCCCTATTTAAAGAGCACTCTGAAAAAAGGAATTTTTCACATTTACCGTGGAACGCTGCAGAAACAGGGGAACCGGCTTATCATGGAACAGCCCGCCATTTATAAGCCGGAAGATTATGTGAAACTCGCAGACCGCCTGCTTCCGAAATACGTTTTAACGAAAGGGCTGAGCAATCAGGCAGTGACCAAAGCAGTCAAGCAGGCTTTTACACTCAATGGCGCTTCGGAAGAATTTCTGCCGGCGTCCATTGTGGCACGTTATCAGTTCATGCCGCATTATGATGCCATGTATGAGATGCACTTTCCGACAGATCAGGGAACGCTGATGCAGGCGAGAAAAAGACTCGTTTTTGAAGAATTTTTCCTTTTCATTCTGATGTTACGCCGGATGAAAGCGGACAATCACGGATTACCCAATACTTACAAAATGATAGAAACTGATGATACGGAGCGGCTGGTCAAATCGCTTCCCTATCAGCTCACCAATGCCCAGCAGAAGGTCTGGACGGAAATCAGACAGGACCTTGGCAGCGATACGGTCATGAGCCGGCTGATACAGGGAGATGTCGGTTCGGGAAAAACAATTCTTGCTTTTCTCGCCCTTCTGATGTGTTCCGGCAACGGCTGTCAGGGTGCGATGATGGCTCCGACGGAAGTGCTGGCAAGACAGCATTATGAAGCGCTTCTGAAGCTGAAAGAACAATATGCGCTGCGGATTGCACCGGTTCTGCTTACCGGTTCTACAACGGCCAAAGAGCGTAAAACGATTTATGCGCAGATAGCGGATGGTGAAGCGGATATTATCATTGGAACGCACGCGTTGATACAGGAAAAAGCAGTCTATCATAAGCTGGCGCTTGTCATTACCGATGAACAACATCGTTTCGGTGTCAGACAGCGGGAGATTCTGGCTGAAAAGGGAAATGCCGTTCATGTGCTTGTCATGAGCGCTACGCCGATACCGAGAACACTTGCAATCATCTTGTATGGGGATCTCAATATTTCCGTACTGGATGAACTTCCGGCAGACAGGCTTCCTATTAAAAACTGTGTCGTGGGCACATCTTATCGGAATACAGCGTATCGTTTTATTGAAAGAGAAGTAACTTCCGGCAGACAGGTCTATGTTATCTGCCCGATGGTGGAAGACGGTGAAATGGAAGAACTGGAGGATGTACTTTCTTATACGGACAAATTAAAGGCCGTGCTGCCTTCTTTCATCCGGGTATCCGCGCTGCACGGAAAGATGCGCCCGGCGGATAAGAATCGGATTATGGAAGACTTTGCAGAGCATCAGATCGATGTGCTGGTTTCTACGACGGTCATTGAAGTCGGCATCAACGTTCCCAATGCCACGGTCATGATGGTGGAAAATGCGGAGCGGTTCGGGCTTGCCCAGCTTCATCAGCTGCGCGGACGGGTAGGACGCGGAAAACACCAGTCCTATTGTATTTTTGTCAGCACATCGGAAAGCAGGGCAACAATGGCGCGCCTGAAAATTTTGAATGAGTCAAACGATGGCTTTTATATTTCCAGTCAGGATTTGAAGCTGCGCGGACCGGGTGAACTGTTCGGCATCCGGCAGAGCGGCATGATGAAATTTGAACTTGGGGATGTCTTCGCTGATGCCCCTGTCTTACAACAGGCAAGTGAAGAGGCGGACAGGATGCTCTTAGATGACCCAGACTTTTTAAAATCGGAAAACAGCGCACTTTTACAAGTTTTGGAAAAGTCGGCCGCAAAGGCGGTTGACTTTAGGAGCATATAACAGGTTGAAAAATCAAGGATTTTTCATAGACGAATTTATTCGTCTTGCGAATATTGTGCCTGCGGCCCAAAGTTCGCAGGCCGAGTAAACAATATGGAGGGCGTTATGTCAAAAATTGCAATTGTTACGGACAGTAACAGCGGAATTACACAGGCACAGGCAAAGGAGATGGGTATTTCGGTTCTGCCGATGCCATTTATGATTGATGAAGAGACCTTTTACGAAGATATCACTTTGTCACAGCCTGAGTTTTATGAGAAATTAATGGCGGGAGCGGCAGTCGTTACGAGTCAGCCGACACCGGAATCGGTAATGAATCTCTGGGATGAACTGCTGAAAGAATATGACGAGATCGTGCATATTCCCATGTCCAGCGGTCTTAGCGGTTCCTGTCAGAGCGCGGTTATGCTTTCTGAAGATTATGACGGAAAAGTACAGGTCGTCAATAATCAGAGGATATCCGTTACACAGAGACAGTCAGTACTGGATGCGCTCGAGTTGATCGGACGTGGCATGAATGCTGCGGAAATCAAAGATTTTCTGGAAAAAGACAAATTCAATTCCAGTATTTATATTATGTTAGATACACTCTATTATCTGAAAAAAGGCGGACGAATTACACCGGCCGCGGCGGCGCTCGGCACGATCTTAAAACTGAAACCCGTTCTGCAGATTCAGGGTGAAAAACTGGATGCTTTTGCCAAAGCCCGTACCGTTTCCCAGGGAAAGACCATTATGATCAACGCCATTCGAAATGATATGAACAACCGGTTTGACGGGGCAACACCGGACAACATCTGTCTGGCTATGGCTTATACTTATGATCTGAAAGCGGCGGAACAGTTCCGTGAGGAAGTGCAGGAAGCTTTTCCCGGTTTTGATATTTATATGGATCCGTTATCGCTGAGCGTATCCTGTCATATCGGTCCCGGTGCGCTGGCTGTTACATGCTGTAAGAAAATATAGGGAATGAATCATTCTTTTTCATCATAGGATGAAATAAGCCTTGCGAAGCGTGTATGCTTATAAGCATATGCGCAGAATTTGAAATGAGTCGGCGATATTGTTCTATATGCACAAAATGGAATGATGAAAAATGGGAGAAGTAGATATATTGGCGAATAAAAAAATGTTCTGTTGACTTCTTTTGTACATATTGCTATAATTACAAATGAAAACAGTTAATTTTTTTGACGGTCATTGTAAAGGAGCAATTAAGGCCGGATTTTATAAATTAGTCATTGAAGCGGTTTATAAAATCCGGTCTTTTTGTATACAAAATTAAGGGGATTCGTCAATTTAAGAGGAAAGGAGGAGCACACATGAAGCTTTTTCAAAATCTTATGGGCAAGGACAACGGTATCTTAGTGGAATCGCCGGTATCGGGACGCCTCGTCAGCATCAAGGAAGTAAATGACCCGACCTTCAGCGAAGAAGTTCTGGGAAAAGGAGCAGCGGTAATTCCTTCCGGCCATCGAATCTGTTCACCGGTAGACGGTACGGTCACAACGATGTTTCCGACCGGACACGCGGCCGGCATCACGGGCGATAACGGTGTCGTTGTTCTGGTTCATGTCGGACTCGATACGGTGAAACTGAAAGGAGAACATTTCACGATTCATGTTTCCGACGGCCAGAAAGTCAAAAAAGGCGACCTTCTTATGGAAGCGGATATTGAGAAGATCAAAGAAGCCGGATATGACGTGATCACACCGGTCATTGTCTGTAATTCGGATGAATTCTCCGAAGTTAAGATGGAAGAAACCGGCGATGTTGCGCAGGGTGATGTTATTTTGAAGTTGAAAAAGTAAATTGGCGCAATTTTTTTACCAACAATTTAAAATGAGAAGGAGGTAGTTATTATGATGAAATATTTACAGAAGCTGGGTAAATCCCTGATGCTCCCTGTTGCATGCCTTCCGATATGCGGTATCCTGATGGGAATCGGATATGCGTTATGTCCGGCAACGATGCAGGGCGGCGATATCGTTGGTTTTCTGCCTAAGCTCGGCTTTTTCCTGGTAAAAGCGGGCGGTGCATTGATTGACAATATGGCAATCCTTTTCGTTATCGGCGTCGGTGTCGGAATGTCTGACGACCATGACGGTACATCGGCACTGGCAGCGCTGGCATCCTGGCTGATGATCACCAACCTGCTTTCAGTAGGGACGGTTACGACCCTTATACCTTCCATCGCAGAAGATGCGAAAAAGACCCTCGCATTTTCCGCAATCGCAAATCCGTTTATCGGTATCCTTTCCGGTATTATCGGCGCGAGCTGTTATAACAAATTCAAGAATACAAAGCTTCCGGATTGGATGTCATTTTTCAGCGGAAAACGCTGCGTGGCAATCGTATCCGGTGTTGTTGCCATTATTGCTTCCGCAATTCTGTTGTTCGTATGGCCGATCGTATACGGTCTGCTCCTTGCACTCGGCAACGGTATCGTAAGCCTTGGGCCGATTGGCGCCGGTATTTACGCATTCCTGAACAGACTTTTGATTCCGACAGGTTTACATCACGCATTGAACAATGTATTCTGGTTCGATACGGTAGGTCTCGGCGATCTGTCCCACTTCTGGGCTGGACATACGAGCGCAGATGTCAGCTGGAGCCTCGGCATGTATATGTCCGGTTTCTTCCCTTGTATGATGTTCGGTATTCCGGGTGCGGCATTGGCAATGGTTCACACCGCTAAAACAGGAAAACAGAAAGCAGCAATCGGTCTGGTAACTTCTGCAGCCCTCTGTGCATTTGTCTGTGGTGTTACGGAACCTTTTGAATTCGGTTTCATGTTCTTGGCTCCCGGCCTGTATCTTGTTTATGCACTTTTATACGGTATTTTCACAGTTATTACGACACTGTTGGGCTTCCGGGCAGGTTTCAGCTTCTCCGCAGGCGCAACGGACCTTGTTTTCTCCGCATCGCTTCCGGCAGCACAGAAAACATGGATGATCCTTCCGCTCGGCATCGCGGCATTTATCGTGTTCTATCTGGTATTCCGCTTTGTCATTGTCAAATTTAATTTAAAGACCCCCGGAAGAGAAGACGACGATGTGGAAGCAGAGAAGAGAGCTGTTCTTTCCAATGATAACTTCTCAGATGTGGCGGCGATCATTCTGGAAGGACTCGGCGGCAAGGCAAACGTTGTTTCTCTCGATAACTGTATTACAAGGCTTCGTCTGGAAATCAAAGATTATACCAGGATTGACGAGAAGAAGATCAAATCCGCAGGTGTAGCGGGCGTTATGAGACCCAGCAAGAATGCGGTTCAGGTCATCGTAGGTACGAAAGTACAGTTCGTGGCGGATGAAATGAAAAAAATGCTTTAAAATAATAATGAAGAATGGCTCTAATGAGCCATTCTTCTTGTGATTAATATAAGCTATGAAATATAAGGAGAAATGAAAATGAAAATCATCAGAACAAAAGACTATGACGACATGAGCAGGAAGGCGGCAAATATCATTGCGGCGCAGGTCATTATGAAACCGGACTGCGTGCTTGGGCTTGCTACGGGCTCAACACCGATCGGGACTTATGCCAGATTAGTCAAACAGTATCAGGAAGGAGACCTGGATTTTTCACAGGTAACGAGCGTTAATCTGGATGAGTATAAGGGCCTGACAAAAGATAATGACCAGAGCTATTATTATTTTATGAACGATCATTTGTTCAGCAAGGTCAATATTGACACGAAACACACCTTTCTTCCGGATGGAACGGAACCCGACAGCGAAAAGGCGTGCCGCGAATATGATCAGATCATCGCCGGAGTCGGCGGTGTGGATCTCCAGCTTCTCGGCCTTGGACACAACGGGCATATCGGTTTTAACGAACCAGGTACGGCTTTTGTGGCACGGACGAACTGTGTTGATCTGACGGAGTCTACCATTCAGGCGAACAAACGATTTTTTGCATCCATAGAGGATGTTCCGCGTCAGGCTTATACGATGGGAATCGGAACGATCATGCTGGCAAAGAAAGTACTTGTCGTTGTCAGCGGTGCGGACAAAGCAGCAATCGTAAAAAAAGCCTTTTTCGGAGCGATTACGCCGGAAGTACCGGCATCCGTCTTGCAGCTGCATCGTGATGTAACAGTTGTAGCGGATGAAGCGGCGTTATCGGAAGTTGAATAAACAGAGAAAGAAACAAAGGGAGTGCGGTTTTTATGATCATTAAAAACGCCAGTGTCTATACGGAAAACGGAATTTTTCTGACAAAAGATATTTATATAAGCGGGAACCGGTTTACTGAATGCGAAGAACAGGTACGCGACGCGCAGATCATTGATGCGTCCGGCTGCTATGCCATACCGGGACTGACTGATATTCATTTTCATGGCTGCATGGGATATGATTTCTGTGACGGTACAAGGGAAGCAATTGATGCGATGGCGGCTTATGAGGCATCTGTCGGCGTAACGAATATCGTGCCGGCAACGATGACGCTTTCGGAAGAAATGCTGCTCGGTATCTGTCAGACGGCCAGAGCCTACAAAGAAGAGGGCATGCAGGAGAAGAAAGCACGCTTCCACGGTATCAATATGGAAGGCCCTTTTGTGTCCCATGCAAAGAAGGGCGCACAGAACGGCGCTTATATCCAAAACCCCAGTCTGGCAGTGTTCGACAGATTGAACGATGCGTCCGGAAACTGTGTGAAACTTCTCGCCATAGCCCCGGAAGAAGAGGGCGCTATGGAATTTATTGAGAAAAGGCATGGACAGACGGTCATTTCGCTGGCCCATACCAGTGCGGATTACGATACAGCGATGCGGGCCTTTGAAAAGGGGGCAAGTCATGTTACGCATCTCTATAATGCGATGAACCCCTATACACACAGAGCGCCCGGTCCGATCGGAGCGGCTGCGGATACGTCAGAGGCAGAAGTCGAACTGATCTGTGACGGTGTGCATATCCATCCTGCGGCGGTCAGAACGACCTTTAAGATTTTCGGAGATGACCGGATCATCCTGATCAGCGACAGCATGAGGGCTGCCGGCCTTGAGGACGGAGATTACACGCTCGGAGGGCAAGACGTAAAAGTCACCGGCAATCTTGCGGCGCTGTCGGATGGAACAATCGCAGGCTCCGTTACAAATCTTTTAGATTGTATGCGGACAGCGGTGCTTTTCATGGGAATCCCTCTGGAATCCGCCGTGAAATGCGCTGCGGTCAACCCTGCCAGAAGTGTTGGTATCTATGCGGAACACGGCAGTATCTCCGCCGGAAAAAAAGCGGACGTTATTCTCTTAAAAAGGGACGGTCTTACATTACAGCAGGTAATTTTAGACGGGCAGCTTCTATGAGAATCGTCGCTCCGAAGCGGACAATATGGGTATGCATACGGTAAACTCAGAGAATGCTCTGCATTCTCTTTGAAGTAATTCGAGGCCGCCTGCAACTTGAATTTAGTATTGCTTTTTTACCTTTTTTTTCGTATAATAATTTATATCGTTAAGCGTTCTCGCCGACCGGTGGTGCGAGTTATAAAGGATTCCATGAAGGCATTTCATCCCCACCATTTAGAATGGTGGGGATTTTTATAGCAAACTCGCAGAAAGGCGGTCATTATGAGGAAGAAAGAAGAAAACGGCACATTTGGGAAAAGCAGTCAATCGGCAAAATTGAGACAGCTGATACGACAGGCTTTTATTTCGGTCGGTATTGGGGCCGTGCTGTTACTGGGATTCATTTTTTTTACGATTGGAATGTCAAAGGTATCTGCCGCTCAGCTCAATACTGCGGTAGCGCTGAACCAATACCGAATCGGTTCCAAGACGCTGACATACAACGTACAGTCCTATGCCGTTACGGGAAATAAAGAGTACGCAGATGCTTATAGAAAGGAATTAAATGAGGACCGGAACAGAGAAACGGCCATTGAAACCTTAAAGAACTGTGCCCTTACTGATGAAGAATGGGCGAGCCTGAATGAAATTGCATCCATGTCACAGAATCTTGTGCCATTGGAAGAAGCGGCAATCGAGTATGCGGGAAACGGCGACCTGGAAGCAGCTCAGTCCTGTGTATTCAGTTCGGAATATGAAAGCGCCGTGACCAGGATCAGCCAACAGACGGATGATACGATTCTCAGCATATTGAACAGAAAAGATAAGCGGCAGGCGGCATTAAAGGTCATACAGTTCGTTTTTGAATTTTTGTTCGCATGCTCTTTCATCTATGTTATTATGCAGTTGATCAAAATGATTAAATTTGCGGATAGAGAACTGCTCCAACCGATTAAAAAGGTATCAGAACAAATGGGCGTTCTGGCAGAAGGCAATTTCCATACGCCTTTAAATATGACGGAAGATGACAGCGAAGTCGGCAGAATGGTCTCGGCCATCGCTTTTATGAAACAAAATCTGCTCGCTATGATCAGAGCGATAACCGGAACGCTTGAACAAATGGGAAACGGCAATTATAATATCATCATTGAACAGGATTTTGTTGGGGAATTTGAGACGATTAAAGAGTCTTTTCAGCAGATTGGGGAGAAAATGCGGGAAACTTTAGTGACAATACGCAACGTCTCCTGTCAAATTGACACAGGTTCTGACCAGCTGGCCTGCGCAGCCGAAGATCTGGCAGAGAACTGTACCGCGCAGGCGATGCAGGTAAGCGAATTTGTGCGGGTATTGAATGAACTGACAAAGAGCATGGAGCAGAATAGCCAGGGCGCAGAGGAATCTGCCAAACTCGCATCCTCAGCGGGCATGACGCTGGCTAAAGGAAATCAGAAAATGGATGAGCTGAAAAAATCCATTCAGGAAATCAGCAAATGCTCGGAAGAAATCAGTACTATCATCGGTACTATTGAAAGCATTGCTTCCCAGACAAACCTTCTTTCTTTGAATGCGGCAATTGAAGCGGCGAGAGCAGGTGAAGCAGGCAAAGGCTTTGCTGTTGTAGCGGACCAGGTAAAAAATCTTGCCGATGAATCCGCAAAGGCGGCGAGAAAGACGACGGAACTGATTGAAACTACCGTCACCGTAATGGATAAGAGTATTTCTATTGCCGATGAAACAGCGGAAAACATGCTGGAAGTCATGGAAGGCGCTAAAATTGCCACCGAGAAAATAAGCCAGATTACGGATATGCTCGAACAGGACGTGGTACATATGCACAATTTGAATAATAATATTTCCGATATTTCTTCTGCAGTAAACAATAACTCTGCAACGTCCGAAGAGACGGCTGCTGTCAGCGAAGAGCAGAAGGCACAGGTAGAAATGCTGGTGAATATTATGAATCAATTTCAAATATAGGCGTTCTCCCTGGCAAACTTGTTTGTCATAATCTTTGCTTGTCTTGGGATTTTGAAATTCTACAGAGCGAAATCATGGAAATTAGATTGATAAATCAAAGGTTTTTCAATCGCGAGTTTGTGCTTGCGCCCAAACTCGCAGATTGAGAGAAAAGGCATGGTTTATTAGTATGGACGAAACGTATGATATGAGAAAAGATGATGCGGTCGAAGCGCAGCTTCTGCATAATTATATAGTGAAAGCAAGAGAGTATGTGAAAGCGTAGAGTGAGCATGTCAGGCATCCGTTGACTGATTCGGTCATCGTTTTCGGCTGTCAGATGAATACCGTACCCAAGAAAGAGAGAGTGCGAATCATTTAAAAATTGAGTATCATTTAAAAATTGAGTATAGTAAAAAGACAGTAAAATATATCAACGCTGTTGATAAACCAACGAAGAAACGTTTGAGAGAAGCCATAGAAAAAATCCCTCTTGGAGATATTAAAAAGTTACAGGGGATCGAAAATGGTTATCGTTAAAGGGTCGGAGATTTAAGAGTACTGTTTTCAATAGAAGATGATACAATATATATTGATAATATTATTCCAAGAGGACAGGCATATAAAAGAATATAAAAAATTCGGGAGGCAGAACGATGAGTAAAGAAATGCTTAAAAATCTGATAGAGTTAGTTCCGGAACCGGATGAAATATGAGCAATTTGGGAAGGGCGAAAAGACAGGGCAAAAACGGGACAGTTCCCCATGATGCAATAAACTGGGATTAAGAAAGAAATAAACAATAAGCAAAAAGGATAAAAGATGGATTTTTGTATTGATTTAAAAAATATCGCGACAGAAGAATTAAAGAATGTAGACTTGGATAGGGTCAATGTTAATTGTAGTCCGCCTGATTTTGAACCACAGCGTCAATATTACTTTATGGCAAAGTGCAGGCAGATTGTGAAGTCGGAAAGCGAACGTCTTGGACGTCCGTTACATGCGTGCAATCAGGTTTTCGGCTGTCAGATGAACGCCCGAGATTCCGAAAAACTTGCCGGTGTTCTGGTACAGGCGGGCTATCAGCTGACCGACTCCGAGGAACATGCCGATTTTGTCATCTATAACACCTGTACGGTCAGGGATAATGCCAACCAGCGTGTTTACGGAAGACTCGGATATCTTAACAGCATGAAAAAGAAAAAGCCGCACATGAAAATTGCCTTGTGCGGCTGTATGATGCAGGAAGAATCCGTCATTGAGAAGCTGAGAAAAAGCTATCGATTCGTTGATTTGATCTTCGGTACGCACAATCTTTTTAAGTTTGCAGAGCTTCTTGTGACGATGTTCGAAAATGCTTCCGCAGAAAATGAAAAAGATGCGAAAACGGCCGGAAGGGGTACGATGATCATCGATATCTGGAGGGAAACGGACCGCATCGTAGAGGAGCTGCCGGTCAACCGCAAATATCCTTATAAATCGGGAATCAATATTATGTTCGGCTGCAATAATTTTTGCAGTTATTGTATCGTTCCGTACGTCAGAGGACGCGAAAGGAGCAGGGAACCGAAAGAGATTCTGCGGGAAATTGAACGGCTTGCGGCGGACGGTGTTATAGAAATCATGCTGCTTGGACAGAATGTCAATTCCTATGGAAAAAATCTGGAGCATCCGATTTCTTTTGCGCAGCTTCTGCGGGAAGTCGAACAGATTGACGGTATCCGTAGAATCCGTTTCATGACCTCTCATCCGAAGGATTTATCGGACGAGCTGATTCAGGTCATGAAAGAGTCTTCCAAAATCTGTCACCATCTGCATCTTCCTCTGCAGTCCGGTTCCGACCGCATTCTGCAGAAAATGAACAGAAGATATACAAAAGAACACTATCTGACACTCGTCCGTAAGATTAGGGAAGCCATACCGGATATCGCGATTACAACGGATATTATCGTCGGATTTCCCGGGGAAACAATGGACGATGTGGAAGAAACAATCGATGTGGTCAGGAAGGCCGCATATGATAATGCATTTACTTTTATTTATTCCAAAAGAACCGGAACCCCGGCTGCGGCAATGGAAGATCAGGTGCCGGAAGAAATCGTTCGTCCGGCGTTTGACAAATTGTTAAAGGTCGTACAGGATACGGCAAAAGAACGGGCGCTTCTGCTACAGGGAAAAGTAATGGAGGCCCTGGTAGAAGAACGGAACGAGCAGGATGCTTCACTCGTGACGGGAAGGCTTTCCAACAATATGCTGGTGCATTTCCCGGGAGATGCTTCCGATATCGGAAAGCTGATGATGGTCTCGCTGGATGAATGCCACGGTTTTTATTATACAGGACATGCCGTCGAGCAGGAGGGACCGGATAAGTGACCGCATAAACGAACCGGAGAGATGACGTTCCTGACGGGTGCGGAAATTGTCGGGTTTACATAAGATTATTGCAACAATACGAGAAAGGCACGGTTATAAGCATGGCTGAAATGACACCCATGATGCAGAAATATATGGAGACGAAAAAAGAATACCCCGATTGTATTCTTTTTTATCGGTTAGGCGATTTTTATGAAATGTTCTTCGAGGACGCCAAAACGGTTTCCAGAGAGCTCGAGATTACTCTTACGGGAAAAAGCTGTGGATTGGAAGAACGGGCGCCGATGTGCGGTGTCCCTTATCATGCAGTGGACGGATATCTGGCAAGACTTGTAGCAAAGGGCTATAAGGTCGCTATCTGCGAGCAGGTGGAAGACCCGAAGGAGGCAAAAGGACTTGTCAAACGGGAAGTGACAAGAATTGTGACGCCTGGTACGAATACCAGTCTGCCGATGGACGATTCCAGAAACAATTATCTTCTGTGCATTTCCTATTTTCCGGGGAAAATAGGTATTTCAGCCGCAGATGTTACAACCGGGGATTATTATCTGACAGAAGTGGAGGACATTCGGAAATTACAGGATGAAATCAATAAATATGCACCTTCGGAAATTATCTGCAATGAGGCTTTTTTTGTCAGCGGATTTCCCATCGAGGAGATGAAGAACCGTCTGAATGTCATGGTCTATTCACTTGCCAGCCATTATTTTGACGAAGAAGTCTGCCGGAAATGTCTGTTAAAACATTTTCATGTGACTTCTCTGCTGGGGCTTGGCATTGAAGATTTTCCGAGCGGTCTGATCGCGGCCGGTGCGCTTTTACAATATCTTTATGAGACACAGATGACTTCTTTGGAGCATTTTACACATCTGTATCCCTATCTGACCAATAAATATATGCTTTTGGACGGCGCAACGAGAAGAAATCTGGAACTGCTCGAAACGCTGCGGGAGAAGCAGAAAAAAGGCTCGCTGCTCGGCGTACTGGACAGAACAAGAACTGCGATGGGCGGCCGCCTGTTGCGGAAATATATCGAACAGCCTTTGATCGACAAGGCCGAGATTGAGAAAAGGCTGGATGCGGTGGAGGAGTTGTGTGGAAAAAGTATGCTGCGGGATGAACTGCGGGAATACTTAAATCCGGTGTACGATTTGGAACGGCTTCTCGGAAGAGTCAGTTATCGAACCGCAAATCCCAGGGATTTGGTCGCTTTCCGCAGTTCCCTTGAAATGCTTCCTTCCATTAAAACGGTATTACGGGATACGTCTACTGACCTTTTGGCGGAGATTCAGTCGGAAATGGACGATCTGTCCGACCTTTTCCGGCTCATCGACGATGCCATCATTGACGACCCGCCGATTGCGGTAAAGGAGGGCGGTCTGATCAAAGAAGGCTTTCACGAATCAATCGACGAACTGCGCAAGGCCAAAACGGAAGGGAAAAACTGGCTCGCCGCGCTGGAAAACGAGGACAAAGAGCGCACCGGCATTAAAAACCTGCGCATCAAATATAACAAAGTATTCGGCTACTATTTTGAAGTGACAAATTCCTATAAAAATATGGTCCCGGATGATTATATCAGGAAACAGACGCTTGCCAATGCAGAACGTTACACGACACCGCGCCTGAAAGAACTGGAAGACACGATTCTGAACGCAGAAGACAAGCTGTATTCTCTGGAATACGATGTTTTCTGTGAAATCCGGGAAACGATTGCCGGACAGATTGAACGGATTCAGAAAACGGCGAGAGCGATTGCCAAACTGGATGTCTGCACCGCATTTTCCTATGTTGCGGAACGGAATCATTATGTGCGGCCGTCGTTGAACGAAAAAGGTATCATCGATATCAAAGAAGGCCGTCATCCCGTCGTAGAACAGATGATTCAAAACGATATGTTCATTTCGAACGATACCCATCTGGACAATAAAAAGCATTGTATTGCCGTTATCACGGGCCCAAACATGGCCGGAAAGTCCACTTATATGCGGCAGACAGCGCTGATTGTCCTGTTAGCGCAGATTGGTTCTTTTGTGCCGGCGAAAAAGGCCGACATCGGTATCGTGGACCGGATCTTTACCAGAGTCGGCGCATCGGACGACCTGGCAAGCGGTCAGTCTACCTTTATGGTGGAAATGAACGAAGTGGCCAATATCCTGCGGAATGCCACGTCGGACAGCCTGCTCGTTCTCGATGAGATTGGACGGGGGACCTCAACCTTTGACGGTCTGAGTATTGCCTGGGCGGTCATCGAACATATCAGCAACCGGAAACTTCTGGGCGCCAAGACGCTGTTTGCCACCCATTATCATGAATTAACGGAACTGGAAGGAAAAATGGATAATGTGAACAATTACTGTATTGCCGTAAAAGAAAAAGGCGATGATATCGTGTTCCTCCGCAAAATCATCAAAGGCGGGGCAGATAAGAGTTACGGCATTCAGGTCGCCAAACTTGCCGGCGTGCCGGATATGGTCATCGACAGGGCAAAAGAGATTGTAGAACAGCTGAGCGATAACGATATTACGGAGAAAGTACAGAATATCGAGATCAATATCAAAGCCGAAAAGAAAAAACCCGTCAAATATGACGAAGTGGATTTGGAGCAGATTTCGCTGTTCGATACGGTAAAAGACGAGGATATTCTCAAAGAACTGGAAGAAACCGATATCACCACGCTGACGCCGGTGGATGCGCTGAATGTATTGTACCGGCTGCAGAATAAATTGAAGAACCGGTGGCAAGTGTGAGAAGAAGTTCTAAAAGACCAACACACCTGACGGTGTGGCGCCAATGGGCGTTTCTCTAAGAACTTCTATGGTCCGTTGGGCGGACCTTCTTCACACGAAAGAATCGTTGACGCAATTCTTTCATGAAGGATTATGTTTTAAGAATGCTCCTGTCGGATATTCTGCGTAAATTGTTTGTGCGCCTGAGGAAATCGGAGACATTCTTCGCATGAAGCAGATGAAAAGGACTAAAAATGGAATAAAAAGGATTGGGAAGAAATGAAAATTAACGTACTGGACAACCAGACAATCGATAAGATTGCGGCGGGGGAAGTGGTGGAGAAACCGGCAAGTGTCGTAAAGGAGCTGGTGGAAAATGCCATTGATTCCGGGGCGGATGCGATTACGGTGGAGATTAAGGACGGCGGTATTTCGCTAATCCGCGTAACGGATAACGGAAGTGGCATTGAGAAATCACAGATTCGTAATGCTTTTCTGCGCCATGCCACGAGTAAAATTTCTTCAGTCGATGATTTGACTGACTTGGTCAGTCTTGGATTTCGCGGAGAAGCGCTGGCGAGTATCGCGGCAGTTTCCATGGTAGAGGCTGTTTCCAAAGTGGAAGAGGAACTGACTGGCATCCGTTATGTCATAGAGGGAGGCATTGAGAAAGAATTGGAAGAAATCGGCGCACCGAACGGAACGACGATTATAGTTCGAAACCTTTTCTATAATACGCTGCCGCGTAAAAAGTTCTTGAAACAGCCGCAGACAGAAGGATCTTATGTGGCGGATCTGATGGAGCATCTCGCCCTGTCCCATCCGCAGATTTCCTTTTCTTTTATCATCAATAACCAGAATCGTTTCTATACTTCCGGCAACAGCGACTTAAAGGAAATCATTTATCGCATTTATGGGAAGGATATTGTAAAAGAGTTACAGGAGATACACGCGGAAGCGGACGGATTTTCCATCGACGGATTTCTGGGCAGGCCGATCATCAACCGTTCCAACCGCAATTATGAACTTTTTTATATCAACGGCCGTTTTATCAAAAGCAATCTGATCGGAAAAGCGGTCGAGGACGGTTATAAAGAATATCTGATGCAGCATAAATTTCCGTTCTGCGTGCTGCATTTTACAATCGATACAAAACGGATTGACGTCAATGTTCATCCGACCAAAATGGAAGTACGGATTGCCGGCGGGCAGGAGTTCTATGAGCAGGTGAGGGAACTGATTCACGAGCGGCTGCACAGACAGGAAATGATACCGGAAGTATCGTTTGAGCAGCCAGAAAAAACAAGAAAAGAAGCTGTTATCGGGGACAATGACGCCAGAGAAACCAAGTCCAGGGAGAGCGAGTCCCAAAAGAGGGAGTCCAAAGAGATTGCTTTTCCCAAAAGTTGTGACAGGGAAATACCGGGGAAGAGAGATGCCGTATCAGCCATTTCCAAATCGAAGCCGCCACGTCCGCCTGTTGTGCCAGAACCTTTTGAAACAAGACGGCTCGCACAGGAAAATGTGGTCTTACAGCAATCGCTCCTGCGGGAACCCACTGCCTATGCAGCCGATACGAGTATACCGGATAGCGCCTCGGATGCAGGAACAAAGCAGTTGGATACGGCATCTCAAAAGCCTGCTGCAAAGCCTGAGCAGTTGGAACTGTTCGACGATAAGCTGCTGTCTGCAAAAGCAAAAGAGCATTATGAAATTATCGGGCAGTTGTTCGATACTTATTGGCTGATTTCCTATCAGGATAAGCTCCTGATCATCGACCAGCATGCGGCTCATGAAAAAGTGAAATATGAGCGTTTTATCAAACGCTTTAAAGAACACAGCATTGTTTCTCAGAATTTGAATCCGCCTGTCGTCGTTACCCTGAGCGGCCGGGAGAAGGCCTGTCTGCTGCAGAACAAAGCGCATTTTGAAGCGCTCGGTTTCGTTTTGGAAGAATTCGGTGGCAATGATTATGCGTTGAGCAGTGTGCCGCTCGATTTATATGGATATCAGGAAGCGGGTCTGTTCTATGAGCTGCTCGATGAGATGGTCGGAGAAAATTTTTCAGGAACACCGGACAGCATCCGTACCAAAATCGCAACGATGGCGTGTAAGGCGGCAGTCAAAGGTAATTCCCGCATGAGCGCTGCAGAGGCAGATGCTCTGATCGACGAACTGCTTTCTTTGGAAAATCCGTATAACTGCCCGCACGGCAGGCCGACGATGATCACGATGAGTAAATATGAACTCGAAAAGAAGTTTAAGAGGATTGTCACATAATAGCGTGAGAAGCACATCTAAAGCTTACACCTGAGAATGCCTGAAAAGCGGCATTCTTCCTGACAAGGAGGCTGATATGAAAAATCCCTTGATTATTTTAACCGGGCCGACGGCCGTTGGAAAATCGGCGCTGGCGGTTTCCCTTGCCCGTGAAATCGGCGGGGAAATCATTTCGGCGGATTCCATGCAGGTATACCGGCATATGGATATCGGCTCTGCCAAAATCATGCAGGAAGAGATGGCAGGAATCCCCCATCATCTGATCGATATTCTTGAACCGGATGAAGAATTTCATGTCGTCAGGTTCCAAGCGCTTGCAAAGGACGCGATAAAAGCCATCTATGAAAAAGGCAGGATTCCAATTTTGGCGGGCGGAACGGGTTTCTATATCCAGTCGGTTCTTTACGATATTGATTTTACGGCGACAGAAGAGGATGAGACTTTCCGCAGGAAGTTAGAGCAGTTCGCCAAAGAGCAGGGCAATGAAGCGCTGTTTGAAAGGCTCCGTCGTATCGACCCCAAGTCCTGCGAGATTCTTCATGCCAATAATGTAAAGCGAGTCATCCGGGCTATTGAATTTTATGAAAAAACTGGTAAACGCATTTCGGAGCACAACGAAGAGCAACACGAAAAGGAATCCCCTTACCGATTCCTTTATTTTGTTCTGACCGACGAGCGTGCCAGATTGTATGAAAAGATTGATCGGCGTGTCGATGCAATGCTGAATGCCGGTCTCGTTACGGAAGTACGAAATCTGAAAGCCATGGGCTGTACCAGAGACCTCGTTTCCATGCAGGGACTCGGTTACAAAGAAATTCTGGAATATCTCGATGGAGAATGTGCGTTCGAAGACGCTGTTTACCGAATCAAGCGGGACACGAGGCATTTTGCTAAAAGACAGCTCACATGGTTTCGCCGGGAAAAAGATGTCACATGGATTTCCAGACAGGATTTCAGACAGCCTTCGGAACCGGAACAACAAAGTTCCGAACAAATGTCCGGCGGAGAAGATGCGGCGATTCTCGCCCATATGCTTCGACTTTTAAAAGAAAATGATATCATAAGCTGAAAAATAAAATCTGGAAAAGGAATTGAACGATTAAAATGGAAAAATTTTTAAAAGAACAATATGCTAAACTCGGAATTTCAAAAGCGGTGTTGGATTTTGGAGACGAAATCCTTTTATCGCTAAAGGCGCGATTCGCGCGTATCGATGAAATCGCAGAATATAATCAACTGAAGGTCATCCGCGCCATGCAGAAATGCCGGGTAAGCGAAGCCTGCCTTTCGGGTACGACAGGCTACGGTTATAATGACCTTGGCAGGGATACGTTAGAGCAAGTCTATGCGGAAATCTTTCACGCGGAGGATGCCCTCGTCCGCCCGCAGATCACCTGCGGTACGCATGCGCTGGCGTTGGCGCTCATGAGTAATCTCAGACCCGGGGACGAGCTGCTTTCCCCTGTCGGGAAGCCCTACGATACGTTGGAAGAGGTCATCGGCATCCGCGCGTCCAAAGGTTCCCTGAAGGAATACGGCATTTCATACAGACAGGTTGATCTGCTTCCCGACGGCGGATTCGATTATGAGGCTGTCCGGGCAGCGATTCATGAGAAAACAAAACTGGTGACGATTCAGCGTTCCAAAGGATATCAGACGAGGCCGACTTTATCGGTAACACAGATTGGTGAGCTGATTCATTTTATCAAAGAAATCAGACCGGACATCCTCTGTATGGTGGATAACTGTTACGGTGAATTCGTGGAAACGATAGAGCCCGGCGATGTAGGGGCGGATATGACGGTCGGCTCCCTGATCAAGAATCCGGGCGGCGGTCTTGCGCCGATCGGCGGTTACATTGCGGGCAAAAAGGAATGTGTGGAAAATGCCGCTTACCGCCTGACTTCACCGGGGCTCGGCAAGGAGGTCGGCGCCTCACTCGGCGTAATGTCCGCTTTTTACCAGGGATTATTCCTAGCCCCGACGGTCACTGCAAGTGCGCTGAAAGGCGCGGTATTTGCGGCAAATCTGTTTGAAAAACTCGGTTTTCCGGTCATTCCAAACGGCACGGAAAGCCGGCACGACATCATTCAGGCCGTCACGTTCGGAAAACCGGAAGGCGTTATCGCTTTCTGCCAGGGCATTCAGGCCGCCGCTTCCGTGGACAGCTTCGTAACGCCAGAACCCTGGGACATGCCGGGATATGATTCGCAGGTCATCATGGCGGCGGGAGCCTTCGTTTCAGGCTCCTCCATAGAGCTGAGCGCAGACGGGCCGATTGCGTCCCCCTATGCGGTCTATTTTCAGGGCGGGCTCACCTGGCCTCACGCAAAACTCGGCATTTTAAAGGCTTTGCAGAGCCTGACGGATAGCGGATTCATCTCTGAAGGCGCTTTGAAATGACAGCAATCTGCGGCCGGGCAGGACGGTGTATCGTTCCTGCGAAGGCCCTTAAAGCGCGTCGGCACTTAGTGAAAAAGACGCTTTGCGGATTTTGAACTTAGTACCGTTACAGCGCTTGGCGGAGCGAAAGCGTGCCTTCAAAGGAACGATACACCGTCCTGCCCGGCCGCAGAATTACTGCAAAATAATAAAAAATTGGGAAATTTTGTATACAGAAAAAAAGGATTGTGATAGAATATTCAGGATGGGGAGTTTTTGCAATGGAAATGTATCTAAAGGAGCCATATCTAATAGAAATGTCTCCAAAGGGAGCCACATCTATAGGAGAGAAAAGCCGTCGGGAAAGAGGCTGAATGAAATTAGTTAAGTATGAGAACAATGATAGTGGTGGGATGCAGAATCTTCCATATGAGAAATTTATTTCCTATGGTGCGGAAACGTTAACGGATTCTGAACTGCTTGCGATCATCATACGAACCGGGACGCAGGAGATGAGTGCGCGAGACCTTGGGGAAGAGGTTTTGAAGACTGCCGGAAGATATGGCAACGGTCTTTTAGGACTCTATCACATCCCGCTTCAGAAGCTGATGTCAGTGAAAGGCATCGGCAAAGTCAAGGCTGTGAAGCTAAAGGCACTTGCCGAGCTGTGCACCAGAATGGCGCAGACAAAAGCTGGCGAACAATTATCCTTTACGAGGCCGTCCTCTGTTGCTGGTTATTATATGGAGCGGTTCCGGCATGAAAAAGTAGAGCATAATCTGCTTTTGCTGTTCGATTCCGGAATGCACCTTTTAGAAGAACTGCTGCTTTCGACCGGAACAGTCAATGCTTCCCTTTTATCACCGAGAGAAGTATATATCAGCGCATTCCGTTCCCAGGCAACGCATATTATGCTTCTTCACAATCATCCGGGCGGCAATCCGGAACCCAGCAGTAATGACATCCGCATTACGAAGCGGATTGCGGATATCGGAAAAACAATTGATGTTTTCCTGCTGGATCATATTATTATTGGTGATAACAGTTATTTCAGTTTTAAAGAGAGCGGGCTGCTGAATGAGCATACCGCTTCCAGAGAAATATCTGCGGATAATGAATTATCTTGAAAGGAGTTTTTATTTTGGCAAATAACGCATTTGGAATTGATCTTGGGACGAGCAATATTAAAATATACAATCGTGCAGATGATAATGTTTTTGTAGAAAAGAACATGATTGCAATCGAGAACAAGAGAACTTTGTTCGCATACGGGAATTCGGCTTTCGATATGTATGAAAAGACGCCGGGGAATATCCATATTACTTATCCTTTAAGTAATGGTGTCATTGCAGACATACAGAACATGGAAACCCTCATAAAATATTTTATGATAGATCTTATGAAGGGCGGCCTGCGGCCTGCGGATTATTATATTGCGGTCCCATGGGATGTGACGGAAGTAGAAAAACGCGCTTTTAAAGATCTTGTAAAAGAGTCTAATGTCAAAGCGAAAAAAGTCATGGTCGTAGATAAGGCCGTAGCAGATGGACTCGGGCTTGGTATCGATGTCAAAAATTCCCAGGGTGTTCTTGTCGTAAATGTCGGTTTTGATACGACGGAGATATCGATTCTGTCCCTCGGCGGCATTGTTTTAAGCAAGCTTGTCAAAGTAGGCGGAAGAAAATTCGACGAAGCGATTAAAGCGGCGGTGCGGCGGGAGTACAGCCTGATCATTGGCGGCAAAACAGCTGAGAATGTGAAGATAGCGTTGTCTGAACTCGAAGCACAGAAGTGCGGAGCTGTCGTTTATGGACGTGATATCGTAACAGGACTTCCGGTAGAACGTGAGATACCGACTGTTCTCGTAAACGAATGCCTGACAGAACATTTTAATACGATTATCGATAACATCAAGGTTATTTTGGAGCGGACGCCTCCGGAACTGGCGGCGGATATTTACAGACACGGTGTTTATCTGACGGGCGGAGCTTCCCAGGTCAACAATCTGGCACAGCTTATGAGCAGAGGAACCGGCCTGAAAGTCAATCTTTCCGAACATCCGATTGAAAGTGTTGCGCTCGGACTTGCCAAAATCATAAATGAAGATAATTATAAATCGGTGGCATATGCAATAGAAGGAATGAGTAAATGAGTCCAATTATAAAAAGAAAAGGGGAGAAATTTATCCTGCCGGGAAAATACCTCCTTTTCATTTTAACAATTCTATGTACCGGTATGGTGCTGCTTACGTTCAATACGACCATTTTCAGCGGACCTTTGGGTTCTGTTGCCGGATATATCATTGTCCCGTTCCAGGAGGGTGTCAGTGCGGCAGGCAGTTTTTTACGCAGCCGCTCGGAAGAACTTGGGCAGATTCGGGATCTGATCGCAGAAAATGAGATGCTGAAAGCACGGATAGACGATCTGACGATAGAGAATACAAGGTTACAGCAGGACCGGTATGAGCTTACCAGCCTGCGGGAATTGTACGAGCTGGATTCCCAATATGATGAATATGAAAAAATCGGCGCACGAATCATCGCAAGGGATTCCGGCAACTGGTTTTATTCTTTTGTCATCAATAAAGGTTCGGATGACGGACTTGCGATCGATATGAATGTCATAGCCGGCAGCGGTCTGGTGGGGCGTATTGTGGATACCGGACCGAACTGGTCTAAGGTAAAAGCCATCATTGCCGACGATTCCAACGTAAGTGCAATGGTACTGTCCAGTTCCGACAATATGGTCGTCAACGGAGACCTGCGTCTGTATGCTTCCGGTATCATTTCTTTTGAACAGCTGAAGGACAGCGATAACGTTGTCGTGGAAGGCGATAAAATTGTAACTTCCAATATAAGCGACAAATACCTTCCGGGCATTCTGATTGGATACATTAATACCATCAATACCGATTCTAACAATCTGACCAAATCAGGATACATTACACCGGCAGTAGATTTCGAACATTTGGAGGAAGTTCTTGTCATACTGGAACTAAAGCAGACGATCGAAGAATAAGACAAGAGGTAAGGTTGAAAATTGGAAATTTTCAATCGCGAGTTTGCGCCTGATGGCTCAAACATCGCAGGATGAGGAAAGGCATGGGTATAAGGATTCATGAAACGCGTTATTGTGACCGCTTTTTTTATTTTTATATGTTTCCTGATGCAGTGCACCGTTTTCCGCGCACTCGCTTTTGGCGGCATTGTTCCGAATCTCCTGATCGTACTGACCGCCTCTTTCGGTTTTATGCGGGGCGAGAAAAATGGTCTGCTCATCGGCTTTTTCAGCGGTCTGCTCGTGGATATCTTTTTTGGTTCCGTTATCGGCTTTTATGCGCTGGTATATATGTATATCGGCTATGCCAACGGAAAATTCAGCATCATCTTTTATCCGGAAGATATCAAGCTGCCGATTACGCTGATTCTCTGCAGCGACTTTTTTTATGGAATTATCTGCTATGTCATTCTGTTTCTGCTGCGTGGAAAATTTGATTTCAGTTACTACCTTGTCCATATTATTCTGCCGGAAATGGTCTATACGGTAGTCGTGACACTGTTTTTGTATCCTGTCATTCTGCGTGTGAACCGCAGCCTGGAACAGCAGGAGAAAAGGGGCGAAAAGAAGTTTGTTTGAGAATATATGGGAACATTTAAAAGAAAATATATTTAATATGGTGACTTCCAGACTGCTCGTATTGGTCCTAGTCCTGCTCGGTATGGGAAGCTATCTTATTTACACGATATTTCAACTGCAAATTGTTAATGGTGAAGAATATTTTGATAATTTTCAGTTACGGATTACAAAAACACGGACCATCGAAGCGACAAGGGGGAATATTTATGCAAGTAATGGAGAGCTTCTTGCCTATAACGAACTGGCATATTCGGTTACGATTGAAGATGTTTACGAATCGGGCCGTGAGAAGAATGCAAATCTGAATGATACAATCTACCGGTTGATTCAAATGATAGAACAAAATGGCGACCATATTATCAATGATTTCAATATCGTTTTGGACGCAGGCGGCAATTACCAGTTTAATCTGGAAGGAACCCAGCAGCTTCGTTTTCTTGCCGATATTTATGGACATGCCCTGATAGATGATCTTCAGGAAAAGGAACGGACCGCTACACCGGATGAGGTAATGACTTATTTATGCAGTACTTCCCGTTATGGAATCGGCGGTTATGCGGATGAAGACGACAAGAACAGCTTTCAGGAAGGACTTGGCTACACAAAAGAAGAAGTCCTGAAAATCCTTACGATTCGTTATGCCATGAGCGCCAACAGCTATCAGAAATATATTGCTACAACAGTTGCAAATAATGTTTCCGAAAAAACGGTTGCCGTCGTTATGGAAAATGCGGACGTGCTCGACGGAGTCGCGATTGCCGAGGGAACCATCCGAGAATATAATGACAGTATCTATTTCGCGCAGATTCTCGGTTATACCGGAAAAATATCCAATGATGAGCTGGCGCTTTTACAGGAAGAAAATCCGAATTATGATCTGAATGACACGGTTGGAAAGCTGGGCATCGAAGCGTCTATGGAAACACAGCTTCAGGGAACGAAAGGTTCCGAAATCGTCTATGTGAACAATGTTGGAAAAGTCATTGAAACGAGCGACAGGGTGGAACCGGTCGCCGGAAATGATGTCTGGCTGACCATAGATCCGGAACTTCAAAAGGCGGTCTATCATATTCTTGAAGAGAAGATTGCCAGTATTCTGTTAGCCAAAATAGAAAATATCAAAGAATATATTCCGGCCGAAAACGCGGGAAGCAGTAATATCATTATTCCGATTTACGATGTTTATTATGCGTGTATTGAAAATAATATTATCGATACGAGCCGTTTCTTTTCTCAGACTGCCGGAGAAACAGAAAGTGCTGTTGCACAGGCTTATCTGGACAAAAAAGCCCGGATTTTTGAACAGCTGCGTACCGAACTTACAGAGGGCAATACTCCTTACAATGAATTGTCCAAAGAGTATCAGGTCTATGAAAGTTTTATTGTATCTATGCTCTATGATAACAATATCATTATGCAGAGCGAAATAGACAAAGATGATGAAACCTACATTGCATGGACAATTGATGAAGTCATCAGCCTGAGTGAATATCTGAATTATGTAATCGCAAAGAACTGGGTAGATGTATCCAAATTAAATATTATATCACAGTATTCGGATTCCCAGGAAATCTATGCGAAGATCATCAGTTATATTTTTGAAAAGCTGGATGTCAGCGCAAATTTTGAGAAAAAAATTTATCGTTATATGATCAATAACGATGAGCTGACCGGCCGTCAGATCTGTTCCCTCCTTTTGGAGCAGAACATTGTGAAAGTAGAAGAGGAGGAGCTTGCACAGTTTGAAAGAGGCTCTCTGTCGCCATATACCTTTATGCGAAACCGTATTGAACAACTGGATATTACGCCGGCCCAGCTGGCTCTGGAGCCGTATTCCGGTTCGACTGTCATCACGGATGTCAATACCGGAGATGTACTCGCACTCGTATCTTATCCAAGTTATGATAACAATAAAATGGCAAATGGTGTCGATGCGGATTATTTTGCAAGCCTGCAGAGCGATCTGTCCCGCCCTATGAACAATTACGCAACCCAGCAGAGAACGGCTCCCGGTTCCACGTTTAAAATGGTATCCGCAACGGCTGGCCTGATGGAAAATGTCATCACCACGACGGACACGATAACCTGTATCGGTACTTTTGATAAAATCACACAACCTCCGAGATGCTGGATAGCCGCAAACGGCGGAGCACACGGCGCATTGAATGTGACCGGAGGTATCCAGCATTCCTGTAACTGGTTCTTTTATGAAGTCGGTTACAGGCTCGGCACTGTCGATAATACTTACAATAGCGAAGTCGGCCTGAATCAGCTCGCAAAATATGCGGATATGTATGGCCTATCAGAGCCTTCGGGCGTGGAAATAGAAGAGTATGACCCGAAAGTCTCCGATCTGGATTCCGTCCGTTCTGCAATCGGGCAGGGTACGAATAACTATACGACCGTCGGACTGGCGCGATATGTTACAACTGTTGCGAACAGCGGAATATGTTATAATTTAACATTAATAGATAAAATTACAGATCATAACGGGGAAAACGAAAAAGAGAATCATGCCGAAGTGCGTAACCGAATCGATATGGATGCTTCTTATTGGAATGCAATTCATCTTGGAATGCGCAGAGTCGTGGAAGGAAAAAGTTATTATTCGGACCTTGGCGTCAACGTTGCCGGCAAAACAGGTACCGCACAGGAGAGTACTTCCCATCCGAACCACGCGCTTTTTGTCAGTTACGCGCCTTATGAAGACCCGGAGATCTGCGTCGTCGTTCGTGTGGCCAATGGTTATAATTCTGACTATGCCGCGCAGATTGCAAGAGAGATTTATAAATATTATTATGGGCTCGCAGATGAAAGCGAGATCATTACAGGTACTGCAGGAACATTGGAAGGCGGCCTGATCAATGGAGATTAAAGGAGTGGTTTCAGTATGAAAAATCCAGTCATAATTAAAAGTTTTCCGAACGGTTTGTCACTTTATCTGGATGATGCAATGCCATTTGACAGACTGCTTGAGGAAATTGCTGTAAAATTCAAGGAATCCGCACAATTTTTCAAAGATGCCCATATGGGAATCTCCTTTGAGGGAAGAAAACTGACGGAAGCGGAAGAACGGGAAGTTCTGAATGTGATTTCCGATAATTCTTCCTTGAATATTATTTGTATTATCGGTAAAGATGACGAGAACAATCAAAATTATATCCGCGCCTTACAGCAGCTCGAATTCCATCAGCATGAAATGGAAAACGTGGGACAGTTCTATAAAGGAACCCTGAAGGGTGGTCAGACGCTGGAGACGGAAAACAGCATAATCGTGATGGGAGATGTCTATCCCGGCGCCAGTATTATTTCCAGTAAGGATATCGTTGTTCTGGGCGGATTATATGGACAGGCTTATGCCGGCGGCAACGGCCTTGACCATCATTTCGTTGTTGCGCTTGAAATGTCACCGGAAAAACTCAAAATAGGTGAATTCAAATACAAATCATCCGAGAAACAAAGCAAATGGTCAATAAAACCGAAGGTTCAGCCCAAAATTGCTTATGTAAAAGACGGTCGAGTCATGATGGAAGCCATTACCAAAGAATTACTGAATGCGCTGCCTATTTAGACAGAAGTTCAGGGGACGATAACGATTCATTTTGGAGGTTTGAGTATGAGTGAAGTAATTGTCGTCACATCAGGGAAAGGCGGGGTAGGAAAGACCACTACTTCAGCAAACGTTGGTACAGGTCTGGCTGCCATGGGCAAAAAGGTCATTTTGATCGATACGGATATCGGGCTGCGGAATCTGGATGTGGTCATGGGGCTTGAAAGCCGCATTGTTTACAATCTGGTAGATGTCGTAGAAGGCAACTGCCGAATCAAACAGGCGCTTGTGAGGGATAAGCGTTACCCGACGCTATTTCTCTTACCGTCTGCACAGACAAGGGATAAAAGTGCAGTAAATCCCGCACAGATGGTAAAAATGATAAGCCATTTAAAAGACCAATTCGATTATATTATTCTGGATTGTCCGGCCGGAATTGAACAGGGATTTCAAAATGCCATTGCCGGAGCTGACAGGGCGTTAGTCGTTACGACGCCTGAAGTTTCTTCTATCCGGGATGCGGACCGGATTATCGGATTGTTGGAAGCAAACGAAATACAGAAAATCGACCTTATCATCAATCGGATTCGTTATGATATGATTAAAAGAGGCGATATGATGTCCTCCGATGATGTGGTGGATATTTTATCCATTCCGTTGATCGGACTGGTACCAGATGATGAAAACGTCGTTATCGCCACAAATCAGGGCGAACCGTTAGTCGGAAGCAATACTCTTGCCGGACAGGCCTATCAGAATATCTGTTACAGAGTTAACGGGAAAGAAGTTCCTTTTCTGGACTTTGAACGAGGCATTTCTTTCTGGACAAAAATAACAGGTATTTTCCATCGAAGTTAGGGGGTAAGAGGATTGTTCAAAAATATTTTAAAACGAAAAAGTTCCAGAGAGATTGCCAAGGACAGGCTGAAAATATTACTGATTTCCGACCGGGTGAACTGTTCCCCGGAGATGATGGAAATGATTAAAAATGACATTGCAAAGGTCATATCGAAATATATGAAGATCGATACGGAAAGTATGGAAATTCAGATTACCAAAACAAGCAGTATGGGACGGACCAAAAATCCGACTTTGTATGCGAATATTCCAATACTGGACCTGAAGCAATAGTGTGAGAAGTACTTCTAAAGCTCACAGCAAGGGCTGTTTCACTAAGAAGCACTAAGTCTCACACTGGAGAATGCCCTAAATACAAGCATTCTTCCAAGTACAGATACAAGGAGGAGCGGACATATGATAAAGCATTATCGCATCCGGGATTATGATTTTAAACTGATCATTCTCGTTGTTGCGCTTACCGTCATCGGTATTCTGGCGATTGGAAGTGCAAAGGAATCCTTGCAGACGCGCCAGATTGCCGGTTTCGTATTCGGGCTTTTTCTGATGATGGTTATTTCGCTTTTTGATTATTCTGTTATCCTTCGCTTTTACTGGCTGCTATATGTGGTCAATATCGTTCTATTAATCCTTGTTTCTGAAATGGGAGAAACGGTAAATAATGCCCAAAGATGGCTCAATATTTTCGGCATTCAGTTCCAGCCTTCGGAAACAGCCAAGATTCTATTGATTCTGTTTTTTGCACAATTGATTATGAAACACCATGATAAAATGGGAGATCTCAGATTCATTATCATATGTGTTGCTTTGTTTACCGTGCCTCTCTGGCTGATTTATGATCAGCCGGACCTCTCTACAAGCATCATGGTCGTTATTTTATTCTGTGTAATGATGTTCGTAGGCGGCCTCCACTGGAAATATATTCTGACGGTGCTTGCGATTGCCATTCCGGCCTTTATCATTTTTTTGAGCATCGTGCTGCAGCCGGAGCAGGAACTGATACAGCCATATCAGCAGAGAAGGATTCTGGCATGGCTGAATCCCGAAGAATACGCCAATGACGAAGCATATCAGCAGCTTAATTCCGAGATGGCCATCGGTTCCGGACAGTTATATGGCAAGGGCTATAAAACAAATGAAATCAGTTCTGTAAAGAATGGTAACTTCATTGCTGAACCGCAGACAGATTTTATTTATGCGGTCATCGGAGAAGAATTTGGGTTTGTTGGTGGATGTAGTGTAATTGTCTTATTGATTTTCATCTCAATAGAATGTATTATGGTAGCTAGGAGGGCAAAAGATCTGGCGGGAACGGTCATTGCCGCCGGGGTAGGTACGCTGATCGGGTTTCAGGGAATCATCAATATAGCTGTTGCCACGAGGGTCATGCCAAATACCGGCATTCCGCTTCCTTTTGTCAGCTATGGCCTTACTTCATTAGTAAGTTCCTATATTGGGATAGGTTTTGTATTAAACGTACGGCTACAAGGTAAAAAATGAACAGAGGGGTATTGACATGAACATTGCACTGATTGCACATGATGCAAAGAAAAAACTGATGCAGAATTTCTGCATCGCATACCGGGGGATTCTGAGCAAGAACGAATTATATGCGACTGGTACAACGGGAAGGTTAATCGAAGAAGTAACAAATCTAACGATTCACAAACATCTTGCCGGGCATTTGGGCGGAGAACAGCAGCTGGGTGCACAGATTGAGCACAACCAGATTGATTTGTGTATCTTTTTAAGGGACCCGCAGAATCCGAAACCGCATGAGCCGGATGTTAACAATGTTATGCGTCTTTGTGACGTACATAACATTCCGCTGGCAACCAATCTGGCATCCGCAGAACTTTTGATTAAATCGCTGGACAGAGGAGATTTAGAGTGGCGTGAAATGTACAAATAATGTAACAAAAAGGGCTTTTGCAGCTCTTCTTGGCGTCGTTTTTGTCCTGACCGGCTGCGGCGCCGAAAAATATGAGATGCCCTATAACAGCAATTATCAGGTCAGCAGCTTTAAACTCGTGCAGACAGCCGATGCCACTGCACAAGTTGCAGAAACTTTTGCCGCTGATTTATGTGTTGTGGATAAAAACATTTCCAATTCGGAAGCATCTCTTTCGGATGTTGCGGCTGCGGCTCTGTTCGACGTGAACGGACTTGATACGCTCTATGCCAAAAACGCAAATGAACAGCTTCCGCCGGCCAGTCTGACAAAAATCATGACAGCGCTGGTCGCATTAAAGCACGGTTCGCCGGAACAGCTGCTTACGGCGAGTGAAAATGTACAGATAACGGAACCCGGTGCACAGTTATGCGGTATCAAACCGGGCGATACGATGACATTGCAGCAGGCACTGTATGTTCTGCTTCTCTATTCCGCCAATGATGTCGCAATCATGATCGCTGAAGGTGTCAGCGGTTCTGTGGCAGGTTTTGTGGAACTGATGAACGAAGAAGCACAGGAACTCGGTGCAACGAACTGCCATTTTACGAACCCGAACGGACTGACGGAAGACGGACATTATATGACAGCCTATGATCTGTATCTGATTTTTACGGAGGCGCTTCAATATGATCTGTTCAATGAGATCATTCAGACCACGACTTACAGCACGACTTATCACGGAAATGATGGAAGTGAGCGTACAATGGAAGTGAATAATACCAATCAGTATCTGGCAGGTAATTATACCGCGCCGGAACATATTACGATCATTGGCGGTAAGACAGGAACGACGAAAGCGGCAGGACACTGTCTGGTTCTTTTATGCAGGGATAACAGCGGAAAGCCGTATATTTCCGTGATTATGAATTCCGAATCGACGGAAAGTCTATATGAGGACATGACAGAACTGCTCAGCGCCATTCAATAAAGCAATCCGTATAAATGTGATATTTGTAGTTGTCTTTTTATATGTTTTCACTTATAATATTGTTATACAGGTTATGAATATTTTACTTTAGGAGGGTTTACAATGGTTCAATTAATCGTAGGCAGGAAAGGGAAGGGCAAAACAAAACACTTATTGGATAAAGTAAATACAGAAGTAAAGGATATCGCAGGCAATGTCGTTTATCTGGACAAGAGTACGAAACATATGTTTGAATTGAACAATAAGATTCGATTGATCAATGTATCGGATTATATGGTTACTAACAGCGATGAATTTGTTGGCTTTATCTGTGGCATCATTTCCCAGGACCATGATTTACAGCAGATGTATTTCGACAGCTTTTTAAAGATTGCCTGTATGGAAGACAGTGCGGCGGTCAGCGAAGATGTCAATGCTGTAATTGGCAAGCTGGAAGCAGTCAGCACCAAATTTAATGTTGATTTTGTTTTAAGCATTTCTCTTGATGCACATGAGTTATCGGAAGATTTAAAATCCAAAATTATCGTATCATTGTAGGACTGGTTTACATAATTAGAAAGACATTCCAAAACCTCGGAATATCCGAGGTTTTATCCTTTTATTCGTCCGTTATAAAGGAGCGTACAGAATGGCCGGAACAGGAAATAACGTAACCAAATACAGACGCCCGATCAACCTGAATATCGGTATGATCATTTTTGCTGTCATTTTCGTGTATATTGTAATCTGTATTTTCATGTACTTATCGACGGAGCATGTTGTCGGCTATGAAGTGAAGGAAGGTTCCCTGTCCTATAATAATGTTTATAAAGGAATCGCACTGCGGACAGAGCAGATTGTCAACAGCACCACGGCCGGATATACCAATTATTATGCGCGGGAAGGAGAGCGTATCGCAGTACATGATCTTGTTTATACCATTGATGAAACGGGCAAGCTGGCCGATTATATCAAAACGAGCGAGACCGGCGAGAATTCACTTTCCGATCATGACCTCATGGAACTGAAAAGTGAAATAGAATCCTTTTCCAACGATTTTGACAGGACCAGTTTTTCCGATATTTATAATTTTAAATACAGCATTCAGGGAACTGTTCTGAAACTTGCCAATTACAATGTATTAGAGAGTGCGGAAGCATTGAACGGTACTGCCAATACGGCATTGATCGATTATTTTTATGCAAATAACACTGGTATCGTAATCTATTCTGTTGATGGAATGGAAAACCTTACTTTACAGGATATGAAGATGGAATATTTTGATCAGAAAAATTATGAAAAGACCCATCTGTTGAACAACGAACTGGTCGCGGCCGGCGATCCGGTCTATAAGCTGTCAACGGACGAGAACTGGTCCATTGTCATTCCTGTAGAGGAGGAAGAGTTTGCGAGACAGCTGGTGGAAGAAGAGTATATTAAAGTCAGGTTCATGAAAAATCAGAACATATCCTGGGGAAAAGTGGATGCCTTTACCAATGAAGAGGGCGATACTTTCGTATCGCTGACTTTTACCAATTCCATGATCAGCTTCTGCACGGAGCGCTTCCTCGATATTGAGCTGCTTTTGGAAGATGAGACCGGACTGAAAATTCCCAATTCAGCCATCGTGGAAAAAGAATTTTTCATCGTTCCGAAAGAATATGTTACAAAAGGCGGAAACAGCGGCGCTTATGGCGTCCTATTAGAAACTTATAATGACGATGGCAACGCGACAACGGAATTTGTGGAAACGACCATCTATGAGGAAACGGATACAGAATATTATCTGGATGATACCGTACTTCGGAGCGGCAGTTATCTTATTAAGCCGGATTCCATGGAAAAATATGCAGTAAGCCGGATCGGTTCGCTGACCGGCGTCTACAATATCAATAAAGGGTATGCTGATTTTAAACAGATCATTGTCTTATACAACAACGATGAATATTCTATTGTAAAATCGAATACCACTTATGGATTGAGCGTCTATGATTTTATCGTACTGGATGCGGCAACGGTGGAGGATAATGATTTTGTTTACGAATAGAGAATGAAGATTTTCTAAGGCGTTTAAGAACGCCGCCTAAGAAAATCTATGTCATTCCCGAAAGAATGCCCATAGGACATTCTTCCTGATGGGAATTCTGGCAGGGTTCAGGCCGCCGCAAGATGAAAAGAGGATAGATTATGATTCGGGAGAATATAGAGCATGTAAGAGAAAACATTAGAGCAGCCTGTGAGAAGAGCGGGCGGAAGGCAGAAGATGTGACTTTGATCGCCGTGAGTAAGACGAAACCGGTTTCGATGCTGCAGGAAGCCTATGAGTGCGGCTGTCGGGATTTTGGAGAGAACAAAGTACAGGAACTTGTGGAAAAATGGGAACAGATGCCGAAGGACATCCGCTGGCATATGATCGGGCACCTGCAGCGTAACAAAGTAAAATATATTGTAGATAAGGTCCATATGATTCACAGCGTAGATTCCCTGCGGCTCGCAGAAGAAATCAGCAAAGAAGCCGGAAAGAAAGGTGTTACCGTATCCATCCTGATAGAGATCAACGTGGCGGAAGAAGAGACCAAGTTCGGAACCACCTGTGAAGATGCCGTTCAGCTTGTGGAAGAAATTGCCAAACTGCCGCATCTTGTCATAAAGGGACTGATGACAATAGCACCATATGTAGAAAATGCGGAAGAAAACAAACAATATTTTGAAAAATTGCGCCAAATATATGTTGACATAAATCATAAAAACATTGATAATGTTTATATGGCTGAACTTTCTATGGGAATGACCGGGGACTATGAAACAGCCATTGCAGAAGGCGCCACTTATGTAAGAGTCGGCACCGGTATTTTTGGAGAACGTTTCTATACCGGTTAGAATGGAGGGATTTATCATGGGCGTTATGGATAAATTTATAAATGCGATGAAATTGAATCCGGACGAAGAAGATGATTATTATGATGACGATTACTATGATGAGCCGGAACCAGCCCGGAAATCGTTGCCTGTAAAAGAAGATACAACCGTTGATGAGGAGAAGAACGTTAAGAAGACCGCGCCGAAGGTTACATCAATCCGTCAGATGAAGAAAATGTCTGATGCCGGCATGGAAGTGTGTGTCATTAAACCGACTACCGTAGAGGATGCAAGAGAAATTACGGAAACTCTTTTAGCGAACCGGACCGTTGTATTAAATCTGGAGGGTCTGGACGTGGAAATTGCACAGAGAATCATCGATTTTACTTCCGGCTCCTGCTTTGCAATGAGCGGAAACCTACAGAAGATTTCTCATTACATATTTATTATCACACCTGCAAGTGTTGATATTTCCGGTGATTTTCAGGATATTTTATCCGGTTCTTTCGATGTCCCGATCAATAAGGGAATTTAACTGTCAGACGGACTTCCTGTCAGCAATGCCAGGAAGTTTCTTTATGTTATGTGTGATTTATTTCTTTATGAATACTATACGAAAAGGATACTAGTGGAATCATGGCAAACAGATTAACAATTAATTATGAAAAGAAACCCTGTTACGACATCGTATTTGCATCCGATTTTAGCGGGCTGCTTGAGGAATTGCAGGATTTCAATATTGAAGAACGGAGAACTGCCATTATTGCGGACAGTAATACAGTTTCCCTCTATGGAGAAGAAGTAAAAGGTATTTTGGAAGGACACTGTAAGAAAGTCATTCTTTACAGCTTTCCGGCAGGTGAAGCGCATAAAACACTGGATACGGTCAAAGATATCTATAAGACATTGATAGAAGAGAAATATGACAGAAAAGATTTATTGATTGCTCTTGGCGGCGGCGTAGTCGGGGATATTACCGGCTATACGGCAGCAACCTATCTGCGGGGAATTGATTTTATTCAGGTTCCCACAACCCTCCTCGCGCAGTCTGACAGCAGTATCGGCGGCAAGACCGGTGTAGATTTTGACGGTTACAAAAATATGGTAGGCGCTTTTTACATGCCAAAACTTGTCTATATGAATGTCGGTACATTAAAAACATTGGATGAGCGGCAGTTTTTTTCAGGATTTGCAGAAGTCATGAAGCATGGCCTTATCAAAGATGCTCTGTTCTATGAATGGCTGTTGGACAATATGTATGAAATACAGGATAGAGATATAGAAGTTCTGGAAGAAATGGTTATGCGGAGCTGCTCGGTCAAAAAACTCGTTGTCGAAAAAGACCCGAAAGAGCAGGGCGACAGAGCCTTATTGAACTTCGGTCATACGATTGGCCATGCGATTGAAAAGGCAAAAAATTTCCAGATGCTTCACGGAGAATGTATTGCGCTCGGTGCAGTTGCCGCGGCTTTTATTTCCTGGAAGCATAACTGGCTTTCGATGGAAGAATATTATGAAATCCGCGATATGTTCGTACCATTCAACCTGCCGATCAGCATCGATGATATCGATCCCGAAGAGATTCTTGCGCTGACCAAATCCGATAAAAAGATGGCGGCAGGACAGATTCGTTTCGTGCTGTTAAAAAAAGTCGGTAAAGCGTTGATCGATACGACTGTCAGCGACGAAGATATTTTAAATGCGTTGAAGGAAATTCATTTTAGCGATGAGGATGAAAGGGCTTAATATAGATGAGAGCGATCAGTCATTCGGCGAAGCAGAAAAGAAAAAGATTAATTCAGGATATCATATTTATTATAATCTTGATCGCATTCGATCAGTTCACGAAATATCTTGCTGTACTCCAGCTCAAAGACAAATCGGCTTTCAAGATTATCGACGGCGTACTTGAGCTCAATTATCTCGAAAATAAGGGAGCTGCTTTTGGTATGCTTCAAAATCAGGGCGGTTTTTTCGTCTTTGTAGCGGTCATTGTACTGGGCGTCATAGCATATATTCTTTATAAGACGCCGAACGCCAAAAAATATACCTTGATGCACATACTGCTTTCTCTGATCGCGGCAGGTGCTATCGGCAATATGATCGACCGAATCCGGCTGGATTATGTCGTTGACTTTATTTATATTATTCTAATCAATTTTCCGATTTTTAATGTGGCCGATATGTATGTTTCTTTTTCCACTGTCATACTGGTTCTTGCTCTTTTATTTTATTATAAAGAGAGTGATTTAAGTTTTATCAGCTTTAATCAGAAAAAATACCGGGAATTGAAATGAGAGATAAAATAGCACGCGCAGGCTGACGCGCGTAGAATAAGCAGGAATAAAAGACTGTATATGAAAGAATTTACCTATAAAATAGACCTCGAAGACGAAGAGGAACGGATCGATAAATGGATCAGCAATACACTGCAGACCTTATCCCGTTCTTATATCCAGAAACTGATCAAGGAAAACAATGTTTTTGTCAATGGCAAGGCTCAGAAAGCCAGCTATCGCATCAAAGCGGATGACGTGATCCGTTTTCAGATTCCTGACGCATCGGAACCTTCCATTCCGGCCGAAGAGATTCCCCTGTCCATCCTTTATGAAGATGAAGATGTTCTCATTGTAGATAAACCAAAGAATATGGTCGTACATCCGGCGCCCGGACATTATAACGGCACGCTCGTTAATGCGGTCATGTTCCACTGTAAAGAGAATCTTTCCGGTATCAACGGCATTCTGCGGCCAGGCATTGTACACCGGATTGATAAGGATACGACAGGTTCTCTGATCGTCTGTAAAAATGATACGGCTCATCAGTTCGTTGCTTCTCAGTTAAAAGAGCACTCCATCACCCGAAAGTACCGTGCCATCGTGCATGGGCGGCTGGCGGTGGAAGAGGGGACTATAAATGCGCCGATTGGCCGGGATGAGAAAGAACGCAAGAAGATGGCAGTCAATGAAAAAAATGGGAAACCGGCCGTTACACATTACAAAGTCCTGAAAACATTTCGGGAATACAGTTATATTGAATGCCGTCTGGAGACGGGGCGCACCCATCAAATCCGCGTGCATATGGCGTCTATCGGCCATCCGCTTCTTGGTGATATGGTATATGGAAACCGGAAAACGAACTATCATTTGGAAGGACAGACGCTTCACGCGATGACAATTGGCCTGAAACTTCCATCCACCGGCGAATATTTGGAAATCTCAGCACCCCTGCCGGCATATTTTGAACATTTACTGGAAATTCTGGAATAATATCTTTCTTTATTCTTTTTAAATTCTAAAGATTGCATTAAATTTTTATAAATTGAAGATTGTATTTTGAATATAAATGTGATAAAATCTAAATCAAGTTTTGTTAATGTGCATAAATATACAAATAATACAAAGGGGTATTGTATGAATACGGCTGAATATTTGGATAGGTTGTTAGTAAAATACTCAAGTGCGTTCGATATTTATCAGCCATATGTTATTCATGGAAAAGAGTATCCTGCGTATGGATACTTTTTTTCGCATACGGAGAAGTATGTTCTTGTCAGAGAAGCGAATATGTGGTCCTCTGACTGCTATGAGCATATCCTTTTTATGAAAACGGATACGGTTACGGAAGAACTTCTGAAAGAAGCGTCCGATATCGTCAGGGACTATATGGAGCCAGTCCTCGTCAGAAAAGGCGGAGAAGCACCGGAACCCAATCATATGTACAGTTATCTTACGATTGCCATTTTATCCGAAAAAGAAATTCCCAAGCCGATACAAAAAGCAATCCGGAAGTTCAGATTTGAAAAGGGCTATAAATTTAATATGCGCGGTTTTTCGCAGGCACATATTATCTGTGCATCGATGGAAGACGAAGCGGTCCTTACCAATTTTGCAGGCCGCGGTTCCAAAAAAGTTTTTCAGCGTATTTTTCAGGAAGAAAAACATGTATAGGAACAAACAACATAGAAATAAACAATATAAAAACAGCTTATATGATAGAGTAATCTATTTTATATAAGGGATTTTTTAATCCAAACTATATTTTAGGAGGGAATTAGTGTGAATTCAGTAGTATTAATCTTGTTAGCTATCGTTATCTTCGTCGCAGCTTATCTTACATACGGCAGATATCTGGCTAAGGCTTGGGGTATCGATCCCAATCGTAAAACACCGGCGCACGAATTAGAAGACGGTGTTGACTATTGTCCTGCCAAAACTCCGGTTCTGATGGGGCACCATTTTTCATCAATTGCCGGTGCAGGTCCGATCAATGGTCCTATTCAGGCAGCATTTTTTGGATGGCTCCCCTGTTTCTTATGGATCGTGATCGGTGGTATCTTCTTTGGCGCTGTTCAGGACTTCGGTTCCATCTTCGTATCGATTCGCCATGAGGGTAAATCTCTTGGTGAAGTTATCGAAGAGAATATCGGGCATAAGAGCAGAGTGCTCTTTACCGTATTTGCATGGCTCGTATTGCTGCTCGTTATCGCCGCTTTTGCGGATATCGTTGCGAACTCCTTTACGGGAAGCGCGGCAAACGGTTCCGTTGCTACGGCATCCATGTTATTCATCGTACTCGCGATTGGATTTGGTTTTGCTGTATACAGGAAAAATGCACCGATGGTCGTTGCATCTATTGTCGGCGTTATCCTGCTTGCGGTTTGTGTTGCAATCGGTCTTGCATTCCCGATTGAACTGCCCAAGACATTCTGGATTATTCTCGTATTCGTTTATATTATGATCGCATCCGTAACACCGGTATGGATTTTACTGCAGCCAAGAGACTATTTAAGTTCATTCCTGCTTTACTTTATGATTATTGCGGCTGTTATTGGTATTTTCGGAGCACATCCGGCGATTCAGATTCCGGCATATATCGGTTTCCATGTTGGAAACAATTATTTGTTCCCGACACTGTTCATTACGATTGCCTGTGGTGCGATTTCCGGTTTCCACTCTCTGATCGGTTCCGGTACGACATCCAAACAGCTTGATAATGAAAAAGATGCGCTTCTGGTCGGCTATGGTTCCATGTTGATTGAGTGTGTGCTCGCGGTGATTTCTCTGATTGCAGTAGCGACATTGACATCAGATGGACAGTTCGCAGCTGCAGGTTACGCATCTCCGACCGTTGTATTTGCATCGGCAATTTCCGGCTTCTTTGCGACACTCGGTTTTTCAGAAGGTGCGGTTTCTGCAACCTATACGATCATTGCGCTTGCAGTATCCTGCTTCTGTCTGACATCTCTGGATACCGCTACAAGACTTGGCCGTTTCATGTTCCAGGAATTGTTCGCCGGCACCGAAGTCGGCAAAAAGATGAAACTCGAAAATATGTATGTCGCTACAGTTATTACAGCATTATGCGGTTTTGCACTCTGTCTGGCAGGTTATGCGAAAGTATGGCCGCTGTTCGGTGCATGTAACCAGTTAGTAGCAGTACCGGCTTTCCTTGCAATCGGTACATATTTAAAGAGGCAGGGCAGAAACAACAAGATGCTGCACATTCCGATTATCTTTATGTCATGTGCGACCATCGTATCCCTGATCTTCTCCTTTAAGAACAATCTGACCGCTTTGATTGCCGGCGGGCTCGATGGTACGGCAACCTTCACAAATATTTTGCAGGATGTCATCATCGTTCCGATTGTAATCCTTGCAGTTATTCTGCTCATTGACGGCGGTAAAGTTTTGTGGGGAAAAGAAAAATAAAAAGGGAATGAAGATTTCCTACGGCATCAAAGGTCGATGCCTAAGCTAATCTAAGTCATTCCCCAAAGAAGGTCTCTTGCAGAGACCTTCTTCATAAATAAATATATCAGAGAGAGCAGATGTGAATTGCATCTGCTTTTTTGTTGTATTTTGTGTATCTGTGTATTTTGTATAATAATTTTTAAAAATAATTGCTTTTTATAGGAAAAATGTATATAATAGATTATAACATAATGTAAAAGGAGGTATAGCGTATGAACACTATAATTACAATCGGCAGACAATTTGGTTCCGGTGGGCGCGAGATTGGGGAAAAGCTGGCGAAACATTTCGGTATCAAATATTATGATAAGGAACTTTTAACAAGGACCGCGAAGGAGAGTGGATTTTGTGAAGAAATGATGCACAATCACGATGAGCGGCCGACCAATTCTTTTCTCTATAATCTCGTAATGGATACTTATTCTTTTGGATATAATTCCTCTGCTTTTGTAGATATGCCAATCAGCCACAAAGTATTCTTGGCACAATTCGATACGATCAAGAAAATTGCAGATGAGGGTCCCTGTGTTATCGTTGGAAGATGTGCGGATTATGCTTTGAGCGAATACAAGAACTGCCTGCATGTTTTTATCCATGCGGATGAAAAAAGCAGGATTAAGCATATTATGGAAAAACACGGAGATGTTACGACAGAGCAAAAAGCAAGAGATATGATGATCAAAAAAGATAAACAACGGCAGAGCTATTATAACTATTATTCTTCCAAGAAATGGGGCCGCGCCGACAGCTATGATTTGACAATTAACAGCGGTATTCTTGGAGAAGACGGAACCGTTAAGCTTTTGATTCAGTATATAGAAGACTTTGAATCAAACGGGAGCAAATAAAGATCAGTAAGTTTAAGTTTATAACGCGGAAAGGATTCTCAGGAATTCTTCCCGCGTCTTGTATTTTCGCGAAGCCTTACTTTATCAGCCGCTGAACGTCTTCTTTCATCTTCCAGCGCCGCATAGTGCTTTTTGGTCGTATTGACGTCTTTATGACCGAGCACATCCGCCACCAGATAAATATCGCCTGTTTCCCGGTAAAGAGAAGTGCCATAGGTACTGCGCAGCTTATGCGGTGTGATCTTTTTTAAACTCGTAACGGTAGAAGCATATTTTTTTACCATGTTTTCTACTGCCCGGACGGACATTCTGCGCTGCTGCATGGAAAGGAAGAGTGCGTGTTCATGGCCTGTCTGGGGAATGATATGATGCCTTTCCTCCAAATAATCTGTTAAAGCCTCTTCAACTTCATCACCGAAATAAATAACAGCCTCATAACCGCCTTTCCGTCGTATTTTAATGCCGTTGTTCTTAAAATCGACATCTTCCAGATCCAGGCCGACGCATTCCGATACACGAATCCCTGTGCCGAGTAAAAGCGTCAGAAGTGCAATATCCCTCGTTTTGGTCACTTGATGAAAACGCTGCTGGGCCTTCGTCAAGTTGGTTCCGTCCTCGACCTGATCCAATAAAATCGCCACTTCATCGGCATCCAGCCGAACGATTTCTTTTTCATGCAGTTTGGGAAGCGGAACGAGTACTGCAGGATTCTTCTGAATCAGTTCCGCCTCAAAAAAGTAAGAATAGAAGCTTCTTAAAGCCGCCAGCTTTCGCTTTTTACCCCGTTCATCATTCGTGTAAATCTTATCGTCCTTTTCATAATAAGACAAGTATTCCAGATATTCCTCAATATCTTCCCTTGTGACCTGTTCCAGTATGGAAAGTGGAAATTCTGTAATGTCCATCTTGGCACAATAGGAATTACGGTCATGCAGATACTCAAAAAAAGTCCGGATATCATAGGCATAGGCAAGTCTCGTCCTAGCGGAAGTGTATTCTGTAATTCCACGGAAAAACTGCCTGCAGAAGGGCGGAAGTGTATCCAATACAGCCCGCATCTTCTGAATGTTATTGATATTCTGCTGGTCATGGTAATTATTATTATTCTTACTGTCCATAAATAACACCTTTCTATCATTCACAATAAGGAAGAATCGCTCTCCGGAGACATTCCTTTTTCCCATTCCTCAAGACCACCCTGAATGGCTGTGAACATACGCTCTTTGACGCCGGGCGCATCCAGATTGATTCCCCGGAGAAGCTCTTTCACATATTCCCGTTTCGTATGCCCATCGGCAGGACAGGGACTTTTGACAACCGGGAACTCGTATTTATGTATAAAACCAATGACATCCGCTTCCTTCATATAGATAAGCGGCCTGATTACGGTGAGGTCCATGCGGTCCAAATAAGTTACCGGACGGAACGTGTGAAATCGTCCTTCATAAATCAGGGACATGAGCATCGTTTCCACGACATCATCTTTGTGGTGTGCATAGGCAACTTTATTGCAGCCGGCTTTCTTTATGGCATCGTTCAGCGCACCTTTCCGCATCTTTGCGCAAAGAGAACAGGGATTGCTTTCTTTTCTATCCTCAAAGATGATCTTGCCGATATCCGTCTTTACGATATGATAGGGGATTTCCAATTCGGCACACATCTTCGTAATTTCTTCTAAATTCAGATTTTGAAATCCCAAATCGACTGTTATAGCCTGTAAAGTGAACGGTTCCGGATAAAAACGTTTGAGACCATGCAGGGCATGGAGCAGTGTCAAACTGTCTTTTCCGCCTGAAATCCCTACCGCAATATTGTCTCCAGCTTCAATCATATGATAATCATCCACAGCTTTCCTTGTAATGCTGAGAACCTGCTGTAACTTCATAGTAACTCCCTGCCTTTCTCAACCTATTATACCTGGAATTTCTGCTTTTTTATATGATTTTTCAAAAAAAATTTAGAAAAATAGCAGAAAAACAATACAGATCATTAAAAAAATGATATACTAAAAATAGTTGGTCAGAATATGCACCTGTCTGGAGACTATATAGGAGGCATCGTTATATAAATGAAATTCAGATTTAACAAAAAATATTTATATTGGGGATTGGCTGGAGCCTTTTCTATTATAGCGGGAATCCTTTTCTATTATATACTTTTTCATAACGAGAACTTGTCAGCGGCAGTCGACTCTTTTATCAAAATTTCCATGCCGATCATAGACGGCCTGGTTCTGGCTTATCTGATCACACCGGTTCTGAATACGATTGAGCGCAAAATCGTAAGGCCCCTTTATGAAAAAAGCAAAGTTCCTATGACGAAGAAGAGTAATAAGCGGATTCGCGGATTTTCCATCTTAATTACGCTTGTTGTCATTTTTGTCGTTGCATACGAATTTTTTTCTCTGATCATTCCTGAACTGATCCGAAGCATTCAGAGCATTATTTTCCAATTTCCTATGTATGTCAGCAATCTGGCATCCTGGGCGGCCGGCCTTCTGGAAAATAATCCGGAACTGGAAGGGATTTTCAATGATCTGTTCAATAAATCCTCAACAATGCTGACAGATTTTTTAAATACAACAGTACTGCCGAAGGTCAATGCACTGCTGATTTCTTTATCTACTGGAGTGATCGGTTTTTTTAAAGCCATGTGGAATTTTATTATCGGTTTTATTATTTCTATTTATATACTTGGCAGTAAAGAAACTTTTGCCGGCCAAGCCAAAAAAATTGTTTATGCTTTTTTTGACCAGCCAACCGCGAATCAGGTCATATCGAATGTCCGCTTTATCCATGCCACTTTTGGCGGCTTCATCAGCGGCAAGATTGTAGATTCGATCATTATCGGCATTATCTGCTTTGCCTGCACGAGCATTATCGGTACACCATATGCAATACTGGTCAGCGTCATCATCAGTGTGACCAATATTATTCCGTTCTTTGGCCCCTGGCTCGGAGCGATTCCGAGCGCCTTGCTGATTTTAATGGTCAATCCGTTGCAATGCCTGTATTTTGTCATTCTAATTTTAGTCATTCAGCAGTTTGACGGTAATATATTAGGGCCTAAGATTTTAGGTGATTCCACAGGATTGTCCGGTTTCTGGGTCATCTTTTCCATCACAATTTTCGGTGGATTATTCGGTATTCTCGGTATGGTCGTTGGTGTTCCGATTTTTGCAGTTCTGTACGCGGGCTTTAGGGCGCTTGTCAACAGACAGCTTGCTAAAAAAGATCTTCCTACAGAAACACAGCCATATCTAATGGTCGGTTCCATTACTGAAGAAAATTCTTTTGTGGAATATGTTCCTGAAAAAAAGAAAAAGAAATCCCAGAACGGAGAAGAAAAAGATCTCAAAGATATTTTGAAAGAAAAGCTTCCAAAAAAGAAATAGGAGAGCAGTGGTAATCATGAAATTCTTAATACAGCGTGTCACAGAAGCAAAAGTGAGGGTCGATTCAGAAGTCATCGGGCAGATTCAAAAAGGTTTTCTGGTCTTTATCGGAGTCAGCCAGAATGACACACAGGAAATTGCGGACAAAATGGTTCATAAATTGTTAAATCTTCGTATTTTTGAAGATGCGGAAGGAAAAACGAATTTAAATCTGGATGCCGTAAATGGCAGCCTGTTATTGATATCACAATTTACGCTCTATGCCGATTGCCGGCATGGAAACCGGCCTTCTTTCATCAATGCGGGAAAACCGGATATGGCTAATGCCCTATATGAATATATCATCGCAAAATGCAGGGAAACTATCTCAAACGTACAGCAGGGAGCATTTGGCGCCGACATGAAAATCTCCCTTATCAATGACGGACCTTTTACCATTATGCTTGATTCGGATGAGATATAAATTGAGAAAAAACGGAGGCTGCCCTTTATGATCAAAGTATTCATATTGCTGGTCCTGTTTGTTGTAATTGTATATATATACACAATTACAAAATTAAAAAAGAATAGGGAAAAAACCAAGAATATAGACTCTGTTCAGGATTTTCATGACAATTATCAGCACCTGATTGCAAAGCGGCAGGTGGCGGATAAAACAAGGCTGCAGCAAAACAAATCAGAGCACTATAGAAAATATGTAACAAAATACAACAGTTCCGAAGATTATCGAGAAAAATAAAAATAGTTTTTATTTTCACAATTCTTCTATGATATCCATTTTGGAGGTAAAGAGGGCGTTCTCCATCGCCATTTCCAAACAATTCTGTTCTGGGGGCGTCACCTTTACCGTCATTTGAAGCGCTTTCTGCAGAACAAGTCCGAAAAGAAGAGGCCATTCGTCAGGACTCTTACAATAATCAGCTACTTTATTTTTGATCAGTTTCCAAAAATCCCCATATTCCTTTACCATCTGCTCAGGATTGATTTCATTCCACATTTTATAATTTTCATTGCCTATCATATCAACAGATTGCTTCACAAGTTCCTTAATATTCGGCAAAGGTCTTGACGGTTCGAGCTTCTGACAAATACCTGCAGCCAGATTCCATATAGAGTTCTGGTCGGAGAGCAGGGGGTTGTTTATGCTTTCTCCCATATAAAAGTTTTTACCATCTTTTGTCTGAACTGAAAATAATTCCGGGCTTTTTCCATCTAATCTGGCTTTTTCCCATGCAGAGACCTGACACACAAACCCCGCAAGGCCGCTTGCCCATAGAAGAACCGCTTTCGCGTTAATCCTTCCATCAGGCTCTGTAAATGCTTTTATGAGCATATTCCAAATGTCTTCAGCGCCTGTCTTTGCGCCAATTAGTGGGTCTTGTTCGCGGGCTTCTCCAAGTTGTCTGTAAAATGCCTGTTCAAAATGCCCAGTGGCCGCAGGCTGATTATCGTTCGACGTATTTGAAGCTTTTGTTTTGTCATTGTTTTTCGTCTGAATAGACGCCTGCATATTATCTATTTTATGATTTCTTATTAACAGTTTTATGCAATCTATCGAACCAAGTACGATGAAAATAGATGCAATGAATATGAGAAGTATAATGAAATATGACCGATCCTGGGAAAAATTATCCTGTATTTCAGAAAAAAAGATGACAAACAGGAATAAGAATCCATTATATATCCATATTTTTTTGATTCGTTCCCTTACATATTTTTTTCGTTCTTCAGCGTTCAAATTGGGGTCGATTTTCAAACCATCGCCATAAAGGAAGCGAAATAGAAATTGTCTGGAATCATCCGATTTGTGTGTATTGTTTTTCATATGTATGAACCTTGTGTATTATATTCGTTTTCAAAAACAATCCCAAAAAGGCCGTTCCAGATACAACTATTCGTTAAACTTGTGTTTTGCGCATAGTTGTATGTCGAATATAAGTACTTCCTTTTCTCTGCATATTTTAATGAACATCATATATTAAGTATCATCATATCACAGGTATTCTTTCATTTCAATGAGATAACATTTCTTTATTCAGCATCTCTATTCAGTTTCTGTACATATTTCAAATTTATTCCATATACGAATTCATATAATAAGGTATGATCAAATGCTCACCATAAGTAATGACATCACTTTGTAAATGATTCATTGTTTTAACTTCCAGAATGTAATCATTTATTGTGCGATAATGTTCTATATCCATATATTTCTCTGCAATCGACCAAAGTGTATCCTCACTGGAAACGGTGATGCTCGTATAATATTTATAAGAAATCTGATCGGTATTACTTTTGGCATTGGATAAAAAGCCATTGATTCCGATAGAAAATATGATGACAAGGCATACCGTCATGATTGATATGAAAACTTTCCGGCGTAGTTCCATCTTTCTTCTGATTCTGTTATTTCTGATTCTTGTTTCGCTTCTGTTATTTACCACTCTACGGTTATTCATATCAAATGCCTTCCTTTCTTTTGTTCTGACGAATTTCATCTTATGTGTGTATACAGCATAAAATTAATTACATAAGTAAAATATGCAAACATACGTTGCGAACATTTGTTCCTTTTCTTGATTATACCGAACATATTTTCGGTTGTCAATTATTTTACAGAAATTTTTCGAACAAATATTCTGAATATATGTTTGCTTTTTTCTCTTTTTTGTGTTAAAATAAAATTAAAATTTTTTATAGATAATTTGATGCTGTTTTAGAAAGAATAAAAGGGAGGTTTTTATGGGTTACGGTAAGATTACAAAAAAACAACAGGAAATTCTCGATTATATTAAAGAAGAAATTCTGAAGAAGGGATATCCGCCGGCTGTTCGTGAAATTTGTGAGGCTGTACAGCTGAAATCTACTTCTTCTGTCCATTCACATCTCGAAACGCTGGAAAAGAATGGATATATCAGGCGTGACCCGACCAAACCGAGGGCAATTGAAATCTGTGACGATAATTTTCAAATGGTGCGTACAGAAATGGTCTCTCTTCCGGTTATCGGACAAGTCGCTGCCGGCACACCGATTCTTGCAGAAGAAAACATTGAGAGCTATTTCCCCGTTCCTGCAGATATGGTTCCGACCGGAGAATCTTTCGTATTAAAGGTAAAAGGCGATTCTATGATCAATGCAGGTATATACAGCGGCGACCAGATTTTTGTACATTCCTGCAATACAGCGCGCAATGGCGATACCGTCGTTGCTCTGATTGACGATTCCGCTACTGTAAAAACTTTTTATAAAGAAAACGGTCATATTCGTTTACAGCCGGAAAATGATTATATGGACCCCATTATTGTAGATGATTGCCAGATTCTCGGAAAAGTATTCGGCGTATTTCGTTTGTATCACTAAAATATTTCCAGTATACGCACCCTTTTGCAAGGAATAATAATAGATGATGGAAATTGATTTTATGGAATTTAAACATGGACTTTCAGAAATTTTATGGAATGGATTTCCTTCGATTCTTATGGAAAGGGGAATGAATATGAACAATAAAGGATTAGATTATCTCGCTTTGACAGTTGCCATTATCGGCGCTATTAACTGGGGATTGATTGGTTTCTTTAGTTTCGACCTGGTAGCCTTTATTTTTGGTAATATGTCATGGCTTTCCAGAATTATCTATGCGGTAGTTGGTATTGCCGGTTTGTATATTATCACATTCTATATGTACGCAGGCGGTGCTGCCAAAGAATCGCAATAGAAAACTGCTCTGAATTTAATGGACCCCAACACACAGCTGTTGGAGTCCATTATTTTTGATGCACACGAGTTTCTATAAACTCTCCTTTTCAATCAGGATACCATCACGCCAGATGCGTTCCAGATCATAAAACAAAAGATTTTCCTTATCAAAAATGTGCACGATGATATCACGAAAGTCCATCAGGATCCAGTTCGCATTCTGATAGCCTTCGATGTGCTTTTCAGGATGCCCTGCCCTTCCGAGTTTCTCGGCTACATTATCGGTCATCGATTGTATCTGGCTTTTATTCGTGCCGCTTGCAATGATAAAATAGTCAGCAATCGTTGAAATATGGCTGATGTCAATAATTTTGATGTCCTCAGCCTTTTTATCTTCCAATGCTTCGACTGCCAGCTTCGCCATTTCTTTTGAATCCATACATTATCCTTCTTTCAGCATAAAATTATTTCAAAGAGAATGCGCAGCATTCTCTGAATCGAGTGCACGGGCACTCGATTTTTTGTAATATTCGTAAGTTTCTTTTGTCATCGGGTCAAGGGGGTCGTTCTTCTGCGCTGCTGCATCCATATGTCCTGTCATCGACTGCAGATAAGACAGCGTATCTTCCAATATCTTAAAAAGTGCCCCATCCAAATCCTGAAACGCCAGTCTGCGTATCAGCCCGAGATTAGCCGCCTGCTTTCTTCCCGGCTCAATATAATCCGCGATATACAGTATTTTCTCCAACCTGCTCATATCGGGGCGTCCTGTCGTATGATAACGGATTGCATTCAAAATATCCGGGTCTTCAATACCGTATTTGTCCTGTGCAAGGAAACTGCCGGCTTTTGCATGTAAAAGTGCGGCTGGATTCTGCATCTCCACTTCCGATATTGGCAGATTATTTTTTTTACAGATAGAAATCAGTTTTTTGACGGAAAGGCATTTTGCACAATCATGCAGCATTCCTGCGGTCATAGCGCTGTCCGTGTCCACACCATGCACCATTGCAAGAGCCGCTGCCGTATAAGCAACACACAATGTATGCTCGTACCGCTTGGCAGTCAGTTCCTTTTCCATTTCTTTTCGTAGTTTCTTCAAATCATTTTTTTTCATGCCTAAAACTCCCCATATAACCCATTTTTCGCAATATAGTTATATACCGCTTCCGGCACAAGGTAGCGGATAGACTTTCTTTCCCGGCACAGGCCACGGATCATGGATGATGAAATTTCAATTTTGCCGGTCTGAAGCAATAAAATGTCTGCTCCGAACTTTTCCCTGAGATAAGCGGCCTGCTTTTCCATATCTTCTGATACTTTCTCATCCCGCACTGCCGCAAGAATATGACAGGCGGAAAAAATCCGTTCGGGATTCTTCCAGTTTTCTATCATCCACAGACTGTCCGCGCCCAGAATAAAATAGTATTCTGTATCGGGATTCTGCTCCCGAAGAATTTCCAGAGTCTCATAGGTATAAGTGCACCCTTCTCGCTCGACTTCCATCCCTGAAACTGCAAAAAAAGGATTTTCCCGAATCGCAAGACCGGTCATTTCCATTCTGATCTTTCCGGGCAGCACCTCTTTAGAATCCTTCATATAAGGCACGCCGCTTGGCAGAAAAAGAACTTCATCAAGCGCAAACTGTTCTCTTGCTGTTTCAGCAATGATAAGATGTCCCATATGAATCGGATTAAAGGTTCCGCCCATGATTCCTGTTTTCTTCAAATGCTTCATATCCTTTCCAGGATGATTTTCGGATTTTTCTTATCCGGCTTATAAAGAATAATTTTTTTTCCGATTACCTGAACGACTTGAGAATGCGTTCTTTCCGCCACGATAGCCGCGATTTCCTTCGGGTCATCCACACAATTTTTTAAAACAGCAACTTTTAACAACTCTCTTGTATTGAAAGCCTCGTTGATCGCTTCCGAAACTTCCGGCGTCAGACTGGATTTCCCAACTTGAAAAACGGGGTCCAGACCGTTTGCGAGACTTTTTAAATATGCTCTCTGCTTGCTTGTCATTTCTAAACCTATACTCCTTTCACAGCTCTCAGTAAAGAATGAATCCGTAAGGGACATTTATTTATAATAATCAAATGAAAGTCCATACATTCTGACCGTACTGCCTTCCTCAATACCAAGTTCTTCCAATTCCTTCAAAATACCATTTTCTTTCAGGAAATTCTGGAAGAAACGAAAGCCTTTTTCGGAATCCAGATTTGTATAGGAAAGCATTTTTTCGATACGGGGACCTTCTACGACATATTCATCATTTTCAGCATCATATTCGACCGTAAACGGCTCATGCTGTGTACTCTGATCTTCCTCCGGCACATATTCCGGTGCAAAGACGACAGGCTCGCTGCTCATGCCGTCTAACTGATTCTGTACAGCATAAAGAAGCTCCCGCAGACCATCTCCGCTGACAGCGGAGATCGGATAGACCGGAATGCCTTTTGGCTCGAATTCCGTCCGAATGCGTGAAACAGGGTCTTCCTCTGTGTCTGGATAAATCATATCGGTCTTATTGGCAGCAATAATCTGCGGCCTTTTTGCAATTTCCGGATTATATGCCTCTAACTCGCGGTTGATTGCATAAATATCTTCCACCGGGTCACGGCCTTCTGTCCCTGCCGCATCCACGATATGAATGATAACCTTCGTCCGTTCGATATGACGCAGGAACTCATGTCCCAGCCCGACACCTTCCGAAGCACCCTCTATCAGTCCCGGAATATCCGCAATGACAAACCCTTTGGCATCTTCCAGGTCAACGACTCCCAGATTGGGATTCAACGTTGTAAAATGGTAATTGGCAATCTTCGGTCTGGCATTCGTGACTTTAGATAAAAAGGTGGATTTTCCTACATTCGGAAAACCGACTAATCCGACATCCGCAATGACCTTTAATTCTAACAGCAGATCAAGTTCCATAGCCGGCTGTCCAGGCTGTGCATATTTTGGCGCCTGCATTTTGCTTGTCGCGTAATGCTGGTTGCCGCTTCCGCCCCTGCCGCCTTTTAAGAGCAATACCTTCCGGTTATCACCGGACATATCCGCAATGACTTTCCCGCTCTCTGCTTCTCGGATAACAGTTCCGGCAGGCACTTTGATGACAATATCCTCACCGTTTTTGCCCGCACAATTGCGCTTTCCGCCTTCTACACCATTTCCTGCGCAGTATTTCCGAATATGACGGAAATCCGTCAGGGTATTTAAGCCCTCATCTACAACAAAATAAACGTTTCCGCCATTACCGCCGTCGCCGCCGTCGGGCCCGCCGTTCGGTACATATTTTTCACGCCGGAAGGAAACGTGTCCATCTCCGCCTTTTCCGCTTCTTACATAAATTTTTGCGCGATCTGCAAACATATTGGACCATGCCTTTCTTTGTCCCCTGTCTTGGAAGGGGAATAACAAGATTGAAAAAAAGGCTCCAAACATTACGCCATGTTTGAAGCCCGATTCATTAATTCTTCTCTACAGGATATACGGAAGCTTGTTTTTTATCTCTTCCTTTTCTCTCAAATCGAAGAACACCGTCAACCAGTGCGAACAATGTATCATCCCCACCGATGCCAACGTTCGTACCCGGATGAATCTTGGTCCCGCGCTGTCTGTACAAAATATTTCCTGCTTTTACAAATTGTCCGTCAGCTCTTTTTGCACCTAATCTCTTCGCCTCGGAATCTCTACCGTTCTTGGTAGAACCAACACCTTTCTTATGTGCAAAAAATTGAAGGTTCATATTCAACATGGTATTACACCTCCTCAAATTCCAGTTTACAGTATTTTCCCCCATATTGCGCTGCAATCTGGGAAAGTCCAAGTACAAGAGAATCTACAAGTACCTTTGAAGTTTCCTGCAAAGGCTTTTCAAATCTGCATATGATTAGGCCGCGTTTTTCGTCGGTATCCACCGTAATCTTCTCGTGTACGATTTCTTCCAGTGAATTGATCGTATTAATCACAAGAATAGAAATCGATGCACATACGATATCTTTACCGTAGCTGCCAAATCCTGCATGTCCGCTGCAAATAAAATCCCGGTATTCTCCTGCCTTCGTTTTATGAAATGTTATATTTGTCATTTCACACCTTTAAGCATTATCAGTCCGGCAAATTATGCGTTAATAGATTAAACATTAATCTGATTAAGCATTAATCTTGTCAATTTTTACCTGAGTGTATGCTTGTCTATGACCATTTTTCTTATGATAGCCTGTTTTTCTCTTATACTTGTAAACGATGACTTTGCGGCCGCGTCCCTGTTCCATAACCGTTCCGGATACAGTTGCGCCTGCAACATCGCCTGCAACTTTCAGTTCTTTATCACTGACTGCGACTACCTGGTCAAATGTAACAGCAGCTCCTACTTCCGCATCAAGTTTCTCAACTCTGATGATATCGCCTTCGGAAACTTTATACTGTTTTCCACCTGTTGCAATAATTGCGTACATATGGCACCTCCTATTCATGAACAAATGTTCATTTACTCGCCAGCTTCGGTGATGCTCGGATACCAGATTTGGCATCACACAGACATACTTAAACCTCGTTGTGCGGCATACTCAAATATTTTATCCTTTCTGGACGGATTTGTCAATATCTGGACTGGAATTTTTCAGTCCAGTGAATTTTTCAGTCCAGAATGTTTTTCGTCCCTGGAGTCTTTTCGAAAATTTTTCAACTGCGTTTTGAACCGATTTTTTTATTTTTAGAGAATCTTCTTCTATTCATATGTTCCCATTTTCACAGCAAAAAAATACGCCGCTATCTGTGCCCGCGAACTGAACTCTTCCGTTTCAAGCAGTTCTCTGACTTCTTCCTTCGTATAGAACTTCGCTTCTATCATTTCATTCTCAGAAGTATGGTCCTCGAATGCTCCTTCCACTTCCACGAACGCAATCTGCGTCTTGACATCCGAAAATGCGACTGCCGCAAAAGAAGGCTTCAAAATCTGCAGAATCCGCTTTACCTGCAGCCCTGTTTCCTCATACAATTCTCTCTGGATACATTCCTCAATGGACTCCCCCTCTTCGATCATCCCCGCGCAGAGGTTATAGACATCGTGATTGACGCCCATCCGAAATTCCCGCAAAAGCAGCATCCTGTCTCCGCAATAAGCCACAATAGAAACACCGCTGACACGTTTTCCGATAGACTCCGTATCCGGGATATCGTTCCGGCTGACAATTTCATACACCTTCTCTTTACCCTTTTTATTCAGATAGGTCAGTTCATAATTTTTCAAATATTTGCCGTCTTTTACCTTTTGTAAACGCAATAATTTCATGCTTTTTCCGTGCCTTTCTCTTCAAGATTCCATACTGCTTTCAAGCCGTCATTCTGCCATCTGCTCCGCAAACGATTTGTTCTTTTTCTTTCGTGTGATTTCCATCAGACCCAGTCCTGTAATATCCACCACATAAGCAGGTACGGAGTCTTTTGCAAGAAATCCCTTCATCGCTTCCATTAAACGTTCGTTATGCTCTTTTTTCTGCATATTGATGAAGTCCACAAGAATCATTCCTGAAAGGTTTCTTGCACGCAGCGCATCGGCAATTGCTTCCGCCGCTTCCAGATTGATCTTCAGATAAGTCTCTTCTTTCCTTTTCCCGGCCTCGTATTTCCCTGTATTCACATCAATCGCTACCAAAGCTTCCGTCTGCTCAATGACAAGATAAGCGCCGGATTTTAACCAGACTTTACGGGAAAGCAACTCCGATATCTTTGTTTCAATAGAATATAATTTATAGAACGGCAGCATGGAATCATCATAATACCGTACATCGCCGGAAGAAAACTTTCCATCTGCAAGCAGCATTTCATAAATCTCTTTCCGGTCGGTAACAATTTCTTCATATTCAGACTGATAGCAGTTTTTCACAAAAGAAAGATATTCCGGCTCACTCTGGTGCAGGCAGCTAAAACAGACGCGTTTGTCTCCGATTCCCAGAATATATGCCATTTTGGCAGCCAGTGACTGTGCTTCCGCGATAACGGCGGACACATCTTCCAGCCCATCCGCATTGGTACGGATGACCAGGGAAAACTGCTTCGCGATTTCCTGAAGCGGTTCCAGTTCTTTATAGATATGACGGAATTTTTTACTCATTTTGGAAGACACTTTCACGCCTTCTTCTTGGTGCGCATTCCCGGATGTCCCTCCATGATATTCAATCACCGCATAGGAACCGGCAAGGGATAGTGCAGTCGAAACACCAGCCTGTTTGGTCTTGAGCGGTTCCCTTACAAGCTGCACAAGAAGCTCGTCCCCTGCTTTTAAAGTACCGTCAGGTTTCCGACTTGTCAGTATGGCATTCCTTACTCCGGAAAGCGGCAAAAAAGTCACAACGCCCTTTTGAATTTCGACGAATGCCGCTCCGATATTGGCCGAAACATTCTGCACTTTTCCAACATAAATATTTCCAATCTTACAAGCATCCTCTCCCGCGCTCTCTGCCCGGATTTCCACGATGCGGTTGTGCCTTATCAGCATGGAAAGCAGTTTGTTTTGAAATTCCAGTATTAAGATTTTGCCCTTTTCCATTTCTGCCATGGCAAACCTTCCTCTCTGCTGCATGAATCATCAGTTTGAAGAACGCTGTATCTTCAATCTATCCAAGCGGCACAAATACCGGCGTTTCGCCTTCCGCGGCAAGATTTGTCAGCGTATCTATTCTCGTGATCTGACAGGAATACGGCGGAAGGGATGCCATACAGTCCTGGCAGAAGGCATCGAATACCATCACCGGCTTGATATTGCCGCTGCTGCTCGCATCTATCAGCATGGATATTACCTGATATGTCTTTCCGTCGTTTTCGAACGGATGGGGCACTTCTTCTATCTTCAGTTCAAAAATACCCGGTTTCAAATCCAGTTCCCGCTCTCCCTTTTTGGTCTTTTTCATGACAGGAATCCGTTCTTTTGCATAAAAAGCGGCAAGCTTTTCTTCTATATGATCGATCGGGAATCGACACAGGCACTCTTTCGACACATTCTCCGTGCATTCTTCCGTTCCTTCCGTACGGTATGCGAGCTGATATCTTGCCGCCGCCACGCTCGCCATTGCGTTCTTTGCTGTATCGGGCAGCACCGTTACCGACAGTACCGAAATTCCTTCTGTCATCGCCCGGTTCAGCGCATCTTTCATTTCTTCCTCCGATGTCATGGTCAGCACTTCGATATCAAGATATTCTCCCATACTCTCCATACCGACACCAAGGGGCGCCGCAAAAGACATGACCGGATGCGGACTGAAACCTTCCGAATAACGGATATCGATTTCCGCCCTGCGAATCGCCTTCTGGAAAAAACGCATCACATCCAGATGCCCGATAAACTTCATAACGCCGTATTTTGCAAATTTTATTCTGATTTTCATCGCCTAACCTGCTTTCTTCACGTCTGCTGCGGAATCGTTGTCCGGTTCTTTTCAAGACATACGCCGCCTCCAAATCGATTTGCGCCGCATCCCTGACATTGTTTCCGGCAATTGGGAGAAACGGTCTGTGCCATCGCTTTCTTCCACTCCCGAAGCAGAAATTCTTTCGTCACGCCGCAGTCTAAGAAATCCCATGGGAAAATTTCATCTTCGGCCCGTTCCCTCGTCGTATAAAAATCCGGGTCAACGCCGCACTGGGTAAAGCATTCCATCCAGACATCGTTATGGAAACACTCGCTCCAGGAATCGAACATACAGCCCTTTTCATAGGCTTTGGCAATGACATTTGCAAGTTTTCTGTCACCCCTTGCAAAAATGCCTTCCAGAACACTGACATCGGCTTCATGCCAGTTATATTTGATGCTTTTCTGGTTCAGCTGCGTCATAATACCCTTTTTTGTCTGATAAGCCTTTTCGATAAATTCTTCTTTCGTACACATCCTCGCCCACTGAAACGGCGTAAACGGCTTCGGAATAAAGAAAGAGGTGCTCGTAACAATCTGTACTCTGCCATTCGTGCGCTTTTCCTTAGGCACCGTATCGAAAAACACTGCGGCGATGTCATTGGAAAGTTCTCCGATTCCCAGAATGTCCTCTTCCGTTTCCGTGGGAAGCCCGAGCATAAAATACAGTTTCACTCTTGTCCAGCCGCCCTCAAAAGCGAGCGCAGCGCCGTTTAAAATATCCTCTTTCGTCAGTCCCTTATTAATAACATCGCGCAGCCGCTGACTTCCTGCTTCCGGTGCAAAAGTAAGACTGCTTTTCTTCACATCCTGCACTTTGCTCATTACATCAAGCGAAAAAGCATCGATTCTGAGGGATGGCAGCGATATATTGATATGTTTTTCCCGACATTCCTGAATCAGAAATTCAAGCAGTTCATTCAATCCGGAATAATCACTGGAACTTAAAGAACTCAGCGAAATTTCATCATATCCCGTATTTTTCAGCATTTCCACCGCATACTTCTTCAGAACATCGACATCACGCTCTCTGACCGGCCGATACAGCTGACCGGCCTGGCAGAAACGGCAGCCCCTGATACAGCCCCTTTGAATCTCCAGAACGACACGGTCCTGGGTAATCTGCATAAAGGGCACAACCGGCTTTATTGGATAATATGTATCCGAAACATCCATGACGATTTCTTTTAAGATCGTATCCGGTGCATTTTCATATAATTTTCTCCGGCCCTTTATCGTTCCGTCTTCCTTATATTCTTCCTCATAAAAAGCGGGCACATAAAAGCCCGGAAGCGCGGAAGCTCTTTGCAGAAATTCCAGACGGCTTCCGCCCGTTCTCCGATTCTCCTTATAAATATCAAGTAATTTGCGGTACTGCGTTTCCCCTTCCCCGATATAGAACAGGTCAAAAAATGAGGCAATCGGTTCCGGGTTATAACTGCACGGCCCGCCGCCGATAACGATCGGATCCGTTTCACGCCTATCCTTTGAAAACAGGGGAATCTGCGAAAGGTCCAGTATCTGCAGAATATTCGTATAGCACATTTCATATTGGAGCGTGATGCCAAGAAAATCCATATTCTTTATGGGGTCCTGAGATTCCAGTGCAAACAGGGGAATCTCCTTTTCCCGCATGATTTTGTCCAAATCGATCCAGGGAGAATATACCCGTTCACACCATACATCCTCCCATGAATTGAACATACTGTACAAAATCTGAATACCGAGATGCGACATACCAATTTCATAAATATCCGGAAAACACATACAAAAACGGATATCTACATTTCCTTTGTCTTTCATGACCGCATTGAATTCATTGCCAATATAACGGGCAGGTTTCTCCACCTTCATTAAAATTTCATCCGATAACGCCAGTTTTCTTCCCATTGTTTTTCTTTCTAACCTTCCAGTTTTTGTAACAACAATATATCATGAATCAGAGATTCATGATCATCATTCACCATTCTTCGAACATGCGAGCATGCTCTCCTCACTAACGCAAGCCGCCGGGCCTGCGTCTATTATATCGTATTTATTTGAGTAATTCCGACAGCTGAGGCAGTTCTTCCGGATGCTCCGCATCATAAATCTGAAAATAATCTTCTGAAATCATTCCGTAAATATCATTCATGGAATACCCAAACAGTTGATACTGCCCGGCATCGCATAATAAAAATCCGATAAACAGCAAAATGGCAGCCGCCATACGGAGCCGGAAGGTACCTGCTTCGGGCACCGGTTCTTCAGTTCCCTCCCCGCCGCCCATATATTCCGTCATCCGCAGCGGCTCTCCTTTATGAAATAGAGGCGGCATACTTTCCGTACCATACAGTATTTTTTCACGCTGTCTGATTTTCATACGGTTATCCATATTTTCCGCCCGTATGTACTGTGCCAGCTTCATCTTTTTTTCGACCGGTACCTGTCTTGTTCCCTGTTGTGATATATCCCTTTCCTGTCTGTTCAACATAACGATACCTTTCATGACATGCTTTCAACCTATTTTATGAAAGGGCAGGTCAAAAAAGAACGTATCTGCCATACAGTACTGCTCCGCCAGAGGTATTGTCCTATCTTTTCGCCAGTTCTGAAGTAATTTCCTCCCATGTAACGCCTTTTTCTGCCATAAGCACCATCATATGATAAAGAAAGTCGGAAATTTCGTATTTTATCTCATTTGCATTGGGATTTTTGGCAGCGATAACGATTTCCGTTGCCTCCTCGCCCAATTTTTTCAGAATCTTGTCAATTCCTTTGTCAAAAAGATAGTTGGTATAAGAACCCTCTTTCGGATGCACCTTTCTGTCCTGAATCACGGCGAACACTTTCTCAAACACCCTGAGCGGATTCGTTTCCTCATATTCTTTCTGCATGATTTCATTGAAAAAGCATGAATGCGCCCCCGTGTGACAGGCTGCGCCCACCTGGGATACTTTGGCAAGAATCGTGTCTTTATCGCAGTCCGCCGTCAGCGATTTGACATACTGATAGTGGCCGCTCGTCTCGCCTTTTACCCATAATTCATCCCGGCTCCGGCTGTAATAAGTCATGATGCCGGTCTCAAGCGTCTTGTTATATGCTTCTTCATTCATATAAGCGACCATTAACACCTCATCGGTCTTATAATCCTGCACGACGACGGTAATATGCCCGTCGGAATTTAATTTGAACTCATCCCAGGTGATCTTTGCATCATAAGCATTAACCGAAATGCCGTTTGTCTGACAGAGTTTTTTGATTGCCAGCAGTTCTTTTGCATTCTCATTGATCGCATACCCGGATATGCCGCATATATTCTCTTTGGAAAGCAGTTCCAGAATTTTATCCAAAGATACTTCCGGAACGGATACGATCATTGGAAGACCGGAAACAGCAATCGCATCTTTGATACAACGCTCTTTCACGAGAATCAATTCTTCCACATAGGTTTCCAAAAGTTCCCCGTTATTCGTGATTTCCTTCACATCCGAAATACAGGCGGCGATTTTGTCTTTGCCAAATTTCAGGGAAACTTCTTTCGTAATCTCTATATTTCCGTCTTTGGAATAGTTCAGAGCTGCTTTTTTACAACCGGCATAGAGAAGTTTCTTAATGTCCTCCATCCGATGTACATTTCCGGTGCCGATTACCGGAATCTCCGCTTCCGTACAGATACTCTTGATGATATCAAGCGCCTCTTCGTGTTCCGCATCCCCTTCAGATAAGTCATATACAATTAATTCATCCGCATTGTTATCCCCATAAAATTTACTGAGCGATACCGGATTGGTATCCAGAATGGTGCTGTCCGAAAAGCCCTTAACAGCATTCCCCTTATACAGATAAATACATGGTATCAACTTCTTGTACATTTTCTTCCCCCGTTCTTTTTAGCCAAGGCTTCCTTTTGTACTTAAAACCCCCGTAACCCTTTCATCCAGTCCCGTCGCCATATCCAATGCCTTCCCAAAAGCCTTGAACATCGCTTCTATCATATGATGTGCATTTTCACCAGAAAGCATCCTGATATGAAGATTCATTCCAGCACTGTAAGAGACCGCCTGAAAAAATTCCTTTACGAGTTCTGTATCGAGCGTCCCGACGCGCTCTTTCTTAAAATCGCAGACAAACTCAAAATAGGGTCTGCCGCACAGATCGACGGCACATAAACACAAGGCGTCATCCATAGGCAGTACAAAATAACCATAACGTCTGATTCCGGCTTTATCACCGACAGCTTCTTTAACTGCCTGTCCGAGTACGATACCGACATCTTCGACTGTATGATGCCCGTCAACATGCAGATCGCCATTGACTGATAAAGTCAGATCGAAAAAACCATGTTTTGCAAAGCCTTCCAGCATATGATCAAAAAAACCGATGCCTGTCTTTATATCTCCCTTTCCCGCACCATCAATCCCAAGAGAAAGCGCGATATCCGTTTCCTTCGTCCTGCGTTTTACTTCCGCCTTTCTATCCATATCTATACCTATGCCTTTCCTCAGCCTGCGATGTTTGGGCCGTAAGGCTCAAACTCGCGGTTGAAAATTAGAAATTTTCAACCTTCTGTCCTCTCTTTTAAATTCCCAATACCAACACAAAGAGGATTTCTTAATCTGCGTCTTGCAGACTTGGAAATTCTCTTTGTGCTATTGAAAGCGTACCCGCACAGAGTTCGCATGTGCCGTCAGACCCTCTTTTTCCGCAAACAGTTCAATATCCTTGTGCGTCCGTTCAAGCGCCTCTCTGGAATAAGAAATAATGCTCGTTTTCTTCATGAAATCATCTACATTGAGCGGCGAAAAAAATCTTGCCGTTCCGTTTGTCGGCAGAATATGATTCGGCCCCGCATAATAATCCCCAAGAGGTTCTGAAGAATACTCTCCAAGGAAGATCGCGCCGGCATTCTCAATCCTGGTCATCACATCATAGGGATTCTTTGTCAAAATCTCAAGGTGCTCCGAAGCGATGGCATTTGCCGCTGAAATTGCATCTTCCATAGAATCCGCAAGCAGAATATAGCCGTACTGCTCTAACGATTTTCTGATTATCTCCGATCTGGACAGTTCTTTCAGAAAATCGTCTATCTGCTCGGCCACTTCCTCCGCGAGTTTCCGGCTTGTCGTAATCAAAATCGCGCTCGCCAATTCATCATGCTCCGCCTGAGAGAGCAGGTCGGCCGCCACATACCGCGGCTTTGCTGTCTCATCTGCGATGACGAGTATTTCACTCGGCCCGGCGATTGAGTCAATGCTGACATAACCGAAACATGCTTTCTTCGCCAGCGCGACAAAAATATTGCCCGGTCCCGTAATCTTATCGACCTTCGGAATGCTTTCCGTACCGAATGCCATCGCCGCAATGGCCTGTGCGCCTCCAATCTTATAGATTTCATCTACCCCCGCAATACTCGCGGCAACAAGGGTTCCCGGATTTACCTTACCGTCCGCCCCGGCTGGTGTCGTCATGATAATTCTTTTTACCCCGGCTACCTTTGCCGGAATCACATTCATCAAAAGACTGCTCGGATAAGCAGCTTTCCCACCCGGCACATAGACGCCGGAAACGGCTATCGGCAGAATCCGCTGGCCCAGGATGGAACCGTCGGGTTTCGTATCAATCCAGCTGTTCCGAAGCTGTTTTTTATGAAAATCGGCAATATTCGCCGCAGAGCGTTTCATCACTTCGACGAATTCCTTCTCCGCTCCTGCAAGAGCTTCTTCAATTTCTTCTTCCGTCACCCGGATATTGTCCGTCTGAATCTCCCATTTATCAAATTTCTTCGTATAGGCAAAAACAGCCTCATCGCCTTTTTCCCTGACATCGTTAACAATTTCAGCGACCACCGATTCATACTGCCCATAGTTGTTCGGGCTTCTTTTTAAAAGACTGTTCAACAAGTCTTTCTTTGCCTGTTCCGTTAAGGTTATCGTTTTCAAATGTAATTTCCTGCCTTTCTCATAATCAAATAGATTTTTCCTACAGATGATTTCTCAAATCCGTGATCAGCTTCTTAATCCGTTCCGGTTCCATCTGCATACTCACCTGATTAACGATCATGCGGGCCGAAAGCGGGCAGATTTCTTCCAATACCCGCAGTCCGTTCTCCTTTAGCGTAGAGCCCGTTTCCACGATATCCACGATGACATCGGAGAGGCCCACGATCGGCCCAAGCTCTACGGAACCGTTCAGTTTGATGATATCCACTGTCTGATGCTTCTTATTGTAAAAATAATCTTTGGCAATATTGGGATATTTACTTGCCACGCGGATCATCTCATGATGCTTTAAAAGTTCCTCTGCGCTATCCGGGCCGCAAATGCACATCCGGCATTTCCCATATCCCAAATCCAGCACTTCATAGACATGCCTGTTTTCTTCCATGATCGTATCTTTGCCGACAACGCCGATGTCCGCCGCACCATATTCTACATAAGTCGGCACGTCCGGCCCCTTGGCCAGGAAAAATCTCAGCTTTTTCTCTTCATTAACGAAAATCAGCTTTCTGGAACTTTTGTCTTTCATTTCTTCACAGGTAATGCCGATTTCCTCTAACAATTCCATTGTTTTATTAGCAAGTCTGCCTTTTGCCAGCGCAAAAGTCAGATATCTGTCTTCATTCATTCCTACACCTCCGGTATTAACTCTACGGCCTTGCCCTCTGCACGAAGCATTCTGGCTTCCCGCAGCTTCTCGCTGAAGTTTCCGTCATGATAAGTAAGCTGCACCCGCTTTGCGGAATGAGCGCTCAGCACGCTCTGACGTTCCATTGCAAGAAGCAGGTCGTCCACCGCTATCATGAAGCCGATTGCCGGTGCATCCTTCCCGAAGCGGCCAAGCAGCGTATCATATCGTCCTCCCTTGACGATCGTATCTCCAACACCATAAGTATAGCCTTTGAAAATAATACCCGTATAGTAATTATACTTACTCAGCATAGTGAGATCAAAAGAAACATATTTTTCCACGCCGTAATCACAAAGCACCCTGTATACCTGTTCCAGCCGTTCGACCGCTTTCAGGGAGCGCTCGTTGTTGACTGCTTTTCGCGCTTCTTCCAGAGCATCCGTCGAGCCGAACAGGTCGCTTGTCTTCAAAAGCGCTTCCTTGTCCTTTTCTTTTACTTTTCTATTGGCGAGCAATTCTTCCGCGCCAAAATAATTTTTCCCGGAAATCAGCTCCCGGAGCGTCAGCTCCGTCTCTTCATCGAGTCCTGCTTCCGCACAGATACCTTTGAAATACTCCAGATTTCCGATACTCACCTGGAAATCCGTCAGCCCTGCATGGTAAAGAGCCTCTATCACCATTGCAATCATTTCCGCGTCCGCATAAACGGAAGAATCTCCAATCAATTCCACGCCCATCTGCGTAACTTCTTTGAGTTTCCCTTGTAGATTGGATGTATTGGTAAAGGTATTTCCCTGATAGCAAAGCCGTATCGGAACTTCTTCGTCCATAAAATACTTCGCTGCACATCTTGCGATAGATGGCGTAAAATCAGGCCGCAGCACAAGTGTGTTGCCCTCTTTGTCAAAAAACTTATATAATTCCCTGGACGGTGTTGTTCCAACCTCTTTGGAAAAAACGTCAAAAAATTCAAAGGTCGGCGTTTGAATGTCACGACAGCCATAAGAATGAATTTTTTCCGATAAAAGTCTCTCCACATTCAGTTTTTTTTCTTCTTCGTCGCCGTAAATGTCCCGAACCCCTTCCGGCGTATGTACCAGTTTTCTGTTCATTAAATTATGATATCCTTTCTGCCGCTCTAAATAATTGCATCATTCCTGCCATGCCGCTTTATCACTTTAAAGTGCTAATTCGCTAATGTGATAACTTGACAAGTATATGTAGTATATCGAAAAAAGCGGCATTTGTCAATTCTGTTCTTTTGTAAAATAAACATCGATTCCGTCGGCAATTCCTTTGGCAAGCTTCTGCTGATATTCCTCCGTTGCCATCAGCTTATCTTCTACAGGATTTGTCATGAATCCCATCTCTACGATGGTAACGGGCAACTGACACCAGTTAATGCCGCTCATGGTATCTACCTCCCATACGCTTCTTTTCTTACAACCCGTCTCTTCAACCAAGCCGTTAAGGACCGCATCCGACAACGCACGACTTTCCTCATACCAATCCGCATTATAGGGATTATCCGCGGTCTGGCAGATCGTCATCGCGCCATTTGCCGATGAATTCGTTGAACCGTCAGCATGAATCCTGATAAAGGCATCGGCCTCCGCTTCATTTGCGACAATGGCCCGTTCCGCGTTACTGATATTAACATCATTTTCCGTTCTGATCATGAGCACCGTATAACCGCGCTCTTCCAATTCCTGCTGGAGTTTTAAAGCTACCGCAAGAGTCAGTTCATATTCATGCAGACCGCTGACACAGCCGCTCGTTCCACCCGCAACTTTCGCCTTCATTTCGCTGGCTCCCGGCCCGATCGGTTCCTTCTCACTGTTTCCTTTCGCCTGGTGCCCCGCATCGATAACCACCAGAGGGCCTGCCTCTTTTGCGGATTCTGCAGTGGCAGCTTCGTTTACGACAGCCTTTTCAGCCTTCCAGGGCTCGGCTGCTTGTCCTTTTATCGGTGTACAGGCAAAACCAACTGTCAGCAACAGAAGAACGGCAGTAACAGATATGATACGCATCTTTTCGGTTTTGGCGTTTCTTTTTTGTATTTTCATATTAATAACCATGCCCTTCTCTCAGCCTGTGCCAAATATTCGTGCAAGCGCGGCTGATCGGCCCGTTGCTCACAGGAATAAATTCGTCTAGTCAATTCTGTCATCCAGATCTTTCTGCAGCATATCCAGATACGGCACCAAAATTCCATGCTTCTTTGGCAGCACATAAGCCGGATTCAGTTCTTCATATCGAAAGCTTTTCCGGCCCCCTTCTTTCGCCCTGTCCCAGAAGTACCGCAGCATTTCATAGGGCAGATAATAAAAGGCATCCCGATGCGTATAATATATCAGGAAAAAAGCAATGCCTTTCTGACGTTCGAACTGTTCCATAAAAGCAACCTGATGGTCATGAATATTCTGGAGCGCAAATGTATCCGAAGCACATTCCTTCGCATCGAAACAGACCGGGATTCCCTGCACTACGCCGATATAATCGACGGTGCTCTTCTGTTCAAAATAGGCAAGCGTTATGTGCCTGCTCTGTTTATCGATATTGATCGGCGTGATCGGCGTCGGTATCTTTTGAATGAGCGCCAATCCGTTCTCAAGATATTTTTCGTTGGTGCGGTTAACTAAATCTTCCAGTGTGGAACCGCGAAGTCCTCTGGAATTCCAAGTTGCCATAGCAATAACCATGCCTTTCTCTCAGCACGAAACGTTTGCTGTAAAAACGCTTTATTTATCTATCCTGACTTTATCAAAAATTTCGGGTATCGGTGCATAAAAGCTTCTTCCGTCGATATCCTTAAACGGCTCATCAAGATGCGGAAACACAACTTTATACGCATGAAGAAGCTGATGCTCTATATGATACTGTCTGCGGTATTCGTTATTCCATGCCCTGTCGCCATATTTATAATCACCCAGCAGCGGATGTCCGATGCTGGCAAGATGTGCCCGTATCTGATGCGGCTTTCCGGTGATCAGTTCTACTTCCAGCAGCGTCTTATCCTTTTCCTGCCGAATCGGTATATACCTTGTCTGAATATAAGAATCTCCCCCGCAGCCTTCCTTTGCAGAATGAATCTTTACTTTATTGCTTTTTGCATCTTTATGCAGAAAACCTTCAATTGTTCTTTCTTCGGTCAGACTTCCTTTGACATAGAGCCTGTAAAATTTATGCAGACAGCGCGTTTTCAGAGCTTCAGAAAGCAGCTGTGCCCCCGGGACGGATTTAGCACACAATACGATGCCGCTCGTGTTCCTGTCCAGTCTGTTACACGCGGAAGGCCGGAAAGTCTGCAGTTCTTCCGGCGCTATCTCCCCTTTCTCAAGCAGGTAATCTGTCAGCCATTCGTTCAGAGAAACATCATCTTTTGCTGCCTTCTGTGTCAGGACTCCTGCTGGTTTATCCACCAGCAAGATATGTTCATTTTCATATAAGACGGTGATATCCGCAAGGCCGTTTTGATGAAATATGGACTCATTTGATGTGGGGCTATTCTTTAAAGTTTCCCCACCGCGGAACGCCGCCTGCTGTCCCATGAATTTCTGCAGAGTTTCAACCGCAAAATAGACGGATACCACATCACCGCATACAAGCTTCTCGCTTCCATCGGCCTTTTTCTGATTTAACACGATATTTTTCTTCCGCAGCATTTTATACAAAAAGCCGCAGCCTGCCTCCGGAAGCAGTTTGTGCAGATATTTATCGAACCGCTGCCCCGCTTCCCGTTCCGTAATTGTTCTCTGATACATGATTTTCCCCGTTTACAGCAAAAAACATTTCTTCTACAAAGAAAAACATTTCTTCTACAAAGAAAAACATTTCTTCTACAAAGAAAAACATTTCTTCTACAAAGAAATGGAATAGAACATTTGAATCATTCCCTGTCGGTTTTTGCTCTCTTCCGTTTCCAGTTTCAACAATTGACCGAGTCGGTCTGTATATTTGTCAAGATTATCAAAAATTTTAACCGTCATATGCTTGTAACCATCCTGCTGCAACATCTGTTCCAGGTGTTTCTCTCCTGCTTTACAGTCACATTTGCTGCTTTCCGTATAGCCGCATATGACATTTCCTTTTAATACTATATGACTAAGCGGAAAATTCTTTTTATAGGAAGTAAAATACATATCATAAAAACCTGTCAGATAATCATCATAAACGGTTATTTTCTCAAAAGCCGCCTGACTGCAGCCCTCCGCCCGAAAGAACATGATTGCATTGACCGCGCTCTTACAGGCCGGCAGACAGCCAAGCACCGCAACAACGGTCAGCAGATTCTTATTGCTTCCGGTGGAATAGAATCCGATACCGTATATCGCCAGCGACAAAACGAAAAAAAGAACGGTTCGTGCGACAGACATCTTTTTTTGATAGGAAATATAGCCATAACAGCCCTTTTGTACTTTCTTTTTCATTGAATCAGTCCTCTTGTCAGCTTATACAGCAGCTTCATCGGCATTCCGTAGACCGATACCGACTTACCGCCTTTACAGTCCTTTAAAGCTTTTCGTACCACTTTTTCCGGCTTCGCCATCGTCAATTTTTTTAGAAATCCCATTTTGCCATATCTTCCGTAAGCATGACCTAAAAACGGTGTCTTGACAGGCCCTGGACAGACAACTGTCACAAAAATGCCCTTCTTCTTTAATTCTTTGCCAAGCGCCCTGCCAAACGAGTAAACATAGGCCTTGGAAGCCGCGTAGACCGCAAAATCTTTCTGCGGCAAAAAAGCGGAACCGGAAGCGACCTGTATGATCTTGCTGCCCTTTTTCATATAAGGCAGACAGAATTTTGTCATCTGTGTCAGAGCGAGTACATTCAGCCGTACCGTTTCCGTCACTTCATCCCGGCTCTGCTTCTCGAATTCGCCATAGATTCCCGTCCCTGCACAGTTCACGAGCACTGAAATGCCGGCATTTCGTATCATAAGTACTTCTGCAAATCGTGAAAGCTTTTTCTCATCCGTAATATCGATAGCGATCGTCCTGACCTTAATTGTTTTTTCATGGTGCGGCTCTTCGCTCTCCGACATTTCCTTTACCTCTTTGGTCAATTCCAGCGCCAGCCGCTCAAGCGGCTCCCGTCTTCTTGCAAGCAGCCAGATTTCATCCGTTTTTGTCAGGCTTCCCGCAAGCTGTTTGGCAAATTCCTTTCCCATACCGGAAGATGCTCCTGTAATAATTGCAATATTCATACAAATCACCATGCCTTTCTCTCTGTCTGTGGCATTTGTGTCTGAAAGGCTCAAATTCACGGTTGAAATATTTTTTCAACCTACTCTCCCTTCCTGCACAATCCTTTCTGGTAAACTCATGCTTTGTTCTTACGCTTATGTACATTCCGAATCGTTTTCCCTTTTGTGTTTCCCTTTCCCTTATGATTTGGAGAATTTTCCTTTTCGTTCCTCTTACGATTTTCCTTTGTTCTCTTTTCTTTGTCCGATCTCGTGCCTGTATTCTGCTCTTTGACTTTCCGCGGCCGTATCAGACATTTATCGGAAAAGCCAATCAGATCTTCTCTGCCCGCTTTGATGAGCGCTTCCCGCACCAGCTCATAATTGGAAGGATTGCGGTATTGAATGAGCGCGCGCTGTAACATCTTTTCATGCGGATTCCGGCAGACATAGATCTTCTTCCCATTTCGCGGGTCGATGCCGGTATAATACATGACGGTGGACACCGTCGACGGCGTCGGATAGAAATCCTGTACCTGTTCCGGCATATATCCGAACTCCCGCAGGTATTCCGCCAGTTCCACCGCTTCCTTTAATGTCGAACCCGGATGGGAAGACATCAGATAAGGAACAAGGAACTGCTTTTTCGCAAGTCTCTCATTTATTTTATCATACTTTCGCACAAATTGCTCATAAACTATTCTGCCCGGCTTTCCCATTTCAGAAAGCACCGCGTCGGAAATATGCTCCGGCGCCACTTTCAGCTGCCCGCTTACATGGTGCTCCACCAGTTCTCTGAAAAAAGTATCATCCTTATCCGCCAGAAGATAATCGAACCGGATACCGGAACGGATAAAGACTTTTTTGACACCGGGCAGAGCGCGCAGCTTTCGAAGCAGCATGAGATAATCCGAATGGTCCACCTGTAAATTTGGACAGGGTTTCGGGAAAAGGCACTGTCTGTCTTTGCAGACGCCTTTCGTCAGCTGCTTCTCACAGGAAGGCTTTCTGAAATTCGCTGTCGGGCCGCCTACATCATGGATATATCCTTTAAAGTCCGGGGCTTTTATAAGAAGCTCCGCCTCTTTTAAAATAGACTCATGACTCCTTACCTGCACGGTCCTTCCCTGATGAAAGGTCAACGCGCAAAAACTGCATCCGCCAAAACAGCCTCTGTTGCTGATCAATGAAAACTGAATCTCCGAAATCGCCAGGACGCCGCCCTGTTCTTCATACGAAGGATGATAGGTACGCATATAAGGCAGTTCATAGACCGCATCCATTTCCGGCGTCGAAAGCGGCTTCTGGGGCGGATTCTGTACCACATAGACCTGATGCGGATATTCTTCAATCAGCGTCTTTCCGGTAAAAGGATCGGTATTCTGGTACTGGATGGCAAAGCTGTCCGCATAGCGTTTCGGCGCCGTCTGCATTTCTTCATAGGAAGGCAGCATAATGCCGTCGTATACGCTGGAAAGCTCCCTTGTTTTATAGACTGTTCCCTTCACAAAGGTAATATCCTTTACCGCAATTCCGGCATTGAGCGCATCTGCAATCTCAACAATGGATTTCTCACCCATCCCATAGGACAGGATATCCGCCTGAGAATCCAACAGGATTGAACGCTTCAATTGATCTGACCAGTAATCATAATGCGCCATTCTGCGTAAACTCGCCTCAATACCGCCAATGATGACAGGCACGTCCTTATAGCTTCTGCGAATCAGATTCCCATAGACGACCGTCGCATGATCGGGCCGTTTGAATGCCTCCCCGCCCGGCGTATAGGCATCTCCCGGCCTGTGCCTTTTGGAAACATAGTAGTGATTGACCATAGAATCCATATTGCCGGCTGAAATCAGGAAGCCGAGTCTCGGCATGCCCAGTACGGAAATGCTTGCATCATCCTTCCAATCCGGCTGCGAAATAATACCGACGCGATAACCGTGCGCCTCCAAAAGTCTGCTGATAATGGCGTGTCCGAAAGAAGGATGATCCACATAAGCATCCCCGATGACATATACGAAATCAAGCTGTTCAATTCCCGCTTTCTGCATATCCTCTTTCGATATCGGTAAAAATCCCATTGTCTCAGATCAGCTCCTTAAAATCATGAATATAATAATCGGCAAGTTTTCTTTTTTCTTCATCCTGCGATACGGAAGCTTCGTCGTAAACGGCGCATACTTTCATCCCGGCCGCTTTTCCTGCCTGAATGCCGTGTACAATATCCTCGAATACGAGGCAGCGCTCCGGTTTTACATGAAGCTCTTTGGCCGCCGCCAGATAAATGTCCGGCGCAGGTTTTCCTTTCGTAATTTCATGACTCGTCATAATGCAGCCAAAATGCCCCTGTAACGCATGGGCGGCAATGACATTCTCCACAAGTTCTCTGGAATTGCTGGTGGCAATGCCGAGTTTAATCTTCTTTTGAACACAAAGCTCTATGAACTCCCCAGCCCCATCCTTTAACGGAACTTCCCGTTTGTATTTGTCCCATGCCATCCGGTTCCAGTCGGCTTTGATCTGCTCCGTTTCATCCGGAATCTGAAAGAGTTCCTTGAAGTAGACTGCTGTTTCATGAAAACTGCGTCCTCCGATTAAATGATTCAAATCCTCCGGCGGCTCAATGCCGAATCTGCCCAGATATTCGACATCGACTTTCTTCCACACCCACATAGAATCGACTAATGAACCATCCAGATCAAAAATGACTGCATCCACGCCTTCCAGCGCCAAAATGGGATGTAACGATTCTTCCATATTCTGTTCTCTCCGTATCTCCTGTGTTTTCAGCATTTGCACTTCTTTCTCTGTCAGTTCCCGGTATTCTCCCGGTTTCAGTTTCATATCAAGGGATACTGTCCCCATACGGATTCTTTTTAAATACAGCACTTCGTTGCCGACGGCCTTTAACATCCGCTTCACCTGATGGAACTTGCCTTCCGCAATCGTCAGGGCAATCTTCTTTTCCGACAGGATATCGACCTTTGCCGGTAAAGTCAGTTTTTTCTCCCCGATGTCCACGCCCTGCTCGATTATCTGTTTCTGAGTCTCCGTAATCTCCTTCGCAAGCGTGCATTCATAGACTTTTTCAACATGTCTGGCCGGCGAAAGCAGTTCATGGGCGAGCGGACCGTCATTCGTAATAATCAGCAGCCCCTCCGCATCCTTATCCAGCCGCCCCACCGGAAACAGGTCGCCGCGGCCTGCCTCCTTCAATAAAGAAATAACGGTCTTCTCCCTTTTATCTTCCGTAGCGGAGACAGTTCCCGCCGGTTTATGCAGCATATAATAAACGTATTTTTGATATACACAGGAAATTCCCCGGTAAGAGACTTCATCTATTCCTTCTTTTACCTGATAATCGCTCTGACGGATAATCATACCATTAACGGATACAAACCCGTTCCTGATATCTTTCTTAATGCTGCTTCTTGTCCCATATTGTAAGTCACACAAAAATTTATCCAAACGCATATCCGTTCATCCTTCCAGCATATAATGAAAAAGAACTCCAAAAAGGGCGGACAGATCATGCTGCAGAAATTAAAAGATTCTTTTTTTCAGATACTTTTTACACTGCTCGCCCTCTATCTGACTTTTCTGCTTCTGCGCTATCCGGCAAGGTCGCTTAATTATGCCTATACCGGCCTGCTCCTGTGGCTGCGCAAAATGATTCCGACCCTGCTTCCGTTTATGATCCTCTCCGGCGTAATGGTGCGGATGAATCTGACAGAAAGCTTCGCCCGCTTTTTCCATCCTCTTTTTCACAAAATCTGGGGAACCTCCCTGAACGGTTCCTATGTAATCCTGATGGGGATGCTCTGCGGCTTTCCAATGGGTGCAAGGGTCGTCGGCGAACTGTGTCAATCCGGAAAACTGTCGGAAGAAGAAGGCGCCTATCTGCTTTCCTTCTGTAACAATATCGGCCCCATTTATTTTCTCAGCTTTGTGACGAGCACTCTGTCCTTATCCGGCCGGCTGCCTTTTCTTATTATGTATGGCGTGCCGCTTGGCTATGGCGCATTCCTCCACCTTTTCGGCTGCCCGGGCCGGCGGCAGCGGCCTCATTTTACAGCAGTCTTTCAGGCTGTATCCCTAACGAAGCCGAACCAGCCTTCTCTGTTAGCTGCCATAGACGATTCCATCGTTTCCGGTCTGATCGGCATCGGCAAACTGGGCGGATACATGGTTTTCTTTAATCTTCTGAATATCCTGTTCTTACCCTTTACCTCCCTGTCCGATGGCTTCTTAGCCCTGTGTAACTGCCTGTTGGAAATCACAAGCGGTATCAGCCGCGTCGGAAAAGAAGGATACTTTATGGTACTGATTCTGCTACCCTTTGGCGGTTTTTCCTGCATGGCGCAGACGTACAGTATGATAAAGGAAACAAATCTTTCCGTTTTGCAGTATTTCCTGCATAAATGTATCCAGACGGCAATTACAGCGCTTATCTATGCCTTCTTCGCCGCCTTCTCTTATATCCTCTGAGAATCAATATCATGGAAAAGGCCATGGCAAAAACAAGTATCGCACAGAACAGACATATTTGCAGGAAATAGCCCATCGTCATTGGCTGAGGTTCTTTCTGTCCGCTTTCGTCTTCGGCCGTTTTATTGTTTTTTTCGGAAAGCACACTGCCGGAGGCGCTTTCCACTGCCTCGTCCGGTTCTCTTGGCTCTTCTGCATCTTCGGCCAGTTCCGTTTCGTAATTCATTGACGGAAGGCTCAATGTATTGCTCGTTGTATATAAGTCATAGCCATTATAAGCGTTGATAATTATCTGCGGTACCATGCCGGAAGGCACCGTCAGCGTAAATTCAAAAGTATCCCTGGATTTATCCGGCCACCTCTGTAATTCCGAGAAAGTCATTCCGCCATTATAGCTGTATGTATAATAGAGCATACCACTGTCATAGTCCGCCGCCGAGACACTGACGGTCACTTCACCGTTTTCCATATTTTGATTCACCAGTTCGACCATGCAGATATCCGGTTCCGTTGAGTCCGGTTTCATCGTCTGGGTCGGCACAGGCACCGAAATATTCTGATAATCGCTGAAATCCTTTCCAAGACTTTCTGAACGCAGCCCATAATATCTGGCAACTGCTTCCGCATCCAGTCTGCCGAAAGCTTCCAGCTTTTCCTGATTGTCATAAAAAGGCTGGTCGTTTTCCTGATCGAGATGACAATGTTCGATCAGCACGCAGGGCATATTCCGCTCTGTGGAATGGCGGATAATGCCATAGTAATCTTCTCCTTTGTCATTCAGCCTCGTCTTGATGCCGCGGGAATACAGCCCCATCTCCTGAAGCAGTCCGATTTCAATATCCGCAAAAGCATATCCTCTGCTGTACTGTTCCCCAAAAGCCGAAATCCACGTTTCTGCACCGAACAGCGTATGATATTCGGACATATTAAAATGCAGGCAGAAAAGGAAATCCGCATTGACGCTCGCCGCATATTCACATCTTTCTTCCAGCGACAGATCTTCATCTCCCGTTCTCGTCAAATAAACGGTAATGCCCTCATACTGTTCCAATTCTTCCTTCATCGCTTCTGCGACAATGAGTGTCATCTCTTTTTCCGTATAATCCTCGTACTCCGCTCCCAGATTTTCTCCGCCGTGGCCGGGATCTATCACGATAATGACGGAATCATCTGCCGCATCCGGTGCTGTATCATTATCATTCCCAACGCCGGCATCCTCGCCTGCAGAACCTGTTTCGTCCGGTGTATCCGGAGAAGTCTTAGATTCACTCGCATAAGAAACGAACGCCATATTTCCCATAAGGTACCCAAATCCGGCCAATGCCAACAGGAAAATAATTCCTCTTATGAAAAAGAATAAGCCGGCTTCCCTGTGAAACCAGCTTATTGTGAACTTTTGAATCATAACAATCATAGCCATGCGCTTTATCGTAATACTCTCCTTATAATAAATCCAAATTAATCGATTCCTCTGCTTTATCATCGTAGTCTGCTTCTTTCAGCAGTTTTTCCACACTCTGCGGCATCAGTTCTGCACGATTCGCCTTAACGACCTCATTATAGCCGTTAATGGTATTGAAAAAGCTCTCATAATGCGCAGTTGTGGCATTTAATGTCGTTGTCATCAGATTCTCGAGACTTGCCAGCATATCGTCTAAGTACTGCACGGCGGCCGCCCGGACGCCATTGGCCTCTATTGTGGCATTGTCCAGAATCTCCTGTGCCTGATGCGTTGCCAGCGTAACGACCTCGTTCGCCTGCGCATAAGCCTGCTGCATGATTTCATGCTCATTGATCAGTTCATTGGTATGTACAGTCGCATCGTTGATCAAAGCTTCCGCTTTGGAACGGGCATCATTCAGAATGGCTTCTTTGTTGGATATAATTTTCTGATAACGCTTGATCTCATCCGGCGTCCTCATACGAAGTTCACGCAGAAGTTCATCAATCTCTTCTTTATTTACAATAATATTGGTCTTGGAAAGAGGCTGATATTTGCATCCATCAATATAATCCTCAATCTCATCGATTAATTGTTCGATTCTGCTGCTCATCTTTACTCCTATCTGTTATAGCCATATTTTTCATAAATCAGTTTCCCGACAAATTCCGGAACACATTGAGAGATATCGCCGTTAAAGCTGGCAATTTCTTTGACACTGGTGGAACTTAGATAAGCATATTCCAGACTCGTTGTCAAAAATATCGTATCCAGCTCCCCGTTTGAAAGCTTCCGGTTCGTCTGAGCTATCTGCAGTTCATATTCAAAATCCGTGATTGCGCGCAGTCCCCGGATTGCTACATGTACGCCTTTACGTCTTGCATAATCAATTAAAAGACCGCTGAAAGAATCCACTTTCACATTCGGAATATTTTTTGTCGCCTCTTCCAATATCTTAACACGTTCTTCCACAGAAAACAATGGAGTCTTTACTTTATTATTCAACACACTTACCGTTAATTCATCAAAAATCTCGGCTGCTCTTTTAATAACGTCAAGATGGCCGAATGTGACCGGATCGAAACTTCCTGGATAAATTGCTGCCCTCATTTTAATAACCATGCCTTTCCCCAGACAATTCTTATATAAATCTATCATAAATCACTTTACTAAAAAAGTCCAGTCTTCATCAAAAACACATGTTTGTTTGTTTTATAACACTTTTCTTTCGTCACGGAAAAGCCGAGCACCTCCACATAAGAAAAATCCGTTTCCTGCAAGGCTTCCACAACGATCAACGTATCTACCGTCACATAAGACTGCCTGCCCAGAAGTTCCAGCGCCTGTCTTTCATAACCCTGATCATAAGGCGGGTCCATAAAAATAACGTCCGCTTCTTTTTCATGAATGCCGGAAAGTGCGCTGAGCACATCCTGCTTTAAGATCGTTGCATCCTCCATCAGCTTCGTAAATTTTAGATTTTCCTGTATACAGGCAATGGCATTCTTATTGTTTTCCACAAAATAGGCATGTTTTGCTCCCCGGCTTAGGGCTTCAATGCCAATTCCGCCGCTTCCACTGAACAAATCGATGAAAATACCACCAGGCAGATAAGGCTGTAACATATTGAACAGTGTCTCTTTAATTCTGTCTGTGGTCGGCCTTGTTTCCAGTCCTTCCGGAGTCTTTAATCTCAAGCTCCTAGCTTTTCCCGCGATGACCCGCATGTGCCGCCTCCTTGTTTTCTGTTTTCCTATTTTTATACGCGTACTTTGACGCCTTTGCTGTCTCTGCTTCCCAACTTCAGCTTATTTAACTCGATTTCTTTTCCTTTATATTCGATGGCCTGAGTATCCGTAGGCCGTGTATAGTGAACAGCCTCCAGGCAGTCGCCATCACCGAGTTTCATGCCGCGGACACCAATAGCGCCCTTCTTTTTCTCCGGAATTTCGTCAACTGTAAACCGGAGAAAATAACCGTTTTTCGACTGTAAAACAATATGATGCTGTTCCGTCAGCGTCACAACGCTGATCACTTCGTCATTCTCCTGTAACTTGGTCGCGGCAACGGTCCGCTTCGTCACATCGAACTCTCCGCCGTCAACGACTTTCAGCATAGCAAGTTTTGTTGCAAAAATCACACGATAAAGATTCAGATCGGTCTGACTTGCCACATAAATGATTTCTTCTCTTGCAGATTCATAATTGCTGACGTTATCCACCGGAACCCCTTTGTCCCTGAACTTTCCAAAAGGAAGGTCGGCCGCTTTGATGGTATGGAGTTGGCCGGTATTGGTAAACAGGCATATTTTTCCGGTATTCTTACACTGAAATACATATTTATTCTCTGCATGAACGGATTCTTTATTTCGTTCATAAGTCTGTAGGTCAATCGTCCTTGCATAACCGAAACGGTCCATCAGGAACACGATGTCCATCTCTTCTATCTTTTTCTCTACATAAACAGCCTCTTCGGCATTGGTAATCTCCGTTCTTCTGCGTCTCGCATAGGCCGCTTTGATTTCATCCAATTCATTGATGATGACCTGTGCCATGGAATCCCGTCTCGCCAGAATATCCTCATAACGGTAAATATTCGCCATGGTCTCCTCATGGTCGTTGATGAGTGCCTCTATTTCAAGGCCGATCAGCTTATACAGACGCATTTCCAGAATCGCATTCGCCTGTCTTTCGGAAAACATGAGCTGCGCCGCCATAATCTTCGATTCTTTAGACCGGAACTTGATGCCGTCTACCTTGCCCTCTACCAGGCAGGCCTTCGCCATCGCTCTGTCTTTGGACCCCCGCAGGATTTCGATGATCAGGTCAATGACGTTACATGCCTTGATGAGACCTTCCTGAACTTCCTTTTTCTCCAGTTCCTTTTCCAACAGATTCTTATATTTCCTTGTAGCGACTTCATACTGGAAATCCACACTGGCCTTGATGATCTGCTTTAATCCCATCGTCTCCGGCTTTCCGTCCGCAATGGCCAACATATTCACGCCGAACGTATCTTCTAGCTTCGTTTTCTTATAGAGCAGGTTTTTAAAATTCTCCACATCGGCGTCTTTCCGCAGTTCGATGACGATACGGATACCCTCTTTGGATGACTGATTGGTGATATCAACAATGTCCTGTGTTTTCTTCGTTTCCGCGAGCGATGCCACATCCATTAAGAATTTTCCGATATAAGAGCCGATCATCGTATAGGGAATCTCCGTAATGACAAGATTGATGCGCCCGCCCTTCGCTTTCTCTACCTCAACCTTGCCTCGGATTCTGATCTTACCTGTTCCGGTCTCATAAATATTCAGAAGTTCATCCTGATTAATAACGATACCGCCCGTTGGGAAATCCGGCCCTTTGACATAACGCATCAGTTCCCTTGTTGTAATATTTTCATCCTGCATATAGGCTTTCGTCGCGTTGATGACCTCCGCCAGATTGTGCGGCGGAATATTGGTCGCCATACCGACCGCGATGCCTTCCGAACCATTGATCAAAAGATTCGGTATCTTAACGGGAAGGACGCTCGGCTCTTTTTCCGTTTCATCGAAATTGGGCATAAAATCAACCACATCTTTGTCCAGATCGGCAAGAAACGCTTCCTGCGTGATCTTTTCCAGCCGGGCTTCCGTATAACGCATGGCCGCCGCTCCGTCTCCTTCGATATTGCCGAAGTTGCCGTGTCCATCGATGAGCGGGAGTCCTTTCTTAAAATCCTGCGTCATAACAACGAGCGCCTCATAGATGGAACTGTCGCCATGCGGATGATATTTACCCATCGTATCGCCAACGATACGCGCCGATTTACGGTACGGTCTGTCGTAGCGAATACCGAGTTCATACATATCATAAAGCGTTCTTCTCTGCACGGGCTTGAGACCATCCCGCACATCCGGAAGCGCTCTGGCAATAATAACGCTCATCGCATAATCGATAAAAGATTTCTGCATGACCTCAGAATATTCGGTTTTTATAATTCTGTTATCGTCCATAGTAATCCTCTATTCTTACTCAATCTGCGGCATTTGTGACTGTAAGACACAAATCCGCAATTTAAAATCGCTGATTTTTCAATCATTACTTCCTCTTATAACTTCATCGGTTCCATATCTCTTCAAACTCCTGTTTCATTATGATATAAGCCGTATAATTCGGCAGAACATTAATGGATTCAACCGTCGGAACCGGTGCATACACGCCTTTATTCTCCAAACACTCCGCATGTCCGTCTTTATAAATTTCTATACACCGCATGCCATTCCTGCCTGCATTCAGATCGATCTCATGAAGCGTCAGCACAGGTTCATCTGCATCACTGTATTTCCAGAATGATTTGATATATTCATAATGCTTTCCCCGTGATGATACCGCTTTCCATGCTGCATTAGCCGCCATCACAAGATATATGACAACAGCAGCAAATGACGCAAGTAACGGAAAAAGAATGGAACAAACCGGTATCCCATGTCCATGCGCATCCGCACGGGGTGGAAATAAGATACATATATCCACGAAAATACCCAGTACAGGGGAGATTCCAACACAAATAATCGGGAAAATCCATTTATTGGGCTTTCTTCCACGGTTTCCTCTTCCATCAGACATCTAACTCCGCCTCTTTTGCATGACGATAAATAAACTCCTTACGCGGCGGCACTTCCGTTCCCATGAGCATTTCCGTCACTTCGGAAGCCATACGTGCATCTTCGATTTCCACAAGCTTCAAAAGCCGCGTCTCCGGGTCGAGCGTCGTTTCCCAAAGCTGCTCTGCATCCATCTCTCCCAGACCTTTATAACGCTGTAAGGTAAAAGGCCCTTTGTGCCGCTTCCGGTATTTTTCAAGAGCTTTATCATCATACAGATACTCTTCTTTGCCTTTCGACGGCATCGCTTTATAGAGCGGCGGCATCGCGATGTAGACATGCCCCTCAAAAATCAGCTCCGGCATAAAGCGATAGAACAAGGTGAGCAGCAGATTGGAAATATGCGCGCCGTCCACATCCGCATCGGCCATGATAATGATCTTGTCATAGCGCAGTTTGGAAATGTCAAAATCGTTTCCGTAGCCTTCCGAAAAGCCACAGCCGAAAGCATTGATCATCGTCTTGATTTCCGCATTGGCAAGAATCTTATCAATACTCGCCTTTTCTACATTCAAAATTTTACCGCGGATGGGCAGGATTGCCTGAAACATACGATTTCTGGCGGTTTTGGCACTACCGCCCGCGGAATCTCCTTCCACGATAAAAATCTCGCATTTGGACGGGTCTTTGGACTCACAGTTTGCCAGTTTTCCGTTTGAATCAAAGGAAAACTTCTGTTTTGTCAACATATTGGTCCGGGCCTTCTCTTCTGCTTTCCGTATTTTCGCCGCCTTCTCCGCACAGCCGATGATACTTTTTAGCGTTTCCAGATTCCGGTCAAAATACCGGACGATTTCGTCCCCCGTCACCTTACTGACGACCTTCGACGCGTCCTGATTGTCCAGTTTCGTTTTCGTCTGTCCTTCAAAGCGGGGATCCGGATGTTTGATGGAAACAACTGCAGTCATGCCGTTGCGGACATCCGCTCCCGTAAAATTAATATCTTTTTCCTTTAGAATGTTCAGTCCTCGCGCATAAGTATTGATGACGTTTGTGAACATCGTCTTAAAGCCGGTCAGATGCGTTCCGCCTTCAGCGTTGTAAATATTGTTGCAGAAACCGAGCACATTCTCATGAAACTCGTTCACATACTGAAAAGCGACCTCCACGTTAATGCCTTCCGCTTCTCCCTGAAAATAGATGACATCATGAACTGTTTCTCTGGATTTGTTCATATCCTTGATGAAACCGATAATGCCCTCCGGCTCGTGGTACTCAATATGCTCCGTTTCTTCTTTTCTTTTATCCTCAAAAACAATCGTCAGCTTAGGATTCAGATAAGCGGTCTCGTGCAGACGGCTCTTGACATCATCCTCTTTGAACCTCGTCTTGTCAAAAATCGTATCATCCGGTAAAAAGGTAATCCTGGTTCCTGTCTCCTTCGTCTTGCCGATGACCGGCAAAAGACCATTCTTCAACTCCAGGACCGGTACGCCGCGCTCATATTTATCTTCATAAATAAACCCTTCCGTCTTGACCTGTACATGGAGCCAGGAAGACAGGGCATTGACCACCGAGGAGCCAACCCCGTGCAGACCACCGCTCGTTTTATAAGCTTCGTTATCGAATTTACCGCCGGCATGAAGCGTCGTGAATACAAGCCGCTCTGCACTGATTCCTTTTTCGTGCATCCCCACCGGAATGCCCCTGCCGTCATCCTCTATGGTGGCAGAACCATCAGCTTCCAGCGTTACATAAATCGTATTACAATATCCGGCAAGATGTTCATCCACCGCATTATCAACGATTTCATAGATCAAATGGTTCAGACCCTTCGTCGAAACGCTCCCGATATACATACCCGGTCTGACTCTGACAGCCTCCAGTCCCTCCAGTACGGTAATACTGGACGCGTCGTACTTGTTTTCTTTTGCCATAATATCTCCATTTCCGCTCGGCCTGCAAATTCGACCCAGGCCCCTGATAACATTCGCGATTATTTTATCATGAATTTACAAAATATGTAAAGAAAAAATCTATTGTATGACAACTTCATACAGATACTCCCGGCCGCGTTTCCCCGGTCTTTTCACGAGCTTCATACTGTATAAGATATGAAGCGTCACTTGTGCGAGGTCACGCCGGATATGGGCCGCCTTCGCAAATTCTTTTACGGTAAAAGGTTCTTCCAGCTCATAGGGAATGACCTGTATGAAATCCTCCGGCCTTTCCAACAAAATCTCATCATATAAAGCAAGCGGCATTCTGTCGTAGCGGCTGCCTTTTCTCCGTTTTCCTTTTCCTCTGCTCAGCAAAAGGCGATACTCGTCCATATCAATCAGCGGAAATGCAAAGGACAGATTCGGGTGTGTCAGAAAGCTTTTAATCTTATATAACTCCGGGAAAGCGCTGTAAATACTGCCAGTGATGGGAGATTTTCGTTTACCGGAAAGTTCTCCGCTCTCTTCATCCATATAAATGACCCATTTATAGTGAGGAATCGGAAGGACTACCATGACCGGATATAACGGCAGAAAAGCTTGCAGTTTATTCCGCAGACGGTTGAAATTCCCGTTCTGGATTTCAATAATACGGCTGCCTGTATATATATCAGCAATATACCCTTCTATCGGCACTTCATGATAATCGATATCGGGTTCATAGTATAATTTCATGACCGCATGCACGGTCTTTTCCTGCAAAGTGCCGAATCCATGCGGGTCATGCTGTTTTAAGAGTACTTTTATCTTGGCCTGTTCGAATGCTTCCTGATTCATTCCGGAACCTCCATGCAATATCCCCTGTACTATTATAGTAGACGTATCTGTGAAAGACAAGCATTAGAATATGGTGATAATCCCGATTTTATAATTTACTTTGCTGACATTTTGGTATATACTCGTAGTATAGTGTTGTTTTTTCAATATTTTCGTATTTTCATATTATACCAGAGATTAGGACGTCTTTTATATGATAACAAAACTCAGTTATATCAAGAATCTGTTGGAACGCAGCATTCAGATTGAAAAATTTAAATACAAACTGATTATCTATGCAATCACAGCCGTACATATTCTTCTTGTAGGCCTTTTTAGTGTTCTTCGTATTTACCCGATGATTATATTTAATATTGGCAGCGTCATCACCTACTTGAAATGTATCAGTATCATTAAATATGGATATGAAAAAGAGTTGATCAGGACTTTTTATATTACCTATGTGGAAATCATTATCCACTCTTTTGTCGCAGCAATCTTCGTCGGCTGGCGCTTTGGATTCTCGCAGTATACCATCGGGCTGATTCCGTTCGGCTATTATATGTGCGTTACGCTGATTGAAGACTCAAAAAAGAAATATCTCGTACCTACCCTGCTTGGATTGGCAGCACTCCTTTCCTTTGTTGGCTGTCGTATGATATCCATGTTTACCGGCTCTATCTACCAGTTAAATGTATCACCGGCTTTAGAACTGGCTATTTATATCTTCAATTCTATCTGCAATTTCGGTTTTTTATTTTTAGTCACGCTTGTATTTATTATGGATATGCAGGCAGCTACGAATTTACTGCGCAATCAGAATGTTGCCTTAGACAATATGGCCAGCATCGATCCGCTGACGGGATTATATAACCGCCGGAGTATGCAGGACTTTTTCAATTCCGCTATAAAAACGGAAGAAAATTTCTGCTTGATCATGTGTGATATCGATAATTTCAAAAAAGTCAACGACACTTATGGGCACGATTTCGGAGATGTTGTTTTAAAAGAAATTTCCCAAATCATCCGGACCCATGTCGCCGGACACGGGTTTGTATGCCGCTGGGGCGGAGAAGAAATCCTGATCATGACGAAAGTCCCCTTAGACTATACCTGCAAAATCGCAGAAAGCATCCGTTCCAGTGTTGAGGAACATCTTTTCGTATGGAATGAAACTACCATCCACTGTTCCCTGACGCTAGGTGTCGCTGTACACAGAATCGGAAATGTTGTGGAAGATACCATTACCCATGCAGATAGACGGTTATATTATGGCAAGAAAAACGGTAAGAACAGGGTCATCTCGCCTTTCGATGTTCCGTAACCGCGGATATTTTCCTGCTCTTACCGTTTTTATCTCATTTCTTTATAATGTTCGTGCATTTCGATCTCCGTACAAAATCCGCTGACTGTCCGATGCATTCGGCTCCACCATTCTGCCGTTTCTATCGTAATAAGTCAAAAGAGTCGAATTTCTGGCCGCTGCCTTTTTCCCGTTATCCGTTAAAAGATTAATGACCTGATTTAAATCCCCCTTTTGGAGATATGGTTGAATTTCCTGATTTAACCGCGCCTCGTTCTGATAAAAAGTTTCCGCTGTTTCGGCCGGCGCAGTTTCCTGTACCGCCTGTGTCTGTCCGCCCATTAATTCTGAAAAATCCTGTGAAGCCTCGCTTTCCAATCCGACGCCTTCCGCTTCAACAGCTTCTGCATTCACAGCCTCTTCTACTTTCGGATCATTCCAGATTTTATCAAAAAAATCCTTAAATGCTGCTATGGCAGTCCGAACAAATTCCTGAATCGATGCGAAAAGAGATTGTCCCTGCCCTGCATCCGCCCGGTCCTTTACCCTATTCGTCTGCGATTTTTCCGAAGCTCCGGCCGTTCGTCCATAGCTTGAAAGCTCTACTTTGACACCGGCTTTCTCTAAGGTTTGCTGTTTCTCCCGTTCGGCTGCCTCTTTCTCCTTCTTCTCTTTCTCACCTGGCAGCTCATCCTGCTTATAATCAAGACTGAACTTTTCACCGGTATCCGACACACTGACATTTTTCAGCTTCGCATATTCATAATAATGATTCCCATCAACCCGATTGACCATGCTGTTAATAACCACGCTTTCTATCAGCCTGCGATATTTGGACAGATGCCCAATATTCACAAAACGATTAAATTCGTTGTTGATAATCTCTGATTTTCAACCTATTATATCAAACTATTCCATGAAAAGCTATCCCATAATTCTATTGTTTTACATCCTGCTGTTTTACATCGTTCTGCAGTAATAAATGCAGAGTCCATTTTTTACAAGTAATAGAAAAAGGCCGCATAAGGTCAGCGTAATGAATACGGTCGAATTAAAATAACCTGCAACAATCGCTGCTCCAATAATCAGAACACCACAGGTATACAGCACGGTTCCGCCCGACTTGTTCCAAATCGCCATCGTCCGCTCATCATGTTCCTTGATATAAAAATCTCTGATTGCCTCTTCATTTTTCAGAATCTTCCTGAACCGTATGACTTTTATCACCGCACATACTAAAAATGCCATTGCAACGCCCAATTGAAATCCCCGAAAAAAGTCTATAAAGTTGTCTCCGCCGCTTATAGGCCTGAAAGAATTCCAGATATTTGTCGCCATTAAAATAGTAAATAAAGCACACAATCTTTCCCAATAAGTCAGTTTACTTTTTACTTCCTGTTTCATCTTATCCATATCAAATCTCCTCCACATCTGAAAAATCAAATACATCCTCTATCTGCAGACCAAAGAAATGTGCGATTTTATAGGCCAGCACCAAAGATGCCGTATACTTCTCCACTTCAATCGAAGTGATCGTCTGTCTCGTCGTTCCGACTGCATTTGCAAGTTCTTCCTGAGACATTTTCCGTTCTTTTCGTAATTCTTTAATTATCGTTTTCATTCTTCCTCTCAATCTTTTTATTGCTAAGCTCGCTTTGCATTTTTAGTATAGTATACTTTGCAAAATATGTCAAGCAGGCTTTGCATTTTTTGTTAATAAATAAAATGACAGATAAAAAAGCTGCATTCCCCATATACAATACAGGAAAATGCAGCCTTCTATTCTTCTCATTTTTATTCTGCTCCGAACAAATTACGATACCATTGCAGGGATTCGGTGTAAGCATTATAGACCTGGTCCATATCAATCTTTCTAAGCAGCATCACCCTGGAAACCTCCTGCCAGGAAGCGCTCTCATAATGACGGATAAAATCAAGGACCGCCGCAAACTCTCCCTTATCCTCGATCAATGCCTCTTCAATACTCTTAGAGACATTAACCATCGCGAGAGCCTCCTTCATCGGCTTATCCAGAATTAAATCCAGCACGGAAAACAATCCCATCAGGAAAAGTTCCGCAGAATGAATTGCCATTTCAAACAGCGGCGCAAGATTTTCTGCAAATTTGGCACGAAGAAGAGAAAGTCTCGTAATCTCACTCGGTCTGTCCGCACAGAGTTCATTCGTAACCGCCGTATTAATCCATTTTTTCAGTTCTTTCTGTCCAAGCATGGCTGCTGCGTGTCTGATAGAAGTAATTTCCGAATTGACGCTCATTTTGTTTACCATCTTTAAAAGAGAAATAACGAGCGCCGTATCTTTCCCAATGACATCTGCCGCTTCTGACAGATCAAAGTCAATATCATTCACAATATTCAAAAGTTCAATATAGTTCGCTTTCAAGGGCGCTACTTCTGTCTGTTTACTGGCAGTGACCGGAAGACGGAAGAATTTTCCCTCAAAAAGAGCAAAACCACCCATCTTTCCTAAATTCTCATAATCCTCCTGAGAATCGACATTGACCGCACACATCTTCATATTCGGATAATATTTGTTAAAAAAGAGCTTCGCATTGCCGATATTGAGTTTTTTGTAATCCAGCAAAATATAGTCCATCAGCCGAAGTACTTCCTGATATTCTTCAAATTTTTCAATCGGAAGTTTTCTGATTGCCAGATAAAATCCCTTTTCTTTCAACTCTCTAAAGCGCTTGATATACATTTCTTCCGGTGTGATCGTATGATCGACCAGCAGAATCAGTCTTTCGTGTGGCGCCTGGCATTGTTCGTCGATATTTGAGAAAATGGAAATATTATTTACTTCCACAAAGATTTCCTTATCCGCAGACAACGTCTCGATGCCCATACTTTCAATCAGATCAAGACCGGCAACATGTATCCCTTCACTAATTCCCGGTCCCAGGTAACTCGGGTTTAATAAGCGGTTTTCCTTTTGCGCAAATAAGGAATAGGCCTTTACAGTCATCGTTTCATCAAATAATGGTATTAATGTAGCAAGCATAATTTCATTCCCCTATCAAAAAGTATTTAGAACTTGTTCTTATTATACATAATACTATATTTTCTTCATTTTTTATATACTTTTTTAACATTATGGTGAAAAAAATTTATTTTCTATAGACCAAATTCCCGGAATAGCTTCTCACGATATGCTGAATCCTCTGCCAGCCGCTTTAAATCATCCATACGGTTCTGTTCCATTAGTTTTCTGGTCAATTCGAGGATTTCTTCTCTTCCTTCTTCTCTTCCTTCCGCCTTGATCGTCCTCTCATATTTATCTACATCAAACTCTTCCAATAACATCCCCAGCACCTCCGCTCGATAACTTTTCAGGAATTCCGACAGGATATCATGTTCTATGCAGTAGCCGATGGCCATATTCAGCGCTTCCTGTCGTTCTTTTCCTTCTTTGACATACTTTCTGGCAATCTCTACAAATTCAGCATATTCTTTCAGTACCCTGCATTTCTCCATCAGTTCCAGATTATTTCCGTAATTGATATTCAGCATCCGCACTTTCAGTTCTACATCAGACCTGCTCTTCTGCTTCTCAAAAGCATCCGACAAGCATAATATCTGTTCTTCCGGCATTGCTTTCTCTCCATTATAAAAAACAATGCACTGCGGAGCCGGTAAGATGACCTGTTTCGTTCCATAGATGCTCGCTTCCGCCTGTTCAACCAGCTTCTGGTATTCTTCCGCAAGATAGATCAGGAAACGCACGGGCATATTCGGGTTGAAGGTACTCTGGTGCTCATATAGATTCAGCGTGCCTGCGATGACGAAAGCAAGGTCATTTTTCATGACGATATAGACGGCATTTTCTATCGTTACGACTTCTAATTGGGAAGCATCCTGATAAGCCGTTCCATTCAGCGCGTTATATAACTGCAATAATGCGTCTTTGTCTTTTTCGAACAGGAAGCGGAACAGTCTGTCTTTTATCTGGCGGCGCACTTTCCGGCGGCCCGCCCAGCCGAACCGCAAGGCCACGATATCCTTCCAGTTCCGTTTGACGTTTCTTCTTACGTTCTTCTTTCCGATAGTCTGTTTTGGTTCCTTCTTTTCTTTTACTTTCTGCATAGTTATATCCTCCTTTGTTCCGGCAGGACAAAATACGCGGCCCTTCTATCAGCTTCAAAGTCTCTGCCATATTTGATTGATTCATTAGAAAAATCTGACAGAAACTGTCTGAATGTACGAAATGTACGCTGTTAGAATTTCTATGATGATTATAGTATAGGTGAAAACTTTTCGTTTGTCAATCATTCCTTTACGAAATTACATACAAATTATACACAAAATACATGTGACACTTCTATGCGATATATACAGAAAAAAATACAATCCAGTTAGTGTAGTAAGTCAAAAAAAGAGGATGCCGCCATGCGGCATCCCCCTATTTACCTTTATTCAAAATACAATGCGTTTCTTATTCAGCTGCCGGAACTTCAAAGAATGCCAGTACACCGAGAGATGTCATGTCCACTACGACATGGTCTTCTCTGACTTCTGCAACTGCAACGCTTATCCACTGTCCGCTCACATAATCGTACTGGTAAACCTGAATGTTCTGTCCTGATGTAACACCAGGCATATAGAAGTTTACAGTCGCTGTGTCAAAGTATACGGATGCGTCGATTCTCGCAACATTCAGTACCCTTCCGCCAATCGCTGCCGCCTGTGCCTTCGCCGCATCAGTATGGCCGGAAAGAACTTTCAAAACGGAGAAAGTCTGGTTGCTCGGTGCGCCGTTAATGATAACATTGCCTCCCTGTGAAATCGGAACCGCATTTTCAAGACCCGGAGCCGCTACAACTGCATTGTTCATGTATTCACCAACAGATTTATTTTCTTCTGATGCCGCGATGGATGTTGCCATCGGAATGCCAGAGGCTTCTGCTGCAAGGGCTGCTGCTTCGGAACCGCGGTCGTA
>CAJTUC010000008.1 GCA_910579395.1 uncultured Lachnospiraceae bacterium | reverse complement strand
AACAGGTCGGTCGATAAATTAAAAATATCTTCAAAAGCAAGCGGTGATATTTTATAGCGCGCTTTTGAAAAAGCCTGTTTGGAAATGGAAAAGTTTTTTTTATCGAAAAACAAATCCAGTTCTGTAGTCAGTGACTTTTGCGGCATACTCAGCACAAAATACATTATGTCCTGGAATGAAAGCTTTCTGTTTCTTGTAAAGGCAGTTTTTTCGAGACAGTGCTTTTCTTTAAACGAAGCAGAAGCAATAAGGTCTTTAACATTTTTAATAAGCTTACAGATGCTGTTTTTCTTGAACATATGGATACCTCGCAATCAATAAGATAATTAATTGCGGGGCAACATTTTTCGGCGTACCTGTCAAGTGTTTTTATTAAATTTTTTGAATTTTTTTCTGCTGTGTAAGAAGGAGTAACTATGGCTTAAGTTGACGACATTGAATCCCCAAACCCTTTTTCTTCGTTCTCGTTTCTTTCTTCTCTTTGTCCGTCATAAGCATCTCTCCCCGTTTTCCTGTTAGTATTTTTTTATTATATCATAGGACTGTGTGAAAAAAAATAATTTATTTGCGAAAAACTCCTGATTTTTCAAACAATTTCAAAAAGAAAAACGAGAATACAAAATTTTCCCATATTTACGGTCTTGTCTGTCCATCTCCGACAATTGTATACTTATATGTGGTCAGTTCTTTCAGCCCCATAGGCCCTCTCGCATGAAGCTTCTGGGTACTGATTCCGATTTCCGCACCGAAACCGAACTCAAATCCATCAGTAAATCTGGTAGACGCATTGACATAAACACAAGCCGAATCGATTCCCTGTAAGAATGATTGGGCATGCTCTTCATTTTCCGTAACAATGGCATCGGAATGGCGGGTCGTATAGCGATTTATATGAGCAATCGCCTCTTCCAGACAGGAAACTGTTTTCATGGAAATAATATAGTCCAGATATTCCGTCCCATAATCTTCCTCCGTTGCGCACAGACAGTCGGGAATCAGTTTTCTTACCCGCTCATCGCCCCGCATCTCCACATTTTTCTCCCGCAGGACCTCGCCAAGCGCCGGGAGAAACCTGTCTGCGATTTTTTCATGAATCACAAGCGATTCACAGGAATTGCAGACTCCGATGCGCTGTGTCTTGGCATTGATGATGATCGGGACCGCTTTCGCAATATCCGCATCCTCATCGATATAGATGTGGCAGTTCCCCGTTCCGGTCTCAATGACCGGAATCGTACTGTTCTCCACAACGGCGCGGATTAATCCTGCTCCGCCCCTCGGAATCAGCACATCCACATACCGGCTCAGCCTCATGAACTCGTTCGTTGTCTGTCTGTCCGTATCCGTGATCAGCTGAATTGCATCCTTCACAATGCCCTCCTGCTCCAAAGTTTCCCGAATGATCTCGGAAATCACAATATTGGAATGAATCGCATCCTTCCCGCCTTTTAAGATGACTGCATTGCCGGTCTTAAAACACAATCCAAAAGCATCCGCAGTAACATTCGGCCTGGACTCATAAATGATACCGATAACACCGAACGGAACGCGCAGTTTGGTAATGTGCAGCCCATTTGGCCTGTCAAAACGCTCCAATATCTCCCCAATCGGGTCAGAAAGCTCCGTAATCTCCATCAGACCATCCGCCATCCCGCAAATCCGCTCATCCGTCAGTCTGAGTCTGTCGAGCAGACCAGGGTGCATGCCGTTTTCTTCCCCAATTTTCAAATCCTTCTCATTGGCAGAAAGCATTTCCTGTTTTCTTGCCAAAAAAGCTTTTGCAACCGCCTGTAACGCTTCATTCTTCCTTTCTGCAGACAACGCCTGTAATATATACTTCGCTTCTGTTGCTCTTTTTCCCAGTTCTTCCAAATTATTCATCTTATTCATCGTTATGCCCCCTGTTCCTTTCTCGATTTATCTCAATTTGTTCCATTCGAACACCTTCTGAACTGCATCTCTGTCAAAATTGCCTGTGGTCTGACATCATGCTTTTCAAACGGTATTTTCGACAAGACCTGACATTCATAACACAAAGCAAGCGTCTGAACAGAGATCCCCGTTTTCAATAGACGCTTTAAATATCTATCATAAAATCCTTTTCCGTAACCAATCCGATGACATTCCTCATCGAAAACAGCCCCCGGCATCAGCATAAGCATTTGGCCTTTAACCGTTTCCGCATCAAACATCTTCCCGCAAACCGGCTCCCTGATTCCCTTATATCCTTCCTGTAAGTCCTCCATTCCGGTCAGTTGATAAAATTCCATTGTTTCTCCGGATACTTTCGGTGCAAAAACCCGCTTTCCGTCCGCCAAAGCCTTATTGACCAAGTCAGTCGTATCGACTTCACTTTGATAGTTTACATAAGTCAAAAGAATATCCGTGCCGTCATAAAGTGGCATCGATACCAGCATTTCCGCTATCCGGCGGCTCTTTTCCTCCCGCTCATCTGCCGGCATTGCGTCCCGCAGCGCTAAAATCTGCTTTCTAAGCCTCTTCTTCTCTTCCATCAGTGTTTCTTTTCCAGTATTCCTTTCTATTCCTGTGAACCGTCCGCCTGATTATGCTTTTCACCAAGATTTGTTATCGTTCCATCCTTTTCCACAATGGAGATATTATCGAGCTGGCTTTTCAAATTATTCCTGACATTCGCCACATAAGCTCTTCGAAGCTCTGCCTGCTCCTTTTTCTCCGCATCCGTCAACCCCTCCGCCTGCGACTTATGATACAATTCATTGATCCTTTGAATCATCGCTTCTATTCCATTACCACCCATTCTCTTTCTCCTCTTTTTCCGTCCGCCACTTGGCAGAACAACCTAGATTTTCCCAACCGGCGTCCTTCCTCACAGCCTCGCAGAACGTCCAACCGGACGTTCTGCCGGGAATGATTAGATTTTCTTAGGCGGCGTCTTTCGACGCCTTAGAAAATCTTCATTCCCTGTGCATCTGCTGCACATACAATGGCAGATCAAAATTTTCATCCGGGTCCGCCAGGAAAAGTGTCCCGATTTTCTGGCCGGACAACAGTCTGTGGATTACCTTGATATCTTTACTGTTGGCAATGATCATGTCAACGCCCGTACTGCCCGCAATCTTTGCAGCCTGTAACTTTGTATTCATACCGCCGGTACCGGAATCACTTCCGGTAGAGGTTTTCCCCATTTCCATCAATTCGTCCGTTAGTTTTTCCACCACCTCTATATATTGCGCATCCGGGTTTTTCCGCGGATCATCCGTATACAGACCGTCGATATCCGATAAAAGAATCAATAAATCTGCTTTGACGAGGGATGCCACGATAGCAGACAGGGTATCGTTATCACCGATTTCAATCTCATAAGTAGCGACCGTATCATTCTCGTTCACAATCGGAATAACGCCGAGTTTGAACAGCTCCGCGAATGTATTCTGCGCATTGAAACGATTCAGATTATCCACAATCGTATTCTTTGTCATTAAAATCTGCGCCGCCACCTGATTATATTCCGCAAAAATCTTCTGGTATGTCATCATAAGTCTTGCCTGACCGACCGCCGCATAGGCCTGCTTGACCGCAATCGGGTTATCTTCTTTTTCATCTTTGATGAAAACAGCCTTCCTGCCGACCGCAATCGCCCCCGATGTAACGAGCACCACATCTTTTCCCTGATTCCGCAGGTCGCAAAGTTCCCGGACGAGCACGTCCAGTTTCGTATAATCCAGATCCCCTGTTTCCGTATGCTGCAAAGAAGAGGAACCAATCTTGATCACGATCCTCTTCTTATCTTTCATCATTTCTCTTAAATCTACCATTGTAAACGCTCCATTCTATATTTAAAATCCATGCTCCGCAATTTTTTCCGCAATATAAATACCGTCCATTGCTGCCGACGTGATACCGCCCGCATATCCCGCGCCTTCGCCGCATGGATATAGTCCTCTGACTGTAGACTGTCCGGTCTCGTCCCGGCAAATCCGCACAGGAGAAGAGGTCCTGCTCTCCACACCCGATACGTACACGCCGCTGTCCTGAAAACCGGGCAGTTTCCGGTCGAACTGTTCCATTCCTTCTATAAAGGCAAGATTCAGGGATTCCGGCAGGATTAAGTGCACAGGCGCAAATTCCATTTGCGCCTGTGCAAACGGGACTGCGTCCGTTTCTACCGATGAAGAACGATAACCGCCTTTTTGTTCCGGGGTAAAATCGGGGTATTCCTGCACAATTCTGGAAGGTTCCGGTTCTTTTCCTGTCACCGCTTTCTTAAAATCGCCGTAACGTTCTACCGGTATACTGCCATGACCGACCTGATATGCTTTTTCCTCCAGCATCCGCTGAAATGCAATGCCCGAAAGCGGATGACCGCTTTCAAAATCTTCCGGCGTCACGGTAACGATCACGGCACTGTTGCTGTTCCTGCCGGCTCTCCCGCTGTAGCTCATACCGTTTATGGCTAACCGCCCTTTTTCCGAAGAGGCGTTTACCACATAGCCGCCCGGACACATGCAGAAAGAATATACCCCTCTTCCGCTTTCCGTCTTAGCCGTTACTTTATAATCTGCAGCCTGCAAAAAAGGATTCTCTTCCATACCGTACTGTATCCGGTCTATCATCCGCCGCGGATGTTCCACCCGCAATCCTACCGCAAACGACTTCGCTTCCATCGGAACTGCCCGCTCATAGAGCATCTGGAAAGTATCCCGTGCACTGTGTCCGATTGCCAACACGACTGTATCCGTTTCCAATCGCTCCGTATCGTTTATGACAACGCCCCGTATAGCGCCGCTGTCAATCAGAATATCCGTTACTTTACTTTCAAACCGCACTTCTCCTCCCCATGTAAGAATTTCTTCCCGCATATTCCGCACAACACGCATCAGCAAATCGGTCCCAATATGCGGCTTTGCTTCATAGAGAATCTCTTCCGGTGCCCCTGCCCGTGCAAAAATCCTGAGCACTTCCCTGTTTCTGCCGTTCCTGTCCTTCACGAGCGTATTGAGTTTGCCGTCCGAAAAAGTGCCCGCGCCGCCCTCGCCAAATTGCACATTGGAATCCGGCTGCAGAACCCCTGTCTTCCAAAATGATTCAACATCCTTTCTCCTGTCCTCGACGGCCTTTCCCCGTTCCAGCAGAATCGGCCGATAACCGTGCTTCGCCAGCAGATAGCCGCAGAACAGACCCGCCGGCCCCGTTCCGATGATGACCGGACGTCCGGCATCGGAAGGCATCATGGCTTTCGGAAAATGATACGAAATTTCCTCTGCCTTCTGAATCTGAATCCCCCGCATTCCCGCTCTTGTACGGAAATTCCTGCTAAGCCGCCGCAAAAGCTTCTCTTCCTCAGCGACTTCCACATCTATCGTATAAATAAAATAAATATCCGGTTTCTTTCTGGCATCTATCGACTTTTTGGTAATTTTCCAGGAAATAATGTCCTTTTTTTCAATATGTAATAATTCTGCCGCCTTTTCGGGCAGTGCCCCTTCCTTATGGGAAACCGGCATTTTTATTTGACTGATCCTAATCATGACGCTGCCCTGTTCCTTTCATGGCCTGCCCACGGACACCGCAGACATATTCGGCCGCGGCCCTTCCCGCTATGACACCGCTCGTCCAGGCCCACTGCAGATTATAGCCGCCGCAGATACCGTCCATATCAATGATCTCTCCCGCCATAAAAAGCCCCGGCACATAAACCGATTCCAATCTATCCGTCAGTTCCTCTGCCAAAATACCGCCGGCACTGGCCTGTGCCTGTTCAAATCCTTTCGTTCCGCTGACCATGACGGTGAAATACCGATACAATTCCGCAATCTTTCTCCGTTTTCCTTCCGGGAGCCGCCCGGCGGTATCCGAAGGCTTACATCCTGCCAGCCTGATGACGAGCTGGTTGATCTTTTTATTGGAAATTCCTGTCAGAAACTGCTCCAGTGTCTGTTCCCTTCCCGTGTCAAAACGGCTCTCCCAGAACTGCCGATATGCTTTTTCTTCATAATCCGGCAAAAAATCAATCTTTACCGATACCTGCTTTTTGTATAAAAGCGCATAAGCGGCTTCTCTGCTGAACTGAAAGACCGGAATGCCTGAAATGCCGTAATCCGTCAACTGCAGTTCTCCCCGTACGGCGCTTCTTTTCCTTCCATCGATAAAAAGTTCTAATGCCGCTTCCGTACGAACTCCCGCTACGCTTTTCCAGAAATCTCCCTGACACCGAAGCTGCACGAGCGCCGGTACAGGCTCCACGATATGATGGCCGAAACTTTCGGCCAGCGCATAGCCGTTCCCGTCAGAGCCGGTCTTTGGCGCCGCCATACCGCCGCAGGCAAGAATGACCGCCTGATAAAGACACGGCTCCTGTCTTTTTTCCCCATCGAGTATCACCTGAAAACCACCCGTCCTCCGTTCCCTCGACAGAGCCTTCACTTTGCTGTCCATATGTAGATGAATGTTCGCTTTTTCCAGTGCAAACCGAAAAATATCGAGTACGGTCGATGCCTGTTCCGACAGCGGATAGAGATAACCGTTCCTGTCTTTGATAAGCATTCCGTGTTGACCAAAAAAGTCAATCGTTTCTGAAACGCCGAACACCGAAAAAAATTTCTCATAAAAAGAAACAGCGCTGCCGTAATAGGCATCTCTGTTCATATCCCTGTTTGAAAAGTTGCATCTGCCATTTCCCGTGGCAAGCAGTTTTTTCCCAACTCTGTCATTTCTCTCATAAAGGTCTGCGCAGACACCTGCCTCCGCCGCCTGAACGGCAGCCATCATGCCGGCCGCCCCGCCCCCGATAATCGCAATTTTTCTGTCCATTTTATTATGATATCACTAACTGGAATAAGACTCAAGAAAATTATAAAGTTCCTTCTCATTCTCGATATACTTTCCGCCGATTATTTCCGTCTGCAGTTCTTCGCTCAGACCTTCCAGCAAAATATCCGTATTCATATGGATAGTCTTTTTGTCTTCTTCATAAACGATGACAAAATGGTCGGCTACCATCAGATAAAAGCCTTTCTCTTCCGGCTCCGGTCTGTAATATTTGCAGATGACTACTCTTTCCTTTGAAAAACTGGACAGTTCAATATTCTGAAAACCCAGCTTTAAATCGGAAAGCGCCGGATTCCGGTCATATGCTTCCAGTTCTTCGATAAAGGCCAGCCTGTCCAGTCCGATATATTTCACCGGAATCGGCTCTTCTTTCTCCACTATCGTTCCATCAGACAGATTTACTTCTTCGATCAGATAAATGGTATCCGCCGTGATCACGGGTGCCTTCTCAACCGCAGCTTCAATGACCTGTTCCCTCGCCTTTTCTTCTTCCTGATAGAAAGCGCCCGTACCGCTCCCATTCACCGCAGCACGCGAAGCATTCTGTTCCTCTGTTACCGTACTTTTCTCATCCTTGTCATATTTGTTCGGATAGAAAAACTGTTCCGCTTTCAGGGTCGCATAACTGCCGGCACTGAACATGATTCCTGCCATAGCCAAAAAAAGACTGATACGTTTTATAACTTTCATTTCCGGTAAGCCTTCCCTTCCCAAAAGTCATCTATTATCAGTATCAGTCAAATTTATAAATTTATTCAGTTTTCCATTCGTTTTCTAAAAGAATATCATAAGACACCGAGTAATCTCCCGACTGCAATCCAGATGCCGCCAAAAGGCATCTCCGAAAGTTCACTTTCATTTACGACATGAAGCAGGACGACCAGTATCATATAAAGAACCGTTCCGACAAGGCAGCTGATCAGAAGTGTCGGTATCGCTCCCACAAGCGCAAAGAGCAGTCTGTTCAACAGCATGGCAGCCAAACCGGAAACAGCCGCAGCCGCAGCCGGAAAAGCGAAAGAATATATCCATTCCTGTTTATAGCTGACCCGCCGGCTCACGAGAACGAATCCCATGACCGCCAGAACGCCTGTAAAAAGAATAACGGAATAGACGATTCCCTCTGCACCGAGCAGCCCGTTTCGTACAAACAGGAGTACTGCCAGAATATGAACCGCAAAGGAAACAGCAAGGCAGAATAACAATTCTTTTAGCATGCGCATTTTCAACATCAATTGACAGAACAAATAAGCAATTCCATAAAAGAATATAACAATCGTTCCCTGTCTGAGCACCAGAACTGCCTGCTCACTCTCACCTTTATACAATCCGGTAACAAAGCTTTCCGCCAGTACGGCCAACATGACCGCTGCTGGAAAAGCAGTAACACAGACTTTTTTGACCGCAGTTCCGATGCGCTCACGCATCAGCCTGTACTCCTCTTTATCATAAGAAGCGGCTATTTTCCCAATGGAGCCATGCACCGCCAGACAGGCAAATGCTGCACCTATTCCCGCAAGCACCGCATATTTCCCATAATAGGATCCCCATATGGCCGTTCTTACATCGCCCATTTCCTTTCGGTTCATACAATAATTAAAGAACCGCTGGTCTATCATCATAAAACTATTGGAAAGCAGAACAACAAGCACCATCGGTAATCCGTTACCAAACAACATTCCTACGATTTCTCCGCTGCTCTCTGTTCTTCTTCCGGCATCCTGCATCTGCTGTCTTTTCCATGAACCGTAAGATAAAGCATAAGCCGCCGACAGATAAATCAATGTGATCAGTTCCGCTATCATAATGCCTATCATCACGCCGAACGCACCGTTCGCATATGCCGGCATATCATTTTTCAAAAGCGCCGCTACCTTCCGGCCATATCCATAATAAAGTTTTCCACTGACAATACCGGCAATCAGCATCACTGTTTTTTCAATATATTGAGACCACGCGACCAATGGCCCAAAACCATTTCCGTTAAAAAAACCTCTGAAGGCACTGACTGCCGCAGTCAACACTGTGATCGGTGCTGCCACCAGAATCACCCGGCTGCTCATCGTTTCCAGAAACACCGTTTCAGAAAGGAAACCGGCCCCCGCCGCCAGCACAAGTGCAAGGATCAGTCCAAAAAGCAAGGAAAGCCTGAGCGCCGTATGGAATATCCTGTCTGCATTTTTAAATTGTCCTCTTTTGACTCGGTAACGAATCAGCCCCGTCATCGTTCTGGAAATCCCATAACTAAATAATAACATGACCATCATATAAAGTTCAAAGGCCGGGGCAAGCAAACCGATTCCGGCATCCCCGATGATTCCCGCGAACGGAATCCTCATACCGAGTATGAGCATATAAGTGATGATTCCCGCGTTCGCCGCAAGATTGTTTCTATTATTCTTTCGTATGCTTCCTCCGCTAAAAGACGCCTCTTTCTTTCGTATTTTCATTGTTATTGCCTTCCTGTTTTATCACTTTGCTCCTGCTCAGTCTTCTCTCACAATTCCAAGTTTCTGCAGAACCGCCTCCTGCTTCTGCTCCATAACGTCCGCTTCTTTCTCCGTCATATGGTCATAACCGCACAGATGAAACATACTGTGAGCCGTCAGGAACGCAAATTCCCGGCGTTTGCTGTGTCCATATGCTGCGGCCTGCTCTTCAATCCTGTCCACCGAAATAATGATATCGCCCAACAATAATTCCCCGCTGTCCAGATCAAAGCAGTCAGCCTCCGCTTCTTCTGTGATTGAAAAAACACCGGCCTGTTCAAAATCCAGATTGGGAAACGAGAGAACATCCGTCTCCTTGTCGATATTGCGGTATTCTTTATTGTAAAACCTGATTCCTTCGTTATCCGTCAAAAGCAGATTAACACATACTTCATACGGGCAGGCTTCCATCTCCAGAACGGCATCCGCAACCTTTTCAAAAATCTCTTCAATAGAAAAAGAAAATTCTTTCTTCGTATCATTTTCAACGTAAAAAGTCATAATATAACTGCTCCGCTTTAAAAATCTTTCTCATTTCACGAATCTGCGCTATGGATATATCGCTCTTTGCCAGTGCGCCGGTCTCCAGTTTCTGATTGAATACATTATCGATAATCTTCTTATAATCCAATTCTGCTTTCGGATTTTTCTGAAATTCTCCAAGAATGGTCGTAACAATGCAGTCAGCGAACATCAACACTGTCGTTTCCTTTGCGACCACCTTTCCCGCTTTGTTCAGATATTCCCTCAATACCTTCCGTGTATCTTCCGGAATGCGGTATTCTTCACAGATTTCTTTCACATTTTCCCATGTATTCTCTCCCCTTAAGATACCGATTCGGTGATAATAACCACAGGATTTGACAACCACATCATTGATACCGAGGCGCTTTGCAATCCTGTCCCCCAGATAGGCGGTATGTATCGCCCGATAGTATTCCGCCTTATCAAATTCCTTCAACTGAACGAGCAGCGGAAATTCCGGATCATTCAAATCCATATACCTGTCTCTGTACTGATGAATCACGCTTCCGTTGAAAATTTTCAGTGTAATCAGCAACAGAATAAAATTCACCATCAGATTGATCGCCACAAAAGTGAACTGAGAAATGGAAAGCCGTTCCTGCTCAAAAAGAATAATGTTCACCGACAGACAGATCGTCAGACAGACCAACGAGATCAGAACAGGAAGTCCCACCTTAAAGTCTTCGTCCAGTCTGCTGAATACAAGAATCCCTACCAGGCCGCTGAAAAAATAGAGCATGAACTCCCGGCTGCTCCCGGCGCTCCCCAGCATGATCGGCAGCATCAGGCAGACACTCCCGGCAGTCAGACCGGTAATGCTGTTGCTGAACAACCCTAAAATAATGAATACGACCAGAAAGGGCCAACAGGAAACGGGAAGCAACGGAAAGACTAAAGACACCGCAAGCGACGCCACATAAAAAAGAACGAACTTTCCATATTTGCCCTGATTCGCATAAAAATACAAGTCGTTTACCTCGCTGAATAAAAGCGCGAAGATTACCATGCCTGTCCCAAGCATCACCATAACCGTATTACAGATGATTTCTTCTGCACTATGTCCATACAGGAAAGACCCAGTACCTGCAATCACGCCCGATAAAAGAAACATCATGAAAAAATGCAGCCGCTTTATTATTTTTTGCTTTCTTTCGTACTCTTCATCATCTTTCTTCATCGCGTCTTCCGAATTCTCCGCTATTTCCATATCACCTAAGATTACTTTTTTTATTTCCTGATTCGTTTCTTTATTCAATTCCTGATTTATTTCCTTATTTTCTTCCATGTTCAAAATTCCTGCCTCGCCGCTTCTTATCGTAATTCTTGTAGTAGTTGCTTTCTTTTGCCTCATAGTTTTCATAGGCCTTGACAATTTTCTGGACAAGCGGATGCCGCACAACGTCTTTACTCGTCAAATTACAGAAAGCAATATCCTCAATTTTAGCCAGAACCTTCGCCGCAACATCCAACCCCGATTTCGCATCAGGCGCCAGATCTTTCTGAGATGCATCGCCCGTGATCACAACCTTGGAACCGAAGCCGATTCTCGTTAAGAACATCTTCATCTGTGCCGGTGTCGTATTCTGCGCCTCATCCAGAATAATATAAGCGTTATCCAATGTCCGTCCACGCATATAAGCGAGCGGCGCGACTTCAATCAGTCCTTTTTCCATATTTTTTGTAAAACTGTCTGCGCCCATAATCTGATAAAGTGCATCATACAACGGACGAAGATACGGGTCTACCTTGCTCTGCAAGTCTCCCGGAAGAAAACCAAGTTTCTCGCCTGCCTCAATGGCCGGTCTCGTCAAAATGATGCGGCTCACTTCGTTATTCTTAAAGGCAGTGATCGCCATTGCCATTGCAAGATATGTCTTGCCCGTTCCCGCAGGGCCCAGCCCGAATACGATCATATTGTTCCGAATCGCATCCACATATTGTTTCTGCCCAAGTGTCTTTGGCTTAACAGGCTTTCCGCTCATCGTATGACAGATACAGTCATCATCGATGGTCAGAAGCATCTCTTCTTTGTTCTCCTTGCCGAGTTCTATCGCATAATCAATATTCTGTTCCTGTAAAACCGTCCCTCTTTCCGATAAAAGGACAAGTTCCTTTATCGTACCCGCGGCCTTCTCCACATCTGTCCGCCGGCCGCTGATCTTCACTGCACCGTCCCGATTAACAATTGTGACATGAAAATCCTTTTCAAGCTTCTTGATATAAGCATCATATTCTCCGAAAAGATTCTGCATATGTTCCATCGGAACATCCATTCTGGTCGTAAATTCATCCATAGGCTATTCTGTCAATACCTCTTCTTCGCTTTCCGTAACAGGGACCTGCTCGGTCGTATTCGGCACCGTCTGTATTGCTTCCTCCATCAACTGCATACGGGCATTTAAAACCCAGAATTCCCTATTTTTATTTATTGTAACATTTTTTTCTATAATTTGTACCCCTTTTTCATCTAAAGTCTGTAATATTTTATTCCATTCCTCTTCCATGATCTGCTGCATCTCTTCTTCCGTATGCGTTTTGGGCACATAACTGTATTCTCTGGCATACTTTACACCATAAAAAACAGGGAGAAATAAATGATCAAGGAGCTGTACCTGTTTCTTTTCCCCGGAAACATCATATGTCTCATAACCCACTTTTCCGGCCGAAAGATTCCATTCCTTATCCTGAAAGCCGAGCAGCAGAATCTTCTTTTCCCGACCGGAATACTCTTTTTCCTGCCAGGCGGTCTGACGCTGCACGGAAATGGACTTTTCATAGGTAATCATGATATCCGCATCCGCCTCATAGTACTGGTATCTCCGCACCGTCGCATCTTCATTATAGACAGGCACGGCGCCGCTCACAAGAATCTGCCCCTTTTCTACCGTATCACCCACTGCGACCTGCGGAACCCCTTTTCTTGTGATCATATAAACAATGACGCCGTCTTTGGCGGCGACGATGTCCTTTCCGCTCCCCGCATCATTTTCCGGTTCAGCTGCATCCGTTTCTGTTTGACCACTATAGTCATTATTTGGCAGTTCATTTTCCCGAATCTGAATGACCAGCGTCGTTCCGTCTACCCGCAGAGATGCCCAGGTAATTATATCATATTCTTCCCGAAGCTGCATTTCTAATTCTTCTATCTGCAAATCTTTCTTTTTCATCGCCGTATGGACGCCCTGTGAATCCAGATAATCCATCAGCACATCTTCCGTCAGCGAATAATTTCCCTCTATTTTGATATCCCATATGTAAAATCCCGTAAATATCCAGAAAAGCAGACAGACCAGCAGGCCGATCACAAATATTTTTCTTTTTCTCATTTTAGGCACAAAAAAAGGCAGTCCATATCTTCGTAAGACGGATGCCCTCGTTCCGGTCTTTCTAAGAAGGCTCTTCAGTTCGAAAAAACCTTTGACGCTGACCTTCATTGTATAATAGTCGCCGTGGTTTTCAATGTCCCAGACCAGAATATCGTGATTACCACATAAATTCAAGAATCTTTCCGTGGAATAGCCCCATACCTTGATAGAAACATATCCTTTTATGTATTGTATCCAATGAAGCATCGGCATCCTCCATTCTTATTCAGCCTGTTCGGGCCGCATAGAGCCTTCCCTAAAAATAGCGGACACACTCTATGCTGCCTCCTATTTTCATATCTTCATTGGTGTAATAGTCAATCGACAGTTTTTTCCCCTGAAAACTGATCCTGCAGTTCTTTCCCTGCAAAACGATGGACTCTTTCGTATATTCCAGAATCCCCTTATAATTTTCAATAAACGCTTCACGGTTTCCGGTCACAGTCACGATGGAATCTCCCAGCATGGAATCCTTTGGGAGTTTCAGGGATTCTACGATGATTTCTTTTTGTCTGGATAAAGAGGGTTTTATCGTTTTTCTCATAATAAACTATATGAACGGAATCGAACTTTTATGCGCTCAGCGGACAATTCCCCTGATAAAACTGCTCTGCACCGGTTTGCTTTCTCCAAAAAAACAGGCTTTCAGGAAACGTTCCTTCGCGGCTGCAAGTTTTCCTGCATCGTTTGCATGAATGGATGCAAGCGATTCCCCTTTTTTTACATAGTCTCCGGCTTTTTTATGGAGTACAAGACCGACCGATAAGTCGATTTCGCTCTCTTTCGTCTCCCGGCCGCCGCCAAGAAGCAAGGCACAGATTCCGACTTCGTCACAGACAAGCTTCTCAAGATACCCTTCTTCTTCGGACAGAATTTCTTCCACAATAGAAGCTTTCGGCAGTAAGGAAGTATCATAAACGGCCGCCGCATCGCCGCCCTGTGCCTTTACAAACTCCGCCAGCTTCCCAAGCGCCGAGCCGTCCTCAATAACGCCCGCAAGCATTGCTTCCGCCTGCGCTTCGTTTTCTGCCCTGCCGCCTGCAATGAGCATCTGTGCCCCCAGCGTCATACACAGTTTCACAAAATCCTGCGGCCCTTTTCCCTGTAAAGTCTCAATCGCTTCTTTTACTTCCAACGCATTCCCGACAGCCAGTCCCAGCGGCTGGTCCATATCCGTAACGACGGCAATCGTCTTTCTGCCCGCATGGTTTCCGAGCATGACCATCTCTTTTGCAAGCGCAAAAGCATCTTCTTCTTTTTTCATGAAAGCGCCGCTTCCCGTCTTGACATCGAGTACAATCGCATCCGCGCCGGAAGCCAGCTTTTTGCTCATAATGGAACTGGCAATCAGAGACAGATTATCTACCGTCGCGGTCACATCCCGGAGCGCATAAAGCTTCTTATCCGCAGGCGCAATGTCTAACGTCTGCCCCATGATCGAAATGCCGATATCGTTTACCTGTTTCATGAACTGTACCGAAGAAATTCCCGTGGTAAAGCCCTGAAAACTTTCCAGTTTATCGATAGTCCCGCCTGTATGGCCGAGCCCTCTGCCGCTCATTTTGGCAATCTTAATGCCGCAGGCCGCCACCATTGGCGTGAGCGCGATCGAAGTCTTATCCCCGACGCCGCCGGTGGAATGTTTATCCACCTTGATACCGTCGATTGCTGATAGATCCAACATATCGCCGCTGTGCGCCATCGCCATTGTCAAGGCCGCCGTCTCTTCCCCGGTCATCCCCTGAAAATAGACAGCCATCATCATCGCCGACATCTGGTAATCGGGAATGCTGCCGGCCGTATATTCTTTTACCATAAAATCAATTTCTTCCGTAGTAAGCGCAAAACCGTTCCGTTTCTTCATGATCAGGTCATACATTCTCATATTATCCGCATCCTTTCTTTTTTCTAACCTCTATGCCGCAGCCAGACGGCACGAACACCTCCAAAGACAGGCAAAGTCTGTCAGGGCGAACTATAGATACTATAATCCACCGTCAAGCCATCGTTATATAAAATCCGCCATCGGTCATCCGCAAGTTTCCATTCACTGTTTTCGCCGTACAAAAACTCTGCGATTTCTTCCTCAGAGAATTCATCGCTCCTCGTGACTTCCTCGTCGTTTACAGTCCATACCCATACCTCTTCACCGCCGTTGTTCATACCGCTGAAGTCTACATCTTCGCACAACACCCTGTACCTGACATAGGTGTTGTTCTGGCACTTATACTCCGCCCAACTGTGCGAAGCCGCACTATTGCGCCATTGGCTGAGTATCAGCTGATTCTCCGCATCGACTGCAGGATTGGGAATATCCGTAAAACTCGGTGCTTCCACAAACCCATTCTCCGTCTGTAAAAAGCAATAATAAGTCAGTGCTCCCTGATTGCCATGATGCCCCGTACAAATCAGTAAGTCCGAAAGGCCATCAAAATTCACATCCACATATTCAAATTTGTTTTCTGCCGAAACCCATGTCGCATATCCGCCCTCTGCCGTCACATGGATAACCTGCGCATCTTCCGCACTGCCTTCACGCGATATTACCAGTATGCCGTCTTCCGCAAACCAGTTGTCTTCATCATAATAATCGGAAATCAGCCATTCGAAGACCCATCCATCGACTCTGAACCGGTCATAGATGACCGGATTTCCTTTTAAAATTTCCTGCGGCGATACCTGCGCTGTCATCATCTTATCAATAGTTATCACATCTCTGCCGGCATATATCTCCAAGATACCATTTTCTTCTTTTGGTATTTTATGTATTGTTCCCGCCATGGGATCATCCATGATGCTGATTTCCTTGACGGCTATTTCATAACGTTTTCCTTCTTCCAGAGACGCTTCCGGCATTTCGAAGGCTGATGCGGTCTCTTCGCTCTCCTGTAACTCGACAGCCGGCGCCATCTCTTTATTCTCCTGTATTTCAACAGTCGGCTGCATATTTTCCCCGTCCCGCATATCGCCACAGCCGTTGCACAAAGACAGTCCGGTCACGAACAACGCCGCAAAAATCCAATGAATGTACATTTTGCTACTCATCGACTTGCAATCTTCTTTCTTTTCAACAATCAAAAAATGATCAAAAACATCAAAATCTTTTCCATCAGGGACTGCTGTGCCCAGGCCTTTCATGCCGTCCGCATTGACAATATAGTACAGCATACAATCTTCTTTGGCAAAAGGCGTGCTGCGCGCTGTAAGGCGCATACATCCCTCCTGTGGATTTCCCTTTATGATTTATGATCTAAAACTAATTACCCTTACTTGTGATATGGTTCTCCACAAATGATCCGATAACCCCGGTAAATCTGCTCCAGCAGAATGACACGCATCAGCTGATGAGGAAATGTCATTTTGGAAAAGCTGACCGCCATATTGGCACGTCTGCACACCTTTCCATGCAGGCCAAGTGAACCGCCGATAATGAACTGTATATGGCTGGCGCCCTGCACGCCGAGTTTTTCAATTTTTTCAGCGAATTCCTCGGAATCGATCATCCGGCCCATGATTTCCAGCGTTATCACATAAGCGTTATCCTTCACATATTTTAGAACGCGCTCCGCTTCTTTTTCCCGAATCTGATCTTCTTCCGCCTCCGAAGCCCTGTCCGGCGTTTTCTCATCCTCTACTTCAACGATTTCCAGTTTGCAATAGCGGCTGAGACGTTTTGCATATTCCGTCAACGCATCGCGATAGTATTTTTCTTTTATTTTTCCAACTGCTATAACCGTTATTTTCATCGTTTGTCCACCCAAATTACAGACCGGCGGTATTGACTCTGTTGGTCAATATATTTCCTGATAATATTCATCTATAAAATGATCCAGAAAAGCCTCGTCCAGATTCATAAATTTGCTTTCTATCTTCTGCTTTATTTTATCCGTGCGCATAAAATATTTCTGTTCTTCGGATAATTCTTCGCCCTCGAAAAGGCCTTCGTCAATCTGTTTGGCACCCAAATTTTCTTCACACCATTTCCGCATCTGCTCCACAAGCGCGTTTTCTGACTCTGCATCTGCTGATAGTGTTTTAAAATTTTTCATCGATATCACACCAAGAATCAAAAAGATAATGAACATGGCTCCCATAACGCCGCAGACAAAATACTTCGTCACGCCCGCATTCTGATACAGCGGAATTACACCAGCCAGCACGAGACTCACCGCAATCAATCCAAGTACGCCGATAACCAGCAAAGTGTATGCCGAAGACCTATTGTCCTCCGCCTTCTGTGCGCTGTTCTGATACTGTCTGCGCCATGTACTGCGTTCTTTTGCTGCCGCAGCTTCTGCGAGTTCTTCCGGCGTCATATCTTCTATCGCTTTCATCCCTTCCGCAGCCTCTATTTCCGTTTCTTCTGAAACTTCCGCATATTCTTCCGAGGATATCTGTGAAAATTCCTCAGAAATCCCTTCCAGACTCTCCACTAGCTTTGCGCCACAGTCCGCACAGACTTTAATCCCTTCCACATATTCATTCTTACAATTCGGACACCAGGCCATCTCCTTATTCTCCTTTATACAAATTTATCAAAAAAGCGTCTCTTTTCCAAATCCTCAGGAAGAATCGCATCTACGATTCTTTCGGGTGAGAAAGATTTGTGAAACAAACCGCAGAAGTTCTTATACGACGTTCTTCAGGCGCATTAGAACTTCTTCTCACCCTATTATATAGGATATATCTCCCTGTTTCAAGAATACGTTTGACAATGTCCCAACAATTCGATATTATGATTAGGAATCCATAAGCAGGAGCCTATTCATGAAAACAGACAGCAAACTATTGATCATCCTCAATACAATCGAAAGTTTCTTTACAGCATGGGCTTTTATGAAAGCCGGCAGGATGGAACCTGGAAATATTCTGACAGGTGTATTCTTTCTTCTTTCCTTTTTCCTGTACAGGCATATCAGTATCCGCCTTTCCATAAAACCCTTTGTTTATACGAAAAACGTAAGATGGAGCGCTATCGTTCTATCCTTCTTGTTTACCGTATTTTATATGACGATAGATTATCCACACTATATCGAAACATTGACGAACAGGCTATTTCAGGCTGTCGTTCTGCTTTCCGTTTTTCTGGGTTTCTTTATCTGTTTTTATAAACTGCTTCTGCTGCTGTTTTCCTACAGCGCTGATAAAGATACGTTGCAAAGACTTCTCTATCAAAAGAAGGGCGGCGGTATCCGGCATCTTCCTTTTTACTGTTTTCTGGGCTGTCTGCTCTGTTGGCTGCCTTATTTCCTGTATCAGTATCCCGGCATTATGACACCAGACAGTATCAACCAGTTAGAACAGGTCCTTCATGTGACCGCATACAGCAACCATCATCCGTTTGTGCATACAATGATCTTTAAGCTGTTTTATCATATTGGCTTCTTTTTTACCGCAGATATGGTCGCAGCTGTTTCTTTTTATACATTTTTTCAAATGTGTTTCCTCGCCTTCAGTATCTTCTATTTTTTAAAAACGCTGGAAAGCTTTTATATTCGGCAGGAGATTTTAATCCTGATTTCTCTTTTTTATGCAGTCGTACCCTATCATGCGGTCTTCTCAGTGACGCTGTGGAAAGATATTCCCTTCGCCGCCGTCGTCCTTTTGTTCAGTTGTTCTATCCTCCGTATGCTCCGGGACAAAAATCTGTCCACACTGGCAATGTTTACATTCTCCGGCATCATGATATGTCTGCTTCGCTCCAATGGCTGGTATGGCTTTCTGTTCTGCCTGCCCTTTCTGCTGTTTTATTACCGGAAAAATGCCAGGACAATATTCCCGGCCATTGCTGCAATTTTACTTACCGCAGTCATCGTAAAGTATCCTGTCATGAACACACTTGATGTAACGCAGCCGGACTTTGTAGAGTCCATTTCGATTCCTACACAGCAGATTGCCGCTGTTCTTGCTCACGACAGAGAACTCACCGAAGAACAACGTTCTCTCATTGAGCAGGTGATTGATACAGCTTATGTCAAGGATTTGTACAATCCCACTTTTGCCGATAATATGAAAGAATTGGTGCGTGCCGGAAATCCGGACTATTTATCCGCACACAAAAAGGAATTTTTCAAATTATGGGTATCTCTTGGCATCGCCTTTCCGGCTGATTATCTGAAAGCCTATATCGACCAGACATACGGCTACTGGTATCCCGATTCCTTCTATCCGGTCGCCGACGGCGAGGGCATCAGTGCGACCAATCTCGGTGTGTCACATACACCGCTGATTGGCGGTCCCATTGTCATTAAAGGAAAAGAAATCTCTTTAAAGCTGGGAAATATGCTACCGATTTACAGCCTTCTCTGGAGCATGGGCATTGCATTCTGGTTCTTCTTATTCTGTGCAGGAAACGCCTTTGCCAGAACAGAAAGGGCAAAGCTTATATGTTATCTTCCAAGCTTCGCCCTCTATCTTACCGTTATGATTGCAACACCCGTTGCTACCGATTTCCGATATGTTTATTTTATGGTATTTGCTCTTCCTTTTTATTTGATGTGTGCTCTTATTTCACCGGAGCGCTGAACAATTCCCGTATGCCTTGATTTTTGTTTTCAGATTTATCGATATCCAGACATAATTCGGAATCTGTCTTGTTCTTCCAGACGGAACATTCTCCGATACGGCTCATATCCCGCCACAAGTCGAAGACACCCTGATGAGCAACGCCATCCCATTCCTCAACATTTCCTATGTAATCTACGGTATTGGCATACATTTCCCCGTCATATAGTCCATTCGTAAAGTTTCCAACGACATTCTGGATAATCCTGTCTTTTGATGTCAACTGGGAAATATCCACATCATAATGCTCAGCCCCTTCTCCATTTGGAAGGTCATTGCTCCACATACCGGAATAACTGTGAGACTGATATGTTTTCTTCGTCGGCTTTGCCCCAATCTCATCGATATAGAACCGTATCCACCGGCCATCGCCGCTCCGCAGACCATGCGACCAGGATCCATAATAATAGGTATTGTTCTCATAGATTGCCAATCCGATTCCGTCCGGATTTCCATCACTGTCTACCCCGCCCTGATAATAATAGGTCCCCGTATTTTTAAGACCTGCAGAAAGTTTCACATATCGCTTCAAATGAGCCAGATCCCATATGGCATCGAGATTATTGTCCGCAAAATACGGCATCATTTCATTCATGATAAATTCTTTCGTATAGGAAACATCGTTCTCATCTTCTATATCGACAATAATCGCTGTTTTATCAATCGTATCGGACTCCGGGATGATTTCTTCTTCCTCTTCGTCTTCTGTTTCCGTAACTTCCGGCGTTTCCTCAGAGAGCGCATCTTCTGCCGTTGCCGGAAGTGCAGGGTTCTCTACAACGATAACATCCTGTGGGGGGACAGCCGTCATGTCATTCTGTTTCTGTTCATTGGCATAATCCAGCATATCCTGCTGCAGCGCTTCCTGACTGTCCTCCGCAGAACTGCTCTTCTTATCCGGTGATAAAAAGAGCAGCGCCAGAATACAAATGAGCAGCACAACGATAATACCTGTCAAAATAAGGATGACCGGTATTTTCGGTTCGTGCCATTCCTGCCCGCCGTCTCTTTGTTTTCTTTCTTTTTGTTTTCTTTCTTTATGTTCCTGTTCTTTCTGTTCCTCATGTTCGGAATGATTTTTTTCCAGTAAATTCATCATACTCCTCCATACTCCGCTTCTGCGTATCCGAATCTTGTAATTTTATTATAATAAGATATCCTTAAAGAATTATAAGGAAAATTATTAATATTTTCTTATTTTCCACTTCCAGGCGCCTTCTGATATTGTTAATTCTGTAACCCCTTCCATGCAAGGCACAAAAAAGCGCAAGCCTCGAAGCCTGCGCCTGTCATTGTTCTCAATGGGACGACAAATATTCATCAATCCCCTGCGCAGCAGCCTTGCCGGCTCCCATTGCAAGGATGACCGTAGCCGCTCCCGTTACCGCATCACCACCGGCGTAAACGCCCTCTTTTGTCGTCTTGCCATGCGCTTCATCCGCAACGATACATTTCCATTTATTCACCTCGAGTCCTTCCGTCGTCGAAGAAATAAGCGGATTGGGTGAAGTGCCGAGTGACATGATGACCGTATCCACATCCATCACAAATTCAGAACCCGGAATCTCTACCGGCCGCCTTCTTCCGGAAGCATCCGGCTCACCCAGTTCCATTTTAATACATTTGATGCCACATACCCATCCGTTCTCATCGGCAAGTATTTCAACCGGATTGGTCAATAGATTGAAAATAATACCTTCCTCTTTCGCATGATGCACCTCTTCCACACGGGCAGGTAATTCTTCCTCGCTTCTCCGATATACGATATGCACATTCGCACCAAGCCTGAGCGCTGTTCTGGCAGCATCCATCGCAACATTTCCGCCGCCGACAACTGCAACTTCTTTTCCCCTCATGATCGGTGTATTAGCATCTTCCTTAAAAGCTTTCATCAAATTGCTTCTTGTCAGATATTCATTCGCTGAAAAAACACCGTTGGACTGTTCTCCGGGAATCCCCATGAACTTCGGCAGTCCGGCGCCGGAACCGATGAAAACGGCATCGAAGCCTTCTTCCTCCATCAGTTCATCAATGGTAACGGATTTACCGACTACAACGTTCGTCTCTATTTTTACACCAAGAGATTTTACATTTTCGATTTCTTTAAATACGACATCCTCTTTCGGGAGACGGAACTCCGGAATTCCATAAACAAGAACACCCCCCGCCTCATGAAGCGCTTCAAAAATCGTCACATCATACCCAATTTTGGCAAGATCTCCTGCACAGGTAAGACCTGCCGGACCAGATCCGATAACCGCAACTTTTTTATTTTTCTTTTCTTTGGCACCCTCGGGCTTTATCCCGTTTTCTCTCGCCCAGTCGGCTGTAAAACGTTCCAGTTTACCGATAGAGATTGGCTCTCCTTTAATTCCGCGGATACATTTTCCTTCACACTGACTCTCCTGCGGACATACACGGCCGCATACAGCCGGCAGTGACGAAGACTCACTGATGACCTGATAAGCTGCTTCAATATTTCCCTCTTTCACCTGTTCGATGAAACCGGGAATATTAATTGCAACCGGACACCCTTTGATACACTGTGCATTTTTACAGTTGATGCACCGCTGCGCCTCCTCCATTGCCTCTTCTTTATTATAACCGAGACATACTTCCTCAAAGTTCGCTGCTCTTACTTTTGCATCCTGCTCACGGACAGGTACTTTCTTTAATACGTCCATCAATCATTACCTCCGCAATTTCCGCATCCGCCATGGTGGGTATCCCCTTCTTTGGCCTTTAAGAATGCTCTTCCTTCTTCTGTCTTATAAATCTGCTGGCGTTTCATCGCCTGATCGAAATCAACTTTATGGCCATCAAATTCAGGACCGTCCACACAGGCAAATTTTACTTTCCCATCCACGGTAACACGACAGGCGCCACACATCCCCGTACCGTCTACCATGATCGGATTTAAGCTTACAATCGTCGGAATATGCAGCTCTTCCGTCATTTTGCACACAAATTTCATCATGATCATCGGCCCGATTGCAACACAAACGTCATAATGTCTGCCTTCTTCCACAAGATCTTTGATTGTCTGCGTTACCATGCCGCTTCTGCCGTAAGAACCGTCATCCGTTGTAATGAACAGGTTTCCAGCAACGGCATCCATCTCCTTTTCAAGAATCAGCAGATCTTTTGTCTTTGCCCCAACGATTACATCTGCATCAATACCGTTCTCATGAAGCCACTTCACCTGCGGATATACCGGAGCCGTTCCAACACCGCCTGCTACAAAAAGCATTTTTTTCTTCTTGAGACTCTCCAGCTTCTCATTTACAAACTCCGAAGGACATCCTAACGGTCCTACAAAATCGTGGAAACTGTCCCCTGTTTTTAACGCTGACATTCTCTGCGTTGCCGCTCCGACAATCTGAAATACAATCGTAACGGTTCCCTTTTCCCTGTCATAATCGCAGATTGTAAGAGGAATCCGTTCCCCTTCTTCATCCATCCTGACAATAATGAATTGTCCAGGTTGACAGGATTTCGCAACGCGCTTTGCCTCGACCACCATGAGGTAAATATTCGTCGTCAACTCTTCTGCCTGTAAAATCTTATACATATGTACAACCATACCTTTCTTTTCAACTTGTGAAGAATGGCTCGTTAAAGACATTCTTCAGGGAATGATTTAAATTTTCTTAAGCGGCGTCATTTGACGCCTTAGAAAATCTTCATTCCCTATGATAGAATAACTATCCTTATTTTGCAATCTTTTTTTATATCGGAACCGCGGCAAATTCTCCATTCTCATCATAACCGAGTCTCGCAGCCGCCCCGGTATATGCCTGAACAAGAAAAACCTTATCCGTTCTGCTCATCAGACCTGTCCCATCATCATAATACTCGTTGATCGTAAAATAAACGTCCTCTCCAATCTGAAGCACGGAACTGAACTGATAACTGAATGTCCCGCTCTGCAGTTCAACTTTTCCGTCCGCATTCAAGAGGTAATGAATTTCCACGAGCCTGTTAACAAGCCGTTCCACCGCCTCATCCGTCGTCAGCGTATTATGCAGCCTGAGCGTATAGGTGCGCATCGTTACATCACTGTATATGCCGTCCTCGCTGACATTGACGAACTTGAAATTTGTTGTTCCGAGCGGCATCGGAATCGGTCCTGAATAAGGAACGGAGTCTTTCGTCGGCTGAGAATCGTCAGTCGTGTAATAAGTCGAGCAGCCTGCCTGCTCATTCACGGAAATCATCATAGGCTGCGTATAAATACCGCTGTACAGCTCCACCTCCGGCGCATTCGGAACTTCCAGGTTAATATGGTAAGACTTGCTTACAACTTCGCTTCGTATGCCATAATCGTTAATAAAAAGCGCGCTGATCGTATGGTCGCCGTTTTCCAGAAAAAGCGGCGCCGTATAGACCTGGCTGCTTTCATTCGGCATGGTGCCGTCCGTTGTATAATAAATCGTACCGGAAGTATTGGAGCTCAATTTCAACGGAATCACTTCCGCGTAATCCCCCTCTACATAGCTGAATTCCGGTTCTTTTGCCATATAACTCTGAAACATATTGACAATCGAATCTTCTTTGCAGGAAAGCAGAAGTTCGTTAATGTCCTCATAACGCTCTTCCCGCGTATAGATTGTAATCATTTTATCATAAGCCTCTTCCACATCTTCATACGGATAGATTCCCTTATCGATAACCTGTTTTAACGCCTGTAAAGCCGATTCATTGTCGGTCATCAGATAGAAATAATCCGCTTTCAGAAACAGAATCCGCGCCTGTGTATCATCCTTCTTATATGCGTTATCCAGATAGCTTATGGCTTCTTCATAATCTCCCCTTGCCGCATATTCTTTGGCCTTATCGACCTGATAAGAAACAGTCTGCACATGATAGGAATAAAACATCCAGAAGATAAGCGCGATAAAAAGCATGATACCGACAGCGATCAAGACCCCCAGCTTACGGCTTCTCTCATAAATGCGTTTTTTCTCCTCCCTGTACGCTTTTTCCTTATCAACAGCTTCCGCTTCCTCCTGCTTTTCATCAGGTTCCTGCACTGTTTCTGCTTTCTTATCTGCCTGTTCTTCATCCTGCAATGCAGCCAGCGTGGAAAGTGCTTCTGTTATGCTGTTTTCAATTTCCGGTTCAAAATCCGGTACGATCCGAATCTCATTTCCGCAGACTTCGCAGATCAAATGACCCTCTTCCATTTCATTTCCGCAATTCGGACATTTCATAGGCAGCTTCCTTTCTAACGTTTTAAAGCAGCCGACTCCACACAGTTATTCATCAACATTGCAATCGTCATCGGTCCGACTCCTCCCGGAACCGGCGTAATCGCGCTGCAGACAGGAGCGACATCGTCATAGTCTACATCCCCACATAATTTGTTATTTTCATTTCTGTGAATACCCACATCAATGACAACTGCCCCCTCTTTTATATACTCCCTTGTTATCATTTTGGGCTTTCCAACAGCCGCCACCAGAATATCCGCTCTCTTTGTCACTTCTTTTAAGTCTTTTGTCCTGGAGTGGGCTACGGTAACGGTTCCGTTTTCCCGAAGCAGCAAAAGCGCCATCGGCTTGCCGACGATATTGCTTCTTCCAATAACGACACATTCTTTTCCCGCGATTTCGATACCCGAACGCTTCAAAAGCTGTATGATGCCTGCAGGCGTACAAGATACGAATCCTCTCTGCCCGATGCAGAGCGCCCCCACACTCTGCGGATGAAAGCCGTCCACGTCCTTCTCCGGCGCAATTGCCCGGATTACCGCGTCCTCATCGATATGCTTTGGAACAGGGAGCTGCACCAGAATACCATCTACATCTTTCTGTTTATTTAATTTATCAATCAATGCAAGCAGTTCTTCCTGTGTCGTCTCTTCCGGCAGTTCATAGGAAAGAGAGGCTATTCCAATATATGCGCAGGCCTTCTTCTTATTGCCCACATAAACACTGGAGGCCGGGTCATCACCTACCTGGATGACAGCAAGGCATACCGAAATTCCTTCCTTTTTCATGGCCATAACCTTTTCCTTTAATTCTTCTTTTATCTGAGCCGAAATTTCTTTTCCGTCTATGATTTGTGGCATTTCTGTCAGACTCCTTCCTTTAAAACAATCCCGTTATTATACCGTCATCGTTCACATCGATTCCATATGCCGCCGGTCTCTTCGGCAGGCCGGGCATCGTCATGACCGTTCCCGTCAGCACGACAATAAAACCTGCTCCGGCTGCGACATAAGCTTCCCGCACCGTAATTTCAAAACCTGCAGGCCTGCCAAGCTGCAACGGGTCGTCCGACAGGGAATACTGTGTCTTCGCCATGCAGACAGGCAGATTGCCAAAACCCAGCTCTTCAAGTTTCCGAAGCTGCGTTTCCGCTGCCGGCATATAAGAAACGCTATCCGCTCCGTATATTTCCTGCGCGACCGCTTGAATCTTCTCTTTCAGGGAAATCGATGACTCATAGAGAACATGGAAATTTGAAGGTTTTGTTTCAATTGTATGCAGCACCTTCCGGGCCAGTTCAATGCCGCCTTCACCGCCCTTCTCCCATACATCGGAAACCGCGAACTCACAGTTTCTTTCTTCACAGAAACGCTTAATATAATCTATTTCTGCAGACGTATCTGTAATAAAGGAATTGAGGGTAACTACGATCGGCACGCCATACTTCTGCAAATTCTCAATATGTTTCTCCAGATTAACAATACCGCATTTCAACGCTTCCAGATTCTCTGCCGCCAGTTCTTCCTTCGGTATACCACCATTATACTTCAATGCTTTGATCGTTGCCACTAAAACGACCGCATCCGGGCTTAAATCCCCGATGCGGCATTTGATATCAAAAAATTTCTCCGCTCCGAGGTCCGCTCCGAAGCCCGCCTCCGTGATCACATAGTCAGCCATCTTTAATGCGGCTTTCGTCGCTCTGATGGAATTACATCCATGCGCAATATTGGCAAATGGGCCGCCATGAATCAGCGCCGGCGTATGCTCCAGCGTCTGAATCAGATTGGGCTTCATTGCATCCTTCAGCAACGCAGCCATCGCTCCCACCGCATTCAGTTCAGCCGCTGTCACAGGTTTTCCCTCATAATTATAAGCAACGATAATCCTGCCAAGTCTTTCTTTCAAGTCCTTCATGTCCGACGCAAGACAAAGAATTGCCATGATCTCGGACGCTACCGTAATGACAAAATGGTCTTCCCTCACAACACCGTCCAGTTTATTTCCCAGTCCGACCACGATATTCCTAAGTACTCTGTCATTCATATCCAGACATCTTTTCCATACAACCTGTCTCGTATCGATGCCCAGTTCATTTCCCTGCTGAATATGGTTATCGAGCAGCGCCGCAAGCAGATTATTTGCGGATGTGACCGCATGAAAATCTCCCGTAAAATGCAGATTCAGATCTTCCATCGGAACGACCTGGGAATAGCCGCCGCCTGCCGCGCCGCCTTTGATGCCGAAACACGGACCGAGGGATGGCTCCCGCAGGGCCAGCATTGCTTTCTTTCCCATTCTTCCGAGCGCCTGTGAAAGACCGATGCTGACCGTCGTTTTCCCTTCTCCCGCAGGCGTCGGATTGATTGCCGTTACGAGAATCAGCCGGCCATCCGGATTGCCCTCGATGCCGCATAAATATTCCTCTGAAATCTTCGCCTTATATTTTCCATACAGTTCCAAATCATCCGCCCGGATTCCCACGCGCTCCGCTACGGATACGACAGGCTCCAAAACTGTTTCCTGTGCAATTTCAATATCGGTCTTCATTTTAATAACCATACCTTTCTCTCAACATGCGCCGCCTTCTCATATCGTTCAGATTTCTTCTATGAGCTGTTCAAATTCTTCCAAAGACATCAGCACCTTGCGCGGCTTTGTTCCCTCTTCTTCTCCTACGACACCGGCTTCACACAGCTGGTCCATAATTCTTGCAGCTCTGTTAAATCCGATTTTAAAAACTCTCTGCAGCATTCCGATGGATGCTTTGTCCTTATCAATGATAAAGCGGCCTGCCTCGGCAAAATACTGGTCATATTCCGAACCGGAGCCTGAAGCTCCTGCACCGCCCTCAGCGGAAGAACTTCCCATGTTCTTGATCTTTTCTTCCACATCTTCGCTGTAAACATTGCCGATTGCCTGATTTTTCAGGAAATCAACGACATCCGAAACCTCCTTATCGGAGACAAAAGCGCCCTGCACCCTGGCAGGCTTCGGATAACCCTGTGGATAAAAGAGCATATCGCCTTTGCCAAGAAGTTTCTCCGCGCCGACCATGTCCAGAATCGTTCTGGAATCGACACCGCTGGATACCGCAAATGCGATCCGGCTCGGCATATTGGCTTTGATCAGACCGGTAATTACATCTACGGAAGGTCTCTGCGTCGCAATGATCAGATGAATGCCGCAGGCTCTTGCAAGCTGCGCCAGACGGCAGATAGACTCTTCGACCTCTCCCGGCGCTACCATCATCAAATCCGCAAGCTCATCTACGATGATCAGAATCTGCGGCAGTTTAGCCGGCGCATCGGCATCGCCTTTCTCCCTCATCTCTTCAACTTTCTTATTATAGCCTTTTAAATCGCGCACATTATAATCCGCAAATTTCTTATAGCGGTCGGTCATCTCCGCAACACCCCAATGCAGTGCCGCGGCCGCTTTTTTCGGATCCGTCACGACCGGAATAAGTAAGTGTGGAATGCCGTTATAAACACTCAGTTCCACGACCTTCGGATCTATCATGATCAATTTCACATCATCCGGATGCGCTTTATATAAAACTCCCATAATGATCGTATTGATACAGACGGATTTACCGGATCCCGTTGCGCCCGCGATCAGCATATGGGGCATCTTGGCAATGTCCGTCGTCACAATCTTGCCGGCAATATCCTTTCCTACCGCAAAGGCAAGGTTTGACGGAAATTCTTTAAATTCTTTCGACTCCAGCAGATCACGCAGAGCGACCGCAGAATTTTCCTTATTCGGAACCTCAATGCCGACGGCTGCTTTACCGGGAATCGGCGCTTCAATACGAATATCCGTTGCCGCAAGATTCAGCTTGATGTCATCCGCCAGTCCCACGATCTTGCTTACCTTCACACCCTGCTCAGGCTGCATCTCATATCTTGTCACGGAAGGGCCCTGACTGATATCCGTAATCGTTACCCGGACGCCGAAAGTCGCAAGTGTCTGCTGTAATCTCGCCGCCGTTTCGTTCAGTTCTTTACTGAAATTACCGTTATTTTTCCCTTTGCCTTTCGCCAAAAGATTCAGGGGCGGGAAACGGTACTGCTTCGGCATTGTCGCCGCCGCCTGTACTGGATTTCCGCTTCCTGAAGCCTGTTTTCTTTCCGTAACGTCGTCTGCGGCAGAGGACTTCTCCGGCATCCTTGCTGCAGGCCGTTCTCTCATAGCCGAATTTTCAGAAGGCATACTGTTCCCCATCTGCAATGTATAGGAATCCTGTGGCTTCAACGGCTCAGAAAAATCTTCCTCTATTTCCGTTTCCTCTTCTTCCTCTTCCGCCGGGAATCGAATCTCATCCAGTTCATCCGACTCATTTTCAATCATATGGTATGTATCCTGCTCCCTGATGACCGGTAATTCTTCCTCTTCCATATCATCGCTTATCATAATTTCATGTACATCATCCCGGATATGGGCTGCTTCCTCTCTAACCCTTTCATCGCGTCCTGTTCCCAATGCAGTGTCCAGCATAACGCCGGAAACTTTTTTGTCCATCCTGAGAATTTTTTCGTTTTCCCTTTCCTCTTCCAGCTGCCTTCTCCGTTCTTCTTCCAGAATACGGCGCTGCTCCATTTCCTCTCTTCTTTCTCTTGAGCGTTCGCGCCGGTATGCGGCATCTTCTCTGGAACGCTCATAAACCTTCCTGCCCTGGCTTGCAACGCCGTTCAGGAAAGATTTATCAGACACGATAACGACACAGATAATTCCGATAACGAGCATGGCAAGTACGGTTCCTACCATGCCAAGCATCTTATAAAGTGCAAAAGCGGCGGAGCCCGCAAGAACGCCGCCGCCGTTTCGGTTCTCGCTGCATCGCGCATAAATTTCTTTGAACTGGTAAGTGTCCGTCTCCGTATATCCCGCGCTTACCAATTCAAAAATCATACTCACGATTAAGATCAAAACAATTCCCGCGACCAGTTTTCTAGTTGCAATATTATCACCAACATTAGATATCCCAAACCCAATTGCCAGAAAAATAATCACGGGTATAACATATGCCATTAATCCGAATACGCCGAACATAAACGTACTGACCATATCGCCGAATTTTCCGACGATGCCGAAATTACACAAAAATAAGATTACAGAAATCGCCAAAAACGCAATCAGAATAATCTCATTGCGAATCGCAACATCCATTGGTTCTCCACGCCTTTTACTGCCAGCGCCGCTTCTGCTCCTGCTGTTTGCCGTTCTTTTCCTATTGGAACTGGAATTTCTACTGGAAGTCCCGGAACTCCTCTTTCTCGTTCCCTGACTCGCTGCCATACATATCTCTCCATTTCGTACTTAAATGCCGCAATCTCTCATCTAACCGCATTTATCGCGATACCTTTTTCAGCATCTCAAACTATGACGAAGAATGCCCGTCCTTCAGGGCATTCTTTGGTTTGAAGGAAATCTGCAAAGCAAATCGTAGATTTTCTCAGGCAGCGTTTTTCAGATGCCTCAAAAAATCTCTTCATACTAGTATATCATTTTCAAATTTACTTGTCATCCTTTATTTTGTATCCGCCTTTCTCCTTTCCACCATATCATGAAGATGGCCGATAGCATCGCTGATTCCGCCCACTTCATTAATAATACCTTCTTCGACCGCCTCCTTACCGACCAAAACGGTCCCAACATCCTTTGTCAGCATTCCTGTCTCCATCATCAGTTCTTCCAGACGCATTTTGGAAATTTTGCAATGCCCGCATACGAATCCTGTAATCCGGTTCTGAATCTGTTTAAAATAATCAAAAGTCTGCTGTACGCCAATGACCATACCGTTCAATCTTACCGGATGAATGACCATCGTTCCTGTCGGTACGATATAGGAATAATCCGTACTGACCGCAATCGGTACGCCAATAGAATGACTTCCGCCGAGCACAAGGGATACCGTCGGTTTGCTCAGGGAAGAAATCATCTCTGCAATTGCCAGCCCGGCTTCCACATCACCACCCATCGTATTTAACAGAATCAAAACACCGTCAATTTTTTTACTGTCCTCAATCGCCGCAAGCTGCGGAAGAATATGCTCATATTTCGTTGTTTTGGAAGAGCTGCTCAGATTATCGTGTCCCTCGATTTCTCCGATGATCGTGATCAGGTGGATATTGTGCTGTGATTCGCTTTCATCAAGCGTCAACTGTCCTGTCGTTTCAATCCTCTCATCCCTGTGCTTCTCTGCCTCCGCTTTGGATGCTTTACGTTCTTCTTCCTTTCCCTCTCTTTCGTTTCTTTCTTTCCTGCTATTCTGTTTGTTGTCCTGCTTATTGCCATTTTGTTTACTATTGCTCTGTTTACTGCTTTCCTGCTTATTTCCCATTGCCGTATGTCCGCCTTTCTTTTATCTTACCGCTGCGATTATCGTAACTTCTCAATATCGTCAAAAAAGAGAATCACGAACCGCGATTCTCTTTTAGTCTTTGTTATATTCTTTTTTTTATTCATCATATGTCGAAATCGTCATTCTCATCAACTTCAAAGTCAAATCTCATTTCCGCTTCCATGACTTCGTACTGATAATCCATCGTCCGCTTCTCATGCTTCTTCGGCAGCGGCAGAGGATTTTCCAGAAAACGCGGCTTCCTGACCGGAACTTCATCCAATACCGGAACGGATTCCATGAAAGTTTCTTTCCCCGAAACCGATACTGGTTCCATAGAAGCTTCTTTCTCAGAAACCGGTACTGGTTCCATAGAAGCTTCTTTCTCAGAAACCGGTACTGTCTCTATCGGCGTTTCTTTCATAAGCGCTGTTTTTTCCTCCGTACAGCGTTCTCTTGCAGGCGCTGTCTCCCATACGAAACTTTGCTGCACACCGATACCGGCCAGCACGCTCCATATAAAGACGGACCAGGCCTGGCAGGATAATACCCCCTGAGCGGTAAGCGGTGTCGGCGCAAGTAAAAGCATCAGACATATCCAGGGCGAAACATTCTGCACTTTTCTCCGATTCCAGAAAGCTGCGATCAAAAAAGCTGCCAGAATTACAATGATAAAGCATTCCACCACAGAAAATTCCGTCCGGTAGAATACATAATCTATCTGAAAATTTGTCCTGTAAAATACGAGCAGAGCCTCTGCCATCGCACCAGTCTCTTCATAAAAGCTATACGCATTCAATACGAGCATCCCGGCAAAAGTAAGTATTCCCGCCACAATGGCAGCCAGAATGAGCAGAACGGAAAAACCTGCATTACCATGCCTGAAAGTCCTGTCTCCGCACTTTTGCTCCGCGTCCGTTTCACGGAACCCCGTCAGAAAGCCAAACAAAAAGACGACCAACGTCAGCGAAACCGCATCCAGATATGTCAGAAAACCTATCACAAATCCAGAAAACAAAGCCCCATAGACGGCGGATGACCTTCTGCAGCAGCCTCTGCAGACGTTTTTCACATGACCGCCGACAATGAACATTCCCATCAAATATAAAGCAAAGAGCAGACTTTCCGGCGTCATCGTCAGAATCTGTCCCGCATAAACGGACGAGAGAGCCAATACGAGCATCGTAATACAGGCAGGAATACTTCCTGCAAGTCTCCTTACCGCAAAAAAAGCGAGCAAAATCGTAATCATCTGAATCAGAATCTGCATCCAGACCGCCACAATGATCTTATTTCCCAGAAAAGACAACACAAAAGACAGGCACATCGTATACAAATAGGAAGCTCCATGTATCATCGGTTCTGCAATTTCTTCCGCTTTCACCGTCGCAAGCTGATAATACGATGTCTCCTTGAGCAGCGTAATATTCTGAAGATATAAAGATACACGGTACAGCAGGCCTGCAAAAAAGAGGCTGAGCGCAATAAATATCTCCCATAAAGACTTCGTATGACTGCTGATTTTACATTCTGTCCTGATTTCGCCGAATATCTTACGAATCAGAAAATAGCAGAACGCCGCTGCGGCAAAAACGAAAAAAACAAAAAAAGCCGTACCATAATATACCACATCATTGATTTTTTTCTGCCAAAACAGGATTGCGTAATTGGCAAGCATTACTCCCGTCAGACAAGTATATACGGCCCACAGCAGATAACTCAGCCATGTTTTTTTATATGTCATGTTTTCTTTTATCCTTCGTCTTAATCTACCTGACTGAGCGCCTGCTCCAAATCCGCAATGATATCTTTCACATTCTCAATGCCGACAGAAAGACGGATCAAATCGGGCGCTACACCGGCTTCAACCAGTTGTTCATCATTCATTTGTCTGTGCGTGTGGCTTGCAGGATGAAGAACACAGGTCCTCGCATCCGCTACATGGGTAACGATCGCTGCGAGCTTCAGCTTATCCATCATTTGAGAGGCCGCTTCTCTTCCGCCTTTTAGACCGAAAGCAATAACGCCGCAAGTCCCATTCGGCATATATTTCTGCGCCAGTTCATAATATTTATTGCTCTTTAGACCCGGATAATTGACCCAGGCCACCTTCTCGTGCGACTCCAGAAATTCCGCCGTTTTCTGTGCATTGTAACAGTGCCTTTCCATGCGGAGCGGCAGCGTCTCAAGACCGACATTCAGAAGGAACGCGTTCTGCGGCGCCTGAATAGAACCAAGGTCCCGCATCAGCTGGGTCGTCGCTTTCGTAATATAAGCGGCTCTGCCGAATTTCTCCGTATAAGTGATTCCATGATAGGATTCATCCGGCGTACAAAGTCCCGGAAATTTTTCAGGATATGCCGTCCAGTCAAAATTACCGGAGTCAACGATGCAGCCGCCTACTGACATCGCATGGCCGTCCATATATTTTGTTGTAGAATGGGTCACGATATCCGCTCCCCATTCAAAGGGATTGCAGTTTATCGGCGTTGCAAACGTATTATCGATAATGAGCGGTACATGATGGCTGTGTGCCAGTCTTGCGAACTTCTCAATATCCAGCACGACGAGCGCAGGATTCGCAATCGTTTCCGCCAGAACACATTTCGTATTTTCTTTGAAAGCTTTATGCAGCTCTTCTTCACTTTCGTCCGGATCCACAACGGTGCATTCGATTCCCATCTTTTTCATCGTACAGGTAATCAGATTAAAAGTACCGCCATATACCGTAGAGGACAGCACAACATGGTCGCCCGCCTCGCAGATATTGAATACGGCATAATAATTTGCCGCCTGTCCGGAAGACGTCAGCATTGCCGCCACGCCGCCTTCCAGTTCACAGATTTTGGAAGCCACATAGTCATTGGTCGGGTTCTGCAGTCTTGTATAGAAATATCCCGATTCCTCCAAATCGAACAATCTTCCCATCTGTTCCGAAGTTTCGTATTTAAATGTGGTGCTCTGGTAAATCGGAAGAATACGGGGTTCCCCGTTCTTAGGCTGCCACCCCGACTGCACGCAGATCGTTTCTTTCTCGTATTGTTTACTCATCTTCTTTCCTCCTGCCAGTCCCAATTATGGTACACTGCCTGCACATCATCGTCGTCTTCCAGCAAGTCTAACGTTCTCTGCAGATTCTTAACGGCGGTCTCATCGGTCAGTTCCACCCAGTTCTGCGGTATCATCGTCACTTCCGAAGATACCATCTCGACCTTCGCTTCTTTCAACGCGCCCGATACCGTTTCAAGATCATCCGGAGCCGTATAAATTTCATAACTGTCCTCTTCCTCCGCAAAATCCTCTGCGCCGGCATCCAATGCCATCATCATCAGATCGTCGGCTTCCATATCGCATTCTTCTTTATCTACAATGATCAGCCCTCTTTTATCGAACATAAAGGAAACACAGCCGGGTGTTCCGATATTGCCCTGTCCTTTGGTAAACGCGCTCCTTACATTGGCAGCCGTCCGGTTGCTGTTATCTGTCAACGCATCAACAATGATTGCGATGCCGTTCGGCCCATATCCTTCATAAGTAACATATTTATAAGTAACGCCGTCATTGTCGCCGGAAGCCTTCTTAATGCCTCTTTCAATCGTATCATTCGGCATATTATTGGCTTTTGCCTTCGCAATGACCTGTGCCAGCTTAAAATTATTGTTCGGATCCGGTCCGCCCTCTTTTACCGCAACGGCAATTTCTCTTCCGATGATCGTAAAAATCTTGCCCTTGGCCGCATCATTCTTCTCTTTCTTATGCTTAATATTCGCAAACTTTGAATGTCCTGACATCTTTTTCCTCTCCTTTGTCCCTTATCCTGCTATTCTCGATACTTTACTATATTATCATTCTTCTTTCGTTTCTTCAACCGTCCCATCACTTTTTTCTTCGCCTGCCCCCGGCTCCGTTATTTTCACTGCAAGCACACTTTGTATCATCCGGCCTTTTACTTCCAGGATTTTAAAGAGATAACCCTGTTGCCGGAACTCAAATTCTTCACCCTCTTCCGGTATATGCTCCAGTCTGGAGATCACAAAGCCGTTCACAGTATCGAAATTTTCTTCTTCCAGTGAAATGCCGAGCTGTTCTTCCAGTTCATCGAGCGGCATCATGCCGTCAATAATATATTCGTTTTGTCCGTTCTCTTTGATATAGCTTTCTTCCTCGTCGTATTCGTCCTGAATCTTACCGACGATTTCCTCCAGAATATCCTCTAATGCAAGCAGTCCGGCGGTCTGTCCGTACTCATCGACCACAATTGCCATCTGAATCTTTTCATTCTGCATGGTCTTTAATAAATCGTCAATTTTTCTCGTCTCGGTAATGAACAGAGGCTCCCTGAGCAGCCCTTTGATTTTTCCGATCGGCTTATTCATCATTTTCTCATTCATCTGCATCCGCATGACATCCTTTAAATGCAGGATGCCGACAATGTGATCGATCGTATCATGATAGACCGGAAAACGGCTGTTGTGCTCTTCCAGAATAAAGGCAGCCGCTTCCTGCAGCGTCACATTGCAGTCGAGTGCGATCATATTATTCCGGTTTACCATAACATCCTTCGCTTCTTTTTCGCTGTATTCGAAAATATTGGTGATCATTTCCGCTTCGCTCGCTAGGAGGACACCCTGTTCATGACCGACATTGATCAGGGAAATGATTTCTTCTTCTGTCACATCTGCAGCCGCATCCAGTCCCTTGATTCCGAGCAGTTGCAAGCTTCCTCTCGCCGATACCGAAACAAACCCCGTAAAAGGCGCTACGACCCGCACATAATAATAAATGGGGGTAATACAGAACCGAATCCACGCATCCGGATATCTGGAAGCCGCCTTTCTCGGAATCAGTACGCCAAATGTAAGCACTATGTATAAAAGGCAGATTGTTACGATGACCGCGGTCAAAACTGCTAAACACTGAATATGCCAGCCCGCCAGTCCGCTTATGTTATTGACTGCCATCCGGTATACGACATAACCGAAATAACTGTTCAACCGGTAAAGGTACAGCGCACCGAACAGCATATTAACAGTTACAATGCCAAGCTGTATCGCATTCGCATATTTGGCAGGATTATCCATCATATACTGCAGGCGTATCATTTTTTTGTCCGGCTCTTTCTGCCCATCTTCCGTTTCCTGTTCGCGCTCATGTCTGTTCTGAACCGCAGAATTGAAACCATAGACCACCATTTCCAGAAACAGCAGTATCAGAAATACCAAAACTGTTCTTGGGTTCATGACACCGTTCTCCATTAAAAAATTTACCTCTCTTTCGTCTTTAAAACCTTGATCTTCAACCTTTTCAACATCCTATGTATTGAGTTCAAGGCTGACCATTAATCCCGTATTGACTTCTTTCATAATTTCCTGATCCAGATGACAGACTCTGTCCTTCAGGCGTTTTTTATCGATTGTACGGAGCTGTTCAAGCAGAATTACAGAATCTTTCACCATATCATATTTATTCGCATTCAATTCGATATGGGTAGGCAGCTTTGCCTTATTCATTTTAGATGTAATCGCCGCACAAATGACGGTCGGGCTATGTTTGTTCCCAACATCGTTCTGTATGATCAGCACCGGTCTGACACCACCCTGTTCCGAGCCGATAACGGGCCGCAGGTCGGCATAATAAATATCTCCTCTTTTCATATATACACACTTCCTTCAATCAATTCAGCAATTCTAACTGACAGCAATAGTATTGCCAATTTCTCTGAAGGTATACACATAAGACTATCCAAAATCTTTATAATAATCTTTCGTATCCGTTATCCGGCCATTCTTTACATAGACCCTCGGAATCCGTTTGCCCAAATTACAGGCAAGTTCATAATTGAACCGACCTGACAATGCACCGATTTCTTCCATCGTAATCTGCTCATCCTGATCTTTTCCGATGAGCGTGACTTCCATTCCCTCTTCTGCCTCCGGAATTTCTTCTACACTGACCATAAACTGATCCATGCAGACCCTGCCAAGAATCGGCGCCCGTTTACCACAGATCAGCACACAGCCTTTCCCCGACAGCCCTCTCGGATACCCGTCGCCATAGCCGACAGGAATGGTCGCTACCCGCATATTTTTCTCAGCCGTATAAATGCCTCCATAACTGATCTGCCCGCCAGCATCCACCTCTTTGATGCAGACGATTCTGCTCTTTAAGGATAAAAGCGGCCGCAGCGAAATACTGTCACGGCTTACCTCTTCCGAAGGCCACAGACCATACAGAGTAATCCCGGCGCGCACCATATCCATATTCGCTTCCCGAATCTCCAGAATACCGGCGCTGTTGGAACAATGTTTGATTGGAATCCGAAATCCGGTATCCGCCTCTGCTTTATCTATAAACTGACTCATTAGGTCAATCTGTCGATAAGCAGATGTTTTATCCGCTTCATCCGCTTTGGCAAAATGGGTAAAGACACCTTCCACCTCGAGCGCTTCACAGGACAGTGCCTTTTTCACGAACTGCAGACCGCTCTCGTCCGGCCGGATACCGATTCTGCTCATACCGGTATCCACTTTGATATGAATTTTCGCATTTTTCCCAAGTCTCTCTGCACAGGCGTTCAGTTCGTCCAGCGTGTCATAACGAAACACCGCCGGTCTGATCTCCTTTTCGATCATTTCTTCATAAGCATAGGGAAATGTATATCCCAGCACAAGGATCGGCTTATGCAGACCTGCTTCCCGTAAAATAAAAGCTTCCTCCGCCGTGGCGACGCCGTAGCCGAATACATAATCAAGTGTCTCCAACTCTCTGCCGATTTGAACCGCTCCGTGTCCATATCCATCCGCTTTGATAATTCCCATGATCCGGGTATCCGGCGCAGTCTTCTGCCGCATCTGTTCCATATTATAATGAACCGCGTCCAGATTCACTTCCGCATATACCCTTTTGTACTGCTCTATCATAGCTGTTTTATACTCCTTCTTACACCCCTTATACTTCTGACATTTTCCGTTCCTGTCATCCTTCAACGGTACGAAATACCTGCGGAAACTGTTCGATGATATCCGATGCCGTCATGCTGCGTTCACCATGAACGTGAGCTGCAATATCTCCGGCCAGACCATGCAGGTAAACCCCCATGACTGCGGCATCCTCCGCTTCCATTCCCTGTGCCAGAAGTCCGGTAATCATACCAGCCAGCACATCCCCTGAACCGGCTGTCGCCATGCCTGCATTACCGGAAGTATTAAGATAAATCTGCACTCTCTCCGGACAGGCAACGACCGTTCTCGCATCCTTACAGACGACAATACTATTGAGCTTATCGGCAAGCTCTGCCGGATAGGATATCAGATTCCTGGACGCCTCCGATATGCTGCATCCGAAAAGTCTGGAAAACTCTCCAAGATGCGGCGTTAAAATCAGCCTGCGCTCCGTTTTCTCCGCTGTTTTTTCCATACCGGACAAAAGCTTTCCTTCTGCTAACAGATTCACTCCATCCGCATCGATCACCATTGGCAGTCCGCTCTCCTGTAAACAGCAATTGAGCAGCCATTCTGCTTCTTTTCCCGTTCCGATTCCCGGTCCGAGCAAAATACAGTCTGCCCACCCAAGAGCTTTTCGAAAGGCTTCCGCAAAAGTTTCGTCCAGCTCATTCTCTGGCCATGATACCGCATCATAAACCGTGAACATTGCTTCCGGCAGCGCCTGCTGTAAAATTCCCAGATTCTGTCTGGCCGTCACGATACGCACCATCCCGGCCCCCATTCTGAGAACACTCTTTCCGGCAAGCAGAGCAGCGCCGCATATCGTACTGCTTCCGGCTATGACGAGCACTTTCCCGAAAGTCCCTTTATTCCCGTCGGGCCTGCGCACCGGCAGCCGCACGTCTTTCGATGCGGTATAAGTATAAAAACGGGGCTGCATTCCAAAAAAACTATGCTCATCAATTCCTATCTGTCCGCATATGATTTTACCACAACATCCTGCGCCCGGATAGAGGAACTGTCCCAATTTATAAAAACCGTAAGTGACCGTCAGATCAGCCCGTACCGCACATCCCAGAATCTGTCCGGAATCGGCATGAACGCCGGAAGGAATATCGATCGCACAGACATAACTGTTCTTATCATTGACTGCACAGACAGCTTCCCGATAGATGCCCTCTACCCCGCGGGAAAGACCGACGCCGAAAATCGCATCGATTACTATATCATATTCATCATCCGGGATTCTGTCATAAGGATCATATCCATACTGCAAAAGAATGCTAAGCTGTAACGCCGTTTCCCTGCTGCATTTTTCCCGGGAACCAATCAGCACAAAATCAACGGAACAGCCCTGCAGCATCAAAAGTCTGCCGACTGCAAGTCCATCTCCGCCATTATTGCCGCCGCCCGCCACAACAAGTACATGATATGGCGCATCACCCTTCTCTTTCCTGATCTGTTCGACCGTCGCAAGCGCGGCCCGCTCCATCAAAACAGGCGCCGGCATATGCAGACGTTCAATTGTATTTCTATCATACTGCTGCATCTCCGCCTGTGTTACAAGATATTCCATCCGCTTCCCGCCCTTTCGTTTCGTCTCATCCCTTCATATCCGGCCGTTAACCAAAAAACGCCAAAATCTTTTGATTCCGGCGCATTTTATCCTTTTTTTACTTTCTTTTCTTTTGCCCCGGTTCCTTCCGGATGATATTTCCTGTCAAAAATCTCTATGACATCCGCTCCGAAAATATCGTGCATATAAGCATATGTCTTATGGTTGGTTTCTTCCATTTCCTGTTTTCTGACGGCTTTTTTCTTTAACTCCCTGCGCATCTGATTTATCCAAATATCGAGCGAGGTTATTTCTCTTGCGTTTTCCCGAAGTTTCCTGTAACAGACCTCCATTGTTGCCATCATCAGCTTTCTGTTGACTTTATCGATTTCCGCAGGCAGCCCTGTCTTCTCGCCCTCATAAATGGCAATTTTCTCGTTACATTCTTTCAAAAGCCTCTCGTGCTCTTCCATATCCCTCAGCAGTTTCTGGTTGTATGGGTCTTTGTAAAGTGCATCCGCGATAGCAAGCACTTCGCTCATCAACTTTTTCTTAATTTTAACGATATCTTTTCCATCCGTCGTGACCTTGCCCTGCCTTTTGACAAGTTCATTCAATTTCTCTTCAAGCGCTCTCATCTGCTGTGTCTTATCCGCCGGAGATATGAGTTTGTGCCACTTATTGTCCAGCGTCAGCAGCGGAATATTTTTTCCTGCCAGCGCCTTTTTCAAATCATTATCATTCATCATTTCTCCCCCTTTTGCTTAACCTGTGAATTTGTACGCAAGTACAATATTTGCAAGACGAATAAATTCGTCTGTGAAAAATTTATTTCCGCGAGCAATGAGCCAAGCGCCGTGCTTGCACGAGCATTTGGCGAATGCCGCGAGGGTCAAATACCCTGCAGCCTGCCGCGTTGCAAGTTTGATGCCCCGTCAGCCTGCTGCGGGGTATTTGACTTTTCACAGTACTCACTTTCTACGGGAAGCCAAATTATAAGAAAGCTTCATTAAGCTATCCAGCAAATGTACGTTTTCCACCTGAATTTCTTCCGATACATTTAAATCCACATGGGCAAAATTCCAAATCGCCCTGATGCCACAGGATACCAGCCGTTCTGCAATGGCAGCAGCGCACTGCTTTGGTATTGTTAGTACCGCAATATCAACATTGTTGCTCTTGATAAAGTCTTCCATTTCCTCTACCGGCCGCACCTCGATATCCCGTATCTTCGTCCCGTAAACAGCGGGGTCATTATCGAAAATACCACAGAAGATGAATCCTCTGCGCTCAAAATTCACATAATTTGCCAGAGCCTGTCCCAAATGACCGGCACCGATAATAATCAGTTTATGTTCCTTGTCAAGTCCCAGAATCTTACCGATTTCCTCGTATAAATATCCGACATTATAACCATATCCCTGCTGGCCAAATCCGCCAAAATGGTTCAGGTCCTGACGGATCTGGGATGCCGTAACCTTCATAATATCGCTTAACTCCTGCGAAGACACCCTTTCAATTCCTTCATCCTTTAGCTGCCCCAGATATCTGAAATATCTTGGCAGACGACCGATAACAGCCTGTGAAATCTCTTTTTCTTCCACCGACGCCGCCTCCTGTACATTTCTTTCCATAATATTATATTATATTCTATCTGTTCAAAAAGCGCAAGTTCAGCCAGTTATACTTTTCTGTTTCCTTGTAACAGTTCACTTTTTCAGATCACCTGTTATTTTGCCCGAAAGCCATCCTCAATCTTATCCCCTATTAATGTACTCCGCTCCAGCATCCCCTCATAACAGGTTCCCGGATAAACATGATAACTGTTCACTTCATCCTCTGTTGCAAAATAAATCCGATTTCCATTTATCTCAAGGCTTTCCATATTTCCCACATCATAATCTTTCTGCCAAATATAATAAGGCTCCTTTAACGTATGTTTTACAAAAACGCCGGCATCCGTAATGTACTGATCCCAATACGGACTGACCGAAACCAAAATGCAGAACAACAGTCCACCTGTTACAATCCTGAAGAATCCTTCCCACTTCATACTGATACATTCTCCTACCGCCATCATAATGACCGCAAATAAAAAAGCAAGCCCATATCTAATGAACGGCGCCATGAAGAACCACACTATAAGATTTCCCCATATCGTCAGATGCAGTACCACAAGTGAAAAGCAGGGCGGTCGTTTCCTCACCAGCCTTACGAATAAAATGATCGACTGCAGGAGCGCCGCAAGGAACACCGCGCCAAGAAACATCTGCTCATATCGAAATTGATGCTCCCACCAGACGGGAAACCATTCTGTTACCGGGAGGTCAATCTTCGCAATATCATACAGACACCTTCCCCACACCTTGATCTGTCCGGCATCTATAAGAAGATATTCTTTCGGTATCTTCCATTCCGGCTGAAAAATATCAATGCCGTCAAAAGGATATAGAAGCCATCCTGAAATCAAATAGTTCCTGATAAAAAAAGGAATCAGAATCAAACAGCCGCACAAAATATAAACCGCAATTTCTTTCCACCTTTTCTCTTTAATAAATGATACTGCCGGATAAATGGCAAGAAGGACAAGCAGGCACGCTGAAAATTTAAGTGTGGCAACAAAAACGGCTGCAACGGCAAGCATGGCATATGCTGCCATATCCCCCTCAATATTTTTCTGTTCCATATAGTCGCACCACGCTGTCAATACAAAAAAAACGAAGTACATGACCGCATAATCTGTTGCCGGCGACATACTGCGCGTCACATTGACCAACGTATAAAACAAAATTCCAACCCGCATCATATCCGCCATATGGCTCTCATGCCGCTTAAAATCCTTTAACCCATGAAAAGCATACAGGCACATGACCACCTCCAGCAATCCTGTTGTCGTATGCAAAGAACGGCCGAACAGCCAGTTCAGACTGAATATGGAAGCAAACGCAAGATATGCGCTGTTATAAGCATAATGAAGCTGCAGATTTCCTGCTCCCTTTAATACCCCATATTCTTCATATAAGCGGATTGCCGCCGCATGATAAATATTGGTATCCGTATGAAAATCGCCTCTGGACGTAAAAAAGGCGATTAACAAAATAAAACAACAATAAAAAAATCCTTCCCAGGAACATATGACACCCCGATACGTTCTGAAAAGCTGCCCAAGCTCTTTTCTTCTGAAATATCCGATAAACAGCGCTGCCACAATCATGATTCCATGCGCCAGGATGCCTATTTTGGCAAAGATACTGAAAAACTCCACATAAACAGTAATTGCAATGATACCCGCCATCATGTAACAGGTCCATGAAAATTTTATCTTTTTAACAGCGCACAACACGCCTGTTCCGATCAACGTACAAATCAGAGCCGTATAAATCCAACTTAACAATATTGTCAACATCCGCCGCCCTACCTCCAGTTCTATTCAGTATATACAAATATATTTTTTCTGTCAATAAATTGACAGTTCCTCATTTGCTCTGTAAACTATTCAGAGAAGGAATGGAGGAATTCACATGATACTTTCTGTTAATCATATACATAAATCATTTCAGGAGGTTCCCGTTCTGCGGGACGTCTCCTTTCATATCGAAGAATATGACAAAGCTGCCATCGTCGGTATCAACGGAGCCGGCAAGACAACGCTGCTTCGCATTATCATGGGTGAACTGTCTGCCGATGATGGTATTGTCACGCTCGCAAAGGACAAGACCATCGGCTACCTTTCACAGCATCAGGCTGTCTCCAGCGAAAATACGATCTACGACGAGCTGCTTTCTGTGCGGCAGAATATTGTCGATATGGAACAGCGGATGCGCTCCGTGGAACTGCAGATGAAGACCGCCTCCGAAGAAAATCTGCCTAAACTGATGGAACACTATGCTGGTCTGACGCATGCCTTTGAATCCGCTAATGGTTACGCTTACCGGAGCGAGCTGACGGGAGTCCTGAAAGGTCTTGGATTTGAGGAAAGCGAATTCTCCAAATCCATTGACACCCTTTCCGGCGGCCAGAAGACACGCGTTGCGCTGGGAAAACTTCTTTTACAGAAGCCTGAACTGATCATTCTGGATGAGCCTACGAATCATCTCGATATGTCTTCCATTGCCTGGCTGGAAACATATTTGCTGAACTATAAAGGAGCCGTTATCATCGTTTCCCATGACCGTTATTTTCTGGACCGCATCGCCGGAAAGATTATCGAACTGGACAACACAAAAGCAACCATATTCACCGGCAATTATTCCGCTTATGCTTCCAAAAAGGAAATGCTCCGCCTGGCTGAGTACAATGCCTATATGAACCAGCAGCGCGAAATCAAGCATCAGGAAGCGGTCATTGAAAAACTGCGCTCTTTTAACCGGGAAAAATCCATTAAACGTGCCGAGAGCCGTGAGAAAATGCTAAATAAAATCGATGTTCTGGAAAAGCCGACCGAAGTCCGCAGCGATATGAAACTACATTTAGAACCCCGCATCCTAAGCGGGAACGATGTCCTGCGCGTGGAAAACATATCCAAATCTTTCGGCCCCCTGAACCTTTTTAAGCAGCTGTCCTTCGAGATAAAACGCGGAGAACACGTTGCCATCATCGGTGACAACGGAACCGGAAAGACGACGATCCTGAAAATCATCAATGAATTACTGCCGCCTGACAACGGTCTGATCCGCCTCGGCACGAATGTGGAAATCGGCTATTATGATCAGGAACACCATGTTCTCCATCCTGAAAAAACATTATTTGACGAAATTTCGGATGATCATCCCTATCTGAACAACACCGAAATCCGAAACACGCTTGCCGCATTCCTTTTTACCGGAGAGGATGTGTTCAAAAAAATATCGGCGCTGAGCGGTGGAGAACGGGGCCGCCTCTCGCTTGCCAAACTGATGCTTTCAGAATCCAACTTTTTGATTCTCGATGAGCCGACGAACCATCTGGATATCATATCCAAGGAAATACTGGAAAGCGCTCTGAACGCTTATACCGGAACGGTCCTTTATGTCTCCCATGACCGTTATTTCATTAACAAAACGGCAAACCGCATCCTGGAATTGAACGGTCAAACGCTGACAGAGTATCATGGCAACTATGAATACTATCTCGAGAAAAAAGCAGAAAGAATCTCCGTCCCCGCTCCTACTGCCACTTCTTTCTCTGTCCCTTCCGCAGAAAAGGCAGACTCGGAAAACAAGCAGGACTGGAAAAGCCGTAAGGAACAACAGGCCGCAAAACGAAAAAAGGAGAATGATCTCAAAAAATGTGAAGAGGCCATTGAAGCACTGGAAAAACGAAATGCGGAAATCGATTTGAAAATGTCGGAACCGGAAATCTGTACCAACGTTGCAAAACTGCAGGAATTATCGACAGAAAAAGAAAAGAACGAAGCCGAACTGGAAGCTCTGTATGAGAAATGGGAACTTTTGTCAGAAGACAATTAAAGGATTCCTTTCATATCAAAAGGGGGCATACCCGCCCCCTTAAAGCCGGCCTGCTGACCGGCTTTTCGTTCTCCGCTTTCCCCTCATGCCACCGCATAAGTGAACATCAAAGCTTATCAAAGGTCTCTCTGACTGCCTTGATAAAGTTCTCACTGTTCAAAACGGTAACTTCTTTCAGGGAAGTTATGAGCGCCAGGTCCTTTGTCATTTTTCCGGCCTCAATCGTCTGAATTGTCGCTTTTTCCAGTTTATCGGCAAAAGTTATCAATTCTTTGATTCCATCCAGTTCCCCCCGTTTCCGAAGTGCTCCGGTCCATGCAAAGATGGTGGCAACGGAATTTGTAGATGTCTCTTCTCCCTTTAAATGTTTGTAATAATGACGCTGTACCGTTCCATGGGCCGCCTCATATTCATAGACGCCGTCAGGCGATACGAGTACGGATGTCATCATCGCAAGAGAACCAAATGCGGAAGAGACCATATCGCTCATGACATCGCCGTCATAATTTTTACAAGCCCAGATAAAACCGCCCTTGGCCTTCATCACTCTTGCTACCGCATCATCAATCAGCGTATAGAAATACTCGATGCCGGCCGCCGTAAATTTTTCCGCATATTCTTTCTCGTAAATATCCTGGAAAATGTCCTTGAAATTATGGTCATATTTCTTGGAAATCGTATCTTTGGTCGCGAACCACAAATCCTGTTTCGTATCCAGCGCATAGTTAAAGCAGGCCTTTGCGAAGCTGGTAATGGACTTGTCCGTGTTATGAATGCCCTGTAAAATACCAGCTCCCGTAAACTGATGTATCGTCTCCCGGATTTCCGTTCCATCTTCTGCCGTAAACACGAGCTCCGCCTTTCCGGCACCCGGCACTTTGATTTCCGTATTTTTATAAACATCTCCATAAGCATGACGTGCAAGCGTAATCGGTTTTTCCCAGTTTCTCACACAAGGCTCGATTCCTTTCACAACAATCGGCGCACGGAAAACGGTTCCATCAAGCGCCGCCCGAATCGTTCCGTTAGGACTTTTCCACATTTCTTTCAGGTTGTATTCCGTCATTCTGGCCGCATTTGGAGTAATCGTCGCACATTTTACTGCAACACCATATTTCTTTGTCGCCTCTGCGGAATCGAGCGTTACCTGGTCGTTCGTTTCATTGCGGTATTCCAGCCCCAGATCATAGTACTCTGTCTTCAGATCAATATAAGGCAGCAACAGCTCGTCCTTGATCATCTTCCAGAGAATTCTCGTCATCTCATCTCCATCCATTTCGACTAATGGGGTCGTCATTTTAATTTTTTCCATCGGTTGTCCTCCTTTAATTATCCTCTCTCCTGCCCGTTTTCTTCTCCATAAATCTCAAATAATCCGTTCTTCACTATATTGTCATAGGCATTGATCATATGCTGATTAGCAAGCTGCTCCGCCTTCTTAGCGTCCTTAGCCTTGATTGCTTCCATAATCTGCCGGTGTTCATTGTTAGAAGCCCGTCCCCGTGTATTGGTAGACAATGTCTTCTGTCTGACGCGGAGAACATACTGGTGAAAATCCCGAAGCAGATGCTCTAACATCTTGGAATCACATGCCTCATAAAGAATATCGTGGAAACGATTGTCAAGCTCTGCCATCTGGTCCATATGCCCCTTCCCGGCATGGAACTCCGCCAGATAAATATTCTCCTCCATCTCTTCCAACTGCTCTTCCGTCATCTTCTCCGTTGCCATCCTGGCACAGAGCCCTTCCAACAGCGAACGGATCATATAAATATCTTTGACATCTTTGGCCGTAATCCCCGTTACATAGGCTCCCTTATTGGGAATGATCTGAATGAGCCCCTCCAGCTCCAACTGCCTGAAAGCTTCCCTGACAGGCGTTCTGCTGACTCCCAGTTCTTCTCCGATTGCAACTTCTTTCAATTCTTCATGTTCCTTATACTTACCGCTCAGAATATCTTCCCTGATTTTCTGAAACACCCTGCCGCGCAAAGAATATTTATCGTTTACCGTTTTGCGAATATCATAGTCGTTCATTTCAATCTCCTATACTCATCCTGCAAAATGTCCGTCGTCACATTCTGCAGCGTGAAGAGGGTCCGTAATGCGAACTTCTCTTCACGCCTGGTATAATTGTATACAATCATACTGATTGTGTCAAGCCTATTGCTCCAACAGACTTTGAATATCCAGCATTCCCCATCCCTGCTTATTCCAAAAATCGCCTAAATCCACTGCGCTGTATACCATCTTCCGTTTGACCTGTTCGTTATTCATATAAGGATACTTTTGTAACAACAGCGCCGCCGCCCCTGATACGATGGGTGTCGCCATAGAAGTACCGCTTTTCTTCACATAACCGTTTCCTCTGTTGTTACAGGACATGATATCCGTTCCGGGAGCGACGATATCCGGTTTCCGGATAGAATCATTCGCATCTCCCCTGCCGGAATAATTCTCGCACAGCCCTCTTCTGTTTCCAAAATAACCGCCCTCATGACAGCCTACGGTAATCACTTTCCGGCTGCTTCCAAGCGGCGATATCGTTCCGTTCCCCGGCCCTGCATTCCCGGCTGCACATACAACGACGATGCCCTCTTTCCAAACCGCTTCTAAAAGACCGATGACTTCGATCACTTTGCTTTTTTCGTCCGGCTCCCCGATTCCCACCGAAATATTTAAGACACGGATATGATAATGCAGGCGGTTCTGGATTACCCACAAAAGTCCCTGATACATGCTGTCAATGGAACCCTCTCCATTCTGATTCAATACTTTTCCGACACAAAAAAGGCACTGTGGTGCAATGCCCCTGTATTTCCCGTTTGACATAAGGCCGCTTCCGCCAATACATCCCGCAACATGGGTCCCATGTCCACTGTCGTCATATATCCTGCTTCGGCGATTTACAAAATCCTGAAATGCCACAATCCGGCCTGAGAGATCGGGATGTTCGTAAATCCCGGTATCCAATACTGCCACAGTAACCGGGGCTCCCTTACATGATTGCTGCAGACGCTCGCTGCAGCCCAGTTGTTTTCTAACGCGGTACATAAAAAACTCCCGGCTTTTTCCTTATCTTATGCCGGGAGTTTTGTTTCCGTTCCTTATCAAAAGCCCCTTTCCATTACGATTTCATTCCCCCACTTATCGCTTTGTTCTTCTAATAGTTCTTCTTCACTCAGCTCCTTCATCAATTCATCTTCCCATTCTTCGCTGATTTCAATAAAAGCATCTGGCTTTCTATTTTCCAAATGCTTTTTCTCAAACTACTATATACCAGAAAAAATTACTCAACCCTTACAACGAATCCTTTATAGATGCCTACTGGTACATCCTCACCAAATGAATATTCTTCCATGTTGTCATTTTCAAAATCATATACCGTCACTGTATTTTTATCCGAATCCACGACCCAATATTCCCGCACTTCTGCCGTACGGTATTTGAACAGCTTCGTATAATAATCCATCTTACGGCTGCTTGCAGAAACGATTTCTATAATCCAGTCCGGTGCGCCCTGACATCCTTTCTCTGTAACCTTATCTTTATCACATATCACACTGATATCTGGTTCCACATAATTTTTATCGTTTTCATTCAAAAAGACAGCAAAAGGTGCCGGTAATACATCACATTCACCATTGTTTCGTTCGATATAATCTTTTATCTGATAAGATAAATCCATTACAAGCATCTGGTGCCTTGTATTCGGCGGCGCCATATAATAGATTTTTCCATCGATCAGCTCCGCACGCTGCCCCTCCGGCAATGCATAAATATCCTCTATTGTATAGATTACTTCTTTTCTCAATGCGTCCATAGATTCACCCGCTTCCAAAATGATATTTATATCGTTTTGATATTATATATCATTTCACCGAAATTACCATGATTTACGAAGTTTATATTTTTTCCCACGATAGAAAAATAACGCAAGGCCCGCAAAGAAAAGGCCGGCTCCGAGAAACCATTTCGGATGAATGCTGTAGTCACCGGTATCCGGCGAAGCATCTCTCATACCGGAAGAACTTGTAAAGACTGCCTGACCGTTGCTTACGACCGCCGTACTTCCGGAGATATAATTATAAACACCATAGGCCGAAAAATGCCCTGCTGTAAAAGAAATACAGTTAACGCCGCCCACCGAGGTAATCCTGCTGTCCACTTCTTCCAGCTGCCCGTTCGCATCCAGACAGACCACATGCAGATTTTCTTCCCCGATGCCTTTCGGAAACGGTATCGTAATCTCCATTGTCTGCTTTCCGAGTCCGGTAATCGGTATGGAAGTTCCGGCTTCCTGAAGCGTTATCTCATAAGCCTGAAGATTCGATGGTGTTCTGTTACCGTACACATCTTTATAAGCATCCTGAATCGATTTCCGCGCGTCATTGCTATCCGCTATTTGCAGAATATATCCGCCTTCCGCACCATTTAAAACTGCACCCGCCATCTCTCCGTTTTCGATAGAGTTACTGTCGATACGAACAGCCACACCCGATTCTATATTCTCATCGCTCAAATCTGTATCTGTTCCCACATTACCAGTACTCTGCGTTCTGGGAATCTGTACTTTATCAAGCGTATAATCGGTCGTATTAATTCTATAGATATCCGGATAAGAAATAAGAGAACTGCCATCCGAACGCATCTGGCAGATTTTCAATGTTTTCTCTCTGCTCTCTGCATGACAGATGATTCCCCGAAAGCCGGATAATCCACTGTCCAAAACGGTTCCCTCAAAACTGTTCACAGTTCCCGGCACTACGGCGGCATTAATACCGTCAAATGCCAGTCCTCTGAAAGTATCATTATATAATTTTCCAGAGGATGCTTCGTAAGATAACCTCGGCAAAGATGTTCCTTCAAAAACAACAATACCGTTTCCCGCTTCTTTAACGGAATCCGCCGTATCAAAGGCTCTGAGTCCAATTTCTTCTACAGAGGCCGGAATCCGAACCGTTTGTATCGGACATCCTTGAAAAGCTCTGTCCCTTATCCGGCGCACCGACTGGCCGCCTTCTGTTTCCGACAGACTGCTGCATCCGGCAAAAGCGCCCTCTCCAATCGTTTCCACACTGGCAGGGATAATTACTTTTGTGATGCTCTTATTTGATGCAAACGCATCCGCACCGATTGTTTTTACACCGTCCGGAATAACAACGACATTATCTGCTCCGCGGTAATCCAATAAAATACCATCTCCGACAATCAAAAAGTTCTCACCAGTGCTCTGTTCCCAATTCTGAAGCCATGCGGTATTGGCAAAAGCCGATGGCCCAATTTCCGTCACCGTATTAGGGATGACCACATTAGTCAATCCGTCACAATGATAGAAAGCCGCGTACCCAATCCGGGAAACGCCTTCCGGAATCACGGCATCCGTCAGCGCAGAACGTGCAAAAGCAAAATCGCCGATTTCCTTAATGGTATCCGGTATTTCGATGTACGCCCGTTCATCATTATAATACGCCTGGTCGGCAATGATTGAATCATTCACGATTGTATATTTCGGAAATGCAGAACCCTTTTTACCCGTATTGCCGGAAATGCTCGCAATCGTCTCTCCTGTATCGCCGAACACGATTCCCTCATACTCAGTCATATCCGCATTGCCGGTATTAACAGTCGCGCTCGCATTATCCATGAAAATAACGACCTGGTCATCAAGAATTCTGGATTTTCCTTTTACAGAAGGGTCCTCTTCCGATTCCAGCGGATTGATATGGGTCACTTCATGATAATAGTCCACCACTTCTGATGTCTCTTCCTGTGCATCATCGTTTCCCGAACCGATACCGTTAATCGTATCAAGCGGCGTATCCTCATACTCCGCCACCTCAATATCTTCTAAGACCAGCGTATCCGCAAACGCCTTCGCCACACTTCCCTCTTCCGCATGGATATTCAGCTTTGTACAGCCATCAAATGCCGTGCTGTGTATGGAATTAACAGAAATAGGAACCGTGATATTGCGCAGACGGACACAATCTTCAAAAGCCTTTAGCGAAATCGTCCTTACCGAATAGGGAATATTCACAAGTTTCAAATTACAACAATTAGAAAAGGCATAGGCTGAAATTTCGTTTACATTGCCGCTGATATCCACACTCTGCAAATTCTCATCGCCCCAGAAAGCATAGGCCTTGATCGTACTGACTGTAGAAGGCATTGCGTAATATCCATTCTGCCTCCCCGCCAGCACTGCATACAGCGTGCTTCCGCCATCTTTACTGTAAATGACACCGTCCTCACAGGTAAAATTGGGATTGCTGCTACTAAAATTCACCGATGCCAGACTCGTATCGCCCGCAAAAGCACCATTCCCAAGTTCTTTCAATCCTTTTCCGATCTGAACATCACTTAATAAAGGGCAGTCCGCAAAAGCCGCCTGTCCTATCGTCTCCACAGAATTCGCTATCGTTACCGACTGCAACTGGCTGCATCCTTTGAAAGCGCCGGAACCTATACTCAACACACCATTGCCCAGTTCGACCGTCCGGATATACTCATTGCCGGCAAATGCCTCCGCCTCAATCTTTTCCACATAATTAGAAATAGACACGTTCTCAGACGTGCCATTGTATTTCACTAATGTAGTTCCATTCACTTGAAAATCAGACACAGAAGCAACGTTCTCAGCCGCATTATCTGCAGCCGAGCCTTCCGCTTCTACATCCGACACAGGCAGCTGTGTGATGGCGATTGCTATCGCCATCATCATAGCTCCTATTGCTCTTCTAATCTTTTTTCCCATAGGACTCACTCCCACGAATCATCTGTTATGCTGTTCTTCTGACCACTGCCTTCTTATCCTTCTTCATGAAGAGAATGACAGACAGACACGCAAGACCAAGCGATAAGAACCACTTCGGATGAATCGGGTCCCCCGTCTTAGGTGTTGTATCCAGCAGACCTTCAGACAAATTCTGCGTATTGACATAAATCGTATACGGTGAGAAGTGTGTCGCAGTAAAGCTGATACATGGCACACCGTTAATTGTTGTAAATCTCTCAGCCAAGTCCTCCATCTGGCCTGATACAACAGCTCCCATCATATTATTGCCGCCATATGTGATCAACGCATCCGGAAGCGGTATCGTGATATCCACCGTCAGACCTGTTGTATCCGTAATCTTCGTTGTTCCAGTGGAATCATACAAGCTGATATCCATTGCGTAATACAGCAGATTGTCAAGACTTCCATATTTATTCGTCAGTGCATTCATAACAGCCTGTGTTGCCTCCGGTGTCTCGGAAATCTTCACAATGAAGTTATCCGTTGAGCCGTTGACATTTGCCGTCGCCAAATCTTTATTATTGATGCCCGGCTTTGTAATATCCACTCTTGTACCGCCATTACTTCCATTGCCGCTGTTACTACTGCCTGTAGTACCCGCTGGTCTTGTGCTGACCGTTCCTGTCGTCGGCGCAGCTGCCTTATCGATAAACTCAGCCGTTACAACAACATTGCTCGATGGCATTACGAAGGTCGTCAGTGTCGTGCTGACATTGGCCAGTGTTACCCCCTGTGAATTGAGTACCCACTTGCTGAACTGTTTGCCTTCTGCCGGTTCATTCGCCATAATCAGGACCGTCGAACCTGCCGGATAAGTTCCGCTACCGCTTCCGTTAACGACCGTTACAGAATACATTCCCGCATTCTGTCCTGACGTAGAAGTTGCTGACGTCGATGAAGAACTCGTGGAACTACTGGTCGTACCGCTGCTGGTTGAAGTCGTACCGCGGCTGGTATTAGTTGTTCCGTTGCTGGTGTTGGTCGTACCGCCGCTCGGGTTGGTCGTCGTACCGCCGCTCGTATTGGTCGTGCCGCCGCTGGTTCCACTTGAACCGGTCACGTTAAAGATGGTGAATATCGTCTTATTGCTCGTAATATTCGTAAAGGTATCACTCCAACTTACGAAAGAATATCCCGCATGTTCAGGTACTCTCGGTTCAACTGCATTTTGACCGCTTTCAACGTACTGCGTACTGAGTAACTTAAAGTCTATTGTATCAAAGAACTCGACCTTATACTTACCGTCAACCATCGTATCGGTAGAATATCCCTGGGCTACAAATATCGTATCTTCCTTAATCCGATCCTTAATGTCCGCGCCATTGGCTGCGCGCCATCCTGTATAAATCCACTTATCCCTCTTAGGGAATTCCGGTGCCTCGGCATAAGAGTCGCTTTCGATGTAGCCTGATTTCAACTCTGTACCATCATAATCCAAGAATGTAACGAGGCATTTTACGCCAAGCGTATCATCAAGCCCCATCTTATAGTAGGTAGCATACTCATGCGCTGAAGTACCCGGATAAGTTCTGATAATAACACCCACATCGTTATGTATAAAAGCATCCGATGCGATGAAGACCTCTCGGCCTGGAATCGTTACCTTAATCGGTGTATCTCCCGCAAATGCCTCACTCTTAATACTATTTACAGACTCGGGCAGTTCGACAGAAGAAAGCCCTCTGCTTGTTCCAGTAGCGATGTCAAGGCTTCGGCAATTTTTGAAACAATCTTCAGGTATACTTGTCAGTCCTGCCGTCTGGCTCAAATCTATTGTAGAAATATTAATACAATCTTCAAACGCACCCGCCTTGATTTCACTTACCTTTGCAATATTCGGGTCTACCGTCGCATCTATATATGCCTGACCGACCAAACTGCCTCTTGCGGAGAGACACTCTTCAATCGTCAAAGAACCATCTTTATTTTTGGAATAAACAATGCCGTTGTCCGTCGTGTAATAATCATTATTTCCGACAGTCTGTAAGCGGCTACATCCTCTGAAAGGCGCTGTCCCAATATCAGCACAATCCGGTCCAAGCACTACCATTCCCAACCGTTCACAATTATCAAATGCATAATCCGGCAAATATTTAACGCTGTTCATCGTTACGGATTCAATCAAATCATTTCCGCGTTCGTCCTTCTCATATTCCGTACTGCCGCCCGGGTAATCCTTGAATGTTCCGCTAAAGAGTCCTGGAACAACATTTTCGCCCTTATCGGAAGTATACATATTATTGGTAATTGTGCTCCATAATTTCCCCTGGAAGTAAGTACTGTAATTTCCACTGTTACTGCCTAATTGCGAGTCGGCCGGCTTTCCTTCCGCATCCAGATTATAACGAAAACCGTATACATCGATAGAATCAACGCCTTCCGGTATTACAATATTTTTAGTCGCATTTACCAAATCCAGTTCTTCCTGTGTCGGCGCTCTGTATGGATCGTTGGAAGTTACATTCTCTATAACGTCATACTTGAACTTACTATAATACGCTAACGGCTGCTCCGCCGCATAAACAACGATTGGCTCAAACAAAAAGTCTGACAGAGTATTGAATGCACTATCACCGCTTCCACCAGATGAACCCGGTGTTTTCCAATCCTCCCAATTTGCAACATCCTTTACCCATGGACCATAAAGTGCCTTATCATTGTAAATAGCTTCCCGTTCTTCATCTGTTGCTGCAGCCGCCCACGCATCTGCAAAAGCAGTTCTATAACTATCATATGTTGGGTCATCAGTTATGTTATAGGGTGCATACAGCGCCGCTACCCGCCATTGTACATAAGTCTGCCCGTCCGGTATATCTCCATTTGTTCTGTGCGTCTCTTCCAGAATACTTTCTACCTGGCTATACTTCGGATAATCCAACAACGTAACATATTTTGTAATCGGATTATACATTACCGTTAAATAACTGGGTGAAAGACTCCTGTAGCACACCCTGATGCCATTCGCTGTCTGAATAATGTTATCGGGTGCAACTGCCCATTCAAAAGGAGCGTAACCTTTCACAATATCACCATGAAAAGTCAGCTGCTGGCTTTCCGTCTTAAAAGCATCTGTTCCAATCGTAAATCCCGCATGATTGCCGTTTGCCGGGCTTCCGAAGGTAACGTCCACCAGATTACTGCATCCTTTAAATGCATTATTTCCAACTTTCGTAACGGAGTTGCCAATATATACTTCTCTCAATTCTGGCCAGTTTTCAAAAGTAGAGTCATTGATAACGGAAATGGAATCATCTTTAATCCTCAGTACCTGAACCTTCTCCTTACCATCCTGAAAATTTGCAAAACAATCCGTTGCAATTCCCTGTACTTTCGTATTTCCTACCATATTGGGAATTTCCAGCTTCGTTCCCGGCTTATACCCCTCCATAGTTGTGCAAGAAGTCAGAACACCATCCTGATCAATACATAAGAGATAACCTCCTATTTTATTCCCTTTGTCATCATATTCATAATAGGCTACTTCATAATAGTCTTTCCCATTAAGCTTGTATAAATAGGGTATACTCATACCATCCACGGCAGTTACTGCATCCCAGGTGCATTCACGAGGTGATGCCGCTCCACCGTTTGCATTCCGATAAGGCCCCTTTACATAGAAACTCAGATTAATCACATCGGCAAAAAGCATATCGGAATCGTAGGTAACATAACCACAGGCACTCGGCTGTGTCTCCGGCGCAGGAAACTCCACATATTCCAAATTGGTACAATCATGGAATGCCGTATTACTTACCTTAATATTTCCACCATTATTTCCAGCTCTCCACTGCGGAAATACTACATATTGCAAGCCAATCCGCCCTGCAAACATAAAATCGGCTATTGACGTCTGCATACTACGCGGCATTGTAATGCCAAACTGCTGCGAACCTGTCTCAACGGCAAATGCACCCTTACCAATATCGGTAATATTGGCATTCTCCATCTTAATCTCATTCAATGAATAACAATCAAAAAACGCATAATCATCAATTACACACGCCACACTTATATTATCCAGATTCAATTTCTGCAAAGAACTGCATTTTGCAAAAGCGCCATATCCGATTTTCTTCACCGAAACCGGTAATTCAATCTGCTTCAAAGCAGTACAGCCGCTGAAACAGTGCGCTCCAACCGTATCCAGTCCCTGCGCAAAGGTGACGGTTTCCAATCTGACACAATTCGAAAACGCTCTTTTTCCAACATTTTTAACATTCGCAAGGTTAATGCTGTTCAGCATAGTCGCATCCGCAAACGCCTCTTCTCCGATATACTGAATCATATCCGAAATCACCATATTTTCAACGCTGCTGACACCCTTTAACGCCTGATCGCCAATTGCAATCATCATAGCAACGCTTCTGCTCTGTACCAGATAGCCATTCTCGTCGTTCGAATATCCTTCTGCCGGTTTTCCGCCGTATGCCACATATATCATACCGCCGCCACTGGCACCGTCTATCTGTACCCGGTTATCCAACACACTGCGCAGCGTATAGCCAGAACCATACGCTCTCATGTTTACATCACAATAATACTGTAGTTTCTGTGTATCGGCCAATTCCGTAGGAATCTTTGTAAGCACCTCAGGCTCTTGACCAGCCGGTTCTCCTGCCGCCTGGTACTTTCGAAACTCTTCTGTCTTACTCCGATACTCTTCCGGGAAATATGTTTCAAAGAAAGACAAATCTCTTTTTTGAGCATCTGTCGTTCCACCGGATTTATAAAGATCATAACTATAAATCTTCTCAACCGCTACAGCGGCACCACTCCAAAATTTATTATAATTTTCCACGGTCACTGTTTCATATGCCGTAATCGGCATTAAAGAAAGGTTGACCTTATCAGCAGTATATTCCTGATTATACTGAATGACCACTCCACCAGGACCTGCGCTGGACGGATTTCTCTCCTGATAATATAGGAACTGCCACGACAAAACATCCGTTCCATCTATTGTTCGGATTGCTAACGACTGGTAAACTTTTTTACCCGATGTATCCCCTGATCCAGTCTCACCTTCCTGCGCAAATACACCAGCATCCAACAGTTCAGACACTGTCTTACCGGCATACCTTCCAAGATTTATATCTACATTCGAAGCATCACCCTGCTCACTCGGATCATATCCAAAATCCTTCATCGCATTCGCATGTACATCTTCTTTTTCATCCGCCAGCGCAGATACCCCGCCATCCGGCGCCGCCACGTTCTCCGGCACAGGAATCGCCGCCACCGCGATTGCGGTTATCATTAAAACAGCCGCAAGACTCCGTCTCACGCTCCTCTTTAATCTTCTCTTTGATTTTTTGACCGGTGTTTTCTTTGACATATCACTCTCTCCTTCTGTCAGTAACACTTTTTATCCGTCTGATATATGATATACACAATTCTTTTGACGATTACAGCAAAATATCCGTTTGCCCGGAAAATCCTTTCTCCGGGAACGGCATCAAAAACAATCATGATAACAGGCGTCTGCGATGCAGAATTTACATAACGAAATATGCAAGGCAGAGTTATTACTATATTATATCGGCATTTTTGAACAGTTTGATTAGTCTTTTCTCAGAACAAAAATAGAATCTCCTAGAATATTGCTCAGAATATGCCCCTATATTGTACCACCCCAATACCATATACAGGATAATCCCCTTTTTCGTATGTAATACACAACTTTATTTTACTATATCTGCGGATTTATGCAAGTTTTTTTTTAAAGAAACGCAAAAATATGGAATACCATATTTTGTGTTCCGGTCAAAGAAATATGCCCTTTATAAACTATATCATGATGATTTCTCTCTAATGTTCGAGATTTCATCATTCTACAGGCCAAGTTCCCGGAAAAGCTGTTCCCTATAGGCCGGCTCCTTTGTCATCCGTTCTAAATCATCCAGGCGGTCCTGCTCCAGAAGTTTTCCGGTCAGTAACGCAGTTCGCTCTGTTCCTATCTCTTTTCCTATCTCTATTTCATCCTCCCTCCCCTCCTGCTTGAGTGTCCGCTCATATTTATCTGCATCAAATGCTTCCGGCATCATTCCCAACATCTCCGCTCTTTGTTCGAAATCCCGCAAATTATTATATTAATAGTCAAAGAGATGTATCCGCAGCAATAAAGCAGACACATCTCTTTTTTCCACATTCAAAACCTTCATCTATTGAATTCTTTTAGCGACAACGACGAATCGTCCGTCTGTCTCGGAATTATCGCAGGTAGACAACGTGAGCAGTTCGTCGCCGAAACTTGCCGTAACACCTGTATCATATAATGACAGAGCCGCCATTTCCTGCATATTGGACGTAAATTCCTTTTCCGAAACCGCATCGAAGAACTGATAATACTTGAAAACAATCTCATCTTCATTATAAATTTTGGAACGGAACACATACATTACCTGATAAGTGCCTTTTTCATAAATGGTATCAAACTGAATCGTCGGATGTTCCTTGTAGTAACTTTCGCTGCTGTATTTGTTCAGATTTCCGAACATTTTACCGGAACGCATATGATGCCCATAGATGATCAAATTCGTATTCCTGTGCACGATATCACATTCCGCATCCAAAAAAAGACTTCCGTTCCTGTCATACTCCTGTTCAAAATTATGGTCTAAATAAAATATATTATCTGTTGTCTGCAATACCGGATAATCAATATTTGTATCCTCAATCTTAAGCCAGCCGATCATACGTTTATTTTTATTATATAAAGTCTCATATTCTTCCAGTACAGTGAGTTCTATTTCTTCTTCCTCTTCTGTATAATGAATCGTAACACCTTGCGTACCGGATGCAGAGGCTAAAGTTGTACTGCCCTTTAATTCGGATAAGTTGTTATAATCCGCCTGAGTTTTTCCGGCATAATAATAATAAACGCCATAATAACCGAAACAGCCGAGCGCAATGATGCTGCACAGGACAACGATCAGTTTCCTTCTTTTTTCCCTCTTTTTCAGAACTTCTTTGATTTCTTTCTGCATCTTCGCATCGTAATCTTCCAACGACACTTTCTTCTGCGTATCCTTACTGCTCTTTTTTCTGGTACCGGCCGCTTTCTTTTTCTGTTTTGATAATTTAACTCTGCTGTCCTTCGTATAGCCCTGTTTCTTATATTTTTCTGCCAGCTCCTGTACTTCATCTTTAAAATCCCGGCCGACAAGCGTAACTAACTGATATTTTCCTGCTTTCAAATCCGTCGACAAACGAATGACCTCACCCGGCTGCTCCATATTTATTTTGTTTTTGATTGCCTCTATCTGCGCCTGATCCCGCAGTGCTGCTTTATAATCAGACTGAGTCCGGAACTGTCTCCCCGCAACGATAAAATCAGCCATAATCGAAACAACTCCTTTATTTTTGTACCTCATTATATCATTTTAAGGGCTCCTTATCAATAGAGGAAAGCCTCTACGGAATATACATAATCATATAGTTCATGGCAGGGGCAGAAGACAAATGTTTTTCTCCGCCGAGTTTCAATACAAAAGAGACCAGCCCCGTATCTCTATTATAGTTCCAACCGGTGCCGACAGTCCACACACTGGCCTCCGGATATGAATAAACGCCGCAGTCCGACACATTAATGCCGGCACACACATAAGTCAGCCCCGCCGGAATCTGCACGCTGCCGCTCAATTCTAAAGCGTTCTTTTCAAAGTCATCGAACGTTCCCGTCAAAATGACCGGCTTAGCATCCGCTTTTCCCTGCGCATAACCTGTCTGGTAGCTGGCCGACGAAGGATTGACATTTATTTCCGCATCCTTTGTCCCCATCGCATAACCCGTCTGGTAGCCCGCTTCCTCTCCTGCAGAATAACCATCCTTATAAAAGGCATCATTATCCGCCCCATTCCCGATGACCAGCTTTCCATCGACCCATGCCGCACATCCCCTGCTCAGATTTCCGGCGATTGCCGCGCCAATTCCCTGTTCTGCAAGATATGCTACCGACTGAGACTGTAGAATTCCCTCACAAATCTTAGCATAAGGCAGTTTCGTGATATTTTCATCGTTCTCCGCCTCTTTCTCCGACTCATGCGTTACGGAACCATCCGCCATAAAATAAGTTCCAATCTGTCTCAGCGCATTTACGGCATCGGCCGTACTGCTTTCATAAGCGGCATCCAGTCCGTCTAACCAGTCTGCCAGCCGGACAAAATCAGAAGAATCCATAACGACCGCTCCATCCCCATAATTGATAATGCCTTTCGAAGAGAGCGCATCCTTTCTTCTTATCTCCGCGTTTGAAATATCCGGTAAATTTGCAAGTCCCTGTTCCTGCTGTAAAGCGCCTGCTTCAGCATACAGATAATCAAAATCCGCAGCACACAAAGATACCGCATCCTTTTCATAGACCAGATTCCCACTGCTCTTTATGGGCGAATCCGCCAAAACCGGGAATGCTGCAGCTGTGGCGCCAATCATTGCCATGGCCGCCGCTAAAATACACTTCATCCATTTTTTTCTCATGTTTTACTCTCCTTTTTCTTTTCAACGTTTTTGTGGAATCATCGCTTTTGAATCGTGGAAATCCGGAAATACAATACAGACACCGCTCAAAGAATGTGCATTCAGAAAATGATTCATTGAATGAATAGATGATAGAGTATTTATATCATATAAAAAGCAGAAAGACAAACGCTTTCTGCTTCTAAACAGGTAGAAAAAAGATGAATGGTATTTCGTTAATTATATTTTAAGAACTAGATATGGTAGCTGGTCTGAAACAATTCCAAAACAAATGCAAAATATTGTATTGTGCAATTTTAACATCCGTTTTCTTTTGCAATATACTGTAGGAATTCCTCCCCCGATAAAGGCTTGGAAAAATAGTAACCCTGTATATAATCGATACCAAGTCCGGAAATGATTTCCATTTGTTCTTTCGTTTCCACGCCCTCCGACACAATTTTCAGCTTCAGGTCATGAATCATATGCATGGCCGCTTCCATAACGAATCTCGCCTTCTTATCCGCAAAATATGCCTGACTCATGCCCCGGTCAAATTTGACGATGGATACCGGCATTTCTACGATATAATTCAGATTGCTCTCTCCGCTGCCAAAATCATCCAATGAAAATTCCACGCCATAATCCAGCAGGGTTTGTATATTTTTCAGGAAAATCTTCCTTGTCTGTATCGGCGCCGATTCCGTAATCTCCAGATTAATGCTGGAAGGATCCACGCCATGTTCGTTCATGATTTTGATGAAAGTATCTGCAAAGTTTTTTTTCTCACACTGTTTTACCGAGAGATTTACTTCCACATAGTGAATTCCATAACGCTCTTTCAAACGATTTTCGCTGATAAATGCACAGGTCTTTTGAAAGACGATCTGCCCGATCAAAGAAATAAGGCCTGTCTTTTCCGCTATGGGTACAAATTTTATCGGCGGAACGACGCTTCCGTCCTTTTCACGAATCCGCACAAGCGCCTCGGCGGAGACAAAACGCTTTTCCTTTGTCGAATAAATCGGTTGGTAGAATACTTCAATCCGATCTTCTTCTATTGCCGATAAAATCATTTTTTCCGTTTCATCCTTTTCCCGAAACTGCGCCACCCGCTTATCATCCAACAAAATAATATGTTTTTCGGGACTCCGTTCCTCTACTCTGAGATACCGGAGCATCTGAAAAATTTCTTCCGTACCTCTGAATATGGCTGAATCCATCAGCAGTACATAATATGGATTCAGCATCATCGGTTCTGCCAGCCTTCTGCTATGCCATGGATGCTGAAAACGCTCCTGTAACGTCAAAAAAACTTTCTGAAGCTGTTCTTCTTTATCCGTGATCAGGACCAGCTCGCGCTCCATCGTCTTAAATACATTGATATCCTTTATTTTCTTCAGATAGCGCACAATTTCCTGCAAAGCGATATCCTGCCGTATGCCTTCCTCCTCGTCGCCCGGCCTGTTCGCATCGGCCAATACAAGCATGATTGCAGAAAAGCTCTTCTGTTCCTCATAGTACTGTTTTACATATTCTCCAAGCGCGTGTGCATTGAACGCTTCCGTTTCCCTGTCGATATTTGCCTCCGGATTTTCCAGTTCGAAAAACAGGATGACCATGCCAAGCACCGAAGCAAAACCGACCAGAAGCATCCGCGCATCTAAAAACTGTATCAATGCCGCTATCATCCAGATGACCATCCAGATGATAACAGCCTTCCGCCGCTTTGCATTCATTTCTTTTCCTCTGACGAGCATTCTGAAAAGCGTCAGCAGAACGAACATCAGCGCAAACGTGTAGGTCGCCATACAGCTTGGCCCATAAGTATAAACGATTCTGCCTTCCAGATAATAACGTATCGGCAGAACATAGATCAGCGCCGTACCGGTTATGGCAACGATCGTATAAGCTCCGTTCTGCTTTATCCGCTCATATCTGGTTTTGGCAAGTTCTGTCCCGGAATACAGCAGGTCAAAATAGCCAACCCAAATCAAAGATGCAATATATGTTTTACAAATAAATGCCAGAAGAATCCGTGGAATCTGATCCATGTGATGGATTGCCACAATCGAAAGGATATCCATTGAAACACAAAAAGTAGTGATTCCCATCGTGGTCAAAAACATTTTTACCGAATAAAGTCCGAGCGGCTTCTGCCGTAAATAAAACATCCATAACAAAAACAGAATTGCAAGGCCGCAACATTGTACCTGTATGTTCATCTTTTGTCACTCTTCCTTTTTTTCAATTTCCAGCCTAGTATATCATTTTTCCTCATTCTCGTCATCTTTTCCACAAAATTTTTATATTTTTTGAAAAAATAACTATTATAGAAAAAATTACTATTATAGAAAAAATTACTATTATAGAAAAAATTACTATTTTAGAAAAAATTATTATTTTTTCTTTTCACCGGAAACCTGGACCTGCCATGCACATAAGATAAACCATAAAACAAAACAAAAAACATGGAGGCATAAAAACATGAGTGATTTATCAGCAACTCAATGCGGATGCAATAACACAAGAGAAGGGTCTAACGGATGTTGTTCTTTGATCTGGCTTATCATTTTATTCTCTATCTGCGGCAATAACAACGACGGTTGTGGATGCGGCGGAAGCGGCTTCGGTCTTTTCAATAACAACAACGATGGCTGCGGATGCGGATGCGGTAATTGGATCTGGCTGTTGATCCTTCTTAGCTGCTGCGGTAATTCCTTCTGCTAATTTTCTTTCATTTCTTGTAGCACATCTGGAAAATAGGCTCCTTGTGTGAGCCTATTTTTCTCTTATAACGCATATACTTTGATAAGTTCATTCAGGCATCGAAAGGCATAGGGAACAATGAAAGAGGAATCATCGAGCGTCATGGCATTTGATGCCTTATACACTAACAATCAAATACAGAAATTAAAGGTTCTTCTTCCCTACATAGATCCTTCCATGCAGAAAAATATGGCAATCTATATCAAGTATATGGAACTGAAATATACAATGGATTTATGCAAAAAGCACCCTTTCCACATATGCTCCGCCGAACAGGAGTCAAAAACGCCCGATATGAAAAAGCTCTGCTGCGAATTAAAGCCTTACTGCACGGAGTCGGAAGTCAAACAATTGGAACAGATGGAGTCTATGTTCCAGATGATGGAAATGTATCAGGAAATGAGCCAGACAATGAGTACCATGCAGGAAATGTTCCCGGACATGGGTAACGAAAATACCGATGGCTCTTCCATGGAAAGCATTCTGATGGGGATGCTCTCCCCCGAACAAAAAGCGATGTTCGATGCGTTCAGCAGCCAGACATAGCATATACTTATACGGAATGACCGATAACAGGCAGCGGCGGCACGCGCTGCGAACTGCTTTATATGAAAAATGTTAGGAGGTTTTTCTATGGCGTCATGGTTAAACGACCCCGATGTTGCACATATCGATAAAGCGAAACTGGATTTTCTACAAATGCTTGTCTTTGAAAGCAGCAATCTCTCTAAAGAACAGATGCTGCCCTTTCTGATGGCCGCAGCCAAGCGAAGCAGGGATAACAATGTCAGCTTTACGGAAGAAGAAATGGATACAATCATCAGTACCCTGCGAAAATACGCTTCTCCGGAAGACATCGAAAAAATGAATAAAATGATCACCGTCTTCCGCAACAGGAAAAACGGATAAAACAGGAAGAACGCCTGAGCAGCAAATCTGCTCAGGTGTTCTTTCGGCCCAAATATAGAGTCCCTAAGACTGCGTACCTTGCAGTCTTAGGGGCTCTTTTGAGCCTATTTGTGGACGATGTTCACAATTCTTCCGGGAACGTAAATTTCTTTTACGATCGTTCCGGTCAATTTATCGGCTATAGTCTCTTTCGCCTTGGCAATGACTTCGTCTTTCGGGTCATCTTTGCCAATCATCAGTGTTGCTCTCGTTTTGCCGTTAATCTGGACTGCGATTTCCACATCTGCCTCTACGGTCTTGGCCTCATCATATTCCGGCCATGCTGCCTGATACAACCTGCCTTCAAAGCCTGCACTCTGCCACAACTCTTCCGTAATATGCGGCGCAACCGGATTGAGCAGGACGAGCAGTGTTCTATATTCATCCCTGGTAACGCTGTTCTTTTTGTAAAAATCATTAATCAGCGCCATCATTGCCGCAATCGCCGTATTATATTTCAGATTTTCAAAATCATTGCTGACCTTTTTAATCGTCTGGTGCATCTTTGTTTCCAAATCTTTGGAATACCCGCTCTCGTCGGTCATGATGCTCTGTAATTTCCATACCCTTTCCAGGAAACGACGGCATCCTTTTACACCGTCCTCCGACCATGATGCCGATAAATCGAAGGCGCCGATAAACATTTCATAAGTACGCAATGTGTCCGCACCATACTCTCTGACAATATCATCCGGATTCACGATATTGCCACGGGATTTGCTCATCTTCTCTCCATTAGAACCGAGAATCATTCCGTGGGAAGTTCTCTTCGCATAAGGTTCCGGACAAGGCACTACTTTCTGGTCATATAAAAACTTATGCCAGAAACGGGAATACAAAAGATGCAGTGTCGTATGCTCCATACCGCCATTATACCAGTCTACCGGCATCCAGTAATCCAGCGCTTCCTTACCCGCCAGCGCCTCTTTGTTCTCCGGATCCGTATAGCGCAGGAAATACCAGGAAGAACCGGCCCACTGAGGCATCGTATCGGTTTCCCGCTTCGCCGGGCCTCCGCAACACGGACAGGTGGTGTTGACCCAATCGGTCATTGCTGCCAGCGGAGATTCTCCGTTATCCGTCGGCATATAACTCTCCACTTCCGGCAGCTGCAGCGGCAGTTCGCTCTCATCGAGCGGCACATAACCGCATTTTTCACAGTGTACGATAGGGATTGGCTCTCCCCAGTAACGCTGTCTGGAAAATACCCAGTCTCTCAGCTTGAAATTCGTTTTGGCAGTACCGATGCCTTTCTCCTCCAGAAAAGCGATCATCTTTTCTTTCGCTTCCGCCACATGCAGTCCGTTCAGGAAATCGGAATTGCAAAGGATTCCTGTCGCCACATCTGTATAAACCTCTTCCTGCACATTTCTACCGCCTGCTACGACTTCGATAATTGGCAGGTTGAATTTTTTCGCAAAATCCCAGTCTCTTTCGTCATGCGCCGGCACGGCCATGATCGCGCCGGTCCCGTAACTCATCAGAACATAATCGGAAATGAAGATCGGAATCTCTTTTTCATTTACAGGATTAACCGCGGACATACCATCCAGCTTGACACCGGTCTTATCCTTCGCAAGCTCCGCTCTTTCGAAATCGGATTTTCTCGCGGCCTGCTCCCTGTATGCACAAATTTCATCCCAGTTCTTCAGTTCATCCTTGTATTTATCGATCAGCGGATGCTCCGGAGAAACTACCATATAGGTCGCACCGAAAAGCGTATCGCATCTTGTCGTATAAACGCGGAGTTTATCATCCTTTCCTTTGATTGCAAAATCCACTTCCGCCCCCGTCGATTTACCAATCCAGTTCTTCTGAGAAACTTTTACTTTCTCGATATAATCTACCGTATCGAGTCCCTGAATGAGTTTATCGGCATACTCCGTAATCTTCAACATCCACTGGCTCTTTACCTTACGGACAACTTCGGAACCGCATCTTTCACAGACGCCGTTCACCACCTCTTCGTTCGCAAGTCCGACTTTACAGGAAGTGCACCAGTTGATCGGCATTTCCGATTTGTATGCCAGACCTGCCTTAAATAACTTCAGAAAAATCCACTGCGTCCATTTATAATAATCCGGGTCGGTCGTATTGATCTCTCTGTCCCAGTCAAAGGAATAGCCCAGTGCATGTAACTGGTTCTTGAAATGCTTTACGTTATTTTCCGTTACAATCCTTGGATGAATATGATTCTGAATCGCATAATTTTCCGTCGGAAGGCCGAAAGCATCCCACCCCATCGGATAAAGGACATTATATCCCTGCATTCTTCTCTTTCTTGCAACGATGTCAAGCGCCGTATAGGGTCTCGGATGCCCTACATGAAGTCCCTGCCCGGAAGGATAAGGGAACTCTACAAGCGCATAGTATTTCGGTTTGGAATAATCTTCGGAAGTCTTGAATGCTTTCTCATCATCCCAGACCTTCTGCCATTTCTGTTCTACTTCTCTGTGGTTATAAATCTCTGCCATATCTGCTCCTATCTGTCCGCCTCTCCGGACACCTAATCCGCAATACTTCCGTATATTCTTCAATCTGTTCCTTATTTTACTATACCCGGATAATTTGTCAACCTTTTCTTCAGGATGCAGTTCTCCCCAGGTAACAGTTCGGCCTTCTGGCAGGACGCAAAAACAGGATGCTGTATTCCCCAATACATCTGCATCCCGTTTTTTTCTTCTCCAAAAAGGAAATTTATCTGCCAAAAGGCAGACCCTTTTACACACGAATTCTATAATGGCGAATGCCCGTATTGGGGGCATTCTCCAGGGTGAAAAAGATTTGCTTTGCAAATCTTTTTCACCCTATTCTTCACCTGCTTCTAATTTATTCGCCCTTGCCGCAACTTCTTTCTCCTGTACATCGCTCGGTGCCTGTTCATATCTTGCGAACTGATATTCATAAGTACCTCTGCCGCCTGTCATGGAACGAAGATCGGTACAGTAACCGTACAGACAGGATACCGGAATATCTGCTTCGATAACCTGCTTGCCGTCAGAAGTCGGATTCATGCCGAGCACTCTTCCCCGGCGTTTGTTCAAATCTCCCATAATATCACCGGTATAAGCATCCGGCACTGTAACTTTAAGAGACGCAATCGGCTCCAGCAGTATCGGTTTTGCTTCCATAAACCCTTTCTTGAAAGCCTGTATCGTCGCCATCTTGAATGCCATTTCAGAAGAATCTACCGGGTGATAGGAACCATCGTATAAAATGGCCTTAACACCGACTACCGGATAAGCTGCCAACGGCCCGCTCAATACGGAATCCTGCAGTCCCTTTTCCACAGCCGGGAAGAAGTTCTTCGGTACGGCACCGCCCACTACCATCTGCTCAAATACATAAGCTTCCTCTAAAGAACCCGACGGTTCAAATTTCATCTTAACATGACCGTACTGTCCGTGTCCGCCGGACTGTTTCTTATATTTGTATTCTACATCCGATGTTTTCTGAATTGTTTCTCTGTATGCAACTTTAGGCTGTGAAAGCTTAATACCTGCCTTATATTCGCTGAGCAGTCTGCTCGTAACGACTTCCAGGTGCAGATCGCCCATACCATACAGAAGCGTCTGTCTGTTCTCCGCATCATTGACGACCTTCAAGGTCTGGTCTTCATGAGTCATTTTCTGCAATGACTGGGAAATCTTATCGATATCTGCTTTGTTCTGTGCCTGATAGCGCATTACCGTATAAGGTGTGGAGATTTCGGTCTTGCCAAAACGAATCGGATGCGCTTTGGTAGAAAGCGTGTTGCCCGTTCTCGCCGCCGTCAGTTTCGCGATTGCTCCGATATCCCCGGCATGGAGTTCCTTCATTTCAATCGGTTTGCTTCCCTGAAGCACATATAATTTGCTGATCTTCTCTTCAATATCTTTCTCTTCGTTATAAATCAGATCGTCGCTCTTGAGTACACCCGAGCAGACTTTGATCAGAGAATATTTTCCGATAAACGGATCTACAATCGTTTTAAAGATATAAGCTGACTTAGGTTTCGCAAAATCAAAATCCGCACTGAAAATCTCATTTGTTTTCAGATTAATGCCTGCCATCTCTCTGCTTTCCGGGCTCGGCATATATTTTACGATATCATCGAGCAGCGTATAGATACCCTGACACAGCAGACTGGAACCCATAGACATCGGAATGATGCTGCCTTCCATGACATTGCTCCGAAGAGCCGCTCTGATTTCTGCCTCGGAAAAAGCTTCGCCATTAAAGTAACGCTCCATGAACTCCTCACTCGTCTCCGCTACCGCTTCCATCAGCGCATCCCGGCAAAGCTGCAGATTCGCCTTACTGTATTCCGGCATTTCACACTCTATGACTTCTTTATCCTTCCAACGGTATGCCTGCTCCGTAATGACATTGATATAGCCGACAAACTTCTCATCTTCACGGATTGGAAGATGAAAAGGCGCCATCTTCTTACCGTATTTCTCTGTCATATCTTCTACGACCTGACGAAAAGATGCGTTATCAATATCCATATCCGTTACAAATACAAAGCGGGGCAGCTTATATTTCTCACAAAGTTCCCATGCTTTCTCCGCACCGACTTCCATGCCGGCCTTACCGGAAATAACGATTATTGCCGCATCGGCCGCACTGACAGCTTCTTCTACCTCACCTACAAAATCAAAAAATCCGGGCGTATCCAACACGTTGATCTTAACGCCTTCCCATTCGATCGGAACAACGGAAGTGGTAATGGATATCTGTCGTTTCTGCTCCTCCTTACCATAATCGCTGATCGTATTGCCATCTGCCACCTTACCCATACGGGAAGTAATGCCTGCAAGATATGCCATTGCTTCTACCAGACTGGTCTTACCGCAGCCCCCATGGCCCAACAGCACTACGTTACGAATTTTGTCAGTTGTGTAAACATTCATATCTTATCCTCCAATTCCGTCATTTTTTTCTTATGGCAAATTGTCACAAGAAACATTTGCCCCCTAAATTGATATGATGTGTATATTTTACTAAATTTTTTTACAGATTGCAATCTTTTTTGATTATTTTGCCTATTTTTATGTATTAAAGATATCACTTAAAAAAAGCGATACATGAGCGACAGTGAAAACGGGATATCTGCTTCCAATTTGACGAATTGATGCCATTGATATATGATAATTATAAAAAAATCCACCGCAGAATGTCCTGATGGCCATTGTGCATAGATTGACTCAAGATTTGAAAGGAGCATTCTTTTTATGTCCTCTTTTACCTGTGGTTTTATCGGTCTGGGCCTGATCGGCGGTTCCATCGCCAAAGCCCTCCATATCAAATTACCGGACACACGCATCATCGCCTACGATACAAATACCGCTTCTTTAGAGCTTGCATTACGGGAAGGCATCATTCAGGAAGCTTGTTCACAGATTGGGGAAGCTTTCGGCGATTGTGACTATATATTTTTATGCGCTCCGGTATCCCATAATGACCAAAATCTTCTCGCATTGAAAGAATATCTTTCTCCCGAAACGATTCTTACCGATGTCGGAAGCGTTAAAACAGGGATTCACAAACATATTGAGGCATTGGGCCTTAATGGGCAGTTTATCGGCGGCCATCCGATGACCGGCTCCGAGCGGTTCGGTTATGCCAATTCCAAGGCCTCTCTATTTGAAAATGCCTACTATATCCTAACGCCAACCAGGGAAGTTCCAACGGAAAAGATTTCCGCCTGCCAAACGCTTGTTCAGACAATGGGAGCGATTCCGCTCGTCCTGCCTTATGAGCAGCACGACTATGTTACTGCGGCAATCTCCCATTTACCGCACGTTATCGCCGCGTCTCTCGTCAATCTGGTAAAACATGCGGACTCCAAAGAGGGTATCATGAAAATGATCGCTGCCGGTGGATTTAAAGACATTACACGGATTGCATCTTCTTCGCCTGCAATGTGGCAGCAGATCTGCCTGACCAATACGAAAAATATCTCTTCATTATTGGGGCAGTACATACAAGACCTTACCGCTTTTCAGGAAAAACTGGATGCCGGGAAATCCGATACGCTCTATCAGTTTTTTGATGAAGCAAGAACCTACCGCGAGTCCTTTATCAGTGTTTCCAGCGGACCGATCAAAACAGAATATGTCATTACCGTTGATATCGCCGACAGGCCCGGCTCCATAGCCGCCATCGCATCTTTACTGGCCGGCCACAATGTCAGCATCAAAAATATCGGCATCAATCACAACAGGGAACTGGCGGAAGGCGCTCTGCGTATTGAATTTTATGAGGATACTGCAGCAGATCAGGCTAGACGGATTTTAGAAGAAAATGAATATTCCATCCACACTAAGATAATATAATATTATAGAAAAAAAGAAACGGGGCATCCAATCGTCTCGAGAACAAAAAGTATGCTGTCTACATATCATGTGCAGACAACATACTTTTTAACCCTTATATGCTATGATTAAACACTATTAATGTCTCTATCCTTCTCAATTCAGGAAGACATCTCCACCAGCAGGCGGTTCATAAAATAAGAAATGACCATACAGGCAATTCCGACAGCACTTCCCAGCCAGTTCAACCCTACATCCGTCATGTGAAAATGCCTGCCTTCAATGAACTGTTTATAATATTCCGTATAATAAGCCAATAGATAACAGATACCGCCGGACAACATCACCCCAAGAATCCGATAATATTTTCTGAAGATTACCATACTGACAAAAGTTGTTACAAATCCAACAATAAAAAACAGACCAAGATGAGCGATATAGCGGAGCATACGGCTGATCGTCCTGATCTCATCTTCTGTCGGATCCGTATAAATGCTCTGCGAAATCCGCCTCGCTATGCTCATTGTCTCACTGATAGAACGGTCTCCGTCCTGAAAAGACAATATCAGCACCAGATAGATGAGCAGCATCAAACCGATAATTGACAAAAAAATAACAAGTAATTCAAGGCCTATATTCCGTTTTCTGTTTTTTCCCGATGACACGTTTCTACTTCTCCATCTTTCCCACTGTATCAAAGACTTCTATCCGCATGGAATCCATCTCCGACATACCAATAAAAATAGCTCCATAGCTGTACCTTTTCTCGTCTATTTTCTCGATTCGAACAATTTCCATAAAAGCATGAATATTTTCCTTCATCCAGATTGTCAGATAGGCTTCATAAATCGTATTGGAATTCAGCTCGTTTTCACAGATAAAACCGATTCCCGTCTTAGATACGTTTACAACCTCAATCGGTACTTCTTTCTCTGTTCCATTTAGATTTTTGATCACTAAATGAGAGGCCAACTCCATCCGCCTGTATTTTCTTCTTTCTTCCATCCTGTACTCCGATACCTTTCTTTATTCTTTAAAACTATATTACCTTATTATGGCTTTTTTGTAAAGGAAACAGATATCCCCCGAGTTCCGCTGCCCCGAGGGATATTTCCATTGATATGTTATTGAATGAACATCGCATCCCCAAAACTGAAAAAACGGTACCTCTCCCGTATCGCCTCTTCGTAGGCATGAAGCACCTGCTCCCTTCCGGCGAGAGCGGAAACGAGCATAACGAGCGTGGACTCCGGCAAGTGGAAGTTTGTAATCAACGCATCCAGCACCTTGAACCGATATCCCGGATAGATAAAAATCTGGGTATTATCACAGCACTCCCGCAGTTTTCCATCTGCGTCTGCCGCGCTTTCCACGGTCCGGCAGCTCGTCGTACCGACGCAGATAACACGATGCCCGCTCTCTTTCGCCCGGTTAATCTTCTCTGCTGCTTCGGCGCTCACCTGATAAAATTCCGAGTGCATATGGTGCTCCAAAATATTCTCCGCTTTCACAGGCCGAAACGTTCCAAGCCCGACATGCAGCGTAACGCAAGCAATATCCACACCCTTTTCCTCAATAGCAGAAAGCAGCTGTTCCGTAAAATGCAGGCCGGCCGTCGGAGCAGCCGCGGAACCTTCATATTTCGCATAAACGGTCTGATACCGGTTCTTGTCCTGCAGTTTATGAGTAATATAGGGCGGGAGCGGCATCTCACCGAGTTGATCAAGCACTTCTTCAAAAATGCCTTCGTACCTGAATCGTATGAGCCGGTTGCCCTCTTCCACGATTTCCAGCACCTCCGCATGAAGAAGCCCGCCGCCGAAAACGAGCTGCATTCCCGGTCTGGCCTTTTTGCCCGGTTTCACGAGTGTTTCCCAGACATCCTTTTCCCTTCTTTTCAAAAGTAGCACTTCCACCGCCGCACCCGTATCTTCCCTTTCTCCCAGCAGTCTTGCCGGGATGACTTTCGTGTCATTCAGGACAAGACAGTCACCCGGATTCAGATAATCGATGATTTCATGGAAAATATGGTGCTCTATGCCGCCCGTTTTCTTATCCAGCACAAGCAGCCTGGAACCGGAGCGGTCTTCCAGCGGGTCCTGTGCGATCAGTTCCTGCGGCAGTTCAAAATAGAAATCCGATTTCTTCATTTCCTCACTTTTCATAAATCCGCATTCTCCAGAAATGCCACATAGCCTCTCTTCGTCTCATAAACATCAGCCTTGCTGGTAGCTTCCCAGGGTGCGTGCATATTCAGGACCGCAACACCGCTGTCGATAACATTCATGCCATACAGCGCCAGAATATAGGCGATTGTTCCACCGCCGCCCAAATCTACGCGGCCAAGTTCCGCCGTCTGGAAATTCACTTTTTCTTTTTCAAAAATAGCCCTGATATGAGCAAGGTATTCCGCATTGGCATCGTTGGAACCGGATTTACCTCTCGCACCGGTAAATTTATTAAAGACCATGCCGCCGCCGAGATATGCCACATTTTTCTTGTCAAAACTTGCCGCATAAGAAGGATCAAATGCGCTGCTCACATCGGAGGAGAGCATACAAGAGGATGCAAGGCATCTTCTGACATTCAGCTCGCTGTATTCCCCAGTCAGATTCAGCACTTCCGCCACCGCATTTTCAAAGAACCGGGACTGCATGCCGGTCGCACCGACGCTTCCGATTTCTTCCTTATCCACGAGAATGCAGCAGGCCGTTCTTTCCGTCGTATCCACTTCCAGCATCGCTTTCAGGGAAGAAAAGGCACATACTCTGTCATCCTGTCCGTACGCAAGAATCATGCTTCTGTCAAAACCGGCCTCTCTCGCTTTTCCGGCGGGAACGACTTCCAACTCCGCAGAAAGGAAATCCTCTTCTTCCACGTCATATGCTTCCTTCAAAATCGCAAGCATATTTTTCTTTACTGCCTCTTTTTCCGGCTTCGCTTCCTGTTTCTCATCGTCTTTTTTCTCTTCGTCCGTTTCTTTCCTGATCACGAGCGGTTTATTGCCGATGATGATATCGAGCGCTTCCCCTTCGATGACTTTAGCAGCCTTCTTCTCAAGCTGTTCCTGCGCCAGATGAATCAGCAGGTCCGATACGAAAAAGACCGGATCGTCTTCATTTTCACCAACATTGACTTCTACTGTCGTGCCGTCTTTTTTTACGATAACTCCATGGATAGCGAGCGGAATCGTCACCCACTGGTATTTCTTGACACCACCGTAATAATGGGTATCCAGATAGGCAAAACCGCCATCCTCATAAAGCGGATTCTGTTTTACGTCAAGGCGCGGGGAATCAATGTGCGCCCCCAGAATATTCATGCCTTCCGCCATCGGCTTCTTTCCGATCTGGAACATCACGATAGATTTATTCATCCAGACGGAATATACTTTGTCACCACACTGTAATTTCTTCTGCGCTTTTATCAGGGATTCCAGCTCCTGATATCCCTCTTTTTCAATGCGGTTTACAATCGTATCGATGCACTCCCGCTCGGTCTTTCCGTTGTTCAGAAAATCCATATATTCTTCCGCAAAAGCATCCACTTCTTTTAACTGCTTCTCATCATATGTTTCCCATGTATTTTTTGTTTCCATTTTTATGCTCTCCTTTTCTATTTGCGATTCATTAAGCAATTGCCTCCTTAAACAGCCCGCAATTCAATTCCCATACCTTCCAGCCCGTTCAAAATCTTCTTCATAACAGCCGTCACATCAGCCTCTTCCAACGTTCTGTCCTGCGCCCGGAAGGTAATGGAATAAGCCAGGGATTTATAGCCCTCTTTGATCTGGCTGCCTTCATAGATATCGAACAGTCTGTAATCTTCCAGAATCTTTCCGCCGCGCTGTGCGATGACGGCCTCAATCTCTCCTGCCAGAACATTCTTCGGCACGACCATGCTGATATCGCGGGAAACGGCCGGATATTTCGCAACACCCGCATATTTTCTGTCGAAAGTGGCAAAAGGCAGGATTTCCGGCATATCCAGTACCGCGACATAAGCTTTCGTCTTCATACCATAGTTATCGCATACTTCGGGATGCACTTCGCCCAGATAGCCGACTACTTTTCCGTCATAAAGAATGTTTGCCTGGCGGCCGGGATGCAGGAAGTTTTTCCCCGCTTTCGGATCATAGACCGCCTTCTTCTTCATGCCGATGCTGTCAAAGAACTCTTCCACAACTCCTTTCATCGTAAAGAAGTCTCCGTCGCCGTACATACCGAGTGTGAACTGCATTCTCTCGTCAGGCAGTTCCGTCAGAGGAAGCGTTTTCGGAAGATAAATATTGCCAAGTTCATAGAGGCGCACGTTCTTATTCCTTCTATTATAATTTGTCGCAAGGCTGGTCAGCATTCCGTTCAGGGAAATAGTCCGCATAATGGAAAAATCCTCTCCGAGCGGATTGGCGATCGTAATGGCCTTCCGCAGAATATCATCCTCGGCTAACAGCAGCTTATCGAATACCTTCGGGCTCTCAAAGGAATAGCACATGCCCTGTGAAAAACCGCAATACTCCGCGATATCCCTTGCTTTCTGTTCAATCCGCAGTTTAAACGGAAGCTTTCCGGTTGTCGCCTCGCCACTCGGCAAGGTCATCGGAATCTTATCATAGCCATAGAAACGGGCAACTTCCTCCGCGATATCCGCAATGCCTTCCAAATCCTGTCTGAACGAAGGAATTGTCAGTACCTTTGTACCGTCCGCTTCCGTCGTGAGTACAAGTTCCAGTCTCTCAAAAATCTCTTCCATCTCCTTCTCGGAAATCTCGGTTCCGAGAAGTGCGTTGATGCGTGTGCTGTCAAAAGTAATCTTCCGCAGTTCCTGAAGCGGTGCGCAAACTTCTACCATGCCGTCCGTCACCTCGCCGCAGCCAAGCTCCTGAATGAGCTGGCAGGCTCTGTCAATCGCCGCCTGCGCGTTCCGCGGGTCAAGTCCTTTTTCAAAAATGCCCGAAGCGTCCGTACGGAGGCCAAGACGCTTTGCGGATTTCCGGATATTGGCGCCGTTAAAGGTTGCCGCCTCGAACAGAACGGTCTTTACATTTTCTGTAATTTTGGAATTTTCTCCGCCCATGATGCCGGCAATGCCGATTTCTTTCTCTGCGTCACAGATCATCAGCATATCGCTGTCCAGATTGCGCATCTGACCGTCCAGTGTCTGGAAAACCTCGCCGTCTTTGGCACGGCGCACGATGATCTTATGCCCTGCGACCGTATCCAAATCAAATGCGTGCATCGGCTGACCATATTCTTCCATGACATAGTTCGTAATGTCTACCAGATTGTTGATAGGGCGGATACCGCTCGCCGCCAGCCTTCTCTGCATCCATTGGGGAGAAGGAGCTATCTTAATATTCGTGCAGACTCTCGCGCAATATCTCGGACAGAGCACAGAATCCTCCACTTCTACGCTGATATAATCTTCTGCTTTTTCCGTCGTCGCTTTCACTTCTACCTTCGGCGCGATAAAAGGCTTCCGGAAGGCAGCCGCCGCTTCCCTCGCAACGCCGAGAACACTGTAACAGTCTACCCTGTTGGAAGTAATCTCATACTCAAACACGGTATCCCGCAGTCCAAGCGCTTCCACCGCATCCGCACCGACCTGTGCATCTTCCGGGAAAATATAAATGCCTTCTTCCGGCGCTTCCGGATACATATCCCTGGAAGAACCCAGTTCTTCAATGGAGCACATCATACCGTTGGATGATATGCCGCGCAGTTTTCCGGCTTTGATGGCAATGCCATTCTCCGGCAGCGGCCCGCCGTCGTGTCCGCCAGCCACTTTGCCGCCGTCCAGTACAACCGGCACTTTATCGCCTTCCTTTACGTTCGGCGCACCGGTCACAATCTGAATCACCTCCGAACCGATATTGACCTGACAAACGATCAGTTTGTCCGCATCGGGGTGTTTTTCTATTTTCTCAATCTGGCCGATCACAATCTTTTCCAGATTTTTATCCAGTCTCTCATAAGTCTCTACCTTTGTTCCCGTCAGAGTCATCGCATCCGCATATTCCTGATCCGTACAGGAAAGTTCCGGCACATATGCCTTAATCCAAGATAATGCTGTATTCATCTTCTTTCAGTCCTTTCTACTTTTTATTATCTCTATTCATCATTCACCGCTAACTTTTCATACTTCCATTTCACACAATTCAAAACCCAGAAAGAATGCCCACCGGACATTCTTTCTGGCGAACTTGTTCGCCCTGTGAATAAGGTTCGCTCCGCGAACCGTAGAAGTTCTTGGCGTCCTGTCCTATGGCGGGACGCCTTTAGAACTTCTTTTCGCCCTAGAATTGTTTCAGGAACCTGATATCATTCTCATACAACAGTCTCATATCGTCAATTTCGTATTTTAACAGTGCGATACGTTCCAGACCAATGCCGAATGCGAATCCGGTATATTCCTCGGGATCAATCTTGCTCATACGAAGTACGTTCGGATGCACCATGCCGCAGCCCAGGATTTCAATCCATCCTGAACCCTTGCAGAACCGACAGCCGCTTCCGCCGCACTTGAAACAGCTTACATCCATTTCCGCACTGGGCTCTGTAAAATTGAAATGATGCGGCCTGAATTTTACTTTCGTCTCTTCTCCGAACAGCTCTCTGGCAAATTCCGCCAGCGTACCTTTTAAATCTGCCAGCGTGATATGCTTATCGATAACGAGACCTTCAATCTGGTGGAAAGAAGGCGAATGGGTCGCATCCACTTCATCGGAACGAAATACCCTGCCAGGAGCAATCATACGAATCGGCAGCTTGCCCTTTTCCATCTCATGCACCTGCGTACCGGAAGTCTGTGTACGAAGCAGGAAATCGCCGGAAATATAGAAGGTGTCCTGCTCGTCTTTCGCCGGATGGTCCGCCGGAATGTTCAATGCCTCGAAATTATAATAATCGGTCTCTATTTCCGGTCCTTCTACGACTTCATAGCCCATACCGATGAAAATGCGCTCCACTTCTTCCATCGCAATCGTATTAGGATGACGGTGTCCGACTTCATTCTTCTTCGCCGGCAGCGTAACGTCGATGACTTCCGCCTTCATCTGCGCTTCCCTTGCCGCTTTTTCCATTTTGGCAATGGCCTCTTCCAATACTTTCTCAATCTGCTCTCTCGTCTCGTTAACAAGCTGCCCGATTTTCGGTCGGTCCTCCGGTGCAACATCCTTCATTCCCTTTAAAACACTCGTCAACTCTCCCTTTTTCCCCAAGAAACCGACCCGCACTTCGTTCAGCTTCTCCAACGCGTCGCTCGCTTCAATCTGACGCAGCGCTTCCGCTTTGAGTTGTTCTAATTTTTCTTTCATATCGTCTTTCCTTTCCTCTTTTCTCTCAGTGGGCATTCATTTTGCCAAACAAAAAATCCCATATGCGTAAACATATGGGACGAATAGACCGCGGTACCACCCAGATTCCTGCTCATTCTTATTCCGAGCAGACACTCATTTGGCGTAACGTGCTCCTTACGTCCTGAACTACTGAACCATACAGCCCTTTTAACAAGCGCATTGCCGGTCGTTCCTTCAGGCGGCTCCGGTGGGAAATTCGGACAATTATCTGAACCTAAGGAAGTTTACAGCCGATGACTCCCTCTCTCTGTAAGAAAATAACGCCCTACTGACACTTTCACAGCCTTTGCATATGGATTTTTTAAATATCTTTGTATTAGTTTAATGAGTTTTCCACGACTTGTCAAGCCATCCGAACAGAAATTTGTAGACCGGCCCGAAATATCGGTTAATATGAGCCCCTACCAGCAAAATATACATCACCATATAGAACCAGAACATTAAAACGACAATCGTCGTCAGGCTTCCATAGGTTCCAAACCCGTTAAAATATTCTATGTACACGGAAAAAACATAGGATGCGATACTCCATACGACAGCCGAAAAAGCGGCTCCCGGAAGCTGCTTCCGAAACCGCAGTTTTCTGCCGGGAATAAACGTATAGATCATGGCAAAAATTAAAGTCAGTACCACCCATGAAGCCAAAAAGCGGAAGTGCATGATAAACTGCACAAGCAGATGCAGCTGGGGAAAATCACGCAGGACGAGATTGACGATGACATTTCCGAATACCATAATAAAAACAGACAAAATAATGGCAACTAACATAATGACCGTATAAAAACAGGCAACCGTCCGCAACAGCAGATAATTGCGTTTTTCTTCGATATCATTTACTTCATTAAGCCCCTGTATCAGCGCAAGCATCGCCTTGGCAGCAGACCAGATGGTCACGATTGCAAATACCGTAATCGTACCGGCAGAACGGGCGTAAACATCCGTAACAACGTTTTCCACAAAGCCGCCCATCGTCTCCGGCATAACTTTCATACATGCCATGATCAGATTTTCCGCCGTCAAAGGCGTATACGGCAGGACCGCACAGAGCGCCATCAGGAGCGGCACCATGGACAGGAACAGGAAAAAGGCCGCACTCGCCGCAAAGGCGCTGATATTTTTCCGCGCCATCTCTCCCGCAAAATCTTTCATAATTAAAATCAATCGAATAATTGTTCTCATTGATACACCTCACAGTCTGCAAAAAAGCTCATGAGAATCTCTTCATAGCTATATCCCAGACTGCCCATTTCTTTTGCACCATTCTGCGACATCCCTACACCATGACCATAACCGCCGCCGACTAATGTATATCCTATCATACCTTCTTCTGTTTTTCCAGCTTCTATGATAAAAAAGGCACTCGGCAGAAGCGTTCCCGGAACGGAACTGCTCCCGTCCTGTTTGGTGAGCCTGCCCTCTCCATCACATAAAATGCGGCGGATATTGTATTCCGAAACGATTTTGATCACTGCTTTGCTGCCCGTAATGAGCATTTCATCCGCAATGCCGCCCGCCCTTCTCAGGCTGATGGAAATATCCTGAAGTTCCCCAATATCCTCAACAGGCTCTGACACATAATAAGCCCCGTCCGCGCCTTCTTTTCTCGTCAGGATCAAAGCCGCATTCGCCTGATACCGCTCTCTTACCCGTTCAAGCAGCGCATCCACATCGACTTCTTCCACCTCATACTTCCACCGATACCAGGATTCCTCGCTTTCAAGATCTGACTCATCCACACTTTTGATAAACTCTGCAAAGTTTTCTTCCTGCGCCATATCTTCCGCGCTCTCAGCATCCTGACCATCCTCCTCCGGCGCCAGTTTCCCCGGTCTGATATAGGAAATCGGCTCCTTTTCCGATTTCCAGATTCCCGTATCCGTCCCATAACCGCAGGATGTGGAATAATAATAATTTTCGGCAAGTTCGCCCTGGTAATACAGCTTCATGCCCGTAGTCTCCTTTACGGCCGTCGTTGTCGCCGCATTTTCCGTAAGATTATGATAGACCTGATAGGATGTCGTGTCATCAAGATGCGCGCCCAAACTGGCAAAACCGGCATGAAGTATATACTTGAACGCATAAGTCCTTGCACAGACCGCCTGCGCTTTTAACGCCTCCATCGGATAAGAGGCCGGCATCTCACTCGGCACGACCGCATACAAATATTCTTCTAACGGCAGTTCGTTGATGATGACCATGCCCTCTTCCGCCTTATAAAATTCCAGCGCCCCTCTGTATGCGTTATCTCCTTTTTCAATACCTTCGATTTCTAGTTTGACTCTATCAGTCAAGGCATTGCTTTGAAAAACAAGGCGCTCACCAACTTCTAATTCGTCCGCCTCAACTTCCGTCTGCTGACCGTCCACAGTCACGAGCGCCTTTTCATAATAATAGCCTCCTTCGGCCGTATTTTTCAACAGTACGCGGATTTGGTCCATTTCCCCTTCTCTGGATACGAGACAGGCACATATTTTCTGGTTAAATACAACGAAATCGGTATAATCATAACCGATCATCAAATCCGTTTCTTTCTGTGCCTCCAATGTTCCACAAAGCTTGTATATTTCCAGATTCTCTGCCGTCTCATAAATTCCATAGCCTTCGATTTCTATAAAATCCGGTGTTACGCGGAGCAGTTTCCCGCGGATTTTCTCCTGTTTAGCCACTGTCTTTGTCAATTTTCCGTCCTCAAAGACCAAATCCGTCACCTGTTCCCGTTCTGTGTGCTCCGCCGCCGAAACCGAAAACTCTACCTGCCTGTAAAAACATGACAACGCAAATTCGCTTTCTTCATCCGTCACTTCCATGACCCAGACATTCTCCAGAATCGTTTTTTCATCCAACGTGCGGATACTGGTCAGCAGTTCATCCCCTTTAACATAGACTTCCTCTTTAAAAAAAGCAGAATCTGCAAAGGAAGAAGAACAATAAGTATATTCGCTGTTCTGCGTATATAGTTTTTTCTCCTGTGCATCCACCTTGATGATGAATACCGTCGTTTTCCAGATGGAAGATTCCACATCGAAATAAGCCAGCATGAGCTGAAATGCCTGATACCAGTCCTCCTTCAAAAAAGCATGGTCATCCTCATATTTTTCTGCAAAATCAGGTATTTCTTTGTCAGCGCCGCCAATCTGTTCATAAATCGTCTTATACTGTCCATATGTAAGTTCCTGCAGCTTATCCTCTCCGCTCTCTTCTTCTTCAATCGTGATTGGCACATCCAGCGCTTCCATCAGAATCTGTACGTCCTCTGTTCTGATTTTCTCCCCCTCAGGCTCTTCCTTAACGGGCTCCATCCGGTTCAGCCAAAGCCAGAACAAAAAGACCATCCCTGCCAGAATTGCGAGCAGCTTTATAAAATTTTTCCAGTTTTCCTTCATATAAATCTCCATTCTTACTCAACCTGCGGGTTTGGATGTCTTTTCCAGCCATACCCATACAAAAGAAAAAGCAGTCGTGATGACTGCTTCCTCTTTTGTATAAGGCCCCAAAATGCCGAATCCTGTATTTTGACTCCTAGCAATAGCTAGGTGGGTAACCGCAATCATATTTCTGCCTTCCACTGCACACTGTCCATATAGACCGGAGGCCTGACATCCACATGACGATATAGGAATCCCGTTTAAAGTAACTGTAGGTTCAAAATAACAAGAATTATCGCGCATCTCAGGTTAATTCTATTATATCCAAGACACTGCAAAAATACAACCATTATTTCTATAAACATATTGGCAAATCTTGACGACACATTATATTTCGCACCTGCGTCAGTGCACGAAGTTCTGCACTGACGCAGGTGCGAAATGATACTGACACGAAAAAACATCCGTTACCATCTTCCCAGATTGTCATAATCGCCCACGAGCGGGCTGTTCATGATTCTGTATTTCTTCTTTGTTTCCCAGATATGAACAAGTTCATCAAAATTTTCATCCGGTGATAACAGCAGCCTGGCAAGCCCATCGAGTTCCTTAAAATCCTGCTCTGTCAGCTGCTCAAATTTATTGTCAATATAGCATGGTTGAAACTGATAGGAAATCTCATCGTTCATCAACGCATGAAAATCATAGAACAATGCCCGAATGGCCGCCTTTAACGAACAGGTTCCCAGACCGTCCGCATATAGGAACTTTGTCCCGTCCACACTGCCGCTTCTCACATCCAGCCAGGCTTTGGCCGCATAATCAAACTTTCCATCGGCAATGTCATATTGGCCCAGATTCATGCCGTTCTCATCATAAAATCCATCCGCATCAATCGTCACCCATCTCCCTTCTTCCGCACTCCAATATTGATTGATCCAGTGGTCCATGCTTTTCTCCGGCTGAAAATAAGGCGCAAAACCGGCTCGGGAACGGCAGGGAATGTTTTTCGCTTTTAAGATGGCGCTCATCAGTACGGATACATAGCGGCAGGTCACGACAATCTTATTTTCTGTCTCCCTGTCCGGCACGAATCCTCTCTCGTCCAGCCGGAAAAGCTCCGTCGTCATAGCCGCAGCCGTCAACAAAATATCGTCCTCACAACGCATCCTGTACCACGGAAATTTCGTCATATCCCCATACTGTAGTTTGGCATTGGCGTTCGTATTCCCCTCATGCAGCGTGACACGATGAATGACCTGTGCGCAGACCAGACGGCCGAGTTTTGCCACTTCATCCGGCAGCGAGCGGAAGTATTCTCTATAAGTTCCCGCATAGGTATATGTACTCGTCTGCAAATAATGTTTCAAAATTTTATTACGCATGATGTTCCTCCTTCTCTGTCTGTAATCAATCCCGGAAGCTCATGAACCCGTTTCATACAGCATCCTTCTTATACAGTCAGTATAGGCCGCTTTGAAATATTAATCCTGTCATTTTCTGTTCTGTTTTGTCTTTTATGACCGGTTCCTCACGCGTTTTTATCCATTTGGGACATACCACATACATTATGTCTATACCAGAATCGAGTAGGCGGAATTTCTCTTAATTAAGAAATTCTGTTGTGGTTTATCACAACACGGCAGCTTTGGGACTTCATCTCTTTTGGCAGACTTATCCGTATTCCCGAGCCTTGTATGTGGTTCCTGTTCGTCGGACCAAGAGTTTGCTTACAGCTTCCTTCAGATTCCACCTCGCAGTGGACACCCTTGCTGTTCGGCTATACACTTCCTCGTTGCTTAGGCGTGTTCAGGACTTTCACCCGTTAGAGCGCGCCCATGGCGCGCAAACCAAAAAAGAGATATATGATAACCATATATCCCTTTTTCTCATTCATTACTCTATACTACAATATCGCATCGATAAGAACCTTATCAAGCAGTCAGGCCTGATTAGTTCAAAGCGTCAACCAGTTTCTGGAGAGCTGCAAGAGCCTCATCCGGAAGCTTGTCATAACCTTCCTTCTTCTCTGCGAAATCTTTCACTGCTTTCACACGAGTATCCATAGCTGCCTTTAACTGTGCCTTGTAATCAGCATCATTCAAGTCTGCTTTGAAGTTCTTGAAGCCTTCTGTCTGGCCGTCCCATGTGTTCATGATCTCGATATCATCGAAGTTGCCCCATTTCTCGAAGTTCGCTCTGCCTTCTACGATTGTCTCGAGGATACCAAGCGTATCAGCCGGTTTAACCTTTTCGCCCATGAAATCGCCTGTATTTACGATATAGCAGGCTACGTTCTTCTCTTCAACGAGTTTCTTGAACTTCTCATAGTCATTTACCAGAGGATAAGTTCTGAACGGGTTTGCATAAGGTACGATACGGATTGCATTTAAGTCTGTACCAGCAGCAACACGCTCTGCGGTAGATGTCTTGGTTGCCAGCGTAGCGCCCATTACGGATGCGAGTGCGGAACCGTTCAATTTTACTACCGGCGGAATTGTCGGGTCTTTCATAATCCAGAAGATTGCGTTAACAGGAGCATCAATCTTATCCACACGGTTCGGAGACCAGAGTTTGGATTTGATAGCACGTCCGTTACCATTTCTGATATCTTCTGTTACAAGCTGAATCTTGCCTTCGCTGTCCAGCGTACAGGAGCAGTTCTGAGCGGATAACAGATATTCGTTGTCCGGGCAGCCTGTCGGATAGTCCGCAGTCTTATCAAAATAAGTAGGCTCCAGTGCAACGGATGCACAAGTATCTGTATTAATGATGAAAGCATCGTCATGAAGAACTTTGATTTCATATTTTCCGCCATGTTTTGCATGCGTCAGAGTAGATTTACCGGAACCTGACAGACCATATACGGATGCAACGAATTTCTTGCCGTCCGGAAGTAAGTATTCTTTCTGTCCGCCGTGGCAGGAAGCATAACCGTTTCTGTTAGCCAGTGCCCATGCCATTGTCAGGGTACCCTTTTTGTGCTCACCAAAATATTTCATACCGAGGATTGCTGCACAGTTTTCGTTTGTATCGAAATAGCAAAGTGTAAGCGGATCGCTCAGGCAGCTGTAATCAACATCAGGAGCCTCGTGAGGAGCCCACTGGGGATCTGAGAAGATATAGATATCAGGCTCTTTGCCATCGCCAATCGGCTGAGATTTCTTATACATCTTCACATATTCATCGGACATATACTGGAAGTTGATCATCCAGTTGTAAAGCAGGTTCTCTTCTCCTTCCGGAATCAGAAGGTGTGCTTTTGCCATAAATTCAGGGTCAAGACCTACGAAACACTCTGCATGATACATTGTTTTCCAGCGTGTCTCATAGACAGCGTCCATAACTACCTTATCAAGCTTTGTTTCATCAACGCCAGGCTCGCCTTTGATACGGCGTGCTGCTGCGTAACGGCCTGTTACGGCACCATCGTTGAATAACAGAACTTTTGCGTCAGCATCAAGACCAAAGGTTTCTCCATCTTTGATCGGCATATCGGTAACGATTGTTCCCGGTGAATTCTTCGCCAGATTATAAGCCTCTTTTAATGTGTTGACCTTAACTACGTTATTGCCGTAGAAAGCCGCTTCGATAATGGAACGTGTCTTTGAAAAACCGACTTTGCCTTTACCGATTTCGTCAATCTTGTAATTCGCTTTTGTTGACATGACATATCCTCCTTGAAAGTTATATTATTTATTTAACGGAAAAGCCGTCCGGCTCTCCGCTATTCGCATAACATGTACCAATCAGTCCGGCACATCGGATATATTATCTCAAAATCACCTTTAAAAGTCAATATTAAGAAACGGTTTTTTCTTTTTTGAAAAAATTTGAAAAGTTCTGAAAAGTTTCTTAATTTTTACTTGCAATCTTTTCCTATTTCTGCTATTATACAAATGTTGTTTACGCAGAAAAAGAATTTGAATATATATTGTCAGGAGGTGCAAAGATGGCTAAATGTGATATTTGTGGTAAGGGCGCTCATTTCGGAAACAACGTAAGCCATTCTCATAGAAGATCTAACAGAATTTGGAATTCTAATGTACAGAATGTTAAATGCAAAGTGAATGGAGCATCCAAAAAATTACATGTATGTACCCAGTGCCTGAAATCCGGTAAAGTTGAAAGAGCGTAGTTTCGGATTATCAGCGAATGTTACAAATCAGAATGAAAAAGAAAAAGGCCAATGCATTATTGCATCTGGTCTTTTTGCATATATTCACTCTCTGACAGAAAAATATCGGGAAATCTTCTATGCCCATCTCCCGATATCGAAATCATGTCTCAAATTTTCATATTCTATATTGATCTTCTGAATCATTTCCTTATCTCCGGCCACATTGTCCGGATGGAATATCTTAATCAGATCCTTATACCGCTTCTTCAACGCGAGCGGATTTTTCACACCCTGGAACAAATCGGAAACATCTCGTCCGCTGCTGTAAACAGGCTGCTGCATGACTTCTTTCTGCGCTTCCAGTCTGGCCCATTCCTTCTCAAGGCGACGCCTGTCCATATCAAGTTCCGTAAAACCGCCTTTTAAAATTTCCATCTTTTTTTCAAAGAAAAGATTATCATCCTTTAAACGCTGCCGCTCAGCTGCCATCCTGCGGTTCAACGCTTTCATCTCTTCCCGGAACTGTTCTTTCTCTTCCCGGAACTGTTCCTGCATCTGCTCCAGTTCCTTTGCAGCAGAGATAATCCTGACATTTTCTTTAAAAAGCCAGGATTTCAATTTGTTCAGCTCCTTTTCCGAAACTGCGTCCTCCAACGCTTCTTCCAGCGTTTCTGCTGTCGTTTCTTCCGTCGTCTCTTTCTCTGACATCTCCTCTTCCGATGTTTTTCTCTCCCATGCCTCTTTTTCTGTCATATTTTTTTCTACTGTATTTTTTTCTATTGTATTTTTTTCTATCGTATTTATATTATCTTCTTTTTCCATATCTTCCGGCACTTTATCATCTTCCGGCATATCCTCATTGACATACGCCGTTCCCAGTATTTCCTCATCCATAATGCTTCTATTTCCTCCCAAAATCAATCGCAACAGAAAAAATTATAACCGATCAACAACAGCAATATGATCAGAATCAGTCCAATGAACCGATTCGTCATAAAAAGCATAAACAGCATCCCACTCGCAACGCAAAGCGCTACAAGGCCAATCATCTTTTTCATAAATTCTCCCTGCTTATGCCTTTTATTTATTATATGCAGTTATTTTCTATTTGTTCTCTTCCGGAAATGCAATATCCACCGCAGCATCGTCCTCAATCATTTCCTCTTTCGGCGCCGTAAATTTATCCACAATATCAGGGATCATATCGATTACTTTTGTGACCATATCCTGATTCTTGATATTCACAAGTTTTGTGGAACCATTTTTGATGACAAGCACCGCACTGGGGCTCATTTTCGCAGAAAAACCGCCTGCGCCGCCATTTTTCTTATCCCCCGCACTGGCTCCTGCACCAACGCCAAACGTTACATCCACGAGCGGAAGGATAATGGTATCCCCAATCTGCGTCGCCTCGCCTACCACAGTCTTCGTAGACAGTACCGCATTCATCCCTTTCATCAAAGATTCGATTACGCCGGTAAAATTATTATCTGCCATTTATAAATCCTCCTTCTTGAACAACTTGAGCAATTTTCTGATATCTTTATTAAAATAAATGCGGAGCGCTGCCTTGATAAAATTGAACAGCCTGATTTTTCCTTTGATAAAAACAGTGCCTTCCATCCGCTTTCTCTCAAAGTCCGGAATTACGTTCACGCAGCTTCCGATGAACGGATACAGCATTCCATAATAAGAAAGAATTTTCCCCGTAGCCGCCGGGTCATCCATGCCAACTGTTAAATCGGCCTGAAACTTTCGTGGTCTGATATAAGAAAAAATCGAAAACAATTCGTCCTTGCAAAGCGAAAATGCCTGTTTAAAGGTATCGCTCCGCAAAATATCCGTATAGTATTCTATATTTTCCCATATTGTTTTTATTTTATCACAGATTCCGGTCAATGTGTACCAAATCTTTTGAAAGATTCTTCGAATCTGTACGAGCTTTTTTTTCAGCTTCTTTAGAAAAGGAATTTTCTGCTTTTCATGCCCCGGTTCCTGAACGGATTCCAATTTCTGAATAGATTCTGCCGCCGTAGACTTCTGCGCTTCGCTCCTGACAGATGCCGCCTTCCCCACGTCTTCTAAGCTCTGGCTGCTTTCTGCATTCCGCCCGCCTTCTACGCTCTGGCTGCTTTCTGCATTCCGCCCGCTTTCTACCTCTTGAGAACGCCCATGCTCATTTTCCGCATCATTTCTATTTCTTTTTCCGGCCGCCTCTTCTTTATCGTTCTTTTTCTTACCAGACACTTTCCTGCCGCGCTCTTTCTTTCGCTCCTGTGGCAGCCGGAATATAGTGAACAGGAAAATCCGTACTCTGAGATAAACATCGGCTGGATACCGAATCCTGATATTAATCAAATGAAGCAGCCATGTAATCTTTACACTGGCTTCTATCGGTGGAGCGCCCTCCGCTTCTGTCCGGCCTGCCTCTATCTGATAACGTACCGGTACAAACAGCGCAATGCAAAGACCGATGAGCAGAACTGCGAGCAATGCTCCCAGAATGATTCCTATTATTTTTAAAATCAGCAACACTATATGTAACATCGCTCAATCATGCCTTTCTTACTTCCTGAGTTTCCGGAAACAGATACCGTTTCAGATCGGCATCCCCGTTCTGCGTTACCGCTTCCTGCGTAATCCGGCAGATCAGTGCGACCGCTTCTTCATAATTTCCTGCAATACCGATAATATAGGGTGTATTTTCTTTCTTATGGTAATAAGGCTGTTCCAACAGGAGGCTATGACATATTTCAAGCTGATTGCTGCCCGATGCCAGCAGAATCACGTATACTTTCAACTGCTTTGCATGGTGTCTTATTTTTCTCTTTACTTTATTCGGCTTTTTAATAGTATCACCGATATACAGATTCTTATAAAATTTCATGGATACCTCAATTATTTTTGTTCTCGAACAGAACTTATTCAAACGGATGCCGTCGCCTGTTTCAGCCAGTCTCGCTCTTCCTCATTCAGATAAGGGCTCACTTTTTCATAAACAGCCTTATGATAGGCATTCAGTCTCTGAATATCCACATCCTGCATATAAGAAGGCTCGATTCCGCAAAGGTCGATCGGTACATAAGTCAGTGTGTCAAAATACATGAACTGACCATCTCCATTCTTCTCTCCATTTTTAGCCACGATGATATTTTCCGTACGGATTCCGTGGCTGCCTTCTTTATACACGCCCGGCTCGTTGGAGATTACCATACCGGCCTCAATAACGGCTTCTTTCATTGTATCCGTATACCGCCATCTGATGTTCTGCGGACCTTCATGGACATTCAGGATATAGCCGATACCATGTCCCGTACCACATTTGTAATCGATGTTCAGATTCCAGACGGCCTCTCTCGCCAGAATATCCAGATTTCTGCCCGTACAGCCATACAAAAATCTGGCCGCGGTAAGTCTGAGCATACCGACCGTTACTGCCGTAAAATGTTTCTTGATTTCTTCGCTGATCTCACCGAGCACGATCGTTCTCGTTACATCCGTCGTACCGCCCATATACTGGCCGCCGGAATCCACTAAGAGCATTCCCTCGGCTTCCAGTTCTTTATTCTCCGACTCCGTTGCCTCATAATGCATCATGGCCGCATTTTCTTTATAACCGCTGATGGTCGGGAAAGACAGATCCAAAAAGCCGTCAACTTCTCTTCTCAAATTATCCAGATACATCGCCGCCGAATACTCATTCATCGGTATTTTTCCGATATTTTTCTTTACCCAGTAAATAAATTTTGTCAATGCGACGCTGTCTTTTAAATATACCTCTTCCATATGGGAGAGTTCCACCGGATTTTTTACGGCTTTTAATTTTTCGGTGGGATTGGCATCCAAAGAAAGTTCTGTTTTTTCACGCAGAATCCGGTACAGTGCATAACTTACATTATCTTCATCAAACAATACTCTTTCTGCCGTCACCGTTTTTAGGAACGTCGTAATCTCATCATATTTTTTCAACGTAATTCCGTATTTCAAAGCATATTCACGTAGTTCGTCGCTGACCGCCCGCTCCTGAATGAACAGCCAAGCATCCGTCATCGTAAAAAAGCCATAGGATAAGGCTACGGGATTATATGCCACATCTTTTCCACGGATATTCAGAAGCCACATCAGATCATCCAGTTTCGCGAGCAGATGCGCCGTACAATTCTGCTCCTTCATTTTCTCCCTGACCTGCGCAAGCTTCTGTGCCGCGCTCAAACCGCAGATTTCCTCCGGAAGGACCGAAACGGGATTCCCCGGCATTTCCGGTCTGTCCGTCCATAAACTTCCCGCAAGATCTTTTTCATAGCAAAAGACGACATTCTTATCCTGCAATGCCTTTTCCAGCTTTTTGCCATAAGAAGCGGTGACAACTCTCCCGTCAAAACCAAGTGCCTCTTTTTCCTGCATATGTTGTGCAAGATACTCCGGAATCGTCGGCACACCCTCTTCCTGCATCCGAAACAGTGTAATGCCGCTTCCGCTCAGTTCCTTTTCCGCCTGAATAAAATACCGCCCGTCCGTCCAGAGACCGGCCTCTGTCCGGCTGACCAACAGCGTGCCGTTGGAACCCGTAAAGCCAGAAAAATATTCCCGCACTTTGAAGTAATCATTCACATACTCCGAATTATGATAATCTGCCGTCGGAATCAGATAATAATCTATCCGCTCCTCTTTCATCTTCTCCTGCAGCATTTTAATTTTTTCTTTTACTTCCATCGTAATCCTAACCCTCCATTTCCTGTTTTACAAGGCCGACTGCTTTGGATGTACCAATCCTGGAACATCCTGCTTCCAAAAAAGCCTCCATTTCTTCCATCGTGGAAATCCCGCCCGCCGCTTTGATCTTCACATCCGGGCCGATGTACTGTTTCATAAGGCGGACATCTTCAAGCGTTGCGCCGCCTGTGCCAAACCCGGTAGAAGTCTTGATATAGTCCGCCTTTGCATTCGTTACCGCGCGGCACATTGCAATCTTTTCTTCCTCTGTCAGATAACAGGTTTCGATGATCACTTTCAGAAGCCGGCCGTTACAAGCCTCTTTGACCGCACAAATTTCCGCTTCCACTTTATCGTAAAGCCTGCTCTTGACATCACCGATATTAATCACCATATCAATCTCATCCGCGCCATCCTGTACCGCCTGCGCTGTTTCCGCCACTTTAACTGCCGTCGCATGATAGCCGAGCGGGAAACCGATCACGGTGCAGATTTTTATTTCATCGCCATATGTATCATGAATCCGTTTTACATAGGAAGGCGGCACACAGACAGAAGCCGTCTGATATAAGATTGCGTCATCACACAACTCGACAATGTCCTCCCATGCCGCAAATGCCTTCAGCTGCGTATGGTCCACATGTTTCAATATTTCCTGCTTATTCATAATCATATCCTCATCTTTCTTTATACAACTATGGCAGAATGACTCACCGAGACATTCTGCAGGGGATAACTTAGATTTTCTTATATGCCGTTCTCTGATGTGTTAGAAAATCTTCATCCGGGGATGACTTAGATTTTCTTATGCACCGTTCTCTGGTGTGTTAGAAAATCTTCATCCCCTATTTTAATACCTTTTTCCAACCTTCGCAACACCATTCAAATTGTGTAATATGTTAAAACTTTCTAAAATTTTCAAACATTATTTTTTTAGATGAATTTTTATGCTATAATAAACGTAAGTCTGGCGACTTACGTCGCAAGAATCGCTGCCGATTCTTGCATAAATATCCGATATGAGATATTGTCTGACAACTTACGTCACAGGAATCACAGGTGATTCTTGCATAAATATCCAGTTCAGGGTATTATCTGATGACTTATGTCTATCATGTCACAATTCACCACTTTTGAAAGGAGGCCTATCTCATGTATACCATGGACCATAACAGCTATTCGGAAATTACACCTGAAATATTTCGTCTCGCAAATATGAGTAGAGAGGCAGATATCATTGATACGGAATTATTCACCAAATATGATGTCAAGCGCGGACTGCGTGATCTGAACGGAAAGGGCGTTTTGGCAGGACTGACGCATATCTCTGATGTTCGTGCAAACAAGATTGTAGATGGTGTTCAGGTTCCCACCCACGGGCGGCTTTTTTACAGAGGATATGATGTCAAAGACCTCGTGAATGGTTTTGATAAAAACAGCAATTTTGGCTATGAAGAAGCAACCTATTTATTACTTTTTGACAAACTTCCAAATGCAAAAGAACTGGAAATGTTCAAATCGCTTCTGGCCGGTTATCGTTCTCTTCCTACCAGCTTCGTACGCGATATCATTATGAAAGCGCCGAGCAATGATATGATGAATACTTTAGCAAGGAGTGTATTGACGCTGTACTCTTACGACGACAGGGCAGATGATACATCTCTCCCCAATGTACTCAGACAGTGCCTACAGCTGATCAGTCTCTTTCCTCTGCTCTCCATCTACGGGTATCAGGCATACAGCCATTATCACGATGGAAAAAGCCTATTTATACACCAGCCCATTGCCGAATTATCGACAGCAGAAAATATTTTACATATTCTCCGTCCTGACAGCAAATATACGCCATTGGAAGCAAAAATTCTCGATATCGCACTGGTTCTTCATATGGAACACGGCGGCGGTAACAATTCTTCCTTCACGACGCACGTCGTTACCTCTTCTCTGACCGATACTTATTCGGTTATCGCAGCAGCAATCGGTTCCTTAAAAGGGCCGAGACACGGCGGTGCAAACATCAAGGTCGTACAAATGTTTGACGATATGAAGCATCAGGTATCAGATTGGACCGACGAAGAACAGGTCAGCGATTATCTCGCCAAACTGCTGCATAAAGATGCATTTGACCATGCAGGACTCATATACGGTGTCGGACACGCCGTATATTCCAAGTCGGATCCGAGAGCCGTGATTTTCAAATCCTTTGTCGAAAAGCTCTCTGAAGAAAAAGGACTTCAGGAAGAATTTGCACTCTATTCCATGGTGGAACGTTTGGCTCCGGAAGTCATTGCCAAAGAGCGTCAGATTTATAAGGGCGTCAGCATCAATGTAGACTTCTACTCCGGTTTTGTTTATCACATGCTGAACCTTCCAATGGAATTATATACACCAATCTTTGCGATTGCCAGAATTGCCGGATGGAGCGCACACCGAATGGAAGAGCTCGCAAATAACGGCAAGATCATCCGTCCCGCTTACAAGCCAATCGGCGAAGACCGGGACTACATCCCGATGGAGAAACGCTAAAAATACAAAAAACATCAAAAAAGCAGAAAAATGAAAAAGCAGAATGGCTCGTTAGAGACATTCTGCCGGGAATGACTTAGATTTTCTTAGGCGGTATTTAGCGCCTTAGAAAATCTTCATTACCTAGGATATTTCAAGAACTTCTTCAACGCCTTATTGATAAATACCGCATAGACTATAATTGCCACTGCAAAGGCACAATTTAAGACCGTCGCCAGAATAGCCGACTGCATCGTCAAATCATTCACGATATTTGCGGCTCCGGCCAGCATAACGACCACGCCGATAATGATCAGCTTTAAGTATAAATACTGAATAAATCCGTCCTTATCGCGCAGTGCGCTTTCATCCGACCCTTTATTCATAACAACGTTATTGACAATCTTTCCCTGTGTTTTCATGACAATTCCGGCATATACCAGATATCCACCACCAATGATACATAATATATCAATAAAACTGTACACTGCTCTTTCTTCTCCTTATCCGTTAAATAGTCGTTTACAAAACGCCAAGAATCTTTTCCACTGTTTGCTTCATTTCTTCCTTTTCGCAGACCGTATCATGTACAACCGGCGCTGTCCTGATTTCCTCAATCGCATTTGGCACTTTTACATTTGCCAGCCTGGAAAGTTCATCGACCAGTTCAAAATCCGTCATACTGTCGTATTTGGAATCGATTGCGTTCATAACGCTTCTCGTAAATTTGAACGGACTCGCAGTCGATGCAATGACCGTCTTTCTCGTATCTCCTGTCTCTTCCCTATATTTCTGGCAGACCGCACTCGCCACTGCCGTATGTGTATCTATCACATATCCTGTTTTCTCATACAATTCTTTGATTCTGGCCGCTGTCTCCTGCTCACTCGCATAATTTCCATAAAAGTCCGCCAGCTGACCGCTCATTTCCTTCGTGATCCGATATTGCCCGGTCTGCGATAAAGCCGTCATAAACTCCGCATTCTTCTCCGCATCGTTTCCGGCAATTCGATAGATCAGACGTTCCAGATTGCTAGAAATCAGAATATCCATGGAAGGAGAACTGGTCAGCATGAATTCCCGGTTCCGGTCATAACTTCCGGTACGGAAGAAATCATACAATACTTTATTTTCATTGGATGCACAAATCAGTTTTGCAATCGGTACACCCATATTTTTTGCATAAAAGGCAGCAAGAATATTGCCAAAATTCCCGGTCGGAACGACAACATTCATTTCTTCTCCATCCGCTATTTTTCCATTCTGCTGCAATTTTGCATAAGCATATACATAATACACGATCTGCGGTACGAGACGCCCGATATTAATAGAATTGGCGGACGAAAAACGATAACCTTTCTGAAGCATCGTCTGTTCCAGTTCCTTATCGGAAAAAATATTTTTAACACCGGTCTGGGCATCATCAAAGTTACCATGAATTCCAATAACAAAAGTATTGTTCCCTTTTTGGGTCACCATCTGCTTTTCCTGAATCGGGCTGACACCGTTCTTCGGATAAAAGACAATAATCTTCGTTCCCTCAACATCAGCAAAACCGGCAAGCGCCGCCTTTCCTGTATCCCCTGAGGTAGCCGTTAAAATAACAATTTCCTCTTTTACATGATTTTTCTTCGCTGCCGTGATCATCAAATGTGGCAGGATGGATAATGCCATATCCTTGAACGCAATCGTTGCACCATGGAACAACTCCAGATAATATGCGTTATCCGCTTCCGCTAACGGCGCAATCTCCTCTGTATCGAACTTGGAATCATAGGCTTTGTTAATACAGCTTTTTAATTCTTCTTCCGTAAAATCGGTCAGAAACAGCTTCATGACTTCATAGGCGATTTCCTGATAACTCATATCGGCCATCTCTTTGAAAGGCTTATCCAGAGCAGGAATATGCTCCGGGACAAACAGCCCGCCGTCCTCGGACAGCCCCTTCAAAATGGCCTGCGAAGCCAGTACTTTCTTTTCATCATTTCTCGTACTTTTGTATAAAACTTCCATTTTAATAACCATGCCTTTCTCTCAACCTGCAGTTCCGGTCTTTTATTCCTCTTTTTCATCCTTTTGCTTCATCACTTTATCAACAATCGTGATCAGAATACTGCCGAGTACAAGCGCGATCAGAAAAACGCTGCCGATGCGCAGCACTTGAACGAGAAATTCGTGCTCTTCATTCCATTTATCATTGATACAGTAAAATACGCCGTCCGTATTCACATCATACTTCTGGCAAAGCTCATCCATATCTTTAAGTGCCTGTTGATAAACCCCCGTCTTTTTCCCAATCGGAAGCACCACCTTCTTACCCGCTTTCAATGCTCTTGCATCATCGGTAGAAATCTGTGCAAGAATATATGACTTGTCAGGCAGTTGGAGCAAAAAATATTCTCCATATTCATCCAGCACATCAAACGCCATATCGGAAACATCGGGACGATATCTCTGACCGCCCCTTCTTGTTCTCGTATAGGCATCAACCCACGGATGACGCGCACCGACTCCCGTCGATATGATTTCCACCGGTTCGACTGTCACACAACTCGTCTGCCATGTATCCTCCCAGCTTTCGGCATCCTCAATCCGCGGAATATCATCGGCCGCCGGCAATCCGACAAAATCTTCCTGCAGCCCATCTTCGGTCATCGCCAGCGTGACCGGCTCTTCTTTTCCCCGCAGCATAGATTCAAACGGAAACTTCCTTGCTGCCAGAACACCTATTGCCAGAGAAAAAATCACTACAACAAATTCCAAAAATTTTGTAACTTTTTTCTTCATAATGCCTCTCTTTTCACATCCGGTATCCCGAATCTGTCCTTCCTTCCATTTCCTCCCACCTTTCCAGCAGGGGATGGAATTTTTCATAAGAAAATTTATAATATTCTTTCATATAATCCTCACCCCGTACCAAAAGAAAATCTTCGATGACTACCTGCCTTTTATTACACTTGGAGCAGAGGTGAACTTCTATTTTACAGGCACGACGGCCGGTCGGTATCTGTTCTCTTCCCATAATCGGAACCATATGTGAGAGCAGATATTTTTCCGCATTATCATAAGTATCTCCGAAAGAAATGGGAAGCAGAAACAAATAAGTACGCGGCGACTCTTTGGCCGCCTCCGCTTTACAATATATACAGGTAGAACCATTTTTTCGTATTCGGAGATATTCCCGGAGAAAATAAATGCCAAATACCAACACCACGCCGATAACGACTACGATAATGAGTATCGGCAGATAATATGACAGATTGGCCATCTTTATCTGGCCTCCGCATTTCTTTTGGCTGCTGACAAGAGTTCAACAAAAGCATCCGCTTTCGATACCGCTTCCGCGCCCATGCCGGATTTGAGATTGACCATCCGATTACTGATAAGCGTCCAGACCGTCATTTTCTTTCCGTCCAGATAGAATACGAAACGAACACCTGACATTGTCGATGCAATGGTCTGCGGCTTCTCGATTCTGGATGCGCTGAATACTTGAATTTCCAACGGATTGTAAGCTGAGATATATCCAATCATACCGCCTTCCACATCGATATACAGAATGCCCCCTCTGCTTGAGAAAGAGCTGTTAAAACAGTACGGCAGTTCTTCTATTTTGTCCGCAGTGCGGTTTACAAAAATCTTTGTAAGGCTTCCATAGCCGATCATCATGAGCAGGATGATCCATGCAAAAAATGCAAATACAAGGCCCATTGCGAGAAAAACATCCACCCGGAACGGTCCTTTGGAAAACAGGCACATGATCAATGAAATGAGAAAAGGCACACCAAAACCAATTCCCAGCAATAATGCCCAAAAAAATCCTCCATATTTCTTAAATTTTGTAGTTTCTTCTTTCATCGCTATGTATCTCCTTCCACCCCATATAAATATTCTGCACATTTACGCGCATAAATTAATTATAGCACCACCTTTTAACTATGGCAATCCAGATTTACATGAAAAACTCGTGATTTCCATAGGAAAAAAGTTTGGTCAGTTTCTGATCGAACCATTTAACTTTCGTAGAATCCGCTTTCTCCCTCGCACAGAAATATAGTGCTCCCTGCGAGATATCCTCTCCATAAAGCGCCCGTTCAACTGCCTCATAAGTACTCTGGCTGACCGTAACATTCTGGAAACGTCCGTCCACAGTTGGGCTAAATTGTGCAACTCCCTGCTCTTTCTGCATGACCACCTCCGTCACTGTATCAGGGAATTTCTCACTATTAACGCGATTCAGTACGACATTTGCCACGAGCAGTTTTCCGTCTGAGTCCTCACCTCCGGCCTCCGCCTCCACAATTCGGAGCAGGGCATCGTGATCCTGCGCCGACAAATGATACTTCATTGTCTTCTCCAGTACTTCATAATCCACGACCCGCTGTCCGGATGCCACACAGGCGACTACTTCCAGAAAACTCTTCTTGTCCTCTTCCTGTGTCGCCGTCAAATATTCCATCCGAAACGCCTGTGTCGCCGCCACCCGGTTCAATTTGAGCTCCTTCAAACAAATCCACGAAGTCATAAAGATCATACTCATCAACAGCAGTTTCGTTAAACTTCTCTTATACATATAACTTCTCTCTCCTATTTCCATACATAACTTGTCTCAATTTACAGTAAGAACTGCCTTCCGCGCCTGGAAGAATCGCATCTTAAAATTTCTTTTTGTCCTTAATATATCTGTAATATTTTATACAGAAATCCGGAAAAATATGTTATACTAATGCCAATATTAAGAAATATTTCTAAAGATTGGAGATTTACGATGCCGCAGTTACCCGGTGTTTATCAAGCAAAAAAGAAAAACGGCACAATTTATTACCGTTCTTCTTTAACTTATCGCGCAAAACATATCAGTCTTGGCAGCTATGATACGATGGAAGCCGCACATAACGCTTATCTGCTTGCGAATCGCATCCTACAGGATAAAAATCTGGAAATTAATAATTACCGTGCGGATTCCGTTCTTCTTTTTGAAAAATGGGTCTGTCTGATAAATTTCAGGGACAATGGGCTCTATTTTTCCAATCCGATTTATATACGTCCCGCCTTTTTCTATTATTTTTTTTCCCCTTCCCATTTCTTTATCTTCGACAGGGACGATTTGTTTTACTATTCCAATCACAAAATTTCCTGCCGGGGAGGACATTATTTTGTTGCTGATTATGGTATGCAGATTAATATCATGAGCCGTTACGGCATCAAGAATTATGCCGTACAGGGTAAAGATTACCGCTTCATCAATGGAAATACCAACGATTACCGCTATGAGAATATCGAGATTTTAAATGCCTATCACGGCGTCTCTTCTTTCTGCCAGAACGGCAGCCTTTTATACAGGACAAAGATTCATGTCAAAGGAAACTACACTGTCGGCGTCTATCAGACGGAAGAAGAAGCCGCCATTGCCTATAACAAAGCCATCGACTTCCTGAAAAAAGCCGGCGTAAAGAAAGCTTATACCCCAAATTACATGGAAGGTATGTCTCCCGCTGCTTACGCCGACTTATACACCTCTATTCAAATTTCACCCAAAATCGAGCATTATCTGTCTGAATAATCGACAAAACATAGATTTAGACTGGCATCTCCCGTTACACCGTTCAGCACGCCCGTTGTTGTATACTGCCACATCGCGAACTGGTATGGATAATCCGGAATATCCTGCTCCTGCGAAAGCCACACATCATAATCCTGAAGCTTTGCAAGGTCGATATTTTTAATCAGCCATTCTTTGTTGCCATAGACCATAGGAATATAACCCGCTGCCTGCATACCGCTCAGAAAAGTTGCGGCAATCGCCGTCTTGTCATCTCTGGAAAGCCCGTCAATCCTCGCTGTATCATTTGCCACCTTCTCCATATCGAAAGCTACAGGATAGGTGATATGCGCCCTGTACGGCTCCAGATTTTGTATCACAAAATTTGCTTCCTGCATGACCTCATCCTGGGATATCGCCTGCGAATAAAAGTATACGCCGATATCCAGCCCCGCTTCTATTGCTGCTTCCATATTTTCTACAAAATTATCATCCAATGAAAGCTGTCCGGTACTGTAACCTCTTGCACCGAGCCGCAACATGACATAATCGACTCCTGCCGCCTTAATACTGTTAAAATTGACCTGACCGTTATGCTTGGAAATATCAACTCCTACACGGGAGATTTTCTTTCCGTTATCCGTATATTTCCGCAGATTCGCACTTTCGGAAAGATTCTTGAAATCATAAGTATTTTTCGTCAGATACGGACTGATCAGCACCCATTCTTCCTGGCCGTCAGAAGTTTTCACTAGCGTATGTTTACCGTCCGTGGATGGATCCTCCTGTACGACTTCTTCTTTTTTCTCCGCATCAGTACCGGATTCCTCCTCCGTCTCGTTCTGTGAATCCTCATCCTGCGCGTCCGTCTGTGGTTTCTCCGTCTTATTTCCCTCTGGCGGATACATGCCCCAGAAGCTCAAATCTTCCGCACGCAGTTTCTGCTCCGATTCCGGCTCTGCGACTTCCGGCTCCGCCGCCGCTTCCTGCTGCACAACATCCGGCGCCGATTCTCCACTGCCCTTTTTGCTCTTGCCATTATTCTGCATGACAACAAGCAACAGTACCAGTACAAATGCGGATACACCGATTATCATATAAAAGATGGAATGACTGTTTGTACGTCTCCCATCGTCACCAGGTAATTTCATATTAATAACCATGCCTTTCTCTCAACCTGCGGACTTTGGTCCTCAGGCGTAAGTTCGCCCACAAATAGAATGGAAAAAAAACGCTCCATCTATTATAATACTGTTATGAAAATTAAGGAACAGAGATATTCTATCACGAAATATCCGGATTGACAACTTTTGTCGAGATGGAAACCTTTGCTAAAGTTACGTTTCAACCGGCAGCCGCGGAAATGTAAATATCTTAAATGAAAGGAAAGGATACCGCCTATGAGAAAAAAAATATCCATATTCCTGCTTCTTACCATGCTCCTTCCGCTTTTGAACGGATGCGGCGCAAATACGGAACCGATTTCCAAAACCGGATTTTATTTTGACACAGTCATCCAAGTCACTATCTATGATGTAAAAAAGGAAAATTGTCTTGACGAATGTATGCAGTTAGCGGAAAGATATGAAAAGATGCTCAGCCCCACGGTAGAAGGTTCCGATATCTGGAATATCAATCACAGTGCCGGACAACCCGTGATTGTTTCCGATGAGACCGCCGCCCTGTTAAAAACTGCCCTGGCTTACTGTGAAATGACCGAAGGACGCATCGACTTGACGTTAGAAACGGTCAGCGCCCTGTGGAATTTTCATTCGGGGGAATCCGACTCCACCCAGACCGCTTCTTTTGCATCAACAGCCCTGGATACCCCCTTTACTAAAACAACAAACAGAATCCCCGATCAGGCCGCAATCTCGGAAGCACTCAGTCATGTCGATTACCACAATCTGCTGATTGAAAGCAATACTGTCACCCTGCTCGACCCGGAGAGCCGGATAAGTCTCGGTTTTATCGCCAAGGGCTATATCGCCGATCAATTAAAAGAATATCTGCTTTCCCAAGATATCGAAAGTGCCATCATCAATCTGGGCGGCAATCTGCTTGCCGTTGGTCAAAAGCCGGACGGTTCACCTTTCCAATTCGGCATACAAATGCCCTTTGAGGCACAGGGAACGCCAATCACCGCGCTTCCTGTTTCTGACATGTCCGTTGTCTCATCCGGCGTTTATGAACGGTATTTTTATCAGGACGATACGTTGTACCATCATATTCTGGATACTTCAACCGGTTATCCGATACAGAATACGCTCCTTGGCGTCACCATTCTTTCGGATTCTTCCACGATGGGCGATGCCCTTTCCACGACCTGTTTTATCCTTGGGCCGGAAGAAGGAATGCGCCTTATCGAATCGCTGGAAGATGTAGAGGCAGTGTTCATTACAAATGATTATGCCCTGCACTATTCTAGCGGTCTGTAATGAAACAGCACCGCCAGGCTGAATCATCTGGCGGTGCTAAAAAACAGCATTCTATTTCTTTTTTGCGTCCTTCTTTGCCGCCTTAATATCGGTTATGCCGTTCGCGGTATTGACTTCCTGCATCAGATTTCTGGAAAACTGTCCAAATGCTTCCGCTTCTTCTTTCTGCTGGATATTCACCGGATGATACTTATCTTCTTTTGTGTTGCTCGCCACGACGAAAAGCGTCATGATCTCCTTCCGTTCTTTATCGAACAGGGTCAGATAACCGTTTTTCGCCTCTGCCATGCCGAGGTCTTCTTTTCCATAATGAACCGGCTCTCCATAACTGATATCGCCGCCGTCAAAAGAAAGCGGAACCAGATACAGATCTCCCGGTTTAAATGCGACCGCATAATACCAGTAGCTGGTCGTCGTCGTTACCGTTCTGCCGCCTCCGCCAAGAGCCAGCGTTTCTCTCGTTCCGTAAGCCGCCGTATAGCTTTCGCCATTCGGCACAGCTTTTTTGACAATATCTTTCACTTTCTGCTTTTCTCCACTGTTTTCGCCCTTCTTCTCATCGATTGATATTTTTACCCATACAATGATAAAAAGAACCACTACGGCAGCAACGCCGATGATGATATAAGTCGCATTCATGATAATTCTCCCTTTTCCTCTGATATTTTATTATTCTTTCCGATTTGTGAAGTAAATCCTGCTCGGGCGGAAATCTTTTCTAAATGATATTACCGTAAGCGCGGTTAAAATTCTTTTTACAGTCCTTTATGTAGGTGACATCGAATTTCCTTACCGACGTACACAGATAAGTCCGGGTGAACAGGGAATGATTCGATTTCACATCCTGAAAAGAAATCTCCCCCAATTCTTCAAGCCTCCACTTTCTCTGACCAAGCACGGCGCCATTTTCATAAAACGCCGCAAAATCCCGATAGTGGATGAGCGGCCAGAATACCCAAGCTGCAGCGACAAGAATAATTACTGCGGCAAACGCCCCTGCCAGAAAACTGACCGGCCCGCGGTTCGGCGGATTTCCCCGGATTCCGGCAAATATGATTACACCGACCAATACCACACGAATCCCTGTCCGCAGCAGAATCTTCCCCTTGTCGGCCTGTCCCCGCGCCAGCTCCCGCCCCAGTTCCAGATCTTTTTCTTCCTGCAAATTCTTTCATCCCCCCAATCACTCTCCATCCGCAAATCTGTCAGGAAGAACGCCGCATTTTAGGCGTTCTTCGGTGTGAAGAAGATTTGCTTTGCAAATCCATAGAAGTTCTTGGCGAAACAGTCAAGCCTGGGAACCAGGCTTTAGCTGTATGAGCCTTAGAACTTCTCTTCACACTATTATAGAATAATATCAAAGGAAATACAAGTTCCAGAACGTTCGCTATGCACTTATTAAAAATTTCAACCTTTTTTTGAACAATTTTTCGCTTTCGGCATATTTACTAATTGGGTAGTGGGTATTTTGTAGAATTTAACTATACAGAATGAAATACAGCAGATGTGCTACCCTTACTATACCAGAGTGCGCCCGCCTTGTAAACTCCCTTTTGCTGGAATGGGCGCAGCTTTAAGGCTGCCACTGCTGCCAGCCTCTCAAAGTCGCTATATCTGATATTAAGCCAGCTTTTCCAGCTCTTCTGTGAAAAGCTCCCCAGCAGAACGGTAGCCATGTATCCTGCGTGGGTAGCCGTTTATCCAGCCCTCTATTTTCTCTATTTCCTCGTCGGTCTTATCGTCAAAGTTTGTACCCTTTGGCACTTTGCGGCGCACCATTTTATTTGTTACCTCATTCGTGCCACGCTCCCAGCTGCTATATGGGTGGCAGTAATACAAATGTGTCCTCTTTTCTCCCTCTTCCAGTATAGAACGCTCTAAGCCGTTCACGTCTGCAAACTCGCTGCCGTTGTCTACCGTAATTGTCTTAAATATCTGCTTAAACATATCCGCACCATATTTGCGCTCTAATCTATCCAGCGCCGCTACTACCGCCTCGTCCGTATGGTCTGGCAGCTTAAATATAATCTCGTCCCGTGTCTTTCTTTCCGTCAGTACCAGCAGCACGTTTTTAGATACTCCCCGCTTGCCTATTACACTATCCATTTCCCAGTGTCCGAACTCTTCCCGCTTGTCTATCTCTTCTGGGCGTTTTTCTATGCTGTCGCCTGCTGCTGCCCGTGCCTGCTGCTTGCGTACTTTCTTATAGCCCCGCTTTTTATTCTTCTTTACTGGTAAATCCTTATTTGTCAGCTTAAGGAAAACGCCCTTATCTATGTAGCTGTAAAGAGTAGCCACGCAGACGGTAGTATTAAATTCTCCCTCTCTACCCTGCGCCTTAAGCTCTCCCAGCACTGCTGCTGGGCTGTAATCCTCGTTTACTATCTTGTCCTCTATGTAATTTGCATATGCAATATCGTTGCCTATTTTAAGCTGTGTGCCTCTTACCTTTAAATTTTCCTCTGCCTTTTCCTGCGCTATGTCTGGGCTGTATCTTTTTTCCGTCGTCCAGTCACTATTACGGTGTTCATACTCTCCCCTTTTCAGCTCATTATATATAGTGCTGCGGTGTACCCCCAGATGCGCCGCTATTTTCGCCTTGCTTAAGCCCTCTTTTAGCAGTGCCTCTATCTTTATCCTATCTGCCCTTGTCAGCTGGTGGCTGCCCTTTTTATTTGCCATTGTTTCTGCCTCTCTTTCGTTGTGGTCTATATACGACGAAAAGCCGCAAACTCTTTTACAAGTCTGCGGCTCTTATTTCATAGCTCATTTACAGCATTTCTTACAAGCTGTGTATTTTTTCTTTGCTTGGCTTAGCGGTATGCCCTTTGGGTTTTTCATTCCAGAACAATTAGGCTTACTATGGTACTTTTTACTGCTGCGGTCTATATATACTATCGTTTCGCCCGCTGTACGCTGGCTACGTTGCTGTTCTTCTACAATAACGTCAAGCTCTATATTACACCCAAATGTCTGTACCCCCCCCCCAGAAATTTCCAGTATTTCTGCGGTATAGCGGGCATTAGGATACTTTGCCGCCAAATCCTTTGCCAGTTCTGCCGATAAATACCCCAGTATTTTATTTCCCCATTTTACATATGCGGCAGGCTCTCCGTTGTATGTGGTTTTCTCTATCTCTATTTCCTCGTCGCCCGTCATACGGCTTAATATATCCTGCCTGCTTTCGCCGTCGTCGTTCTGGAAAGTCACGCCCACTACTTTTGTGCGTATGGTTTCCGCAATCCTGCTGCCAGCGGCAGGCGTTCCCGCTGTCCTCGGCGCTGCCTGCTGCCCTGCTGCCTCTCTTGCTGGTTTGCGTGCCAGCAGAAAACATACGGCAGCAATCACTATGCAGCCGATACCGCCCGTAATATTTCCAGACGGCAGCGCCACCACTCCACTTACTGCAAATAGCGCAGCCGCCCCATAAAGTACCATTTTCTTTTTACCCATGATAAATAAACCTCACTTTCTAATCTTTAGCCATTTTCTCTGCAATAGCGGTATTTATATATTCGCTTATGCTCTGCCCTGCCGCTTTTGCACGTTGTTTAATGACTTCTTTTTGTCCTTTCGGCATTACCAGCTCAAACCTATCATAATTCTTTTTCTTAAATTCATTCTGATATTTTATCTGGTTAAATTCTTCTTTCTGCATTTTACCTCTTTCTTTCCCTTGCCTTATGATGTATAATCCTTTTAAACAGTTTGGGCGGCTTTGGCAAGTCCACCGCCCTTTCTGTATCCCCGCCTTACTTCTTAAGTAAGGCTCTTACTTTTTCTTTAGCCTCTTCAAGGTCTTTACACTCGTTGAGTATTTCAAGTATTTTCCTTGTCTGGTTTTCCTCGGCTGTTTCCTTAAGCAGTTCGCCTACGTTCATTTCCTCGTCCATATTTTCTCCTTTCCCTGCCGCCCAGTTATTGTTATGGGTTATGTATCTCCCTTAACTGTCTTAATTATATCGCATATTCTGTAATATGTCAATACATATTCTGTAATATCCTCAAAAAAATAAGAGGGTAAGCAGCCCGTAAGCCGCCTGCCCTCATTCTTCTTACGCTAAGCGTGTGGCATAGTCAAGACTTATCCAGCCTGCGCCGCTTTTCAGCCTGCCCCAGCCTGCCATACTTCCTTTGCCCGCTTTCACTTCCACAATGGTAAATACACCCTTGCCCGTATGCTCTCCCGTCTTTGCGTAGTTCGTCCCTGCGCCCGTCCTTATATTAAGGTCTAATATATCCACTTTAACCTTGAACGGCACGCCTGCTGCCGCCTGCGGCTTTTCCTGCGGTACTGCTGCCTGCTGCCCGCCTGCATATTTCTTGTAATATGCCTCGCCGTACCCTGCACGCTTTTTCTGTACCGCCTCGCTCTGGTCTGCTGGCTTTTCAAATCCCAGCAGCACGGCATCAGAGGCAGCCCGCACGCTCTTTGCGCCCTTTAATGTGCTGATAACGGATTTATAGCCTTGCAGCTCGTCCCACAAAAAGGCAAGCTGCATATCCAGACTGCCGATAGATGCACCCGCCTTTTTCGCATAGTTAAGTAATGCCTGCTTTCTTGTGTGGTACGTCCACTGTGCCAGCCCGTAGCCCGCCTTGTCCTTTACAAAATTGCCGTAGCTGCCATTATCCACGGCAGCCGTATACTGTGCATCTGTCATATTAAGGCTCTTGTTATAGCTGTTTTGCAGATTGCAGGAATTAAGCCCGCTTTCCGCATACAGATTACCCATTAAGCCTGCCACGGCGTATGCGTTTAAGCCTTTGCCCGCCAGATAGTCCCAGACTGCCTTTTCCGTGTTCCCGTTCTGCACCATGCCGCCTGCCGTCACTGCTGCGCCGCTGATTTTCTTTTTAAACTCGTCCCATGTATGCGCCGTGGTATTGTATACATACGGGTTAGGGCAAATCTTCCCCGTAACGTCGTAATGCCTTATTACGTGCGACGCAGGCACATTGTACTTATCCATTAAGTACCGTGTAAGCTCTGCCGCAGCCTCTACCGTTGCGTCCTCAAAATACCAGTCCTTATCTGTCGCCCCCATGCTGGCTGTGCTTTTCTTCCTTACGCAAAGCTCAATACCGATACTGTTTATATTCCTGCACTCTGCGTGCTTATAGCTCTTAGCGCCGCAGTGCCACGCTATATTTTTATCCTCTACGCTCTGCCATATTGCCCCGTCATATCCTACAAAGTAGTGCGCAGATGCGTTACGGTTGCCGCCTGCAAAATAATTGCAGTTCGCCTTTGCGTCCCCCAGTGCGCCCGTGTAATGAATGACAATATACTTAATTCTGGAAACGCTGCCCGCATTGTGATTGTACCCGCTTATCAGCTTGTTAATTTTCCTCATGGTCTTTACCGTCCTTTCTGCATGAAACAAGCGCCTGCGGTTTCCCGTAAGCGCCTGCTGCATACTGTCTATGTTTTATTTGTTTTATTATTTTTCCTGCTGTCTGTATCTCTCTACGCTGCCCGTGGTGCTGTTTCCGTCCAGCTCGTCCGTGTCTGGCAGCTCGTCCGTGTACTTCCCCAGAAACGCCCGCACCGTCGCCCAGACTTTCTTAACGGGCAGCCCACAAAGCGCCATGTTCTTAAAAATGCTCACTACCTCGTAGGCAATATAGAGAAGTGCGAAAAATTCAGCCACGCCCACGCTCGTAAGCCCCAGCTGGTTACGTGCCGCCTCTGGGATAAAGCCGATAAGATTAACCTTTATCAGCATATCAACCGCCAGCATGAATACAAGGGAAATCAGCATACCCACTTTGCGGATAGCCCCGTCAATCCCTGCGCAGCTGTTAAACTTCTTTTCACGCACTGCCCGCAGCACTCCGAAAATTGTATCAAATACAATCGCAAGTACCACCAGCTCAATTACCTTGTTGTTTGCCGCCATGTTGATAAATTCCATAATCTTCATTTCCATAAATCCTGCCTTTCTGCTTTTGCAAATTTAATGCCCGCTCTTTCAGTCCTGCGCCGTCGTACCCTGCTACGCTCTCCCAGTGTTCCAGTGTGGCTGTCAAATCCACAATAAGCCTGCTTTGCTGTTCAATGATGTTCTGCTGCTCTTGCAGCACTTGTAGCAAATTGTTACCCATGTACTCACTCCTGCGCCTGCTGGTCTATGCCGCCTTTTGTATGGCTGCATCTGCCAGCGATTTTATTTTCTTCCGTAGGTTGTAGCTGTCGGCGTGTCCTGCGTGTCCCGTCCAGCTCTGTATACTCTTTTGTAGCTGCTCTTTCGTGATTTTTCCGCTTTCGCACTTCTTGATTGTCCGTTTGACACGCTTAATGCTGTCTGGTCTTACTTTTCTGTGCGTTGCCCTGTGCTTGTAGCCTACAAAGTCTACCCCGTTCTTTGCCGCCAGTATCGTAGTCTTAGGGTTAAGCGCAAGCCGCAGCTCGTCCCGTAAAAATGCCTCAATGTCTGCCAGCCAGTGCCGCAGTTCGTCTTTATCTGGGCTTAATATGATAAAGTCGTCCATGTACCGTATGTACTGCTTTGCGCCCAGCATATGCTTGATGTACTTATCCAGCTTATCCAGATAAATATTAGCGAATAGCTGGCTTGTAAGGTTTCCTACGGGTATCCCTACGCCCTCTGGCATATTGCCGTTATGGTCTATGATTTTATCCAGCAGCGCCAGTACCCCAGCGTCCTTAATAACCTTGCGTATTTCAGCCTTAAGTATGCCGTGGTCTATACTCTGGAAATAGTGGTGTATGTCTGCCTTGATAGCGTAAAGCGGCTCGTCTGGGTGGAATTTCTGCCACTCATACAGCCATTCTTGCAGCGTATCAGATGCAGCGTGCATACCCTTACCTTTTCGGCAGGCGTAGGACTGGGATATAAACCGCTTATCAAATATAGGCTCTAACACGTTGTTTATGGCGTGCTGTACCACTCTGTCATAGAATGGCAGCGCCATTATCTGCCGCTCTTTCGGCTCGAATACCTTAAAATAATGGTACTCGCTTGGCTCATAGGAAAGGTTTAGAATGTCGTCCCGCACCTCTTCTAAATTGCCCTCTTTGTCTTTGGTAAATATCAAAACGTCTTTGCGGTATCGCTTGCACTTTCTGGCTTTGTTGTAGGCTTTCTGCACGTTTGCATAATCAGCCATAGCCTCTACAAGCGTTACCCGCTCGCCGCTCTGGTTCGTGGTATATCCTACTCGTTTCAAAATTAAAGCTCCTGCCTTTCGCCGCAGCTACTAACCAGCAGCCCTGCTTTTTCTCTTTGCCTTACGGCGGGACAGCCGCTCTGACTCTAGGTTATTAAGCATCTGCTTAAAATCCTCTTGCTAGTGTTCCGTAGATACGCTAAGCCTATAATGCTCTCACTAAGTCACACGCCCCACGCCCGCCAATGTTGCCGTTCACGTTCCACGGGTAATTGTTGCAATTCACGGCACGTGCGCCCGCATTAGCGCCATTGTTCCAGTTGCCGCCCGCTATCAGCGCCGCCAAAGGGCTGTAGTAAGCAGCTGCCCCATGTTTTCATTACTTCTTTGCTTTTACCTCTTCTATGAGTTCCCCCAGCATAACTCCTATCTCTTTCAGCTTTCGGCTGCTCGTGCCGTAGTGCTGGGCGTTCATTGCGCTATACTTCAAATCGTTTGCCAGCCGCAGCAGCTCCTTACTCTGCTGTAGCGCCGTATCCGCTGCGTATAAATGGCTTTTCGTCGCCGTCTTGTCCCACTTGATTACCTCTTGCAGCATTTCCAGTATTGCGTTTCTGGTCGCTGTTTGCAGGCTGAATTTTTCAAATTTTGGGTACTTGCTTAGCAGCGGGTATATGTATAGCAGGAAATCATATATTTTCTGGTGTAATTGGTCTGTTTTTCCCTGCGTCGTCATTTCACACCCCCGTAGTAGTCGGCTGGGCTTTCGCCCGCCGTCTACATGGAGTCACACGCCCCACGCCCGCCAATGCCGCCGTCCACGTTCCACGGGTAATTGCTGCAACTCACGGCACGTGCGCCCGCATTAGCGCCATTGCCCCAGCAGCCGCCCGCTATCAGCGCCGCCAAAGAATATGCGTAATACTGGTAGATATTGCCAACGTCGTAATTTTTCTCGCCCGTCTTAAGCGGCGTTTTCTTATCCCAGCCCCACGCTGCTGTAGGGTGGTAATCTGCATTTGTGGCGTGTTCTGCCCTTGTGATAAGGTCGTTAAGCCATTCCCAAACACGCCCCACGGCATCTACGCAGCCTACGGCAGAAACAGCATTAACCACGCTGCCCGTAACGCCCCTGCCCGTATTCGTGGTCGCCGTCCATGCGTTTGTATTTGCGTTATCCAATCCCTGCGGGCTGCCAAAAGCGTAGGCGCAAAACTCGCTGTAATCTGGCAGGCGCTTACCGCTCTTTGCCAGACGTTCTACAAAATTGTACCAGTTCAGCCCCTCTGTACCCGTGGCGGGTGCGCAGTTGTAAGAGGACTTTAAGCCCTTTGCGCCGTCGTCGCTGTTAAGGTAAATGTCTACCCATGTGCCGCCGCCCAGATATACCATACCCTCTGGGCTGCATTTCGGGCGGTGTCCCAGCGTCCATACAGAACGTGGCACAATGCCGCTGCTTACTGCGCTTTCCCAGCCAGTGCCAAAGATAACGCCGCTGCTGTTCACGGGCTGCAAATTGCCGTCTACCTTACGGCAGCGCCCGTAATGAAAGCCGCCTATTTTTCGGCTGTTGCTTGCGTTCCAGCCATTAGGGTACGTGGAATTAAGGGAAATGATATACCGCTCGTCTGCCGCATCAATCCTGCTGTCGCAGATATATACGTAGTAATCATTACCCACGGCAAAAGCGCTGCCTACGTCCAGATTAGCAGCCGTAAGCACTGTGTTTCCCGTCTTAAATATGCCAGCGCCGCCCACTGCGATAACGCAGCCCTCTACTACCGTCAGCTCGTTTGCACCACTGGCGTACATATACTCGTTGCTGGGCGCTACAATATCGCTAATCATAGCCATTTTGTTTACGTTCAAAAGCGCCCTTGCGTCGGTCTTTGTCACGTCGTCAACCATTAACCTACTCATACTGTTTTAACACTCCTTTCAATGCTGTAATGTCGTCAGTTGTCATGCCTGCCACGGTTTCTGCCGTTTCCAGCGCAATCACGGTGCAGTCTGCCGCCACTGCCTTAGACAGTGTAAGCGCCGTGCGGTCATTCGCCGCCTCTCCTGCTACCTGCGCCTCGCCGCTCTGTACGTGCGTTACTGCCTGCACCGTGCCAGATACGCCGCCCGCCGTAAACTTCATGCCTGCTGCTGCCTCGTCGCAGTAGATAAGCGTTACGGCTTTCTTTTCTGGCTGCGCCTCCACTACTGCGCACTGTATATGGCGCTGCGCCTCTGCGCTCTCAATCTTTGCCAGCAAATCAGCCGCCGCCAGCTCCCCAGCCGCCACCATAGCAAGGCAGTTGTAATAGTCCTCTTTGGTCTTTAATGTCTTTGGAAATCCTTTCATGGTCTGCCACCTTTCCTAAAATGTATTTGCAAGATAGGAATTGCCCGCATAAGCAAGCCCTAATACTGCCGTGTCTACCTCTCTTTCGTAATGCTGGCTCATGTAGGCTGCGCCCATGTAGCAAAGCCCTAATACTGCGTCGTGCTTATAATCAATGCCCCAGCCGCTTTCTATCCTTTTTACCCGCTCTTCCAGCCCCTTAAGTGCCTCTTTCGTTTCTGCCGTTCCTGCCGCTGCCGCCTGCGTAAGCTCCTGCACTGCTGCCGTAAGCCCGTCTATTTCAAGCTGTAGCTGCCCTGCCGCATCTTCCCCCAGCTGCCCCTTGATAGCCTCAAACCATGCGTTAAAATCGTTCTGCGCCTCTGTCTGGAAAAGCTGCATATTTGCCATAAAAGCAGTATAGGCTTTCAAAAGCTCTTCGTCCCAGTTGTTCAATGTGTTCTCAAACGTTGTGTAGCGCTCGTTAAACTGGCTTTCGTACTGCGTAAAAAGGCTTTCTGTCTGGGTTACGTAGCTTTCATATATACCCGCCAGCTCTGTAAGGTACTTTTCCATGTTCTGCTTGTATACGCTAAACTCGTCCAGCACGGCTGCGCTGTAGGTATTGAAAAAGTCCGTAAACTGCTTTGTAAGTACACTTGCGTCTATTTCCTTTACCGTCCCTACTACAATGCCGCAGACGGCACTATTAAAGCGCTGGTCTGTGATGTTCTGCGTCAGTATCTTTGTTACGCCCTTGCCTACATAAATGTCCGCAAGCGCCAGCTCCCATACTTCCGTATTACGTGTTAAGGCTGCTGCCACTGGCTTTGCAGACGGCACGCCCTTAAGCACGTCTATGTAAATGTCCCGCAGCACTAAGTCCCAGCGCACTACCACTCTGTCTACCCTATTCTGCGCCCCCTCTGCCCTATCCAGCATTACTCCCTTGCTTGTTGGGTTTCTAAAGGCGTACCCGTTTATAAAGGCGTATCCCATATTTACCCTTATTTCCATGCCGCTATGTGCCACTACTTGCAGCCCGTCGCTCGGCTTTGGGAATACGCCGCTTGCTAAGAACGTGGCAAAATACCACGCCCAGTCCTCGGCTTTAAATACCCTGTCAAATTCTCCATCTACCTTTATGGCGTTAAATGGTAAGCTGTCTGCCATTCCCTCTACCTCACTTTCCTTATCTGGTCTACCAGCGTAGGCAGGCTGTCCCCAAAAGTCGCCTCTATGGTTTCCTCGCCTTTCTGGTACGTTTCTGTCACTTCCGTTATGCGTGCGTCTATCTGTATCCCCCACTTTTCCTCTTTGCAAGTGATACGGTCGCCTAAATCAAAATCGCTCTTGAATTTCAAGTTAGAATTTGTGTTTATGGTACTCACAAAGTTTATCGTTTTCCCGTAGCTTTCCAGTTCTGCGCCGCCCCTTGTCTTAAGCATAGCCAGATAGGTATTAAGCGGTATTGTTACCTCTGTTTCCCCGCTCTGGTACTTCCTTGCTATGTCCGTGGCATCACAAAAAACCTCTTCCAGCTCTAAGCCCGCTGCGCCCTCTCCGTCCACGGTAACTACGGGCTGGCTGCCGTTGTCGTCTGCCGCCCCCTGCACATAGATAAAGTTCCCGCAGTTCTCTATACTGGCTGTGTACTCCTGCTCGTTCACGTTGTCAAAGTCACGGGAAAATATGCAGGGCGTGTTACCGTCGTTGTTTGCCGCCGTAAGGTCTTTGCCCTTATACAGATAAAAGCCGTATTTCTTCTCTCTTTCGTTTACCAGAATGTCATAGCCCAGCTTGCCAGCCTGCGCCCTCGCCTTTACTTCCTGCCCCAGCTTTGCGTATACCTCGTTTGCGTACTCAACGCTGCTGCCTGCTATGGTATCCTGCGGCAGCGTGACAAACTGCGGGAAACGCCGCTTTGCGCCCGCCCCGCTGCCGCAGTTCTTTGTTACCATTGTGTTTATAAGGCTCTGGTTCGTGGCTGTCGCCACAATCTGCGGGCAGATGCAGCGCTTGTTAAGCCAGCGGCTCAACATATAGCCCTGCGCCTCTAGCTGCTCTAGCCCGTTCTCGTCTTTGGTTATATGTACGTAGGTAATCTGCGCAGCCCTGCGCCATATCCCGCCGTCTGCGGTCTGTACTTCCTTTTTGCCGTCGTGCTTGGTAAGTATGTTGCCCTCTACCAGCAAACGGCTGTTATTGTCCGTAATCGGCGCAAGCAGGCTGAATGTACCCACGTCAAAGTATTTCGTGTGCCATAGCAGGCTTGCCATTTCGTCTATCGTCCCCAGCGGCTCTACCGTCTTGTCAAATACCCTAATCTCCATGCCGTCACACTCCTAAAAATTCCTTATTGTAGAAAATCGCCACTTCCAGCGAATTTACGCCGCCTGCTGCATCATACCTAAAATTATTGTCGCCTATGGCAAGCTGCATGAATGTACTGTCTACGTCGATATAGCGGAAATAATCCGTTTCTTTCCCGTCCCGTATCAGTTTAGCGCCCTTGCTGCCGTATTTCGTGTTAATCTCTATTACGTCGCCCGTCTGCATCACTGCGTTTACCTGTATAAATTCCTCGGTATCCACGTTTAGCAGAATGGGATTGCTTACCGTCCCCAGCGCCGTAAAGCGTATGCGCATACCCGTTGACACGTCGCCCTCGTTGTAGCAGTCCACTATCACGCTCTCGGCTCTGTAGCCAAATATCATGCTTTTACTGTCGTCCTTGTCAATCACGCAGGGGAAATGCCACGCAGCCACCCAGCTTGCTATATCCTCTTTTGTTTCGTCCTCTTCACGCCAGAACGGGTTAAGGCACTCCAGCTGGAAAGAAAACTCATACAGCACGCTTTTTCTCTCTATCTTCGGCTCTCCAAACGTCCTGCAATTTATCACACGCTTAAAGCCGCCGTATTCATAGGTCAGAGTGCCGCCCAGCTCTGGGTTAAGTATCTTAAGCATCTGGCGGCGCAGCTGTAATGCCTGCGCCTTGTCCCGTGTATTGATATGCCCTAAAATATCCATGTCCCGTGCCTCTATGCGCTGCCCTACGTATGTGTCGCCGTGCTGCCCCATGCTGTTTGTGCTGTAAATCACATTCGTAACGCCCGCTATGCCGCCTACGTCCTTGCTTATGTTGCAGAAAAATATACTTTCCGTCCCCAGTTCCAGGCTCTCGCCCCGTGAATTTGTAAATGTCAGCTTTTCATTTTCCATGCCCTACACCGTCCTTGCTATCATTCTGAATTGCCTTGCAGCCTCTTTCTGCTGCTTTGCATAGTCCGTGGTATCTGCATAGATATTCTGTATCACGGTAAAGCCGCCTGCTGCCCCGCCGCCTTTCGGCTTTGGCTTTGGTTTCCCGTCGTCGTCCGTGTCATAGGTAAAATCTTTGCTTACATTGACTTTTGCGCCTATATCAAACTCCTGCGGTATGTTGTCCTCTATCTGCTTGTTTACTTTTCCCATTTCATCAGAAAAGCCCACACCTATACCCTGCGCCATGAATACGCCTACTTCGTCCCTGAATTTCCTTGACGGGCTGGCAATCCCTAAAGCGCTCTTTGCCGCATCTAGCAGGCTGCTTGCAAGGCTTGAAACTTTGTCTTTTAGCCAGTTCCAGCCGTTGCTTATGCCGTTCCAGATACCATGCACAATGTTACTTCCTATGTCCGCAAAAGAGCTGCCGATATTAGAAAAAGCGTTCACAATACCGCTTACGCAATTTTTCATACCCTCTACCGCTTTATTCTTTACCTCTGTACCCCACTGGGCTACTTTGGATATGGCGGCAGAAATGCTGTTGTAAATCTTCTGCGGCACTTCTTTTACAATATTCACAATGCCAGTAACCATGCTGCTCATTACCTCTTTGGCTTTGTTCAGCATATTACTTCCCCACGTAGCCACTTTGGTAACTGCGCCTACTATGGCGTTCCAGATTTTCTGCGGCACTTCTTTTACAATGTTCACAATGCCAGTAACCATGCTGTTCATTACCTCTTTGGCTTTCGCCAGCATATTTGCGCCCCATGTAGCCACTTTGGTAACTGCGCCTATGATGCAGTTCCAGATTTTAGCGGGTGTTTCTTTCACGATAGTTACGATTGCCGTAAGCATTGTGTTCAT
>CAJTUC010000007.1 GCA_910579395.1 uncultured Lachnospiraceae bacterium | reverse complement strand
ACCGGCATTGGCATAGGTATTTTTCTTACGCAGAAATTTTGCCATTTTGCGTCAAAAATCATTGGTAAGTGGCCTAAGATAGAATCATATATTGAAAGGATATGTTAATGTAAGATGAAGAAAAAACTTACCATACAACAACGTCTGATACTTCCCATCATTCTTCTGGGAGTAGTGGCTTTAATCTCAAATGCGCTGTCGGTTTTCGGTATCAATAACGTAAATTCCAATGCCTCGAAAATCGTGGATAACTATATGGTAGGTTTGGAAATATTGCAGAATATCCGTTACACGACTATCAATATCCATAAGATGGCATTGTCCCATATTGTTGCAACGGATTATGATACGATGATCACTGTTGTGGCACAGATCAAAGAAGAAGAAAAAACGCTGGAGGCATATTTAAAAGAATACGAAGACTATGTTACGGAAGATGAAGAAGAAATTTATGCACAGCTTTTAGCAGACTATGATTCTTTTAAGCATGCTCTGGTCTACCTTGTCTGTGCGAGCGCGGACAGTAAGACACAGGATGCCTATGCTTATGCAAATGGAGACGTTGCGGGCTTCGGCGCTGCCATAGCAGACGATGCCGATGCGCTGTATGCGGCTGTAAGCGCAAGGACAGCCGATGCGAGGCAGAAGCTTTTATTCGTCTATATCGTATCATTTGTCATCGCTGTGGCATCTGTTGTAACATGTCTGATCTTAGTGCTTGCAGCGATACGGATTATTAAAAAATATGTGATAAAACCGATCAAGGGAACTGTGGATACGCTTCAGGAGAGTTCCGAGAGGCTTGATGAAGTGACCGGCGAAGTGCTGAAACGTACCCGCACGTCGGGAAAAAGCGCCGGGGAGCTTTCCTCTCTCGCTGGTTCTCTGTCCATGGCTATCCAGAAGGTGGCAAAGAATGCGGCGAATATCAACGGCAGTGTTGCAGGCATCAAAGAGGAGGTTCGTGATATGGCAGAAGAATGCGGTGCCATTACGGATTATTCCTCTGCGATGAAGATACGCGCAAATGAGATGGAGGCAGCAGCACAGACAAACACAGAAGTAATTCAAAAGAAGGCAGCAGATATTTTGAAGGTGCTTGAAGAAGCTATTGAAAACAGTAAGAGTGTAGATCAGGTTACGAAACTGACAAAAGATATCGTGACCATTTCATCGACGACCGATCTGATTGCCATTAATGCTTCCATAGAAGCCATGCGGGCCGGAGAAGCCGGAAAAGGCTTTGCCGTCGTTGCAGCAGAGATCAAATCTCTGGCAAACTCCTGTGGTGAAACCGCAGGGCGTATTCAGGAAGTCAATCAGATTGTTACAAACGCAGTACATAACCTGTCAAAGAACTCTCAGGACATGGCGGATTATCTGAGTGAGACGATTTTGACGGAGTTCCGGGAATTTGTCCGTTCCGGAAAACAGTATAAAGAGGATGCCGATTATGTGAAGGAAATGATCGATGCATTTAACAGCAGGACCGACCGCCTTAGAAATTCCATGACCGAAATAGCCGGTTCTATTGAAAGTATTACAAGAGCGATTGATGACGGCGCCGCCGGTATTACCGGAGTTGCAGGCAGCACAAAGAGCCTGGTGGAGAATATGGGAGATATCACAGGCCGTATGGATACGAACCGTGAGATTGTAGAAGAACTGAAAAGGCAGATGGAAGTATTTTCTGATTTTTAAGAAGTAACGCCCGCGGCTGCGGGCAGGGGGCGCAATGAGAAAAAAAACTAAAAAAACCAGAAAAAATGCAATAAAGAATACCATAAAAAATACGATATTGCTCATATTGCTTCTAACTTTGGGCATATCCACCACACTTTTGGCGTATCTGCACTTTTTTGCGTCGGGCGGCAGGAGTGTTTCAGGAGAGTGGACAGCAGACCTGGATATGACAGAACATGCCGCTGCCACAGCGTTTGGCTGGCTGCAGGACATAGAGGCCGTGTCTGTTTCTCTGGAGGATATGGAATTCCGTATGCAGGGGTTGATCGTTCAGGTTGAGCTGACTTTGGAGCAGACTGACCGCACCGGAGGGAATTTTCATTGTACTGTTCTGCCGGAAAGCTATGATGCCTGCAATCAGGCTGCCTATGGGGCGTTAGCCGCGGCTTTTCGGGAAATTTTGTCAGAGAGGCTCCGCATGGCAGGCTATACGGACAGTATGGAAGAGGAAGACATCGAGGCACTTGTGACCGAGACTTTTGGGATGTCCACAATTTCTTATTTAATGACCTTCGGTCCTGCGCTGCTGCCTTCTCTGGAAGATTTGCAGACGCAATATGAGGGCAGCGGCACCTATGAAACGGAGGAAGGCATTTTGACCAGACAGTTTGATACCGGCTGGTCTGCCGATGCGAAGGCGGAATACTATGCCAGAACGGATTCCAAATTGATTTTGTTGGAAGAAGCCGGTTCCGTCACCCCTGATTCCGACCCTGTTGGACTTTTTTCGCAAGATTATCCTATTATGTATACGTTAAAACAGACGCAGGGCCAATGAGCGGGAGAGGAGATTACATGAAAAAAATACTGCGGAAAATGAGTTCGCTGATATTGTCCGTCCTTCTGGTATGTTCCATCCTGCCTGTCAGGGTGGCCGCGAGTTACGAAATTCCAGGAACCTGCCGGGTACAGACGGATAGCGGCACCGCATACACGGTAAAAACGCTGGATTACAGTTATGACAATAACACTTATTTCTCCCTGCGGGACATTGCCGTACTTCTGAAAGATACGGACAAATCTTTTTCTCTGGAAGTTACGAAAAATACCGTCTCCCTGTATTTGGGAAACGTCTATACACCTGTAGGTGTAGAAAATACTCCCTGGGAAGATGGCGAAAACCCGGATGTTTCCCTGCGGCGAAATGAATTTAAGGTGAATGAAGAGAAGGTATCTTACTATACCCTGATTATGGAACTGCCTTCCGGCAGTTACGATTGTTTCATGATGGCTGCGGATATTGCGATGATCCTGGATGTGGAGATTACCGTTCCCGCCGCAGGCTCCCTGCAGATTCATACGCAGGAGCCTTTTAGCATTTCACCTGCTGCATTGGAACAGGCCGGTTATTTCTATGGGGTCAATAGTGTGCTGGTAGGAAATGCCACTACCGGGGAACTCTATTATCAATATCGTGCCGATACATCCTACCCGATAGCCAGTACCACGAAACTTATGACCTGTCTTCTGGCACTGGAGGCCATTTCAACGGGGCAGATTGCTCTTGAGGAGCAGATTACCATTTCAGAAACCGTTCAGGCTTTGGCCGAATCGAGCGATGGGGTGATTCCTTTGAAGGCCGGAGAACAGATTACCGTGCAGGAACTTTTAACAGGCGCTCTTCTGCCTTCCAGCAACGAGTGTGCGTTGTGTCTGGCCGAAGCGATTGCCGGCTCGGAGGAGGCTTTCGTTCAGATGATGAATCAGAAAGCACAGGAACTGGGACTTTCTCAGGCTGTCTTTTTCAACAGCAACGGTCTGCCTTCTTTTACGGAAGATCCTGTTCCCGCAAAGCGTCAGAACAGCATGAGCGCGGAGGATATGTTCCGGCTGGCATCTTACCTTTTGAAAGTCTATCCTCAGATTACGGATATCACGTCTCTGGAGGAGGCCGCAATAGAATCCCTCGGCATGGAAGTGCGCAATACCAATCCGCTGTTACTCAATCTTCCCGAAGCCACCGGTCTGAAGACCGGAACGACTAATAAAGCCGGAGCATGTCTGGTCACATCTCTGACGGCAGACGACGGAACCATGAAGCATGATCTTGTCGTGATCGTACTGGGTACCGAAGATTCCATAGAGCGGGGACGTGTCTCGGGATTGTTGGCAAGATACGCTTTGAATACCTTTTATATGGGCATGGGAGAACCGGAGTCGGAAGCAGATACTTCAGCTGCCGGAAATCTGCCCACGCATGCCGAGGCAGCAGTGAACCGGATTCTGCAGACTGCCGGGAAGCATTAGAATTGCGGAGTTGACCTAATGCTTTAATGCAAAATAAATTCTGTCTGCGGTATTCCGGAGCATGGACTCTTTTTCGCATTCTGTAAATACATGACTTTCCAGGATATAATCAAAGAGATGGCGGTAGGAATCCCGGCAGAGGTTGCTCGGAAGGTCGCTGCCCCACATCATACGGTCTGCGCCGAGAATGTGCATCGCTTCTTTGATAAACCATATAGCGGTGGGATAGGGATATGGCTCGGGCCGTTGATTGCTGCTCAGACTGGCGAGGTCAAAGACCACATTGTCAAGGTTCAGTGTCTTCATTGCTTCCCGCCAGTCGTTTTCGTAACTTCGTCCCTGCGGGGCCAGGAGATGGCAGACCACAAACTGCAGTCCGGGATGGCGTTTGGCCGCGGCAGCCAGTCCCTGTACCTGCCAGCAGCAGCCGCCATGCCGGCCGATATCGAAGACCACTGTCAGCCCCAGTGATTCCGCATAGCAAAGCTGTTCTTCCATCATTTCCCCGTCCAGCGCAAACTCCCTGTGATAGCTCATGAGTCCGCTTCCGTCGCTGACTTCGAATTTTACGATGGGAAATCTCAATTCTTCGAAGAGATGCCTGCGGACATCCTGATACTTTCTGCAAAATGGGTCGTAGCATGCCGCTCCGGTGAAGCGGTCCGGATATTTCTGCATCGCTTCCCATGTATAGAGATTCTGGGGACCGATAAAATTGCCTTGAAGCATCACTGCTTTCTCCACGCCCTCACGGTCCATCAAAGAAAGAACCGCCTCCGGCGTTACGTTGTATTCGCCAAGCACCGCGGGGAACATCTGAAAAGTGCTCCCATCCGCATATTCTACAAATCCGCCGCCGATGCAGCGCAGTTCCCCTTTTGCCCCGAAACCGTTCAGGTTTTGACAGAGATGAATGTGTGCGTCTATGATTTTCATATGATTGCCCTCTTTATTTCTTTTGCAAGTATTATAGCATTTATAGAGAAAGTATACAAAAAATTTGTATGCTGCGGTCTGCTTTCTTTGGTGACAAAATAATTTCTATGGTGCCTTATGTTTATTTTTATTAGAATTATGCTATAATTTTATGTTGAAAGATAATGATTCTTATATTCCATATTGTATGGCGATTGTTGACTGTTTAAGAGACTGCCTTTCTGAATAGGTATGATTTGCTGAACGATAGATTTGTTTCTATAATATCATCTGCTGGCTGGAGTGGATAATTGGATTAAAGAGGACTGCGCAAATGAACGAAATAGAACGATATTATGAGATCGCTGCGGTTATTTATCAAATCTGCCGAACTCTCTTTACCGCTTACTGTCTTGTGTTCTGGGTGAAGCCTTTTCTGAAGGAAAAGAAGAAAACATGGCGTGTCGGCGCAGCATATGCCGCGGCAAGTTTCTTTTTTGAATGGTGTCCGTTCCCTGTAAATGTGATGCTCATCTATATCTGTCTTGCGTTCGCGGCGTTCCTCGTTATGGTTCATATCGATAAGGAATACATTGCCCAGAAGGCGTTTCTTGCGGTTGCTTTTTTCTGTGTACGCTGGCAGGCGTGGCGCATTGCGGCCTGCGTCGACAATGAAGTTTTCTGGTTTTTGCTAGAGGCGTTCCCCAATAAAAATGCAATTTTTTGGTTTGTGCAATATGTAATACAGACAGGTATTGATCAATTTCTCGGATGTTTTCTCCTGTACGGTGCGGTCAAGTGTATGCTGTGGGCTTACGGCCGCCGGCGGGAACATATGAGCGTCAAGGAATTTCTCCTATTAGCAACGCCTGCTATATTCGGCGTATTCGCTTATGGAATGCTGCGCTATTATCAGGATATTTATCAGCGGGATACCGGGCAGAGTCCGTGGAATCTCTATGGGAGTTACGATTGGCTCATGCTGCTATACAGCGTGCTTTGCTTTGTTACGATTCTCGTGACGACTTATGTGTTCCGGCAGTGGAAGAACGAGAAGGAAGAGGATAAAAAACGGGAGGTATTTTCAAGGCAGGTACAGGATCTGGAGAATCATATCGAGGAAGTCGAGCGGCTTTATAGGGATATGCGCAAACTGCGTCACGATATGGGGAATCATCTCATGACATTGGAACGGCTGCATGACCGGGGCGCGTACGAGGAGGCGGAAAAGTACGCCGGAGAACTTCGAAGGGAAGTGCAGGGCATTTCTTTCTATGCGGCGAGCGGCAATCCTGTAACGGATGTTATTTTGTCCGATAAAAAGCGGCAGATGGAAGATAAAGGGATTGCTTTTGACTGTGATTTCCATTATCCGCCAAGTGAAAAGATTAATGCTTTTGATATCAGCATCATCCTGCAGAATGCCTTGTCCAATGCCATCGAGGCGATAGAGCGGGAAAACGCATTTGTGAAAGCGGCAGTATCAAACGGAAAGAGCGCCTCTGTGAATAAGACGGTATCAGATGGAGAGAATGCGGACAAAAGAGCGCATATATCGGTCGTTTCTTATCTGAAAAAGAATATGTACATGATAGAAGTGGCAAACAGCTATGCGGGTGAACTGGTGCCTGATAAGCAGAGCGGTCTGCCCATGACCACAAAGAATGGCGAAGGGCATGGCTTTGGGTTGGAGAACATACGCCATGCAGCACACAAATACTTCGGCGGAATGGAAATCGGTAAGGAACTGTATGCCGGAGAGGAATGCTGCGTGCTGCGGGTGATGCTGCAGATTACGGATTAGAATGTGGCGGTTTTGAAACTACGGAATGATCGACGGCTTGATAAAGGTCAGTTCGTGGGGAGCTTCCGGATGGGTTGTCCGGAACAGCAGCTGCAGGGCCGGTCTTTTCCCAAGCAGTCCTGTCGGAACATTGGCGGTGGTGATCTTTCCGGTGCGTTTGAAGCCGGAAAGCTTTTCTTTCATCGCTTTTAAATCCGTTTTTTTCTGTTCTTTTCCCGGTTTCGGTTTCTTTACGGGCATAGCGGGCACGAAATGGACGTGCAGGTTAATGAGGCCCGGCAGCAGATAAGCGCCCCGAAGGTCGATGACCTCGCGGCCTGTCGTATCGGGTGTGCCGTCCGTGCAGATGCCGGTTATCGTTTCACCGTCAACGAAGACGGCGGCATTCTTCAGGGCGGGCATATTACCGTTCTTATCGAGTTTTCCGTTGAGAAGGTTTGCGTTCATATAGGCGTATTTTCTGGCAGAAATATTTTTCATAAAAATCTCCATTCCGCCGCCTTTGGCTGGCGGCACAAATAGCAATGAAAGTTCTACTTTCTTTCACACTAGTATTTTCCGTGTTCCTGGCTTCGCATTTCCCAAATGATACAAATAGTATATAGAATATAGAATATGCGTCATAATTGCAATGTGTTCTTTTACAGAATAGTAGAAAGAAGAGTAGAAAGGCAGAAATGACCGGATTTTGCGGAAAATTGTAAAAATAGCACAGAAATCGGTAAAAATAGACAGATTGTGCGTTTTCGAAAGTGTTATAATTAAGCTGTATAGTATACTGTCGTGTATTCTGGTTATTTGCAATAGCAGTCCGGGATAGTTGTGTATATAGATATCGATAGCGGGGGGAACGGATATATGAGTTTTATTTATTCGCTTTTGGAGAATAAAATAGTGGTCAATATAGTTGCACCCATTTTTTGCGGTATTGTGGTTTCCGTAATCGCTGAACGCAGAGGAAAGGACGGCAAGGTATTTGGAACATGGGTCCGCAAAAAAATTAAAAATACGACGGTCCGTATGTTGGTTGTTGGCGTTCTGTCGTTTCTGGCCGGATGGATGGTATTCAGTTTTGTCAGCCACCGTGTGCAGAAGGAAGCGGCTGGCGAGGTGGTGAACGGCGATGGAACGGATTCACAGGAAACGGACATGAAGGAAGAAACGTTATCGGAAGAAGAAACGTTACCGAGGTGGACGGATGATGACGGAACAGAATATACCGGAAATCAGAAGAATGGCAAGATAGAAGGAGAAGGAACGGCCGTTTATACGAACGGAGAGAAATACACAGGAGAATTTAAAGCCGGATTACGCGATGGGGAAGGAACGTTGTCTTCTGCTTCCGAGGAGATTGTCTATGATGGAGCGTGGAAAGACAATGTGAAAGAAGGATATGGAGTTGAATATTTCCCTGATGTCAACGGTAGATACGAAGGAGAGTTCAAAGCCGGAAAGCGCGAGGGCGACGGCGTTTATTATTGGGAAAGCGGCGACAGGTATGAGGGAAAATGGGAAAACGATGTCAGAAACGGGATCGGTATCTTTATCGGTGCGGATGGAACGGCCAGCCCTGAGATCTGGCTGAAGGATGAATTTGTCGGGAATCTGATCCTGGGTGCGGAAACCTGGCTCGGTACGGACGGCACGGTCTATACGGGGAAAAAGGAAAACGGTGTGTTGGAAGGATATGGGTGCGTCAATTACAAGGGTGGAACGTTTTATCTGGGGGAATTGAAAGACGGTCAGCCTGATGGTCAGGGAATCATGTATTATACAAACGGGGACCGCTATGAAGGTGAATGGAAGAACGGAGTGAAGGATGGATTGGGAACTTATTGTTTTAAAAGCAGTGGAAGCTTCCACTATGGTGAATGGGAAAACGGGAATCGGCATGGAACCGGAACCTACTATGATTCATCCGGCATCCGTTATGAGGGTGAGTGGAGAGAGGATGAGCGTTCTGGAAAAGTGATCGCCTGGTATCCTGCAGAGGACGAACGCGGACGGTGGTATTTTGAGGGAGAATGGGAAGGGAGTTCGTTTAGAGAAGGAACAATGTATTATAAGAACGGAACGTGTGAGACCGGTATCTTTCAGGATGATGAACTGGTTGAGACAACTGGTGAAATGAACGGGATTTTGGACCAGTCCAATGTGACCACATGGACAGATACAGATGGGATTCAGTACACCGGCAGGCAGGAAAACGGCGTCCTGGAGGGACAGGGCATTTGTATTTATACTGATGGCACGATTTATATCGGAGAATTTGTGAACGGGATACCAAACGGAAGTGGAACAGAATATTATGACGATGGAGATTATTATGTCGGTACCTTTACAGATGGACAGCGGAATGGAACGGGGGTTTGCTATTATAGTGACAATGGAGAATCAAAAGTCTGGTATTGCGGTGAATGGGTAAATGGAAAGCGAACCGGCGTGGGTATTGAGTATTTTTACAGCCTGGCCTATTATGAAGGTGAGTGTCTCAATGGCGAGCGTAGTGGAATGGGAAGCATGCATTATTCAGACGGCGTTTATTACGGAGAATGGCAGGCAGGTGTTCGGACAGGAACAGGCGTTTTCAGAGGCTCGGATGGAAGCTGCTATTTTGGCGAATACAGAGACAGTGTGGCATCCGGTTTTGGCGTGATGTATTATATAGACGGTTCTCACTATGAAGGGGAATGGGAGAATGGTAAACGAAACGGAATCGGCACGGAGTATGATGCTGAAGGAAATAAGGGATACTACGGTGTCTGGGTGGATGGTGAGAAGGAAAATGCGGATTCCAATAATTGAATAGCAGTGACAGGTGTATGGCAAAGCGCAGACCGCAGGACCATGCACCTTTTTTACGAAGATGACGGCAGCGCTGACTGCAAATTTGTTGACCGTGAATTTCCTTTCTGAATGTTGACATAGATTTCACCACTTGTTAAAATGAATACAATAGCTATATTATTTTTTGCAGAGCACGGGGGGAATAAGACATGTATCAGTGTCATCTTCATATATATATGACAGGCGGCCAGGATAAAATATTTGAGGCGATAAAGGAGATGGCTCCGCTGGAGCATTTTACCCATGAATTTTCTGAAAGTACTGTTCCTGACAGCGAGCTGACAGCAGAGGCCGATGTTATATTTGCCGATCTGCGGGGAATAAATGTCAAAGAAGCGCTGGATACACTGCTTTCCGCCAAAAAGAAAAAATCTGATCTGGTTCTGCTTGTGGAAAAAGAGCAGCTTTCTTTTGAGGAAAATGATTTGGAAGATTGTCTGGCGGATATCGATGATATCTGGATGCTGCCTATGTCGGATGCAGAAGTCAGATTCCGTTTTCTAAAGTGGCAGCAGGTCTGTAAGACAAGAGTAGATTTTTGGCAGGAAAGTCAGTATTTGGAATCGACGATCAACAATATTCCGAATCTGGTCTGGTATAAGGACAAAGACGGTGTGCATGAGAAGGTCAATGTCAGCTTCTGTGAGACCGTTAATAAGACAAAGCAGCAGGTAGAAGGGCAGCGCCATGCGTACATATGGGATGTTGAGCAGGATGACCCGGCCTGTATCGAATCCGAGCGCGTGGTCATGGAAACGAAAAAGACCGGTATTGCAGAGGAAGTCATTCAGACAGGCGGCGGTCAGAGAACGCTTATGACTTATAAATCCCCACTATATGATTGGGACGGCAGTGTTATGGGAACCGTAGGTGTTGGAATCGATGTGACGAGAGAGCATGCTTATGCACAGGAAATTGTACAGAAAAACCGTACTCTTGAGACAATCTTTACGGCAATTGATTGCGGCGTTCTGTGCCATTCGCTGGAGGGTTCGCGTATTTTAAGCATCAATCGGGCGGCGCTTAAAATTCTGGGCTATGAGTCCAAAGACGAATTGGAGAAGATGGGCTTTGATATGGTCGCGGCATCTGTCGTGGATGAGGATAGAGAGGGATTGCTGCGGGCAATCGATCAGCTCAAGAGTGAAGGCGACAGCGTCAGCACCGAGTACCGTGTACGGCATAAGGATGGGAAAGTACTGCATATTATGGGCAATATCAAGCTGATACGGGAAAACGGCGAACTATATTATCAGCGGTTCTTGTTGGACAGTACAGAGCAGAAAATGCGGGAAAAGAAGAATGAGCGGTATCAGAAAGAACTGATTCAGGCATTGAGCATTGACTATAATTTCGTGTGCTTTTTTAATCTCGATACCGGTATGGGAACGCTGCTTCGGAATAACATCGAAAACGGAAGCCTGCTGAACCCTCTGCTTGGAAGAGAGATATCAATTGAAGAAAGCATGGAGCTTTACATACAGAATTATGTATTTGAAGAAGACAGGGAAATGATGCGGCAGGTTTCTTCGCGGAAAATGCTGCTCGAGGAATTGTTGGAAAAAAGAACATTTTATACGAACTATCGTGTCAGACAGCATGGCGGGACAAAATATTTTCAGATGAAAGCCGTGCGTGCAGGCTCATGGAATGAGAGCCGGGGGATTGTTCTTGGCATTCGCAACATAGACGAGGAAACGCGCACCGAGATGCAGCGGATGGGACAGCTTGAGGATGCGCTTTCCCAGGCGAAAAAAGCAAGCAAGGCAAAGAGCGTATTTCTTTCCAATATGTCGCATGATATCCGTACGCCGATGAACGCTATTGTCGGTTTTACGAATCTGGCTATTACGCATATTGACAAGAAGGAACAGGTGGAGGAGTATCTCGAGAAAATCAAATCTTCGGGAAACCATTTGCTGAATCTGATCAATGATGTGCTGGATATGAGTCATATCGAAAGCGGTAAGATGCACATCGAAGAGAAAGTATACAGTCTTCCTGAAATTATGAGCGGCTTGCAGAATATCATCCAGGCAGATGTCGATGCGAAGCAGCTTTCCCTGCAGATGGAATCCGTGAATGTTACAGATGAGGAAATTTACTGCGATAAACTGCGTCTTGATCAGGTGCTTTTGAATCTGTTGAGCAATGCTGTGAAGTATACGGAGAACGGCGGAAGCATTTATGTGAAGGTTACGGAAACGCCTGGAACGATGAAAGGTTATGCGGATTATGAGTTTATTATCAAAGATACCGGGCTCGGCATGAGCGAAAGCTTTGTCGCGCAGATTTTTGAACCCTTTAAAAGAGAGGAGAATAGTACGATCAGCGGCATTCAGGGAACCGGACTTGGCATGGCGATCACCAAGAATATTGTCGAGATGATGGGGGGCAGCATTTCGGTAAAAAGTGAAAAGGGTGTCGGTTCTGAATTCACGGTTTTCTTTACCTTCCGCATAAATACCGGGGCCAGAATATATTCGGAGCGGGAAGAAATGCAGAATTCGAAGAAACAGCTTGCGGAAGTCCATACAGGCCGTATTCTGCTGGCAGAGGATGTGGAGCTGAATCAGGAGATTGCGGCTACGATTCTGGGTGATGCCGGATTCGAAGTGGAAATTGCCGGAAACGGCCAGATTGCCGTGGATATGCTGCAAAAATCCGAGCCGGGTTATTATCAGGTAATCCTGATGGATGTTCAGATGCCGGTGATGAACGGTTATGAGGCGACGAAGTCGATTCGTGCAATGGAAAATAAAGAACTGGCGTCCATACCGATCGTTGCGATGACTGCCAATGCTTTTGAAGAGGATAAACAGGAAGCATTAAAGAGCGGTATGAACGGACATATTGCGAAACCGATCGATATTGATGTCCTCTTCGGCGTACTGCGCGAAATTTTGGGTTGAAAAGGACATCGGTATGGAAGAGTGTTTACGGTTATTTGATGCGGAAACGGCTGAATGGTTTCTGGAAACGCTGGGACAACCTACATTGGTGCAGGAAGCGGCATGGCCAGCCATTGCTTCCGGCACTCATGTGCTGGTGTCCGCGCCTACGGGAACAGGAAAGACACTTTCCGCATTTCTTGTATTTTTAAATAGGATGAAAAATTTAGCTGCAGCGGGCTGTTTAAAGCAGGAACTGCAGCTTATTTATGTGTCACCGCTCAAATCGCTGGCGGCCGATATCCGGGAGAATCTTAGGAGACCGCTTGTCGGAATCGGCGGAGAAGGACTGGTCACGACGGCGGTCCGCACCGGAGATACGACGGCAAGGGAGCGGCAGCAGATGCTCAGAAAGCCGCCGCATATTCTGATCACGACGCCGGAGTCTCTTTATTTACTGCTTACCAGTAAGACCGGGCAGAATATGCTCTGCACGGCAAAAGCAATCATTTTGGATGAACTCCATGCCCTGATCGATACCAAAAGGGGCGCACATTTGATGTTGTCACTGGCGAGGCTGGATGCTTTATGCGGGGAGCCGCTTCAGCGCATCGGTCTGTCCGCGACTATATCCCCGCTTACCGACGCCGCGGCTTATCTGGCACCGGAATCGGTAGAAATTGTGGCGCCGTCCATGGAGAAAAAAGTCGAGCTTCAGATACTGGGGTCCTATGTGGATTTGGACAAAAAAAGAAAGGACCCTGTCTGGCAGGAACTTTCCGAACTGGTATATCGGTATTGTCAGGGAAAAAGGAGCGTGATCGCCTTCGTCGAAGGAAGGCGGTATGCGGAAAAATTGTCGTATTATGTTAACTTGTTGGGCGGAGAAGATTTTGCCCGCGTTCATCATGGCAGTCTTTCCAAAGAGCAGCGTCAGGAAACGGAGCAGCTTTTGCGGGAAGGCAGGCTGCGGCTGTTATGCGCCACTTCGTCGATGGAACTCGGCATCGATGTGGGTGAAATCGACCAGGTGCTTCAGGTGGGGTGTCCGCGTACGATTTCCGGTACGATGCAGAGACTCGGACGTGCGGGGCACAATCCTTTCCGCACGAGTGTTATGTATCTGTTCCCGAGGACGGCGGCGGAGAGCGTTCTGTGCGGTATGACTTCCGAACTCGCAAGGGAAGGCTGCGTGGAGAAGGTGAATCCGCCGGAGGGCTGTCTGGATGTGCTTGCGCAGCATCTTGTTTCGATGGCGGCATTCAAGAGTTATACGCTCGATGAGGTCATGGAGATTCTGCCCAGGGCATGGCCTTTCCGTCAGCTGACAAAGGTGGATGTGAAGTCTGTGCTGGAAATGCTGGCAGGGGATTATGAGCATAAACGGGATGTTCCGGTCAGACCCAGAGTTCTGTATGACAGGCTCCATGAGAAAGTGGAAGGAGACGGTTACAGCAGAATGCTGGCCGTTTCCGCAGGCGGGACGATTCCGGATAAGGGCCTTTATACGGTCAGGACGGAAGAAGGGGTAAAGGTAGGCGAGGCGGATGAAGAGTTCGTTTACGAGACCCAGAGGGGAGACCGGTTCATTCTCGGCTCTTTTGGATGGAAGGTTGTTCATATCGGGCGGGATACGGTAACGGTGACACAGGCTCCTGTCGAAGGTGCAAGACTTCCTTTCTGGAAGGGAGAACTGAAAGGCCGGGGAAAAGAAACAGGAGAGGCTTTCGGCCGTATTCTGCGCAGCCTGCAGGAAGCGGAAGAAAGCGGCAGGCTGGAAGAGGCGCTTAGCCGGCTCGGTCTTGACGAGTCGGCATCCATGCTCGCATCCGGGTATCTGAAAAGACAGATGGAAGTGACCGGTGTGCTGCCGAACGATAAGACGATTATTGCGGAGCATTTTAAAGACCAGTCCGGCAACAGCCAGCTCATGTTCCATTCCGTTTTCGGGAGGCGTATCAATGCACCGCTTTCCATGTTCGCTGCACAGCTTATCCGAAGTGAAATGGGAATTGAGGCGGGCAGCGTGGATGAGGAAGACGGCTTTCTGCTATATTCCTATGGAGATAAGCCGCTGCCGGAAGGACTGCTTAACAGGCTGCAGCCTGAACTGGCGGAATCGGTTCTGGCAGCGCTGCTTCCGGAAACGCCTCTTTTTAATGTGGCTTTTCGTCATAATTGCGGACGGGCGTTGATGATGGGGATACGGAAGAACGGCAGACAGCCTTTGTGGATGCAGCGGATACGGAGCGCGGAGATGATGGAACAGGTCATAGGGGAAAAGGACCACCCGCTCATTCGTGAAACACGACAAGAGTGTATGCGTCAGTTATGGGATGTGGAAGGTGTCAGAGAACTGCTTTGCGGGATTCGCTCGGGCCTGATCACGGTGCGGGAAATTTATACGGATACGCCTTCCCCCATGTCTCTGCCGCTGCAATGGGCGCAGGAAGCTGCCGTTATGTATGACTATGCACCGACACCCCGGAAAATCCATTCGGCGGTGGAAGAAGCCCTGCAGCAGGAAAAAGAACTGATTCTTCCGGGAGAAAAAGAACTTCTCCGGACACAGGAGAGGGAAAAACTGCCGGAGGACGAGAAGCAGCTGCATTCTCTGTTAATGACGGAAGGGGATCTGGTAGCGGGAGAACTGGACATTCCGGTGAAAAATATCCCGTCAGGAGAACACTCGGCGGAAAATATCCTTGCAGAATGGCTGGAAAAGCTCGCGGAAGAGGGTCGGGCAGTTTATCTGGAGCAGGGGCTCTGGATTGCGGCGGAACAGGAAGCGGAATATCAGGCGGCCTTTGCGGAAATGGAATCGGAAACAAACGGCCGGGATGCCGTACTGCATATCGTCCGCAGGATGCTGCGTTACCGCGGCGGGGCAAGTGCGGTGCAGACTGCACAGCGTTACGGATGGCGGGAAGCGGATGTTCAGGCCGTATTGACAGAATTGTGTGAGCGGAAGGAAATTGTCGAACAGGACGGCGTTTATTATCATGCGGAATTATATAAGCGGGCGAGAGTACGGACTTTGAAGAACCGCAGGGAGGAAATCACCACTTGTAAGGCGGGAGCTTACGCCGCACTCCTGCTTTCCCGCATCCGCCAGACGGCACCGCCGGAAGACGGTCTGCGGGCGGCACTTTCTGCGCTTACGGGAATTGCCCTGCCAGCCGCCGCTCTGGAAGATTTTCTGCTTCCCGGAAGGGTGAGAAACTATAGGGAAAAGCTGTTGGATGAGATTCTTTCCACCGGAGAATTTTTCTGGTATATGGAAGCGGGCGGCAGACTCCGTCTGGAAAGTACGGAACGGATTGACTGGAACAGGGAGCCGGAAATATTTTCTGAGGGAACGAAAGAAGCTCCTGTGGTGATGCTTTCAGAGAAAGAAAGGCGGCTGGTGGAAATACTTTTTAGGCGGGGAGCCAGTTTCATGCAGACGCTCGGCGGGGCATTGGACGGAGAACCGCCCCATGAAGTACTGTTTTCTTTGATGGAAAAAGGCATCGTGAACGCTGACAGCTTTGCGCCGGTAAGACTTTTGTTGAATCGGAAGAAACTGGAGAAATCTGCGGCAAGACAGCGGGTGGGAGCGCGGGTGAAGGCGTTTTATACAGGACGTTTTGATTTGGTGAGGCCGCTTCGTCTGCTGACGGTACAGGAGCATATGACAGCGTGTTTTGACCGGTACCTGATTCTTTGCAGAGAAACGGCGGCCGCTTACGGGATGTCCTGGCAGGATGCGTTGTCGCTTCTGCGCGTGCAGGAATATACCGGACAGGTCAGGAGAGGCTATTTTGTGGAAGGGCTTTCCGGTGCGCAGTTCATTCGAAAAGAGGATTTTGAGGCAGTAACGGCACGGCTCAAAAATCCGGGAGAAGAGCTGGTCTGGCTCAATGCGGCAGACCCCATGCAGCCATGGGGGAAACTTCTTCCGCATGAGCAGGGAAGAGCATTTACCAACGTTCCGGGGACGGCAGCCGCATTCAGGAACGGCCTGCCGGCGGCGCTGTTTGAACGACAGGGAAAAGTATTGCGGGTCTTTGATACGGAATGTCTGAAAGAGGTCATGTGCCTTTTTGCGGAAGAATTTCAGAAAGGAAGAGTCTATGCAGGCAGGAAACGGATTGTTGTAACGGATTATCCAAAGGAGGCTGCGGAATCGCTTTCTGTAAGCGGTTTCAAACATGAAATGCAGGATTATGTTTTGTATCGATGAGCTTTGATTTTGTCCTGCCATAATTTTCTGGGAATTTTCATGTCTTTTTATTGACAATCCTGACTGAAAAATGGTATTTTAGATGTGATAGGGAAATCGTCAAAAATAGGGATTCTAAGCCCTTGTTATACGGATATTAATATCATGACGATTATATGAGAAGAAATAAGACAGGAGATGGCCATGGAACAGGAGATGGAAAAATTAAAACAGCAGATTTTAATTGTTGACGATGAGGAAGTAAACAGAGAGATCTTGAAGGAAATGTTCAAGGACGGCAAATACGAACTGCTCGAAGCTGATAACGGCGAAGATGCCGTTGCAAAGTTAAAGAGCAACGACCGCATTGTACTTGTTCTGCTTGATATCGTAATGCCGATTATGGATGGTTTTGGTGTGCTGGAGTATATGCACGGCCAGAATATGCTGAATGACATTCCGGTCATCCTGATCACGAGCGAGGACGCGCTGGATAGTGAAGATCAGGCATATTCTTATGGCGTGGCGGATGTTATACATAAACCTTTTTACCCTCATATTGTAAAAAGAAGAAGCAAGAATATTGTAGATTTGTACCAGCATAAGTATAACATGGAAGTCCGCTTAAAAGAGCAGGAGGCGGAAATCAGGGAGCAGGAACGGAAAATACGTGAGAATTCCGAGTTCATGATCGATACGCTCAGTTCTGTTGTAGAAGCAAGAAGTGCGGAAACGGGCGAGCATACGAGACGGATTAAGTATTTTACGAGGATCATGCTGAAATATCTTATGAAATATTTCCCGAAATACGGTATCATGCAGGAGCAGATCGATGAGATTTCCAGAGCGTCAGCGCTGCACGATATCGGTAAGATTGGTATTCCCGATGCTATTCTTTTGAAACCGGGCCGCCTGACATCGGAAGAATTCGAAGTCATGAAAACGCATACGACAATCGGCTGTGAAATATTGGAGAAATCCTATAAGGATCAGACCAGCGAGTTCTATCGTTATGCTTATGATATCTGCCGTTATCATCATGAAAGATGGGATGGCAAGGGATATCCGGACCACCTTGTAGGAGATGAGATTCCGATTTATACACAGGTTGTTGCCATTGCGGATGTATATGATGCGCTGGTAAGTCCCAGAGTATATAAGAGTGCATATGCGAATGGTATGGCATATGATATGATCATGAATGGAGAGTGCGGTCAGTTCTCCCCAGATGTACTGGAATGTTTTGCGCTTGCAAAGGAAGACTTCTTCAATATTGTTGAAGTAATAAAGATGTTTGATTTTTCATAAAAAAATTGTAGGCAGCAAAATACTTATGATATTTTTTGCTGCCTCTCAACGTATCTGGGGGAGGATGGGTTGAAAAATCGGAGTTTTTTCATAGACGAATTTATTCGTCATGCGGATATTGGTGCCAAGACGCTTTAAGCGTCGGCGCAGATATCGCAGGTGAGTAAGAACAGGGGGGATTATGATGGAGTGGAATGAGGGGCACGCATTTCCGATAGAAGATGCGTTGGAAATGGTCTTTATATTTGACCATACGGGAATCATTTCTTATGCGAATGCTGCGGCAAAGAAGAAATTGGAGTACGAGGAAGATTTGTGCGGCAGGCGTATCAGCGATATCTTTCCGGGAGCTTTTAAGTCTACAGGCGATGGCTTTGAAACGGAGTATCTGTTCGGCAGTGAGTTGAGTAATCTCGTAGCCTATCGAAAGAATCTGACCTGTTTTCCGGTGGAAACAAGAATCATTGAGAGTGAAAACCGGAAGAACACTTATATCTGTATGGCCAATGATATTCTGGAGAAAGAATATCTGAACCGGGAAATCACCCATGTTAAGCAGGAAGCGGAACAGGCGCTGAAGGTCAAATCTGAGTTCGTTGCGAATGTAACGCATGAACTGCGGACGCCGGTAAACGGTATTCTCGGCAATACGAAGGAATTGCTTGAAACGGTGCAGGACGAACAAACATTGAAGGCACTGCGGCTGATTGAACGCTGCTGTGGTGATATGAATAAGATCATTAATAATATTCTGGACTTTTCCAAGCTGGAAGCAGGAAAGTTCACGCTGGAGCCGCGCCGGTTTCAGTTTCGGAGTATGTTGGATTATGTAAAGAATCAGCATATTAATAAACTGACAGAGAAGGGTATCGGATTTTTTATGACGGTATCCCCGCAGATACCGGAGTATGTTGTCGGTGACGAACTGCGTATCATACAGATTCTGAACAATCTGCTGTCCAATGCGCTGAAATTTACCGCAGTCGGAAAGATTACCGTGGAAGTTGTCAGAACGGCGAGAGTAAAGGACAATATAGAGTTGTTTTTCATTGTAAAAGACACGGGGATTGGTATTGATAAAGCTGACAAGGATAAGCTTTTCCAGAGTTTTTCACAGGTGGATGCTTCAATTTCCCGAAAATACGGTGGAACGGGTCTCGGTCTGAATATCTGCAAGCAGCTCGTGGAGCTGATGGGCGGTAAGATCGAAGTGGAGAGTGAGAAGAATAAGGGAAGTACGTTTTCTTTTTCTATCTGGGTAGGCGTCTGCGAGGGAGAGGATACGGAGGTCACGCCGGCAGATGACGGCAGTGCATATCTGTTTGAGGTCGCGCCGGGTACAGAAGAGGATGATTCGGATCATGTGACGCAGTATGGCACGCCCGAGAACAAAGAAGCATTGAAAAAGAACCTTTCGAAACTGATTCTCTGTGTGGAGATGGAGAACTGGGAGAAAGCGGAGATGTTCATGGACACGATCCGGCAGCTGACGCAGGATGCGCCGCGTGAAGTAAGTCGTGTTATTTTACGGTTGAAGATGGCGGTCCAGAAAGAGAGTTATGAAAAAGTGAGCGCCGGTTACGAGGAATTAAATACTTTTTTATAAAAAATTTCGGTTTTCGGAAAGAGGTGGAATAGATGGGATATGGGGCAGAACGTTTGGGCGGAGAACGGATACTCATTGTGGATGATGTGGAGACGAACCGGCTGGTTCTGGAAGAAATTATCAAGGACTTAGGGTGCTCTCCCATTCTGGCAGAGAGCGGAGAAGAAGCATTAAGGATGGCAAAAGAGTGTTCTCCCAGATTGGTCTTGACGGATATTTCCATGCCGGGAATGGATGGTTATGAGTTATGCAGACATTTGAAGAAAAATCCGAAAACGGCTAATATCCCGGTTATTTTTATTTCGGCATTCGATGATCCGATGGATATTGTGGAAGGTTTTCTGCTTGGAGGAGAAGATTATATTACGAAACCTTTCATACCGGAAGTAGTGCAGGCCCGCGTGGGTGTTCATCTGCGGCTTTATGAAGTGAAGAACGAGTTGATGGAAACGAACAGAAAGCTTCAGGTTTCCGTCAGTGAGCAGCTCAGGCAGATGGAACTGGAGAAAAAGAACATTCTGTATGCATTGGCAAATATCGCTTTGCAAAACAGCGATTATGAAAATGATTATATGGAGCGGCTGCGCCGAAACTGCGGAATTCTGGCACAGGGTATGCAGCTTTCACCCCTGTTCGAAGATAAGATATCGGACAGTTATGTGGATACGATAGAACTGGCGACACCTCTTTGTGATATCGGCAATATCGGCGTCCCGATGGATATTTTGAAGAAAAAAGGAGACTTGTCCGAGGAAGAAACGGAAATCCGGCAGAATCATACGAATATCGGTGCACAGCTGTTGAGCGACCTCTATGTCAGCAATGACTATAATGAGTTTATCAGTACGGCAATCGATATTGCGCGTTACCATCATGAGAACTGGGATGGCGGCGGGTACCCTGAACATCTGAAAGGAGAAAAAATTCCGCTCGCGGCTCAGATTGTAACGATTATGGAACGTTATACGAATCTGACTGAGAAAAATGCGCACAGTAGAGAGGAAGCGCTTGCAATCATGAAAGAGGAAGCGGGTGTGAAATTTAATCCCGATATTTATACAATATGTTGTAAGATTTCAAGACAGCTGTGCTAAGCGTGATGAGAAGTTTTAAAACTCGCGCCAATGGGCGCATCGTCAAGAACTTTTACGGTTCGCGGGCGAACTTTCTTCACGCCGAAGAATGTCTCTGTCGAGCCATTCTTCATATCTTCATAAATTGTTTGTGTCTGATGACCCAAACATACAGACTATACTAAATCTTTTTTTCGGGGGAATGGAAAGATGATGATGACAGATGAGGAACTACAAAGAATTTCTGTGTTCATGAAACAGCGCTACGGAATAGAGCTGGGACAGAAGAAGGTCATTGTAAACGGAAGACTTCAGAATTATCTGAAACGGAATGGCTGGAATAATTATCATGAGTTCATGGATGTAGTAGAACGGGATAAGACCGGTACACAGGAAAAAATATTAGTGAATTTCCTGACAACAAATCATACTTATTTCATGCGGGAGTTTGAACATTTTGACTATTTTAGAAGCGAAGTGCTTCCCTGGCTGAAAACAAAGGAAGCGGCAAGCAAGGACCTGCGCATCTGGTGCGGAGCAGCATCTACGGGTGAAGAGCCTTATATGATTGCAATGGTTCTGGCGGATTTCTTTGGACTGGAGAAAGATCAGTGGGATAAAAAAATTCTGGCAACGGATATTTCCACAAAGGTATTGCAGCAGGCAATGTTAGGGATATACAGCGCGGAGCAGCTTAAAAACCTTCCGGAACAGTGGAAAAGGCATTTCTTCAAGTCAGTCGCCGGAGGAAGCCAGTATCAGGTGACGGATGAACTGAAGCGAGAAGTCATTTTCAGACAGTTCAATCTAATGGACCCGCTTCCCTTCAAGAAGAAACTGCATACGGTGTTTTTGCGTAATGTCATGATATATTTTGATGACAATACCAAACGAGATCTGGTGCAGCGTGTATATGATGCAATGGTTCCAGGCGGATACTTCTTTATTGGAACAACGGAGACAATTGATAGGAACAGCACACCGTTCCAAATCATTCAGCCATCGATATTCAGAAAGAGGGAGGGCTAGAAATTTATGCAGCCAATTAAAGTGTTAATCGTAGAGGATTCCATTGTATTCAGGGAACTTCTGGTGCAGAATCTGAGCAAGGATCCGGCAATCAGGGTCGTAGCAACCGCAAAGGATCCATTCGAGGCAAGAGATCTTATTTTGTTACATAAACCCGATGTCATGACATTGGATGTAGAACTTCCGCGAATGAGCGGTATTGAGTTTTTGCGAAAACTGATTCCGCAGTATCCAATGCCGGTAGTCGTGATCAGCGCCCTGAGCGATAAGGTATTCGATGCGATGAATGCAGGGGCTGTTGATTTTGTGGCAAAGCCGGCGGTGTCGAGCAGAGCGCAGCTGGAAGACTTTATCAGAAACGAATTATTAGTGAAGATCAAGATAGCATCGACTGCCCGAATCAGCAATATCAAAAAGACGGTCGTAAAACAGCAGGAACAGGAACAGAATCTGTCCAGTTACCGAAGCAATCTGGTCGTGGCAATCGGCGCCTCCACCGGTGGGACAGAAGCAATCTATTCCGTTGTGAAAGATTTCAGGACAGATATTCCGGGTATTGTCTGCGTGCAGCATATGCCGCCTAAATTTACGGAAATGTATGCGAAGAGACTGAATGACCAGTGCAGGATTCAGGTCAAGGAGGCGGAGACCGGGGACCGGGTGCTTCCGGGCCATATGCTCATCGCTCCGGGTGGTGACAGACATATGCGGCTTATCAAGGTCAACGGTTCTTATCAGGTGGAAGTAAAAGCCGGGCCGAGAGTAAACGGCCACTGTCCGTCTGTTGAAGTATTATTTGAATCGGTCGCAAAAGCGGCGGGAAAAGATGCCGTCGGTATTATACTGACCGGCATGGGAGGTGACGGCGGCAAGGGACTCCTCAGCATGAGGCAGGCCGGAGCCAAAACGATTGGGCAGGATGAGTCCACCTGTGTTGTTTATGGAATGCCTAAGGTCGCTTATGATCTGGGTGCGGTAATGTATCAGGAAAAACTGGGCGATATCGCAGGAAGAACATACGCGTTATTAAATAATATGTAAAGGAGAAAGGGTATGAAAATTCTATTAGCCGAAGATGATTTTGTCACAAGAAAATTTATGGTAAATTTTCTGTCGAAGTATGGTGAATGCGATGTGACCGTAGACGGTATGGAAGCGGTAGACGCCTTCATGATGGCTTTGGAAGACGGTGAACCTTACGACTTGATATGTCTTGACATCATGATGCCTGTTATGGATGGCTATCAGTCACTTGTAGGGATTCGGAATCTGGAGAAGGAAAGGAATATCCCGGAGGATAAGGCCGTCAAAGTCATCATGACGACGGCGTTGAACGATGAAGCCAATGTAAAAATGGCGTTTGAACTGGGATGTACTATTTATTCCGGTAAGCCGATAGATCAGGAGAAATTTGAGCAGGCATTAAAAAAACTTGGTTTGGTCTGACAAAAGAACTTAACCGAAATATGCAGGAAAGGAGAACGATATGGCAGAAGAATTTAGTACAGACGGTATGTTGGATATGTATCTGTTCGAGAACGGCCAGCTGTTAGAGCAGCTGCAGGATATGGTCCTTGAACAGAAAGATGCGGATTGCTTTGATGAAGACAGTATCAACGAAATCTTCAGAACCATGCATACCATTAAAGGCTCTTCTGGTATCATGATGTTCGATGAGATAACGGCTGTGGCACACAAATTGGAGGATGTTTTCTATTACTTGAGAGAATCCCATCCTGAAAATGTTCCGCACTTGGAACTTGTGGATCATGTGCTGGAAGTGGCCGATTTCATCACGAATGAAATGGACAAAATCCGAAACGGAGACCCGTTAGACGGGCAGGCCGGAGAAATCGTCGCAACACTGGATGAATTTCTGGAAAAAATCAAAGGCGGCGGTGATGGAGGAAAAGGGAAAAAGAAAAAAGGCGCGGAGGTTCCGGAGAACAAGCACGAGGAGCCGAAACAGTTCTATATCGCACCTGTAGCAACAAGCGCAAGTCGTTTTTATAAAATTTATGTTTCCTTTTTCCAGGAAACAGAAATGGCGAACGTTCATGCCTATAAGATTGTTTATGCTTTAAAAGAAATTGCGGAGGATCTTCTGTATTCTCCGGAGGATATCATTTCGGACGCGGATGCTGCGGAAACGATCATCAAAGACGGTTTCAAGATTTTGCTGCAGGCACAGGCCAGCGAAGAAGAAATCCGTAAGATCGTTGGTGTAGGATATGATATCGAAAAGGTTGACGTTTATGAATGTAAGGCTGAAGAGTTCTTGCAGGGCTTTGATTTCAGTGAGCAGGATCTTGTGGCGGCATCGGCAGCACCGATAATCGACCTGGAGTCCAGCGTGGAAGAAATCGATTCCAGAACGCAGGCGGGAGAGGCCGACGCTAAGAAGGAAGAGAAGAAACCGGAAAAACCTGCGATCGCGCCCGGTGATTTCGTTATCAAATCCAAGGAACCCGGAAAGCAGAAGAAACTGGCCAAGGATAAGCCGAAAGGAGAAAAAGCTTCCTTTATCAATGTAAATGTAAGCAAGATGGATCAGCTGATGGAATTAATCGGGGAGCTCGTTATTTCGGAATCGGTTGTGCTTCAGAACTCCGATTTGAAGGTGCCCGGATTGAATCTTGATAATTTCAATAAGGCGGCTGCGCAGCTTTCCAAGATATCTACGGATCTGCAGAATGTTATCATGTCCATGCGAATGGTACCGCTTACGAATACGTTCCAGAAGATGAACCGTATCGTATTCGATGTATCCAGAAAGCTTGGCAAGGATATTGAATTCGTTATGGTCGGTGACCAGACGGAAGTGGATAAAAATATCGTAGAGCATATTTCAGACCCGCTGATGCACATCGTAAGAAACTCCGTGGACCACGGTATCGAATCCAAAGAGGAGCGCCGTGACAGCGGTAAGTCGGAAAAAGGAAGGGTTACTTTATCCGCGAAAACGGAAGCCGGCAAGGTATGGATCAGTGTGGAGGATGACGGCAGCGGACTTGACAGAGATAAGATCATGGCCAAAGCAAGAAAACAGGGACTTCTGGACGAGAGTAAGCCGGACAGCGCTTATTCGGATAAAGAGGTATTCCAGTTGATCACGCTTCCAGGTTTTTCTACGAACGAGGTAGTTACGGAATATTCAGGCCGTGGTGTCGGCATGGATGTTGTTGTTCAGAATATTCAGGCAATCGGCGGTTCTTTGGAGATTGAAAGTAAAAAAGGATTTGGCTCGATCATGAGTCTGAAGATTCCTTTGACGCTTGCGATCATCGATGGTATTGTCATGGAGATCGGTCAGTCTTCCTTTGTTATGGAGACAGGAGCAATCAAGGAATTTGTCCGCGTGAAGGAAGATATGATGATTCATGAGCCGAACGGTGATGAATATATTATGATTCGCGGAGAGTGTTTCCCGGTTCTCAGACTTGGCCGGTGGTATGGTCTGAAAGAATATAAAGAATCTGTGGAAGAGGGGGTTATGTTAATTCTTGAGGTGGAAGATAAGAAAGTCTGTCTTCTTGTCGATAGGCTGATTGGCGAACAGGAAATCGTGGTAAAACCGATTCCGTCCTATATTAAGAAAGTCAAGGGTCTATCCGGCTGTACACAGCTCGGTGACGGAAGTATTGCTTTGATATTGGATGCCCCGGGATTGATAGAATAAATTAAACAGAAAGGAACGGATGTTGCATGGAGAATATGAGCGAATTGAAGAGACAGGTAGACGGAGAAAATGCCGCTTCTAATGAGCATGATACGCAAAGGGGAAAGTATATGACTTTTAAGTCCGGAAACGAGTATTTCGGACTGGAAATCCAGTATGTAAACGAGATCATCCAGCTGCAGGCGATTACGGCGATTCCCGAAACAGAGGATTATATCAAAGGTCTGATCAACCTGAGAGGAAAGGTCATTCCGGTCGTTGATGTACGTCTGCGGTTCAAGCAGGAACCGTTTGAGTACAATGACAGGACCTGTATCATCGTCATTAATATCAAGTCTATGATGGTAGGCCTGATCGTTGAAAAGATAGCGGAAGTCGTTGAAATCAAAGAAGATAATATCCTGCCTCCGCCGAGTGTCGGACGTGCCGATAAAGCGCATAATAAATACGTTTATGGTATCGGTAAAGTCGGAGACACGGTCAAACTGCTGTTAGACCCCGACAAGTTGTTAAATGATGACGATTTATCAGTTGTGGAACAGGCAAATGAAATGAATAATGGTGAAGAATGAGAGGTATAAGAGATGTTAAAAAACATGAAGATAAGAACAAAATTGATAGCGGGTTTTTCAATTCCCGTTCTGCTTACAATTATCAATGTACTGGTAGGCGTATGGATCACAAACTATGCAGTAAGCACCATCAGTACAATGAATGAAGATGGAGCAGCAGGAATTAAAAGCGGACTGCAGCAGTTGGTTGACTCCATCAGCGCATTGAATGAGGACAGCGCAACGGAAATTGTTGCAGAGCTGCGCACAGTGGAAAATATGGATGAAGCGGAACTCAATAAGCTGATAGAATTCGTTAATTCGGGTAAAGATAGCAGGATTGCGACTTTGGAGGAATACGGCGAAGAGCTGAGTGCGTATGTTGAGACCGGTAAAGATGAGAGAATCGAAACGTTGCGGAACACGATGAATATGTCGAGCGGAATCAGCGTAGGATTGTTGATCGTTTCCGTTATCATTACAATTACGATTTCCACAACGCTGATCAAAACAATCGCACGTTCTGTAAGACAGCTTTCCGATGCTGCAAAAGAAATCGCATTGGGACGTGTCAATAATATTGAAATGACCAAATATTCGAATGATGAATTTGGCGAGTTGGTAGATGAATATACGAAGGTAATCGACAACATCAAATATCAGGCAAATATCGCTGAGGAAGTAGCGAACGGTAATCTGACAGTAAGCGTGAAACCGGCTTCTTCGGAGGATGTATTAGGCAATTCCCTGAAGAAACTTGTAGAGGATAACCTCAATGCGCTGGGCAATATCTCAGAGGCAGGTTCTCAGGTAACGATCAGTTCTTCACAGGTAGCAAGTGCAAGTCAGGCGCTGGCACAGGGCTCTACCGAGCAGGCAAGCGCTATTCAGCAGATTACGGCATCCATTGACGAAATCGCTGATAAGACCAAACAGAACGCAGAACAGGCAAATGAGGCGGCTTCCCTTGTTGCAAGGGCAATTGAAGATGTGCAGAAGGGCAACAGACAGATGCAGGATACGATGGCGGCGATGCAGGATATCAACAAATCGTCCGAAAATATTTCCAAGATCATTAAGACAATTGATGATATTGCATTCCAGACCAACATTCTTGCACTGAATGCTGCTGTTGAGGCAGCAAGAGCAGGTGAAGCAGGTAAAGGCTTTGCGGTCGTAGCTGAAGAAGTAAGAAGCCTTGCGGCGAAGAGTGCGGCTGCATCGGCGGAAACAGCGGATCTGATCGAAGACTCTATTGAGAAGGTAAGTTCCGGTTCCAAGATTGTAGACGATACCTCTCATGCTATGGAAGAGATTACCAGGGTCGTACAGGACAGCGAAATGATCATCAACGGCATTGCGGAATCTTCCAATTATCAGGCAACAGCGGTAGCACAGATCGAGCAGGCGATCACACAGGTATCCCAGGTCGTACAGACCAACTCCGCTACGAGCGAACAGTGTGCGGCTGCCAGCGAAGAGCTGTCCAACCAGGCTTCCAGAATGAGAGAGATGCTCGCTATTTACAATCTTGGTTCAGGAAGCGGCGCTTCTTCTTTTAGAAGCAGCGGTTCTTTCACACCTTCATCGGGAGCAAATGAGCAGGTCATTTCTCTTGGAGATGACTTCGGAAAATATTAATATAAAGAAACAGACAAGTGATGATTCCGGCACAGAAATGAAAGTTTCTGTGCCGGAACTTGTAATTTGGGAGAAAACATAGTAATATGAATAGTGTGAACTTAGATTTCACACGCGAATTTGGCCTGCAGCGTAAATATCGCAGGTTGGGAAAGGCATAGTTATTAATATGATAAAGAAAACAGAAAAAGGGGGAAATGATGTATGAGTTTGTTTGAAGAACTGAAGGGGCTGGGTGTAGACGTTGATGGTGGTCTGAAGCGTATTAACGGAAATGAGAAATTGTATACGAAATTACTTGGTTCTTTTACGAAATCGATTAATACATATCATGTCGGAGCAGATTTTGACGGTACGGACTATAACGAAACGATAGAGAAAGCACATGCGATCAAAGGCGTTTCAGGAAATTTGTCAATTACGCCCGTATATGAGGCTTATACAAAGGTCGTTGATTTATTGAGAGCTGGAAAACCGGAGGAGGCAAGACCGATTTTGGAGCAGGTTCTGCCCATACAGGAAGAGATTATTGCATGTATTGCGAAACACAGCGAGAATGGATAAGAGTAGTTTCTGATTGAATGGAGAAGTAAGATGGATAAAAAGACAATTAATTTTTTCAGAGGCAGTATTATCAGCGTCGTAATTGTCAGTATCGGAGTTTTTATTGCACTGACCTTATTTATGTCGGTGAAAACGGAAGAATCGGTTACGGAGATCAGCCATACCTATATGTCTGAAATGAGCCTTCAGGTACAGCAGAAGTTTCAGTCTATCATTGATCTTCGACTGGCGCAGGTAGACGGGATTATCAGGCGTACTCCGCCGGAAAACGTAGTCTATGGAAAGGAACTGCTGGAAGAACTTGAGACGAGTGCACAGGTTCGTGATTTCAATTATTTGGCTCTTTATGCGGGAGAAGAGAATACGGAAGTTATCTATGGTGATGAACTGAACCTGTTAGATGATCAGTATATGGTCAGTCATCTGCTCTCGGACGGCAGTATTATAGCGGAAGCCGAGACGGAGAACGGCGATAGAATCCTGTTGCTGGGTGTAAAGGCAGAATATCCGATGAAAGATGGCGGGAAGAGCGTTGCTCTGCTTGCAGGTTTACCTATAGACTACCTGAATGATGCGCTTTTCCTGGCAGAGGAAGATTCCGATGTATACTATCATATTATCGATATTAGCGGGAAGTTTGTCATCCGAAATAAAGGCGCATACAGAGAGAACTATTTTGAGCGTATTATGGAGACTTATGCGCCGTTTGAGGGAAAGGATGCAGCCGATTATGTGCAGGAACTCTCTGACGCAATGCAGCATGATGAAGTCTATTTTGCGAGTGCGATGATAGATGGAGAAGGGCTGCAGATACATTGTTCCAAACTTCCCGGGAATTCCAACTGGTATCTGATCTGTGTCATGCCGCTTGATTTTATGACGAAATCGATTTCTGATCTGGCGGCGGTCAGAGTATGGGTCACATTGGGTTCCGTTCTGGTCATTTTTGTTGCGATGGCGATTATCTTTCTGCTTTATTACCGGCTGTCGGTCAGGCATATTGATGATCTGACGAAGGCAAGGCAGGAAGCAGTTCACGCGAATATGGCCAAAAGCGATTTCCTTGCCAGCATGAGCCATGATATTCGGACACCGATGAATGCTATTATCGGTATGACAGGAATCGCGCAGAAGAATATCAATGATAAGGAAAGAGTGGATGACTGCCTGCGGAAGATCAGTCTTTCCAGTAAGCATTTGCTCGGTCTGATCAACGATGTACTGGATATGTCCAAAATAGACAGCGGCAAGATGGTGTTAAATATGATACCGGTATCCCTGCGCGAACAAATGGATGATCTTGTCAATATCATTCAGCCGCAGGTGAGCGCGAAAAATCAGGTTTTCGACATATTTATCCGGAATATTCTTTCAGAAGATGTTATCTGTGATAATGTGCGGTTGAATCAGGTGCTGCTCAATCTGCTTTCCAATGCAATAAAATTTACACCGGAAGGCGGACGGGTCGATGTATACATGTATCAGGTGCAGCTGGACGGAGAGAGTAATGTCGATATGATACAGACACATTTCCTTGTAAAGGATACGGGAATCGGTATGTCACCGGAATTCCAGGCGAAGATATGGGATACTTTTGCTCGGGAAGAGACGGAACAGGTGCGCTCCATTACAGGAAGCGGTCTTGGGACATCCATCGCTAAAAAGATCGTGGACCTGATGGGCGGAACAATTGAGCTTCAAAGCGAGCAGGGAAAAGGAAGTACGTTCCATGTTATCCTGAATCTGCAGAAGTCGGATGCCGATATCGATGGAATGAAGCTGCCACCATGGAATATTCTGGTCGTGGATGATAATCGTGATCTGTGTGAAAGCGCCGTGGATAATCTGGAAGAACTCGGTGCCCATGCCGAATGGACGCAGAATGGTATGAAGGCAGTCGAGATGATCGAAGAACGGCATAAACGGAATGACGATTATAAGTTTGTCCTGATAGACTGGAAAATGCCGGGTATGGATGGTGTCGAGACGATACGGGAGATTCGGAAAAGAGTCGGACTGGATATTCCGATTTTCCTGATTTCGGCTTATGACTGGAGCGATATGGAGGATGCGGTAGATGAATCCATGATAGAAGGCTTTATTTCCAAACCGCTGTTCAAGTCCACCTTATACCATCGTCTGAAACAGTATATGGATACTTATGACAGCAGCCAGGAACAGGATACCATGCTGGAAGCGGATCTTACCGGAAAACGGATTCTTCTGGCAGAGGATATCGACCTGAACTGGGAAGTAGCAAGTGAGATTCTTTCCATAACGGGAGTAGAACTGCACAGGGCTGTCAATGGAAGAGAATGTCTTGAGATGTTCGAAAACTCCGAAATCGGGTATTATGATGCGGTTCTGATGGATATCCGGATGCCCGTCATGGATGGTTACGATGCGACAAGAGCAATCAAGGCGCTGGAACGGGAGGATAAAGACCTGCCCATCATTGCGATGACGGCGGACGCTTTTTCTGATGATGCACAACGCTGCCTGGAATGCGGTATGGTTGCTCATATTGCAAAGCCAATCGATGTAAAAGAATGTATGCGCATATTGAACAAGTATTTAGGGAACAAGAATAATGAGGGAGAGAACGAATGAAAAATAAGATAATCACTGCATTTTTAATTTCAGTTATGTTATCTGGTCTGACGGCTTGCGGCGGCAAGGAGCCGAGCGCCTCTGATCTGACTAAGAACAGAGCACAGGCGACAGAGGATGATACCGACACAGAAGATGTCGCTGAAGAAGCGGAAGATGAAAACGAGGAATCGAAGGAACCGGAAGAGACTGAGAAAGAGACTGAGAAAGAGACAAAAGCAGTGAGCGGCGTTGTTTTTGGTTCCGATGAGGCAAAAGGATATGATGGATTTGAATATTTGATGGAAGAACTGGTATCCACATCCAACACCAAGTCAGGCGATAAAAAGACGTTGTCGGTCTTCGTACCGGATGGAGATTATCCGAGTGTTTCCGGTTCTTATGCAACGAGTGAGCGTATGGGGGTTGTTGTAGATGTAGATATTGACCCGTATATTCAGTATAATGTTGCAGATTATACGGTGGGTGAAAATCTGGAAACGTATATAGAAGAAGAAATGTCTTATTCTACTTATCTTTACGGCATCGAAATCGGCGAAGTAGAGGAAATTGGCAAAGATGCTGCAATGTGCGTCGTTACTTATATGCAGTTCGATTCCTATGACGGTAGTTATGCGCCGTATTATCAGGTCTTTTATTTAAAGGAAATGGGCGACAATGTCATGGGACTTGTTGATATCTGTATTATAGCGGATGATACGACGGGTAAGACAAAAGATCTTTTGGCGGAACTGGAGTCTTTTTATCAGATCGATATCGGATGGGATGATTCTTTTGCAGAGGCAAAGCGGACAGAATTTGAGAACAGCGACGAGTATAATGCGGATGCTTTCAATCTGGGCTTTATGACATTTGAACTTCCGGAAGGCTGGGAGAAAGATGAAGATGAAAGTTCCTACAGCGAAGCGGTATTTGCACCGAAAGGCGATGCAATAGGCGGATATGGGTATATTTCAATCGAGGAGGATTATGCTTACGATGAAGGTGTCATTGACGAAATGTTGTCCGATCTGGAATATACACAAAGTTATTTTGAAGAAGTACTCGGCGAAGATGTAACAGACCTTGTGATAGATGATGCAGGGGAGACTTTCCTTGGAAAGACGCTTGTGATGGAGATGAAGGCCGATGGAGATACCGGAATCTTCTATATCGCGCAGAGCGGTTATTCACAGTATGCGGTCTATGCGGTCATATGGGCCGGTGAAGGCGAAGAAGCAGAAGCGAATGTAAGAGCCGCTCTGGATATGTTTTTTGAAACGGGGAAATTAAAAGATTAGCCAAAAGAAGCGGTCATCAGCAGAAGAAAATGCCAGTTTCCAATGAAGCGGGAACTGGCATTCTTCGCACATGGAGAAGAGGGGGACTTATGGGTATGAAGAGCAGGGGAATTGCAGCGGGGTTATGTATTTGTCTGACATTTAGCCTTGCCGGCTGCGGAAAGCAGACGCCGGATGCATCGGATTTTGTCATTAGCCGGACACAGGAAGAGGCGCGCGAGGAAGTAAGAAGGCATATCGAGCAGGAAGAGAACGAAAAGAAGGCGGAAGAAGAGCGGGGGGAAAGAAAGGCTGCAGAACAGGGGGAAAAGAAATCCGAAGCGGCGCGGGCCGCAGCCGAGGAAGAAATCAGGAGAAGAAACGCCGAACTGGAACGGCGTGGTGATGATGATTCCTCCTCAAGGCGGCGTGAAAACGAAGATTCTTCTTCGAGGCAGCGAAAGAGCGACGGAACCTTTCAGGTGGATTGCATTTCCTTTGCGCTTCCGGAGGGTTGGGAACGGGACAATTATATGAGTGATGATTATGATACGGTCTTTGCCCCCAATGGCGATATGGATACAGCGATGGACTGCCTGATTGTTTCTCAGACATCCGAAGCCTTTGGCATGATAGATATGTTCCTTGAGAATATGGATGAAATGGTGAGCATGTTGGAGGAAGAAATGGCGGAAGAGGAAGGTGAATATCATGTTACGATAGATGATATCGGCATGACTTTTCTGGGGCATACACTCAAAATGGAAGCATTTGTCAGAGATGAAGATGGCACGGGTGTTATGGTTCTGTACTTCGCAGAAGACGATACCAATATGTATTCTCTCTATGCTTACAGCATATTCGATGAGGATGAGGACATCGGTGACGATGCGGGGCTATCCGCGCAGATGGAGGAAGCGCTTCATATGTTTTTTGAGACAGGGCAGGTGGAGAATCGAAAATTATGATACAGCGAATGAAAAAAGCAGTTCGGACTTTTATGCTTACGGCCAGTATGAATATGGCGGGAATCCTATTGGTAACACAGACTGGCGGCATAGGGGCGGTATTGCTGATGATTGCTGCCACCCTTTTTTTCCTGTATGAGAATATCGCTCCACCTGCAGGGGATATCGGTGGTAGTTCTATGGATACAAAGCGGTTAAAGCAGCTTGGCAGAGGATGTGCGCTGGTGCTGTATACAGGGCTGACCTTCCCGTTCGGGCTGCTTTGGCAGTTCTGGAGTTTTCATGCGATATCCGGCTGGACGACAGGAAGGATTCTGCTCTATCTTCTGTCGGTTCTGCTCTGGCTGTGCGGAGAAGGGATTCTGTTATTGAATGGCTGCCTGCGGCTGATGATATCTTCCGTACAGATGGGGATCCGCTATCGCGTGCTGCTATGCTTGTGCTGGTGGATCCCCCTTGTGAATCTGTTCCTTTTTTACAGATTATATCGGCTTGCGGTGCAGGAGTATGAAACGGAACTGGAAAAAGAAGAACTGAATGCCGTGCGGAAAGAAAGCGAATGCTGTCATACGAAATATCCGCTCCTGATGGTGCACGGTGTGTTTTTCCGGGATTTCCGGTTTTTGAATTACTGGGGGAGAATTCCGAAAGAGCTGATGCGTAACGGTGCGGTTGTTTATTATGGGAATCAGCAATCGGCGGCTTCCGTGGCTTCCTGCGGCCAGGAACTGACGGAACGTATCCGGCAGCTTGTAGAAGCGACAGGATGTGGCAAAGTCAATATTATCGCCCATTCCAAAGGCGGGCTGGATGCCCGGTATGCTGTTGCCAAATGCGGCGCAGCGGAGTATACGGCATCTCTTACGACGATCAACACACCACACAGAGGCTGCTTTTTTGCGGATTATCTTCTGGAAAAAGCGCCGGCCGGGCTGCGAAATTTTCTGGCAGCAAGGTATAATGGGACATTGCGCAGGTTAGGCGATGTCTCGCCGGATTTTCTGGGCGCTGTAACGGATCTGACTGCAAAGGCATGTCTCGAAAGGAATGGAGATCTGCCGGATTGTGAAACTGTTTATTATCAGAGCGTGGCCACTGCCATGCCGAAGGCGCAGAGCGGTCGGTTTCCGTTAAATGTTTCTTATTATCTGGTAAAACATTTCGATGGAGAAAATGACGGTCTGGTCTCTATCGATTCCGCCTTATGGGGTGATGTCCATGCGATATTGCGGCCAAAAGGAAACAGAGGAATTTCCCATGGCGATATGATCGATCTGAACAGAGAAAATATCATGGGATTTGATGTGAGGGAGTTTTATGTAAATCTTGTAAAAGACTTAAAGGAGAAAGGTTTTTAAAAAGGACATGAAGAAAGAAATTTTCAGTATTTTGTGCAGTCTGTTCTGCTTTGGCTACTGTTTTCTAATTTACAGCATTAAAACCGGAACCAGGTTTTATCTGATATGGGGGATGGGAGGCTGCTTTTTTCTGGGACTTACCGCTTTCCTGCATTTTCATATGTGGTCAAAACTGCCGCACGGTCTGCAGAGAGTCATTACGATTATTATCGTGCTCGGCGTGCTTTCATTTATCATCGTGGAAGGCTGCATTATCAGCTCTTACCGCGCAAAGGGGGAGCCGAATCTCGACTATCTCATCGTGCTCGGGGCCCAGGTGAAGGAGAAAGGACCTTCGGCTGCGTTGAAATTCCGACTGGATACGGCGTACGATTATCTGGTGGAAAATGAAAATACGCTCTGTATCGTTTCCGGCGGACAGGGAGCGAATGAGCCTCATAGCGAAGCGCAGGGAATGTATGATTATCTCGTGGAAAAAGGGATTGCGAAAGAGCGGATCATCATGGAGGATAAATCGACGGATACTTCGGAGAATATCGCGTTCAGTTCGGTATTTCTGGATATGGAGAAGGACCGTGTGGGAATCGTAACGAATAATTTTCATGTTTTCAGAGGAGTTCACCTGGCAAAACATCAAGGAATCCGGAATGTCTGCGGAATCGCTGCTCCGTCCAATATCTATTTTCAGTTGAATAATATGGTGCGGGAGTTTTTCGGTATTCTGAAGGATTTGGTCTGCGGAAATTTGATTTAGCCGTTGGCGGGAAGAAATGAATATGGTAGAATAAATTGAAAAATTAATTTGCAGACAGAGAAAAGAGCATAGATACAGGAATGAAGAAAAAAGGATTAATGACGGTCGCTGTCGTCATGCTGCTTTTGTGTGCAGGATGCGGCGCGGAAGAGAAAACAGATAATATCAGCGAGGGTATGGCTGCGGTCCAGCGTTTGGAGTATGATGCTGCGCTCCAGTATTTTGATGCCGCGCTGGAGGCGAATGAAGACGAGAGGCTGCTCTGTCGTGGAATGGGCCTTGCTTATATGGGATTGTCGCAATACGAAAATGCCATCTCTTATTTGGAAAGGGCGTTGCAGCTGAGCGGAGGAATCCCGGAAGATATGGATTATGATATGAATTATTATCTGGCCACGGCATATTTCAGGAACGGTCAGGCGGAGGCTGCAATCGGTGCATACGATGCCATTCTGGCCCTGCGACCGAAGGAAGTGGAAGCTTATTATCTGAGGGGCTGTGTAAAGCTGTATACCGGGGATTTTGAAGGCGCCAAACTGGACTTTGACCAGGCAATTTCCATGGATGCGCAAAACTACGACAGACTGATTCAGATTTACATTGCATTGGTCGATAACGGTTATAAAGATGTCGGCAGGGAATATTTTGCACAGGTCATTGCCGATAATGAAAAGACGATTTCCGATTATGACATGGGGCGTATTTATTATTATCTGGAAGATTACGAAAATGCCAAAAACTATCTTTCCAAGGTGAAGATTTCTGCCAATTACGAGGCATCTCTGTATCTTGGAAGAACTTATGAAGCATTGGGAGATTATGATTATGCTTCCAGTATTTATAACGATTATACACTAAATGATCAGAGCCAGCCGGAAATCTATAACCAGCTTGGTCTATGCCGGATGCAGATGGGTGAATATGAACTGGCGCTGATGGCTTTTCAGTCCGCGATGAATATCGAAGGCAATGATATGATGCAGACATTGAAGTTCAATGAAATCGTTGCATATGAATATATGAAGGACTACAAGACGGCGGCGGCCCTGATGAGCGATTACCTGAAATCCTATCCTGATGATGCCGTCGCGCAGAGGGAGTACCAGTTCCTGAAGACCAGATAAGGATGTTTGTTGACAAGCGGTAGATGGCAATGGTACTATATCTAGTAGGATTTTATGTAATAAGATGATTATTTTGTAAAAATTGTTTTCGCATCTGGGCAAGGTGTAGAGAAAGGCATAGGAGTAGATTATGGGAAAAACTTTTTTACGCGTGAAAGGAATCATTAAAAAGGATGACAGATATCTGTTGGTAAAAAGATGGGTGGATGACCATATTCCGGAACCCTACATATGGGAATTTATCGACACGGAAGTCAATCACGGAGAGGCACCGGACGAGGCTGTGCTCCGGGCGATTCAGGAACTTTTATCCATTGACGGTAAGATAGAGAAAATAGAATATACATGGTCCAGCATGCTCGGTGATACGCATTGTGTCGGCATCGCTTATATCTGTTCCGTTCCGGAAGAAGAAGAGAAACATATCATTCTGCCGGAGGAGTACGGCGAGTACGAATGGGTAAAAAGAGAGCAGTTCGAGGAATATATTGAAAATCAGTTCGTGCTGCGCGATTTAAAAGACAAGACGCTTTAATTTTGAAACCCAAACTCAAGCGCTGAAAAAGGAGCATGGTTATCCTATTGAAAGAAAATGGTTTTCAACTATTGAATTAGAGTGTCTGCTGAGGCAGACAGATGGGAGTAAAAATGATAGATAAACTGATTCAGAATATCGAACGGACAGGAGCACCGATCGTAGTAGGATTGGACCCGATGTTGAAGTATATACCGGAACACTTGCAGAAACAGGCTTTTGAAGAATACGGAGAGACGCTGAAAGGGGCTGCTGCTGCGGTCTGGGCATTCAATAAAGAAATCATCGATCATGTATACGACCTGATTCCGGCAGTAAAGCCCCAGATTGCAATGTATGAACAGTTCGGTGTTGAAGGTCTGCTCGTATTTCAGAAAACAGTGGATTATTGTAAAGAGAAGGGACTTGTCGTGATTGGCGATGTGAAGCGCGGAGATATCGGCTCCACTTCTGAGGCCTATGCGGTAGGACATCTTGGCAGAGTACAGATAGGCAGTAATTTTTGCAGCGGCTTTGATGAAGATTTCGTCACGGTAAATCCGTATCTTGGCTCCGATGGCGTCAAGCCTTTTATCAAAGTATGTCAGGAAGAAAAGAAGGGCATTTTTGTCCTTGTAAAAACTTCTAATCCGAGCAGCGGGGAATTCCAGGACCGTATCGTGCGGGAGGGAATCACGGCCGGCGCTGGCAGAGAGTGTGCAGGTGGTATTACGACCGCTGACAGGCCGCTTTATGAAATCGTTGGGGAGATGGTTGCGGAATGGGGCGCAGACTGTATGGGCAGTTCCTACAGCAATGTCGGCGCAGTTGTCGGAGCGACTTACCCGGAACAGGGAAAGACATTACGCAAACTGATGCCGAAGGCATTTATCCTTGTGCCGGGGTATGGCGCACAGGGCGGAAAAGGCGCGGATTTGGTACATTTCTTTAATAAGGACGGACTCGGTGCAATCGTTAATTCTTCCAGAGGCATTATTGCCGCGTATAAGCAGGAAGAGTATGCGAAGTACGGTGCGGAACATTTCGCCGAGGCTTCCAGGGCGGCAGTACTCGCCATGAAGGAGGATATTGCGGAGGCACTGGCGAAGCGGTAACGGAGAAATATTCAGAAGTATTTGCGAATTGGCAGCGGGAAAGGATGGGATAATCGGAATGGAACAATATAAACAGGAATTTATTGGATTCATGGTGGACAGCCAGGTTCTTAAATTTGGCGATTTTACCTTAAAGAGCGGCAGAAAATCTCCTTTTTTTATGAATGCAGGCGCGTATGTGACGGGAACACAGCTGCGCAGACTGGGTGAGTATTATGCAAGGGCGATTCATGACCATTACGGTCTGGATTTCGATGTGCTGTTCGGCCCTGCTTACAAAGGGATTCCTCTTTCTGTTGCGACAACGATGGCAATCAGCGAATTATATGGCAGGGAAGTAAGATACTGCTCCAATCGGAAAGAGGTCAAGGACCACGGTGATACGGGCATTCTTCTTGGGAGCAAATTAAAGGATGGAGACAGAGTCGTTATCATCGAGGATGTTACCACTTCCGGGAAATCCATTGAAGAGACCTTCCCAATCATCAAGGCGCAGGCGAATGTGGAAGTCAAAGGGCTTATCGTATCCCTGAACCGGATGGAGCGGGGGCTGGAAAGTACAAAGAGCGCATTGGAAGAAATTAAAGAAAAATACGGATTTGAAACGAACGCCATCGTTACGATGGAAGATGTTGTGGAATGTCTGTATAATAAGCCATATCAGGGCAGCATTTATATCGATGATGTACTGAAAGCGGCCATTGACGAATATTATGAGCAGTACGGAGTAAAATAAATTTATCTGAATAAAAAGGGATGGTGCAGAGATGGAAGAAAAAACATATAAGACAATGGGGGGTGCCGGAGCGATGAATATTGCAGTCGGAGTAGTCAGCCTGGTTGTGGGAGTCACAAGCGGTATCCTTCTGATCATCGGCGGTGCAAAGCTTTTGGCCGGCAGGAGTAAAATTCTATTCTAAAATATTATTCTGAGAAAATAAATGGGTATTCCGGGAGGGATGCCCATTTGCAGATTTGGGGACATGAATTGTTGAAAGGCATGGGTTATAACGATGGGACATAAGAATGGTTTTATTTTTACCAATAAGAGCCATACACAGAAGGGAATTATGGCGACGATACTGGGGGTCATTTCTCTCGTGACGCTTGTCTATACGGTTGCCATGAGCTATTGGAGCGCCGGAGATGTACCGGAACAGTACGGCGCGGCGGTCTTTCTCGTGATGATTTTTGCGTTGGTCGGTACGGTGCTCGGTGCAATCTCCAGAACGGAGCGGGATAAATATTACTTTTTTTCCTATCTTGGTATTCTGTTAAATGTGCTCGCGCTCGGCGGCGTAAGTGCGGTGTTGTATGCGGGGGCCTATGCAGTATAACAGACGCTGGAAGAATGTCCGGCGTCATGCAGGAGAAGAACGGATTTGAAATCGGACGAGGAGCGCATGAGGGCGAATTTGCGAGTCTTCACGGTATAATTTGAAGGAAAAGGAGAATTGACTGGAATGCAGGAAAGTATGACGATAGAAGAAAAAGAAGAACTGGAGGCGGAGCGGTTTGCGCTTGCCTATGAGCGGATTGCGCAGATAGCGTCCGAGGCCGGATGCGGCGCGTATCGGGACTATTTCAGAAAAATGGCGGAATTTGTTCTGCTGATGAAAGAAACATGGGACTTTGTAGGAAGCGGCGCCCTGCGGAGGGCTTCTTTAGAAGAACTGGAAAGGCATAATCATGCGCTTTATGCGGATATTCTGCCTAAAAACTATGACCGGAGTTATGCCAACCCTGCTTATGCGGCGGAATGCTTCGGAAAGACGATGGGACAGCTGCTTTCGTTTGTCTATGCGGAACTGCGCGGGATGATAGCGGCGGCTTATGAGCAGAGTCTGTACGACATGGTCATCCGCATGGAGCTTTTTTTGGAGATTTATCAGATTTTTCTCTGCGGAGAGCAGGAAGGAGAGCCTGTGGAAGCGGATGGCGCCGGACCGGCGCAGTCCTTTACAGAGGAAATCCGAAAAACCGTCTATTGGTATGTCAGCGACTATTCCGAACCGGCGGCTTATGATAAAGTGGAGGGGCTTGTCTGTCCACAGCGGGATTGTGCAGCGCGTATCGTCATGGAAAGTGAGTTATCGGATATCCGCTATCTTTATTATTATGGCGAATATGTGTCAGAAAATGAAATCAGGACAGCAAAACATCTGGCTGCGCTGCCCGGGGAGACGATAAAATTGATGGCGGATACTTACACGGAAGGCTATCGGATCGGCTTTGAAGTGTGCAATAAAGATATTTCAATCAAGAAAACGGTCAATATACGGTACTGCCTCGGTTTTGAGCGGATGATCCGGGAGGCGGTATTGAACTTTGAGAAGATTGGGTTAAAGCCGACAATCTATCGTTCCGGCACTAATATTTTTCAGGGGCGCAGTGTGCATAAAAACGGGTATTTTGGCGCCAATCCGAATAAGCAGTTCGATTATGACCACCGGGAGGACAGTGCCCTGTTTCTGGATAAACAGCTTACGGAACGGAGGCTGGAGTGTATGCAGTCGGCATTTGAACAGTTCAAGACGGAAGCAGCCGTATTTGGCGGCCCAGCAGTACTGGAGATATTCGGCGAACAGCCTTTTGTGCCGCAGAATAAGGATGCGGCCTGTAAACTGAGCGATAAACAGCAGAAACTTTCGGTTGAATATACTTCTAAAGCCGGTGCGATACAGAACCGTTATATCAAAGGCGAAGAGAGAAGTTTTACGATCATTGCCTTTCCGGTGCCGGAAATCGGCGACAGATACGATGAAATCTTTGATGAGATCATTCGTATCAACACACTTGATTATCAATTATATCAGGGGATTCAGCAGACGCTCATCGATACGCTGGATAAAGGGGATTATGTGCTGATAAAAGGCATGGGAAAGAACAGGACGAATCTGAAAATCAAACTGCATGAGCTGCAGACGCCGGAGAAAGAAACAAATTTTGAGAACTGTGTAGCAGACGTGAATATTCCGGTAGGAGAGGTGTTCACATCACCACAGCTTGCCGGAACGGAGGGGCTTCTCCATGTTACACGCGTCTTCCTGAACGGATTGGAATATCGCGATATTTCCATTCGTTTTCAGGATGGCATGATCACGGAATATGACTGCGGCAATTTTGCATCGGAACAGGAGAATAAACGGTATATCAAAGAGAATGTATTGTTCCACCATGACACGCTGCCAATCGGTGAGTTCGCGGTCGGAACGAATACGACGGCCTATGTTGCTGCGAGAAAATTCGGTATCGAAGATAAGATGCCCATTCTGATCGCGGAAAAGACCGGGCCGCATTTTGCGGTAGGCGATACCTGTTATTCTCATGAAGAAGAAATAAAGAGTTATAATCCTGATGGAAAAGAAATTGCAGCGAAAGAAAATGAAGTGTCGGCGCTGCGCGGCGAAGATATGGAGAAAGCTTATTTCAACTGTCATACGGACATCACGATTCCTTATGATGAACTGGGAGAACTGACTGTAGTCACGAAAGAGAACGAAGTGATACCGGTTATCATAGAAGGCAGATTTGTGCTCGCGGGAACGGAAGCGTTGAATGAGGCGTTTGGATAACTGATACAACTGTGTCAGGCCGGAGGTCGTGCCGCATTTGTAAAATCGCATTTTCATATTGCGCATTGACATAAAATCTAGTAGAATATAAAAAGAAATATGTTTTTCTCTACAAGATGTTGTGGATAGGCTGAAAATAAATTTTTCAGCCGCGAATTTGTACCCGCGGTCCCAATATCGCAGGTCAGGAATAGATTGGAGGATTAGGATGGCACAGGTAGGAATCGTAATGGGCAGTGATTCGGATATGCCCGTCATGGCGAAAGCAGCAGATATTCTGGAAGAACTCGGAATTACTTATGAAATGACGATCATTTCTGCGCACCGGGAGCCGGATGTCTTTTTTGAATATGCGAAAAGCGCGGAGGATAAAGGCTTTAAGGTAATCATTGCGGGAGCGGGCAAAGCGGCTCATCTGCCGGGTATGTGTGCCGCGATTTTCCCGATGCCGGTCATCGGAATACCGATGAAAACTTCCGATTTGGGCGGCGTGGATTCCCTTTATTCCATTGTACAGATGCCGTCCGGGATTCCGGTAGCGACGGTAGCGATCAACGGAGGCCAGAACGCGGGTATCCTCGCGGCGAAAATTCTGGCGACTTCCGATGCGGTTCTGCTGCAGCGGTTGAAAGATTATTCGCAGACTTTGAAAGAGAGCGTTCAGAAAAAGGATGCCCGTCTGAAAGAAGTCGGTTATAAGAATTACTGAAAAAGTGCGGACGTTAGCAGCGTCTGAAGATGCAAATTCGCAGACCGAGAAAGGAACAGGATGATCATGATGGATTATAAGAGCGCAGGCGTCGATATCGAAGCCGGCTATAAATCAGTAGAGTTGATGAAGAAATATGTGCAGGAAACGACAAGGCCGGAAGTTCTCGGCGGACTCGGTGGATTCTCAGGAGCTTTTTCCCTTGCGAAAATGAAAGATATGGAAAAACCGACACTTGTGTCGGGAACAGATGGCGTCGGAACCAAGCTGAAACTGGCTTTTTTGCTGGATAAGCATGATTCGGTCGGTATTGACTGTGTCGCCATGTGTGTGAATGATATTGCCTGTGCGGGCGGTGAACCATTGTTTTTCCTGGACTATATTGCCTGTGGCAAGAACTATCCTGAGAAGATCGCGCAGATCGTGAAGGGCGTTTCCGATGGCTGTATACAGGCAGGAGCTGCTTTGATTGGCGGTGAAACGGCAGAGATGCCGGGGTTTTATCCGGAAGACGAATACGATTTGGCAGGTTTTGCGGTAGGAATCGTGGATGAGAAGAATCTAATCACCGGAGAACAGATCAGACCGGGTGATGCACTGATCGGCATTGCATCCTCAGGCGTTCACAGCAACGGTTTTTCCCTTGTCAGGAAAGTCTTTGAAATGACAAAGGAGAGCCTGAATACCTATTATGATGAACTGGGCAGGACACTCGGCGAGGCGCTTATCGAGCCGACGAAAATATATGTAAAAGCATTGAAATCGATTAAGGAAGCAGGTATTACGATAAAAGGATGCAGCCATATCACGGGCGGCGGTTTTTATGAAAATATTCCCCGGATGCTGCCGAAAGGCGTCAATGCACAGATAAGGAAAGACAGTTATCCGATTCTGCCGATTTTCAGATTATTGCAGAAGACAGGCAATTTGGAAGAAAAAATGATGTATAATACTTATAATATGGGACTTGGCATGGTACTTGCGGTAGAGAAAGAAGATACGGAGAAGGTCATGGAAGCTGTTCGAGCAGCCGGGGAGACGCCTTATCATATCGGTGAAGTTATTGCAGGAGAAAAGGGAGTTACCTTATGTTAAAAATACTCGTATGTGTATCCGGCGGCGGCACGAATTTACAGGCCATTATCGATGGTATTGCATGCGGTGAGATCACGAATGCGCGGATTGTCCGTGTAATCAGCAACAATCGGAATGCGTATGCGCTGGAGCGGGCCGGAGCGGCCGGAATTGATGCATGCTGCGTATCACCGAAAGAATATGCGGACAGGGAGCAGTTTCATGAAGCTTTTTTGCAGGCGGTAGAGGAAAAAGAACCGGATTTGATCGTACTCGCCGGTTTTTTGGTGGTGCTCCCGGAAAAAATGATTCAAAACTACAGAAACCGGATCATCAATATTCATCCGTCACTGATACCGTCTTTTTGCGGAAAAGGTTATTATGGGCTGAAAGTCCATGAGAAGGTTTTGGAGCGTGGCGTAAAGGTGACTGGTGCGACAGTACATTTTGTCGATGAGGGAACGGATACGGGACCAATCATTTTCCAGAAGGCGGTCATGGTAGAGGAAAAGGATACGCCGGAGTCTTTACAGAAAAGAGTGATGGAGCAGGCGGAGTGGCAGATTCTGCCGCGGGCGATCGACGCGATTGCAAACGGCAGGGTCAGGATAGAAGACGGAAAGGCATGGTTATTAAAATGAAAATACTCATTGTAGGCGGAGGCGGCCGGGAACACGCGATTGCGATGAGCGTTGCCCGGAGCGGGAGAGCAGATAAGATTTATTGCGCACCGGGAAATGCGGGAATCGGACAGATTGCGGAATGCGTGCCGATTGGTGCGATGGAGTTCGATAAGATTGTTGCCTTTGCAAAGGAGAAGGCCATTGATCTGACGATCGTAGGCATGGACGATCCGTTGGTCGGCGGACTGGTGGATGAACTGGAAGCTGCAGGGCTTCGTGTTTTTGGACCAAAGAAAAATGCGGCGATTTTGGAAGGCAGCAAGGCTTTTTCCAAAGATTTGATGAAAAAATATAATATTCCGACGGCGGCATATGAGACATTTGATGATCCGCAGGCGGCGCTCGCCTATCTGGAAACGGCGTCGATGCCGGTCGTGCTCAAGGCAGACGGTCTTGCCCTCGGAAAAGGTGTTTTGATCTGTAACACCCTGGAAGAAGCGAAAGACGGCGTAAGGACCATCATGGAGGATAAAAAATTCGGTACTGCGGGCAATCGGATGGTAATCGAAGAATTTATAACGGGGCGGGAAGTTTCTGTTCTTTCCTTTGTGGATGGAAAGACAATCCGCATCATGTCATCGGCGCAGGACCACAAGCGCGCCCAGGATGGAAATCAGGGATTGAACACGGGCGGGATGGGAACCTTTTCACCGAGTCCTTTTTATACGAAAGAGGTGGATGATTTCTGTCGGAAGCATATTTATCAGGCGACGGTCGATGCGATGGCGGCAGAGGGAAGGCCGTTTAAAGGAATCATCTTTTTTGGACTGATGCTGACGGAGAAGGGACCGAGAGTGTTGGAATACAATGCCCGTTTCGGGGACCCGGAAGCGCAGGTCGTACTGCCGCGGATGAAGAACGATATTCTGGATGTGATCGATGCCTGTATTGACGGCACGCTGGAACAGACAGAGCTCGTATTTGAAGAGAATGCGGCGGTCTGTGTGATTCTGGCATCAAACGGTTATCCGCTTTCCTACGAAAAAGGTTTTCCAATCAGAGGGCTGGAGCAGTTTGAAAACAAAGAAGGGTATTATTGTTTCCATGCCGGCACGAAGCTGACAGAACAGGGAATCGTGACGAATGGCGGAAGAGTGCTGGGCGTAACAGCTACCGGAGCAACTTTGCAGGAAGCGAGAGCCAATGCGTATGCGGCGACGGAATGGATTGATTTTGATAATAAGTATATGCGAAGGGATATCGGAAAAGCGATTGACGAAGCCGAAAAATAGGATTCTTCAAGATAAGGAAAAATTAGGGTGTAAAGACTGGTGTAGGGGATAAGAGGGGGAGTATTCATGAAACAGTTGACAGATTTTCAAGATTTGGATGTATATAATAAGCCGTCAAAATGTCCGGAATGCGGCGGCGCTATGAAATTTAAAGGATGCGGGGAGTACCGGTGCGAAGATTGTAAGTATGTGGCATATGATGATTATGGTAAAGTACGCAATTATGTGGAAAAGCATGCAGGCGCGACTGCAGCGCAGGTGTCGGAGGCGACCGGGGTAAAACAGAAAACAATCCGTACGATGCTCAAAGAATCAAGACTGGAGATTGCGGAAGGCTCTAATTCTTACATGAAATGCGAAATGTGTGGCGCGAGCATTCGTGCGGGCAGAGTCTGCAGTAAATGCGAGCCCGCATATAATAAGGCAATGGCGGAGAAATCAAATAAGAGGAATGAAAAGATGATGGCGGGCTTTGGTATGGAACACCGCCGCGGCGAGGAAGGTGCGAAGCGTTTTGAACGTGAGCAATAGATAAAATCGGGAACACAAAAGAAAGATACGAGGTATCAGAATGGAAAAAAAGTGGAAACATAGTAAGAGCAGTGTGATAAGGGGGGTATTGGTAACGGTTTGTGCTGTTTTGTTCTTCCTGAACGGGCAGTTTGCGAGTCAGGCCGCCGGAACAGGAAAAATAAAAGTAGGTTCGGCGATCATCCGGCAGTCGGCGGATACGAACAGCACTCCGGTAGCGACTTCATCCCAGGGAACTGTAGTGACCATCAATAATGAAGTGACGGATGCTGCAGGAAGTGTTTGGTATGAAATTCAGGTGGATGCCAATACAATCGGCTATGTACGTTCTGATCTGGTTGAAAAGGAAGGCGGTTCGGATACCGAACAGCTGGCAGGCAGTACGGGAGCTGCATCGGGGGCAGAAATTGGGCCGGAAACACCGATGGACGCCCAGTATGCTACGATTAAAGTAAGGGCGGCCAAAATCAGAACGGGAGCTTCCACAAGCAAAAACACGGTGGAATCTCTTCCAGACGGTTCGCAGGTTATTATCAGCGGGCAGACGAACGGGAGCGATAAACTGTGGTATTATGTTACTTTTACAGGAGCGGACGGAACGGAGAAGACCGGGTATGTGCGTTCCGATCTGGTGACGCTCGGCGATATGGTTCCGGTGCAGGCACCGGAAGAACAGCCGCAGGAGGAACCGGGCGAGGAGCCGGTAGGAGAGCCGGAACCGGAAGTAAAAGAGGATTATGAGCTCGTTTATCAGCCGAACAGCGAAGGCGAGTATGAGTGGTATCTTCGTGATAATACAGGAGAGAAGGCGTTTGACCGAAAAGTCAGTGAGATATATGATATGATCAATGCGCTGGATGTCAATCAGTCCATCGATGCCAAAACAATCTCCAGACAGCGCATTATTATCATTGCTTTGATCGGTGCCATTGTTCTGCTGGCAGTTGTGATAACGATTCTGGTCTTTAAGCTGCGGGATGCTTCTTATGAAGATGATGACGACGATGACGAAGACGAAGATGACGAGGATGAGGAAGACGATAGAAGAAGAGGGCGGGAAGGTACCGCTAGAAGAAGGCGGGAAGAGCGCGAAGAGCCGTCGGAGACAAGAAGAAGGACGTCGGATGGACGTCAGGCTGTAAGGAGGCCGGAAGCGAGGCGTTCAGAGGATACGGGAAGAATTTCCGATGGCAGAAGAAGCCAGAGTTCGGGCCGTAGTACGGAAGCAAGACGTTCCACCGAGGCCAGAAGGACGTCGGATGGACGGCGTCAGGCGCCTGACAGAGAGGTTAGATACGAAGAGGATGTTGATGTTTCGGTAAAAACAGGAACGAAGCGGAAAGCCAAGAATTTCATGATGGATGATGATGAATTTGAGTTTGAATTTTTGAACAGGAAGGATAAAGATATGTAGGGCAGCGGCTCTATGGAAAGACGGCAGTCCGGCATAGGCTGTAACAATAGGGCGGTTGCAATTGGACCGTCTCTTTGTCAGACAGCAGGGAACAGAAATGTGCTGAAACGGAGGCGCATATGGTCATAGAAATTGATTTTAACAGCGATGAGGCTTTATATCTACAGCTCAGGAACCAGATCGTACTGGGAATTGCAACTTCCAGATTCCGGGAAGGAGATGCGCTTCCGTCGGTAAGGCAGCTGGCAGAGAATATCGGGATTAATATGCATACGGTCAATAAGGCGTATTCCGTGCTGAAACAGGAAGGCTTTGTGAAAGTGGACAGAAGGCGCGGCGCCGTCATTGCAGTCGATATCGATAAGATTCAGGCTTTGGAAGAAGTGCGGGAAGCTTTGCAGGTCATTCTTGCAAAGGCTGTCTGCAAAAATATTTCGAGGGAAGAGGTGCATTCCCTTATCGATGAAATATATGAGGAGTATGGAGGATTATGATCATGCGGCCACAATTTACGGATAAGGCGAAAATGGCGTTAGCGCTGGCTGAACGTGCGGCCAGAAATCTGAAACAAAGTTATGTGGGAACGGAACATATTCTGTTCGGTCTTCTGCGTGAGAATACAGGAGTTGCCGCTACGGTGCTGATGGAAAACGGCGTGGAAATGCAGCAGCTGAAAGAATTGATCAAAGATTTGATCGCGCCGGAAAGCATGGTCATGCTGGCGGAGAGAGACGGTTATTCACCCAGGGCGGAAAAGGTTTTGGAGGAAGCGCACCGGCAGGCGGAACGTTTTCACAGTGATAAGACGGGAACGGAGCATATTTTGCTCGCGATGCTTCGGGAAGGAGAAAATGTAGCGGTCAGACTCTTGAATACGATGGGAATTTCCATACAGAAATTATATGTGGAAGTTCTGACGGCTATGGGAGAGGACAAATCTTTATATAAAGAAGATTTAGGGAAAAAACAGAAAAAGAAAAATGCGGTTTCGATTTTGGAGCAGTACAGCAGGGATTTGACGGCGCTTGCAAGAGAAGGGAAACTTGACCCGGTCATCGGGCGGGAGGATGAAATACGCCGGGTGGTACAGATTTTGAGCAGGAGAACGAAGAATAATCCCTGTCTGATCGGAGAGCCGGGGGTTGGAAAAACGGCCGTCGTAGAAGGTCTGGCAATGCGTATCGTGACTGGGGATGTGCCTTTTACCGTACAGGAGAAACGGGTCATGACACTGGATCTGTCCGGCATGGTAGCGGGCAGTAAATACCGGGGTGAGTTTGAAGAGCGGATTAAAAAAGTGATTAAAGAAGTGATTGAAGACGGTAATATCATCCTTTTTCTGGATGAAATGCACACGATCATTGGGGCCGGCGGAGCGGAGGGCGCAATCGATGCGTCGAATATCCTGAAACCTTCCCTTGCAAGAGGGGAAATCCAGCTCATAGGTGCGACCACGATTGCGGAATATCGGAAGTATGTCGAACGGGATGCGGCGCTTGAGAGACGGTTCCAGCCGGTAACGGTGGAAGAACCGACCATTGAGGAGGCTGAAAATATTTTAAAGGGCATTGCCCATAAATACGAAGAACATCACAGAGTGACCATTATGCCGGAAGCAATATCGGCTGCCGTCGCTTTGTCGGCAAGATATATTAATGACAGAAATCTGCCGGATAAGGCGATTGACCTGATTGATGAGGCGGCTGCGGCAGTGCGTTTAGGCGGTGCGAAGCAGCCGGATAAGCTGAAAGAGCTGGCGGAGGAAATTCAGAAAACGGACTTGCAGATAGAGCGCTCTATCCGTATGGAAGCATTTACACAAGCGGGAGAACTGAAAAAGAAGCAGGATGCGCTGATCAAAAAATATGAGCGTGCGCTGAAGCGCATGGAGAAGGATGACGAACGACGAGATTATGTGATTGGTGAGAATGAGATTGCGGAAGTCGTTTCTCTCTGGACGAAAATTCCACTGCAGAAGCTGGCGGAAAAAGAGTCCGAACGCCTTTTAAAACTGGAATCCATTCTTCACGAACGTGTCATCGGCCAGGAAGAAGCGGTGAAAGCCGTAGCAAGAGCCATGCGGAGAGGACGCGTCGGCTTACAGGACCCGAACAGACCGATCGGTTCTTTCTTGTTCCTTGGGCCTACCGGTGTCGGAAAGACGGAGTTGAGCAAGGCGCTCGCAGAAGCGATGTTCGGTTCGGAGAACGCCTTAATCCGTGTTGATATGTCGGAATATATGGAAGGGCATTCGGTTTCCAAGATGATCGGTTCGCCGCCGGGATATGTGGGATTTGAAGAGGGCGGACAGCTCAGTGAGAAAATCAGGAGAAATCCCTATTCAGTTGTTCTGTTCGATGAAATTGAGAAGGCCCATCCCGATGTCTTTAACATTTTGCTGCAGGTGCTCGACGACGGGCATATCACGGATTCCAAAGGACGGAAAGTGAGTTTCAAGAACACGATTCTGATCATGACCTCCAATGCCGGAGCACAGAGAATCATGGAGCCGAAGAATCTCGGTTTTTCTTCTGCAAATTCCGAAAAGCAGAACTATGACAAGATGAAAGAAAATGTGATGGAAGAAGTCAAGCGGATCTTCAAGCCGGAGTTCATCAACAGAATTGATGAAATCATGGTATTCCATCCGCTGAACCGCGATAATATGAAACAGATTGTAACGATGTTATCCAAAAATCTGGTGGAACGCTGCAGACGGCAAATGGAGATTGAATTGTCAGTCTCTCCTGCATTAAAGGAATATATCGTGGAGAAATACACGGATGCCAAGATGGGAGCAAGGCCGATGAAGCGGGCGATTCAGACGGAAATCGAGGATACGCTGGCAGAGGAAATCCTTATCGGGGCTGTCAAGGGCGGCGACAAGGTGTCTGCCGTTTTGAAAAATAAGAAGGTAGTTTACAAAGTACGAGGATAAGAAACAAAAGAACGCAGGAGGAAATGGCAATGGCTATTATAGAAGAATTAATTCGTGCAGAAAAAGACAACGCGATCAGTTTTGGCAATCACAAGCTGGATGCAAAGACAAAGGTGGAAAATTTTGAATGTGCAGGGGATTTATGGAAAGTCAAGACCTATAAGAGCATTACGAAGCTCGAGAAGAACGGTCTTTTTGCATATGAATCCGTACCCGGCACGAGCGTCAACAATTTTGTGGAGAAAGAAAACGGCGTCAGCTTTCGGGTAGAAGGCGACGAGGATGCACAGATTACGGTAGGCCTGGAAGACGAGACGGAATATGACGTTCTGATCAACGGTGAATCCATTGGCAGAATGAAAACAAATCTGGCCGGTAAACTGAATCTCAGCGTGGAACTTGCAGGAAGCGGCGAAGTCAGCGTTCAGATTACAAAATAAGAGGTACAGTTCAGGGTACCCCGGACCGGAGCATAGTTCTCTGGCGGAGGCCCTTGAAAAGCGCCAGTGCTTAGCGAGGTTCCTCACGAGCTTAGCATCTGTTGCGGCTTTTCGCGGAGCGGAAGCGTGCCTCCAAAGAGAACTATGCTCCGGTCCGGGGTGCCCTAAACTGTACAATAAGAGGTCTTATGGCAAAAGCGAAAATGACAACGGTATTCTATTGCCAAAGCTGCGGTTACGAATCTTCTAAATGGATGGGACAGTGTCCGGGGTGTAAAGAATGGAATACCTTTGTGGAAGAGAAAATAAAGACAAAAGAAGCAGGTCTTGGCATGGCGGGGCGGACGAAGCGGGAAACGGAAAAACCTTCGAGACTTTCGGAAATCACCCTGGGTGATGAAGAAAGAATGACCACCCATATGACGGAACTGGACAGAGTTTTGGGAGGCGGCATTGTGCCCGGCTCTCTTCTTCTTGTGGGCGGAGATCCGGGAATCGGCAAGTCCACGCTTCTTTTGCAGGTGTGCCGGTATATGGCGCTGGATGGACGGAAAGTATTGTATATATCCGGCGAGGAATCATTAAAGCAGATTAAAATCCGGGCGAACCGCATCGGCGAGTTCGGCGAGAATCTCTTTTTGTTATGCGAGACAAATCTGGGAGTGATAGAGGAGACTATCCGGCATCTTGCACCGGATATTGCGATTATCGACTCTATCCAGACGATGTACCAGGAGGAAGTTTCGTCGGCACCGGGAAGCGTTTCTCAGGTACGGGAAGCAACGAATGTTTTTTTGCAACTCGCAAAGGGCATGGGAACCTCTATTTTTATCGTTGGTCATGTGACGAAAGAGGGAACTGTGGCAGGCCCCCGCGTACTGGAGCATATGGTGGACACGGTGTTGTATTTTGAAGGTGACAGACATGCCTCTTACCGGATTTTGCGGGGCGTTAAGAATCGTTTTGGCTCTACGAATGAAATCGGTGTTTTTGAAATGCAGGAAAAGGGACTCGTGGAGGTAGCCAATCCTTCCGAGTTTATGCTGGATGGAAAGCCGGAAGGGGCGAGCGGTTCTATCGTATCCTGTTCGATGGAAGGAACGAGGCCGATTCTATTTGAGATTCAGGCATTAGTCTGCCGTACGAATTTCGGCTTTCCGCGAAGACAGGCGAATGGGACCGATTTTAACAGGGTAAATCTTCTGATGGCTGTCCTTGAAAAGAGAGTGGGGCTTCAGATGGCTGATTGTGATGCCTATGTGAATCTGGCGGGCGGTATGAAAATTGTGGAGCCGGCAATTGACTTAGGGATAGCAATGGCGGTCGCTTCCAGCTTTAAGAACCGCCCGATTGATGATAAAATGGCGGCATTTGGAGAAATCGGTCTGAGCGGCGAGGTGCGGAGCGTCAGCATGATCGGGCAGCGCATTCAGGAAGCAGCCAGACTGGGATATACGACCTGTATGATTCCTAAAGTATGTGAAAACCAGTTGAAGAACGTAAAAGATGTGAAAATTATCGGCGTTTCTTCGGTTCAGGATGCTATTTCATTCTGTCTGAACTGAAGCGGATGAATAAGAATGTGACAGAAGTATGACATTTATTAATAAACTGTGAACAAAGAGCTGTTTGATATGTTCAAATTCTTTTTTATGTGATAAAATAGATTGTTCCACTGTAAAATGTAGAAATTAAGGAGCCGCTATGAATGGTCAAAAGAAATGGAAACTGAGTATCCCGCTTTTGATAGTAGAAGTTCTGGTCCTGATAATCGCGATTGGGGTATTATATCTGATTACAGCGACAACGAATGAAATTGAGCGTACAGCAATCGATGAAGAGAATATCATCATTAATGAAGAAGTTGTAGAAACGAAAATAGAAAAAGAACAGGAAGAGGTAGAAGAGGTCAAAAAGGGATATCGAAATATTGCGCTGTTCGGTGTAGATGCGCGGGATGGAGAGCTTGGCAGAGGAACAAGAAGCGATACCATCATCATTGCGAGCATTAATCAGGATACGCATGAGATTAAGCTGATATCCGTATACCGGGATACTTATTTGAATCTCGGAAATGACAGCTATAATAAATGTAATGGCGCTTATGCAAAGGGTGGTCCGGAACAGGCAATCACCATGCTGAATATGAACCTGGATATGGATATTACCGATTATGTAACGGTCGGGTTCAGCGGATTGATCGATGCGATTGATTGTCTTGGCGGGATTGAAATCGAGATAACGGAGTCGGAAATCAACCATTTGAATAATTACCAGCTCTGCATGGCGGAAGAGATGGGTGTCGATTATATTCCTGTAACGGAGCCGGGCTTACAGACATTGAATGGTATGCAGGCGACAGCCTATTGCCGTATCCGTTATACAAAGGGCGATGATTTCAGACGTGCAGAAAGGCAGAGAGATGTTCTGGGTGCAATGATGCTCAAGGCAAAGGATGCTTCTCTCACGACATTGGGAGATGTGGTAACGGCAGTACTGCCTTCCGTCAATACATCGCTGAGCGTTAATGAAATTATCAGTGTGCTCGGAACAGTGGCGGAATATAATGTCGTTGCATCGGAAGGATTTCCTTTCCAGAGTGAACGCACCAATGCGACGATCGGAAGCAAAGGAGACTGTATCATACCGACAACACTGGAAGAGAATGTTGTGATGCTGCATGAACTTTTGTATGCGGAAGAGGATTATATGCCGTCAAAACAGGTCATCGGGCTGAGTGAAGAGATAATGCAGCAAACGGCGGACTTTATTCAGTGAGATGCGGATTAAGAGCTGATATGCGGAAAGAAACGGGACAGCAGTTTGATGAAAGTTGAACTGCTGTTTTGAACTGAAAAATCAGAGGGGTAACAGGGAAAATGAAGAAATTACTGGTGTTCTTAAAAGATTATAAGAAAGAAACGGTTCTTGCGCCGCTCTTTAAAATGCTGGAGGCGGGTTTTGAACTGTTTGTACCGCTCGTTATGGCGGCGGTCATTGACCGCGGAATCGCGCAGGCAGACATTCCCTATGTGCTGAAAATGGGCGGTGTGCTCATACTGCTCGGTCTGATCGGGCTGGCCTGTTCCATTACCGCGCAGTATTTTGCGGCAAAAGCAGCGGTCGGCTTCTCAACGAAAATGAAACATGCGTTATTTGAACATATTCAGGAACTATCCTTTTCCGAAATGGATACGCTGGGAACTTCTACGATGATCACGCGCATGACCTCTGATGCCAATCAGGTGCAGAATGGTGTTAATATGGTGCTGCGTCTGTTCCTGCGTTCTCCGTTTATCGTATTCGGTGCGATGATCATGGCTTTTACGATCGATGCAAAGGCGGCGCTTGTTTTTGCCGTGACGATTCCGCTGCTTTCCGTTGTCGTATTTGGCATTATGATGATCACGATGCCTTTGTATAAAAAGGTGCAGGCCGGACTCGATAAGGTGCTTGGGAAAACGAGAGAAAATCTGACCGGCGTGCGGGTCATCCGTGCGTTTCATAAAGAAGAACAGGAAACGGCGGAATTTGAACAGAGCAACAGTGCATTGACTCATATGCAGCTGTTTGTCGGAAAAATATCTGCATTGACCAATCCGGTCACATATATCATTGTCAATGTGGCAACGATTGTTCTGATCTATACGGGCGCGGTTCGGGTCGATATCGGCTATATTACGCAGGGTGAAGTGGTGGCGCTCGTCAATTATATGTCTCAGATTTTAATTGAGCTCGTAAAACTCGCCAATCTCATCATTACCATTACGAAAGCTCTTGCCTGCGCGAACCGTATTCAGAGCGTCTTTGATTTGCAGTCCAGTATGGAATGGGCAGGTCCGGGCAGCCGGAATGCGGAAGGACATACGGATGAGCGGAAGGCAGATTATGAAGGGATGTCGGGAAGCACATCACCTTATGTAGTAGAATTTGACCATGTGGGTCTGACCTATCGGGGAGCCGGGGCGGAATCTCTGACCGATATTGACTTTAAGGTAAAAAAAGGCCAGACGGTCGGCATTATCGGTGGTACGGGCTCAGGAAAATCTTCGCTTGTGCATCTCATCCCTCGTTTTTACGATGTGACGAGGGGAACAGTCAGAATAGACGGCAAAGACGTAAAAAATTACGGCATGGAGGAGCTGCGGGATAAAATCGGTATGGTCATGCAGAAAGCGGTTCTTTTTCAGGGAACGATCAGAGAGAATCTGTGCTGGGGTAAACCGGAGGCAACGGTAGATGAAATGAACAGGGCGCTGGAAATTTCCCAGGCCAAAGAGTTCGTTGATGCGAAACCGAGAGGCCTGGATGAGCCGATTGCACAGGGCGGCAAAAATCTGTCGGGCGGACAGCGGCAAAGGCTGACGATTGCGAGAGCGGTTGTAAAACAGCCGGAAATCCTGATTCTGGATGACAGCGCGTCCGCATTGGATTATGCCACCGATGCCAGACTGCGTAAGGCAATCCGCGGGATGGGAGAAAAAACAACTGTTTTTATCGTATCCCAGAGAACGTCATCCATTCAGTATGCGGACCAGATCATTGTGCTTGAAGACGGCCATATCGCGGGACTCGGAACGCACGAAGAACTGCTGCGCAGCTGCGAGGTCTATAAGGAGATTCATTACTCACAATCCTAGGGTGAAAAGAAGTTCTAAAACTCACACCAATGGGTGTTTCGTTAAAAACTTCTACGATTTGCGCAGCAAATCTTTTTTACCCTGAACTTGAGCAAGGGGGACTATATTAAGATGAAACAAACAGGAGCGAAACAGGCGGAGACTTTGAAAAAGGTGCTTCATTATATTCGAAAATACTGGATTTATCTTGTTCTGTCGATCGTGGCAGCGGCGGTGACAGTGGCTTTCACTTTATATCTGCCGATTCTGACAGGAAATGCAATTGATCTGATTCTGGCAAAAGGACTGGTTGATTTTCCGGGGATTTTTGCAATCTTACAAAAAATGGCGGTTGTTATTTTAATTACGGCCTTCGCCCAGTGGCTGATGAACGTCTGCAATAATAAGATGGCTTATCGTATCGTGCAGGATATCCGCAACGAAGCTTTTCATAAAATCGAAATCCTGCCTTTAAAATATATTGACGGACATTCCTATGGGGAAATCGTGAGCCGCGTTATCGCAGATGTAGACCAGTTCGCTGATGGTCTGTTAATGGGATTTACACAGTTCTTTACCGGTGTTATTACGATTCTTGGGACATTGGGCTTCATGCTCAGCATCAATGTCGGAATAACAGGTGTCGTTGTACTGATCACACCGCTTTCTTTTCTTGTGGCGGCCTTTATTGCGAAAAAGACATTTACGATGTTCAAACTGCAGTCCGAAACGAGAGGCGAACAGACGGCTTTTATTGATGAGATGGTGGGAAACCAGAAAATCGTGCAGGCTTTTTCCCATGAGGATGAGTCGCTGGAAAAATTTGACGAGATTAATGACAGACTGCAGAACGCTTCGCTCAAGGCAATCTTTTTTTCTTCGATTACCAATCCGTCAACGAGGTTTGTCAATAACCTCGTGTATGCGGGCGTGGCGATCAGCGGTGCGGTATTTGCGATTCGGGGTGGTATCAGTGTTGGAGAACTTTCCTGTTTTTTGAGTTATGCGAACCAGTATACGAAGCCTTTTAACGAAATATCCGGTGTGGTGACGGAACTGCAGAATGCGCTTGCCTGCGCTGCCAGAATTTTTGAGTTGATAGAAGAGAAACCTCAGATTCCGGAAGCGGAAAATGCAGTTGCGCTGAAGCAGGTGGATGGCACAGTGACATTACAGGATGTCTCATTCTCCTATGTACCGGATAAAAAGCTGATTCAGCACTTTAATCTGGCTGTGAAGCCGGGACAGAGAATCGCGATAGTTGGTCCTACCGGATGCGGAAAAACAACTGTTATCAATCTGCTGATGCGTTTTTATGACGTGGATGCCGGCGCTATCTGTGTGAGCGGCCATGATATCAGAAATATGACGAGACAGAGCCTTAGGGAAAGTTACGGCATGGTATTACAGGAGACATGGCTGAAAGCGGGAACAATACGGGAAAATCTCATTATGGGAAAACCCGATGCAACGGATGAAGAAATGATTGCTGCGGCTAAAGCTTCCCATGCGCACAGCTTTATTAAACGGCTGCCGAATGCTTACGATACGGTGATCACAGAGGATGGCGGCAATCTCTCACAGGGACAAAAACAGTTGTTATGTATTGCGAGAGTCATGCTGTGTCTGCCGCCGATGCTGATTCTGGATGAGGCAACATCCTCTATTGATACAAGAACGGAAATTAAGATTCAGAAGGCATTTGCCACGATGATGAAAGGGCGGACCAGTTTTATTGTGGCCCATCGGCTTTCCACGATTCGGGAAGCGGATGTCATCCTTGTCATGAAGGACGGGAATATCATTGAACAGGGAAATCATGAGACGCTGCTCGCTATGAAAGGATTTTATGCGGACCTCTACCAGAGCCAGTTCGCGAGATAGGGATTATAAAAAGCGCAGACTTTGATGTCTGCGCTTTTCATCATTTTGATGGTTCGGCTTCCAAATCTTCGTAGTAGGATGCGTCTTCGTTATAGTCCATGAATTCCGAGTGGATATCGGTGATGAAGCCGTCTTCCCATGTGAAAATCATATAGTTATAGATGACGGTATGGTTCTGTAGATATTCTTCCGAGCTGAGAAGAGATAACAAGTCGGCCCGTTCAATTTCATTTTCCGTACAGATCTGTTCGATTGTGACAGGGGCTCCATCAATAAAAAATGTTGGCAGGATTGTTCGAATGGAATCCGTAAAAGGAATCTCATCGGTATGTAATGCCTGATAGGGGCCATATTCTATGGAAGTCTCAATATCATAATCACCGTAAGCGTCCAGAAAGGTTTCCGGGGTATCACCGATGCCGATGCCTTTGCTGGTCGTATTGTTTTCCTGATTTAATTCATAATCCGCTGCCGTTAAAAGCTGCGTATCTTTTCCGCAGGCAGTGAGGAAAAGCATTATAAGAGGCAGTACAAAAACTGACTTGTGGGTATTCATGGATAAACCATTCCTTTTTGCTTGGTATATTATAGGAAAATGCTGGAAATCCCTGAAAACAGCGTATCAATACGTTATCTTCAGGGATTTACTACAGGGGCAGTAGGAATCGAACCCACATCGATGGTTTTGGAGACCACTGTTCTACCTTTGAACTATGCCCCTATCTGTAAGATGAAAAAACTCTTTTTGTAATCACCGAATTGTATTATAGCATAGATGGCTATGCTTTCGCAAGCCCTTTTTTTAGAGAGCGGAATGTAGTATAATAAATTACAGTTCAGCGGGTATCCTGCCGGAGCAGCGTTCTCTTTGGAGGCACGCTTTCGCTCCGCGAGAGATGTAACAGGCGCTAAGCTCGAAAGAACCTCGCTAAGCGCTGACATCTCTCAAGGGCCTCCAAAGAGAACGCTGCTCCGGCAGGATACCCGCTGAACTGTAATAATGGATAGTGGGAGGAATTGTCATGGGAAGACAATGGAAAAATCAGTGTATTGCGGCGGTGGCCATATGTGCGCTGCTTGGGCTTTCGGGCTGTGGAAATGCGGCAGGGCAGGAGGCGGCGTCTCCTGCAGAAAGTGTGGAAAGCCCGGCTCCACCCGCAGAAAATGCGGGGGAAGCGGCAGCCTCGGAGAATGCAGAAAAGCCGGAAGGAGTACAGAATACAGAAGCAGAAGGCCCGGCGCCGAAGGCGGAATGGCCTGTGGATGCGGTTCTTTATGAACTGCCCGCAGAAGCGGAGGAAGCAGGCATTTATGTGGAACCGATCGCGGGTCTGTCGGAAGATTTTATCCGGGGCGTGGATATTTCCAGTGTGCTTGTGGAGGAAAAGAGCGGTGTCGTTTATTATAATGAAGCAGGAGAGGAACAGGACCTTTTTCAGACATTGGCGCAACACGGCGTGAATTATATCCGTGTGCGCGTCTGGAATGACCCTTTTGATGAAAACGGCAACGGCTATGGCGGCGGAAATAACGATACGGCTGCGGCTGCAGAAATCGGCGCACGGGCGGCGAAGTACGGGATGAAGCTCTGCGTGGATTATCATTATTCCGATTTTTGGGCGGATCCGAATAAGCAGCAGTGCCCGAAAGCATGGGAAGGCATGGCAATCGAAGATAAATCGGAAGCGCTTTATCAGTTCACGAAGGAAAGTCTTTCCGAAATCATTGATGCGGGCGCCGTAGTCGGTATGGTGCAGATTGGAAACGAGATCAATAACGGGATGTCCGGCGAGACCGACTGGACGAAACGGCGGCAGCTGATGCAGGCTGGTTCTAAGGCGGTCAGAGAAATTGCGCAGGAAACAGGACAGGACATTCAGATTGCAGTTCATTTTACGGATGTTTCGGACAAAAGCGGTACGATTGGCAATGCGCAGAAGTTGTTGGAAAAGGAAATCGACTATGATATTTTTGCCGTATCCTATTATCCTTTCTGGCATGGGAGTCTGGAAAATCTGACAGATGTTCTGCAGGAACTTGCAGAAACATATGGGAAAAAAGTCATGGTAGCGGAAACTTCCTATCCTTATACGACAGGGGATGGAGACGGCTCTGCGAACAGTATTGACGAGGGTTCTTTGATACCGGAGTATGCGGCGAGTGAGCAGGGTCAGACGAATGAAATCCGGGATGTCTGCGCGGCTGTGGCCGATGTGGGAGACGCCGGGCTGGGCGTTTTCTATTGGGAGCCTGCATGGATTCCGGTAGGTGTTTATGAAGAAGATGCGGCGGATGCGGCGGCGGTGCTTTCAGCGAACCGGGAATCCTGGGAAAAGAACGGCTCCGGCTGGGCTTCCAGTTATGCCGCAGCTTATGACCCGAAAGATGCGGGCGTATATTATGGCGGCAGTTCCTGGGATAATCAGGCGCTTTTCGATTATGAAGGACATCCGCTGGAATCTTTGAAGGTGTTCAGATATCTGTATTGCGGTACGATTGTGGAGCAGACGGTGGAGAGCATTCTGCCGGTGGAGATTAATGTGCCGTTAGACGCGGAGCTCGTTATGCCGGAGACGGTGAGCGTCGTTTATAATGACAGGAGTATTGTGGATATTCCGGTTCTGTGGGATGCAGCGCAGACAGCGGCAATCGATACTTCCGCGAGCGGAACGTATGAAGTGGACGGTGTGTTCATGACAGAGGCGGATTTTAAGGAAGACGTTGCGCCTTCTGCGTCTGTGATCGAATTTCTGGAAAACGAAAAGGTCACTGCGAAAGTATCCGTGAACAGGCTGAACATGGTCGCGAACAGCAGTTTTGAGGAAGAAGATACTTCTATGTGGGTCATAACGGCAGGCGGCAGCGGCATGACGGATTTTCAGAATAAAGAATCGGATGCGTACAGCGGTGTTATGTCTCTGCATTATTATTCGACCGATGAGGTTTCCTTTACGGTCGAGCAGACCATTACGGGACTTATGCCGGGAACTTATGAGTTCGGGCTTTATCTGCAGGGCGGCGATGCCGGTGACAACGCGGAAATGTATATCTATGCGGATAACGGAAAAGAGCGGCTGACGGAGGATACCGGCGTGACGGGCTGGTGCAACTGGCAGGAGCCTGTAATCTCGGATATTACGGTAGGTGAGGACGGTACGTTGACCGTCGGTGCGTCCATCAGCTGTGCGGCCAAGGGCTGGGGGACACTGGATGACTTTTATCTGTATCAGGTGAAATAGAGGAAACGGTAAAATAAAAGAAAAGACAAAATAAATGGCATCATAAAAGAAATATAGAGCGTTCCGTTTTTTGGAGCGCTCTATATTCTTTTTCAGTTCTTTTTCCGGTTGTTATTCTTTTTGGTTATTTCTTTTTTACGGGAATCCAGATTTCCGCATAGTAGTTTTCATCGTTTACGCCGTTTGCATATTCCTGCGGGTTGCTATACATTTCAATGCAGTAGCCGGCTGCAAATTCGTATTCTTTAAGCGCCGGAAGCCATTCCGAGAAAATTTTGGTATTTATGCCGGCCATAGAGTTCGGAAGAGCGCCTCTGCAAGGGAAAACTGCCCAGGTGAGTGCGGGGATTGTGACAGTCGTGAAGCCTTCCGGTACATTGCGCGCGGGATTGTACAAATCGGCGATCAGGTATTTAAATTCATCAAATCCCATTGATTCGTCGATATTGATGCCGAACATGCCGTTTACATACTGATGGCGGCCTTTTTCAGAGTGTTCTCTCCAAAAGGCGGGAATTGCCGTGTTTGCTTCTTCATACGAGAATTTCTGCATTGTGCCCATAACGGTGAAGCTTTCTTTTTTCATTAATTTGTAATCCATCTTATAACCACCTTCCAATGTTAATTTGATTTTCAGCGGTGCGAATGATTTCATCATCAAATGATTCTTCTGCACCATAGAAGGCGTAGCACCATGAAATCTGTAAAATGCTTTCGTAAAGCTGTCCGGAGAATCATAGCAATATTTGACTGCGACATCGATGACTCTGACATTTTCTGCAGCAAGCTCTCCCGCGGCGAGAGTCAGTCTGCGGTTGCGGATATATTCGCCGATCGTACAGCCGCAGAGCAGGCTGAATCCCTTTTGGAAATAAAAGGAGGAGATATGCACCTGCTCTGCAATGTCCTCTGCGGTAATATTTTCCGTAATATGTTCTTCGATGTATTCGATTGCCCTGCTGATCGCTTCCGTCCATTCCATGTGAACACCTCCCTGCTGAAATCCAGTATACGACAAGCTGGAAAGGCTGTTCCGACTTTGTCTGCCGGATTTTGTCCTGTATCATTGACAGGAATCAGGAATATTTTATCATGAACTGTATCGTGAAAGAAGGGCTGGTCATGCAAAATACATTATTTAACATTATTTAACAAAAATTTAACTATGATATAGGCTGTTTTCGTGTATACTATTAGTGCGGTGGTAATATGTGGCAATCATTTTGTCGGAAGGTTTTATGGGAACATTTTTGCGGAGCGTTCCGGCAGCAGTTAAAAGGAGAAATTTATGGATTTAAACAAAGGGAACATGAAAAAAATCAGAGGATTGATTCTGTTTACGGCGGTGGTATGTCTTGCGGTAGTAAAACTGGATGTTTTGTTGGAAGGAATTTTTTTCCTGTTGAGTATTGTGCGGCCATTCATTTATGGTGCGGCAATCGCTTTCGTACTGAATATTCCCATGAAGGCGATAGAAAAAAGCCTGTTTTCAAAGGCGAAAAATCCGAAAGTGGAGAAAGTGAAGCGTCCGGCAAGTATTTTTTTGGCGTTTGCAGCGGTCGTATTGGTCATTGTATTCGTTACGGTCACGGTAGTGCCGCAGGTGACTAAAACGATGATAGAGCTTGGAAATAAAATACCGAAGTTTCTTGCGGATGTGCAAATCTGGCTGGAAGAGCTGTTTGCTTCCCAGCCGCAGCTGATAGCCCTGTTAGAAGAATTTGACCCGGCGGAGACGAATTGGGATTCTATAGTCGATACGGTAATCGATTTCCTGCAGAACGGGTTGGGAAGTGTGGTGAGTTCTACGGTAACGGTGGCATCTACCATTATCGGCGGCGTTGTCAATCTTTTTGTAGCGCTCGTATTTTCCTTCTACATACTGTCACAGAAGGAAAAGCTGGGCAGTCAGTTCAGGCGGATACTCCATGCCTATTTTCCGCAGAAGGTGTATGATAAAGTGTTGGAAGTGACTTCTCTGGCGGGCAGAAATTTCAGCAGCTTTATCACGGGGCAGTGTATGGAGGCGGTGATTCTGGGGACGATGTTTGTCATTACTATGGCGCTTTTCGGATTCCCTTATGCTGTCATGGTTGGCGTGTTGATCGCATTTACGGCATTAATACCGATTGTCGGGGCTTTCATAGGCTGTTTTGTGGGAGCATTCCTCATCATGGTAGATGATCCGGTGAAGGCAATCTGGTTCCTGGTCCTTTTCATTGTGCTGCAGCAGATAGAAGGAAACCTGATTTATCCTCATGTGGTAGGGAATTCGGTGGGTCTGCCGTCCATCTGGGTACTTGCGGCGGTGACAATTGGCGGAAGTCTGATGGGCGTAGTGGGGATGCTGATCTTCATTCCGATTTTATCGACTGTGTATGCGCTGCTACGCGAGGATGTGAATGAGAGGAATGGGAAGAAGAGGAAAAATGTTTGATATATAAAGGAGCCTTCACATGATAAAAGCTGTCTGTTTTGATTTGTTTTTTACGTTGATAACACCGGAGTATGGAAAGATAAATAACGAATTTGACCTATTGGGCATATCACGGGAAGAGTGGGAACGCTATGCGGAAGAGCCTTCCCTATATCGGGAGAGGGCTTTGGGAACTGTCGATTCCGAAATAGAGATTATCGATAAGATTGCTGCAATCACACCATTTGAAATAAGTGCCGCGCAAAGACAAAAAGTTTTGGAGGCGCGCAGGGAGAGGATGAGAGCAGCGCTGCAGAATGTCTCTGATGACATAACGAGTGTTCTTGAAATTTTAAAAAAGAAAGGGATTCAGATTGGATTGATCAGTAATGCCGACCGGATTGACTGCAGATATTGGAAAGAATCGAAATTATTTTCTTTTTTTGATGAAGCGGTCTTTTCCTGTGATGTGGGACTTTTGAAACCGGACATCCATATTTATGAACTCGCAATGCGGCGTCTTGGGGTGCCGCCTGAAATTTGTTTATTTGTCGGCGATGGCGGGTCAGACGAATTATACGGAGCAAAATCGGCCGGCATGAAAACGGTTTTTTCAGAGGCGCTTGAAGTGAAAGATGATGAAAGCAGAAGCCGCATCATGGCGTATGCCGATCATCATATTAAAAATTTTAGGGAAATATTAAGTTGCATAGGGGAGTGAATTTTGTAATGATCTAATCATAGATTGAAAGAAAGGAATGGGTTACAGACATGAGGAAAATAATCTGTTTTCATAATCCGGATGAGCCAAACGGTTATCTGGGGAACTGGTATCTTTCGGCATTTGAACTGGACGGTATCAGCTATTCTTCAATGGAGCAATACATGATGTATCAAAAGGCAGTTCTTTTTGGCGATGACGATATTGCGCGGCAGATTCTGGAAACATCGGATGTAGGAAAAATCAAGGCATTGGGGCGTATGGTAAAAGGCTATGATGACCGGATATGGAACGGCCTGCGGCAGCTCATTGTATCGAAAGGCCTGTTTGGAAAATTCAGCCAGAACGAAGAACTGAAAAAGGCGCTTCTCGATACGGGAGACAGCATTTTGGCGGAATGTGCGGTTCAGGATAAAATCTGGGGGATTGGTCTTTCTATGAAAGATGACAGGCGTTATGATATGGACGCGTGGCAGGGACAGAATCTGCTGGGATTTTCTTTGATGTATGTGCGTACGGAGCTGGCTGGGGGTGCAGGCATGATGGAATAGCCAAGAACAAAGAAACCGCCCGTATTTATCTCAGACCAGACGATTTTCCTGATATAACCGTTCGCGATATTCGCAGTCAGAGATAATACGGGGGATTTCTGCGCTTTTGCCCGTATCGATCAGAAGCTGGATTAACTTTGTGAGGAGCGCTTCGCCCTGTCGAATGCCCTCTTTTTTCCCGTCAAGACGTCCCAGTTCTCTTCCGGCGTTCTGGCCCTGTTGAAAAGCATATTCCCGTTCACTTTTCAGGAATTTTTCCTCATCAAATTCGAAAATGCACATTTCTATCGCCTCCGCTCTGTTCTTCAATAAAAAGTCGCTTAGAATCCCGTTTCGGATACAGTAATCTACGGCAGTTTCTACGGCTTCCGAAAGGGGCATCTCCTTGATATAGCGCCTGACCTGTTTTACATATTGGGTGTATTCCTTTAATAACTGACAGCTGTCCATTAACGCCTGATTACAGCCGGGATTGATATTATATACCGTAACGGTCAATTCCAATTCGGGTTCTTCCTGTTCTGTTTCGTAGATTTCTGAGAGTTTTAAGGTCTGTTTTTCCGGTTGGAAATCGGTTCCGTTATAGAAAACGATAAATTTTGGCGCCGGAATTCTGACAGGAGCTCTGCCGTATATGTTCTGCTCTCTGATTCTGACCTGCCATACTTTGGACACATAGATCAAATCCCGCAGCGGCATATTCGGATTGACGGTGGATTGATGCTCGTAGATCATCAACTCGGAATCGAGCACAAAGGAAATATCGTTCTTATAGTTCATGTAGACCGCGTTTTCCAATGTGGTGATTTCCAGACTGTCTATGTCTGTATAGAACGTCCCGTTCAGCGCATTGTACAGGCTCAGCAGATTTTCGTTTTCCCGGAACAGCATCCGGAAAACGGTGTCTTTGTAGTTACGGTTTACGGCGGCGCTGTCTGCGTCTGCCGTATTTGTTTTTACCTTATTCACGTCTTTCATCTTACGTTAACCTCCTGCGTATAAGCCGTTTCCACAGGGAAAGCAGGCCATTCGATAACAGGAGAACATGTTCAGAATTTCCTGCTTTATGTTGTGCCCACAGGCACCTGTTCATTGGGAATGAAAGCATGGATTTTCTGAAACTTATATTTTTAGAAGACAGATATGTCAGATATGTTCGTAAGAAAATATGCTTTTAATCAGTATAACAAATTTGAACGAAATTGTAAATAAGTTTATCTGAATAAAAGAAAAAAAGCGGCAGGAAATACAACAGCAGATCAGTGATTTGAATGTGCAGTTAAGACAGCATCAAATGGAACTGCGCAGAGAGAAACAGCAGGAACAGTCTTCCTTTGATGATATGACTGGCGGAAACCGGAAAACAGGTGAAGCAGATACGGGAGTAATTATTTCTCTTTCAACAACAAAAGAGCAGATTGCAGGCATGAAGAAAGTACAGACAGACTTGCAGGGAAAATTGCGTGCTGCCCAAACAGAGGAGGAAAAAGCAGACCTGCAGGAAAGGAATGACAACACTACCCAAAATATAAGCGACAAGGTAAAAGAAACACAAGATACCATATCAGATCATCAAAAGGCTGAACAGGATAAGACAGATAAGACACCGGATAAGAAAGAAGATGAAAAAGAGAACGGCACAAATGTTGTTTCGGAAGAATAAGAAACGGAGGCCATATGTTATGGCCTCCCACTTTTTATTCCGCCCGTTCCACCGTTTCCAGCACAGCAAAATCCCATCCGGGCAGTATCACGTTATCGCCATCGCTGACAGATTCCTCTGTCATGGTCTCCGGTCGTATGAGCAATCTGCAGTCTTTACCGTGGTAAGGAACAGTCTGCACATCATCCGAGTAATTCAGGAAATAGATGATTTCCTTGTCGTCATCGTTGATGCCGCGTTTGATAATGACAGGAAACGTTGTTTCCGGAACCGGTACGGCGGCTTCTTTGCAGAGAAAACGGAGCAGGTCTTTGAGAAGAGACTGATCAAAATAGCAGCCTGCATAGGCAGCGCTTCCCTGACCAAAACGGTTATGTGTGACTGCGGCATAAGCGCCCCAGTGAGGATGCTTGTAAAATGCAAGGGTTTTGGCGGAAGACGGCTGTAGAAGTTCCATCCAGTAGTGGACGGAATTGTCCGCATTTCCATTGTTCTCGCCGGATTCCTCAGAAGCCGGATTAGACGGCTGTGAAAAAGTGATATTTTTCAGTCCGACATTGACCGCATCGGTAAACTGGTCATAAGTCATACCGAATACATCGGTGAGGCCATGCGGCTGATCATCGGCATAAATTTTCAGCATAGGGTCGGAAAATGCCGTCTTAAAGGTGGCGAAGAGATGGCCGCCCTGCTCCACATAAGTGCGTAGCGCGCCGATGACAGTATCGGATACACTGTACAGTGCGGGCGCGATCAACAAAGAATACTGACTGAAAGAGTCAATGTCATCGCTGTGAAGCATGTCGCATTCGATATTTAACTGGTAAAGCGCATCGTAAATCCATCTGACGATATCATTGTAGGTCAAATCCTTATGAATTGCGAACCATTGCAGTCCGGTGAGCGATTCGTTGGAAAGCAGTATAGCGACGGACGCTTTCTTTTTCAGGTTTTTCAGCTGACTGCCATGACGGATGAATTCTTCACCGATGCGGCAGACTTCTCTATAAGCGGCATTTTCTTTCAGGTTGTGGCTGAGGATTCCTTTCCAATAGGATTCAATCGCATTGTGAATCGAATGCCAGTGCCAGTACATAACGGAATTGGAACCGGAAGCGAGGTGGCTGAAAGCCTGTAAGCGAAGCTGTCCGGGATAGGAAAGCCAGCCGTGATTGCCCTGTGCCTCGGTTTCCAGAATCAGGTAATTCTCTTTTTTAATGGAGCGGGCGATCGCACCGCCAAAGGAAATTTCTGTTCCCGTCAGATCTTGAGCGGAAGGGTGGTAGATATCGAAACCGGCCGCAGTCAAAGGACGCGCGGCCTCCCATTGATTGACTTCCGGCTGCAGTCCATAGGAAAAACCCCGCCAGTCATAATCGAAATTCTGTGTAATAAACTGCTCCGGGCGTGCATATTCTTTGACAATGCCGCACTGCCATGCCAGGAAATTCGTTACCAGTTTCCGTTGGAATTTCTGATATTCCGCGCCGAGACTGCCATTTATTGTGCCGCGGACGTCGGGGAAATCTTCCCAGGCGTTGATGCGGTTGCTCCAATAATCCAGACCGAATTCATGGTTGAGCGCATCCAGATCATGGTGAAAAAGTTCTTTCAGATAATCGATGAATTTTGCCTGTGCATAAGGGCTGCATGTGTCATAGGACTTGGTCTCGTTATCCAGCTGAAAACCGATGACATGCTCATAAGACGAAACTTCTTCCATCAGCCTGCGGATGATGCGTTCGGCATGTTTTAAATACATGGGGTGCGCGATGTCCATATTTTGTCTGCGGCCATAGCGTTCAGGACCATTATGTGTCTGCGTGAGGATATCGGGATATTTTGCGGCAAGCCAGGTGGGGACGGCATAAGTCGGGGTGCCGACGATGACCTGGATGCCATGTTCTGAGGAGGCTTTCAGCATACGGTGTAAATGTGCAAAATCGAATACACCGTCCTGTGGCTCCCATGTGCTCCAGGTGGATTCCGCAATGCGGATGACATTGATATGTGCTTTTTTCATCATTTCCATATCGGTTTCAATTCGGTCATAGGGCAGATATTCGTCATAATATGCCGCTCCGAATAATAGTTTGTCCGTTTTCATAAAAACCTCCCTGCACATTTGTGCATATCAACTATTGTAATAGATTTCAAATTTTGGTACGCTATTATCGAACAACCGATTGCGCAATAACATACATAAATTTTATCATGAAAAGAAAGAAAGGTAAAGTAAAAAAGACGCCATAAGGCGCCTTTTTAGCAGGAAAGGCAGCGAAGAAGTTCTTCCATCCGGCAGATGCCCTGTTTCTGAGATGTGATGATTGTCTGAAGGATGGGGGTCAATTCCGGGCAGATCTCATATTCCAGTGTGATTTCAGAAAATGCAACGGCGCCTTCGTGGTGCGGAATCATTTCCCATAAAAAGTTACAGTCAATGGAATTGCACGATTTGGCCGTCTGCATACGATGGAACATTGTCTGGAAAATCTTTTCCACTTGCTTCTGACTGGCGCAGAGGTCATTTCTGTGATTGGACTTTTTACTGCAGCAGGGCAGGGCTTTTTCCATATCGCAGATATTTTGTGTCTGTTCCATAATGATTTTGGATGCGATACATTCAATATCACAGTTTGTTGTGTATTTCAGGACATTTCGTGACATTTGGATGGCGGCTTTGTGGTGCGGTATCATCTGTACAATAAAGTTATGGGAAATGCTGTTGGACAGATCGGCACTGGTCATTTTGCAGATCATCTCTTTCAGGATACATGAATAGGCGTCCAGATATTCATTTGTATTATGTGAAAATGAATTTGGATGAGTACTTTTTTTCATAAAAATAGCTCCGTTTCTGTTTAGTCTATGCTGCGATGCGGGCTTCGGCCGGACAGGGCGCAGCTCCAGCAAAGCGAAAGCGTTCCTCCGCAGGAACCGTGCTCGGCCTGGCCGGCGTCTGTATCACAGCAAACTAAAGATAGCAAAAGTGTGAACTTTTGTATTATATTATGCAGAAACGGAATGATATGTTATAGGATTCGAGTATTGAAAGGCAGGTGTCATGTCTATGACAGAAGATAAAAATCTGACGATAAACGATATTGCCGACACGCTGGGCGTTTCCAAGACTACCGTATCCCGCGCCATTTCCGGTAAGGGACGGATTGGGGAGGAGACCCGCAACAGAGTTCTGCAATACATTGAAGAACACAATTACAGGCCGAACGTGATCGCAAAAGGGCTTGCCCAGTCGAGAACCTACAATATCGGTCTGGTGATTCCGGGGGATTATAATATCGTGGAGCTTCCTTTTTTCCAGAACTGCATGCTCGGCATCAGCAAAATTGCGTCTTCCATGGATTATGACGTGTTAGTATCCATCGTTACGGCGGAGGATATTTCAAGGCTGCAGAGAGTCGTTGTCAATCATAAAGTGGACGGTTTTATTCTGACCCGTACGCTCGTAAATGATGCGCCTGCAGAATATTTAAAAGAAACGGGGATTCCTTTTGTTACAATCGGCAGTACGGAAGATTCCTCGGTGGTGTGGATTGATAATGACCACCAGAGCGCCTGCCGGGAATTGACGGGCCGGCTCATTGCGCAGGGAATGGAACGGATTGCGCTGATTGGAGGAAATCGGAACCATATGGTAAACCGGTACAGAGTACAGGGATTTCTGGATGCCTGCAGGCATCTGGAAGGAAATGCAGCGCCTGAAGGAGAATACGTTTTTTCGGATGTGGAGGATATGGAAACGGTAGAGAAGATCGTGGAAAAGCTGCTGCGGGAAAAAATTCAGTGCATTATTTCGACAGACGATTATTTGTGCGGCTGCGTATTAAATATCTTACAGCAGAGAAAAATAAGAGTGCCGGAGCAGGTGAAGATCGCTTCTTTTTATGACAGTTCCTTTCTGGAAAACTATATGCCATCCGTGACTTCTATTCAGTTCGATATAGAAGAACTCGGGAAAATGACCTGTAAAACGCTCCTTGCCATGATAGAAGGACAGGAAGTGCCGGGACAGCGGCTTCTCGGTTATCAGATTTCCATGAGGGATTCGACGAAGGAGATGTAGTGTTTCGGCCGAGGGCGGGGCAGGGCCTGTATGGTTCCTTTGGAGGCACGCTTTCGCTCCGCGAAGAGCTGTAACGGTACTAGGTTCAAAAGCCGCAAGCGTCTTTTTCACCAAGTGCCGACGCTCTTCAAGGGCCTCCGCAGGAACCATACAGGCCCTGCCCCGCCCTCGGCCGAAATATTGTGAAGTAGAAGTGTTATTGTGCAAAATGAATAAATTTGTATATTGGAAATAGTAAAATATATACATTGACAACAGATAAGCCGTTTGTTATCCTAAGCATATGAACAACCGTTTGCGCAATAGAGAAAACAGGGAAATTTATAGGCCACAGGCTGAGTAAATATAAATAAAATAGGAATGGAGGACAACATGGAGAACAAGTTTATTGTGAACATTATCCATCGCCCGGAAATGGTTCCCGAGTATGCGGAAAAAGTGACTGGACATGGAAAAGAAGAGGACATCGGTCGGAAGGCGTTGCTTACGGAATCGTTGGATATTTTTAAGACACAGCAGGAAATCGCGCATAAGAACGGTCTGAAAACAACCATTCAGATGACATATGCGTCTTTATTCAACGATGAGGCTGTGGAACTTGCCAAAGCCGACCATGAGAAATACGGAGATGAGATTGCACTGTCGCTGTTGGGACTGCCTTGCACGGAGTTTCGTGAGAAATATAAGACAAAGGATTTCTGTATCTGGATGTTCTCGATGGAAGACAAAAAGTCTATCGTCGATGATGTATTCGGTAAATTTTACGACCGTTTCGGTTTTTATCCGGAATCGACAGGTTCCTATTATATGGATGCCGAACTGGTAAATTATATCAAAGAAAAATATCCGATGGTGAAATGTGCGGTGGCTACCTGCTGGGAGGAAGGACCGAAAGCATACCATACCTGTAACAATTCCTGGTATACCTTTATGGACGGCGGTCCGTGGGCTCCCTGGATCCCGAGTAAGCAGAACGTGCATGCGCCGGCGGCAAACGAAGCAGAGGACAGCGGTATCGTGGCAATCCCGCATCTGTCAAGGGATTTGATCGCCTGCTATGACGGAAATGGTTCCAATTTCGGAACCCATCCGCAAAATGTACTGCGCAGTATGAGTTATGATTCCAAGACATGGGAGTTTCCTTATTTATATAATCTGATTGACCAGTACCGTGATCTGGCAAAATATAATAATGGTTATGCTTACAACATGATGTTCGTAGGTCCCGGCTGGATGAATAAGATGGGACGTTGGGAGGCGCCTTATGAGCTGCTCTTAAAATCATATGAAGACGGCATGGCATATTATGGTCAGTTGAAAAAAGAAGGAAAACTGGATGATATGACAATGGCTGAGTTTGCCGATTATTATCGTCAGAAAAAGACGCTGACAGAGCCGGAATGCGCACTTTGGAGAGATATTTTATATGGTTCGGACAAGCAGTTGTTCTGGTACTGTGACCCGTTCATGAGAGTCTGTGTCAATATGGACCAGGGCGGCGCTATCGTCGATTTAAGACCTTACGCGGCCAAACTGGAATGGCCTGTCGGCATCGGCACGAAGCATATAACGGATGCTTCTTATCCGTTCTTGATTCAGGAAAAATACAGGGCCGGATATTTTACTCATTATGCGGGTGAAGGAACTGTCAGAAGTGCGAAACTGACCTATAAGGGAGAAGAGGTAGATCTGTGTCTGTGCAGAACGAAAGCACATTTTTCGCAGGAAGGAAATACAAGAATTCTGACATTGGATCCGGTAGATATCGAGTTCTATGATCTGACTGTGAAGCTGCAGACGAAGATTTACTTCGAAGAAGGAAGCTCCAATGTGAAGATTGAGAGAAATATTCTGGAAATGAGCGACCCGAATGCGGAAGTGGAGATTAACGAATATATGGTCGCATGTTACGGTACGACGGAGTACTCCGAGGATATGAGCAATATTACACTAACCTGCGTAGGCGATACGGAAAGCAAAGAAATCAAATACGCTTATAAATGCCGCGAAGAGCAGCTGGCGGGTGCAAAAGAAGTCGTTTCTGTCATTCCCGAGATCGAGACAAGAGTTTCTTTAAGCTGTGAGAAAAAAGATGCGGTCGGTTATATCAAAGAAGGCTATGCGTTCTCCCCGATGTTCACATTAGGATATACGACCAAATTGAAAGATAAGGAGGTATTTGCGACATGGCTCAATCTGGCAAAGGCAAATTAAATTACAGATGTCCCTCCTGCTTTATGAGAGATTTGGATATCGATATGTTCTATGACAAGGACAAAAAGGAATATCACTGCATCCGCTGTCAATATGTGGGAACAGAGGAAGATGTTCTGGAGAAGAATGAACTGGTAAGATTTCGGTATAAGGATGCGATGAAGCGGTTTACGAAGTTTGATTTCGACTAGAACAGAGCGAACAGATTTTTTAAGGCGGCAGAGTACGCCGCCTAAGAAAATCTACGATTTGCGCAGCAAATCTTGTTCGCCCGAAAGAATGGCCGTGGGCCATTCTTTCGGAGTTTTGGGAATCTGTGAATCAGCTTTAGAAGCAGAATAATGGTATCAGGATGGAGATAAATAACGGATGAAATTTTTAAAGGGCATGGATATTTCTACGTTGAAAGAGGTGGAAAGTCTGGGAGGACGCTTCTATGATCAGGGACAGGAGAAGGACGTGTTCGATATCTTACAGAGTTATGATGTCAATGCGGTCAGGCTCCGGTTGTGGAATAATCCGTATACGGAGAGCGGTGAGCCGTATGGAGCGGGAACGAACGACTTGCCGACAACGATAGGACTGACAAAAAGGGCGCTTGCAAAAGGGATGGAAGTGCTGCTCGATTTCCATTACAGCGATTTCTGGGCAGATCCCGGGAAGCAGCGTATTCCGAGGGCATGGCAGGGGATGAATCTGGAAGAGCTGGAAGCGGCAGTTTATCAATATACGAAGGAAACGCTGGAGACCATGCGGGAAGCGGATGCTTTTCCAACGCTGATACAGATTGGAAACGAAGTGACGAACGGCATTCTCTGGCCATATGGAAAGGTGCCTGAATACGATAATCTGGCGCGTCTGCTGAATGCCGGAATTCGGGGAGCAAGGGCAGTTGATAAAGAGGTTCCGCTGATGATTCATCTGGATAACGGCGGAAACAATGCGCTCTATCGGGAGTGGTTCGACCACTTTATGGAAAAGGGTGAAGATTTCCAGATCATAGGCTTGTCTTATTATCCTTTCTGGCATGGAACGATGGAAGATCTGGCAAATAACATGAACGACCTCGCAAAGCGGTACGGCAAGGAACTGATGATCGCGGAAGTATCGATGGGCTATACGATGGAAGATTATGCGGCTTATGAGAAGTTAGCGCCGCATGAGAGAAAAGGAATGGCGACAAAACCGGAACTTGCCGCAAAAGTGCCTTATTCGATGACAAAAGAAGGACAGAAACAGTTTTTGCTGGATTTATTCGAAATCATGAAACAGGTGCCGGATAAGAAAGTCAGAGGATATTTTTACTGGGAGGCCGCATGGATTCCGATAGCCGGCTCCGGCTGGGCATCAGAAGAAGCCATCGCCTATATGGACGAAAAAGGGCCGGGCGGCAACGAATGGGCCAATCAGGCATTGTTCGATTATGACGGAAACGCACTGCCCGCATTGGAGGCGGTCAGAGATTTTACTTTCACATAGGATGGCTCACGGAGCGAGACATCCATTGTTTCTGACAGGGGCAGTTGAATCCCGGATGATAAGCTGTGGGCGCAGCAGGTTTTTGCAGATGGAAACGTGATTGATGACGGAATGAAGCGTATAGAAGCCGCATTTGCCAAGTTCAATCCGATCCTGCCGGATGGTCGTCAGCGAAGGAGTCAGCTTGGCGGAAATCGGAATATCGTCGAATCCGATGATACTGACATCTTCGGGAACCCGGAAGCCGTTCGCTCTGCATTCTTCCAGCGCGCCGGAAGCGAGCAGGTCGTTGCCGCATACAATGGCGGTAGCGCCGAGGGAAAGCAGATTGGCGACGTGGTCCTTTGCAGCGGCGGCAACATAATAGCCATAGGGCATCCATTTTTCGTTGATTTCCAGACCGTGGGCATTCATGCTTTCGATATAGGCCTGACGCCGCTGTTCCGTGATCATGGAATGAGCGGAGCCGTTCAGCAGGGCGATTTTCCGGTGCCCAAGCGAAATGAGATGCTCAATGGCATCGTCAATGCCTTCAAAACTGTCTGTGCCGATATAGCTGACGTTAGGATTTTTGCGGATATAGTTATCAAAAAGTGTGGTCGGAATAGATGTGGTATGAAGCTGCGCAAGCCAGGCGTCCTGTAAGGCGAAGCCAACAAAAAATGCGCCTACATATCCGTTTTTCAGCATATAGGTGTCATATTTTTCACCGGCCTGAAAATCGGGAGTAACGGGCATGACGGTAACACCATACTGCGCCGGATAGGCAGCCTGTTTAAAGCCGAGAATAATGTCATAACCGAACTGCTCGGAGGTTTCGTATTCCATATTTTCGATGAAAATACAAAGCTTTTTTGCTTCGCGCGCGCGCATTTGTTTGGGAGTGTATCCCATTTCAACGGCGGTATCCAGTACGATCTGACGAAGTTGTTCACTGATGTCGCTGGCGCCGTTCAGACCTTTGGAAACGGTGCTGACGGAAACACCAAGTCGGTTTGCGATATCTTTTATCGTAGCCATAGATGTTTTCCTCATTTTTGTGTGATAACAGATTTCTCAGGACAGATGATGTTTCTGCCAGAGTCCTATCATTATATAAAAAATGAATCGAATTTTCAAGAAAGAAGAGGAATGATTGGCATAATAACCAAAAATAGCCTTGAAAAACCGTCAAAAAATGCAAAAAAGTATGCTAAAAAAGAATGGACGGTTGACAAAATGCCATAATAGGTGTTATATTGACTTTAGTTCGAAAGTTTACGAAAATATTTTCTGCATTGTTTCGCTGATTATTCATGATTTGCTGAAATATTTCGAGCCTGTAGATATTTATCGTATAAATGTTATAAGATGTGGCAACACATTTTATATAAAGCAGTAAAAAGTATTAAAGAGAGAGAGGAAAAAGTTATGAAGAAAAAAGTATTAGCAGCAGTACTTGCAACATCAATGGTTGCTGCAAGTCTTGTTGGATGTGGAAACGAGGCGGGGGGGGACACTTCAGCCGATAACTCCGCAGCAGCAACAGACAATTCCGCAGCGACAACAGACAATTCCGCAGCGACAACAGACAATTCTGCAGCGACAACAGACAATTCTGCGGCAGCAACAGACAACAGCGCAGCGGCGGACAACTCCGCAGCAGCAGACAATTCCGCATCTGCCGATGATCCGGTTGCGAAGCTGATCGCATCAACAACGGATACGGTAAAACTTACCGTATGGGCATCTGAAGAAGATCAGGCTCTGACGACACAGCTTCTTGAGGATTTCAAGGCAGCATATCCCGATGTTACATTTGATATTACACTGGGTTCCGAATCTGAGTCTACAGCAAAAGATACGATCCTGACAGACGTAGAAGCGGCGGCAGACGTATTCGCATTCGCTGATGACCAGATCAATGAACTTGTTCAGGCAGGCGCACTTCAGCCGGTAGCTGCTACCTATACTTATGATGTAGCAAGCGCAAACGCAGCAGGTGCAGTAGAAGCGGCAACTGTAAACGGTACATTATACGCTTACCCGATGACAGCTGATAACGGCTATTTCATGTTCTATGATGCTTCTGTATTCACAGAGGATGATGTAAAATCACTTGAGAAGATGGTAGAAGTAGCAGAGGCAGCAGGCAAGAAGATCGCAATGGACGTTTCTAACGGCTGGTATATTTACGCATTCTTCCAGGGTGCAGGCTATGAACTGACATTGAATGATGACGGTTCCAATAACTGTACATGGAATGCGACAGGTGCAACGGATGTAGCACAGGCAATCATGGATCTGTTTGGGTCCAATGTACTTGTTGATATGGGTGATGAGGAAATGGCAACAGCTATCGCAGAGGGTACGGTAGCAGCAGCAGTAAACGGAACATGGAGAGCGGAGACAGCATCCGACGCATGGGGCGAGAATTACGCGGCTACCAAGCTTCCTACCTTTAACGTAGCGGGCAAGGATTGTCAGATGTCTTCTTATTCAGGATACAAACTGATCGGTGTAAATCCTTATTCTGCTAATGTTGGCTGGTCTATGTTACTTGCAGAGTTCCTGACCAATGAAGCAGCTCAGACAGCAAGATTTGAAGCAAGAGGCCTTGGCCCTGCAAATACGGCAGCAGCAGCTTCCGATGCAGTTCAGGCTGACCCGGCAATCTCCGCTCTGGCAGCACAGGCAGCTTACGCAACACCTCAGCGTGTAGGCGGTAACTTCTGGGCACCGGCTGAGACATTAGGACAGATTTTGGCAGACGGCAGTGCAGGTTCAGACCTTCAGAGTGTACTGGATACCGCAGTAGAAGGTATCATGGCTCCGATTGAATAAATAAATAGTTTCGGGTCTTATATCATACCCCGCAGCCTTAGTCGGGATGCGGGGTATTCTTAAATAGTTTTTATCTGGAAAAATCATACAAAATCATTCTGAGAGGGGTTTCCTATGAAGAATAAAAAGAAATTAAGCGGAAATTATTTTAAAGATTTCGGTACGGCGGTAGCAAAAGGCGATATGGGGGTAAAATTATCCCTGCTTGTCATGGGGGCAGGCTATTTTGCAAGAAAACAGATCATTAACGGATTGATCATGATTGCGTTGGAAATCGTTTTTATTATGACATGCGTTTTTTATGCGGCGCCGAATCTGGCAAAGTTCGGTACATTGGGAACTGTTCAGTTCGAACAGGTTTTTGACCCATTAACAATGACAAGTAAAGTGAATGATTATGATAACTCTTTTCTGATTTTATTGAATTCCATTATTGCGTTATTCATAATCTTGATTTTTATTTTAGTATACATTGGAAATATCAAAGCTGTTTACCGTCTGCAGGTGCGGAAGGAAGAAGGAAAGCATATCAATACTTTCCGGGAAGATATTCGTGCCTTATTCAATGAAAAATTTCATATTACATTGCTGACTCTGCCCTGTCTCGGTATTATCCTGATGAACATCATACCGATTCTGGTATTGGTAGCGGTAGCGTTTACCAACTATGACCAGCAGCATATGCCGCCCAGTGCGTTGTTTACATGGGTCGGTTGGAAAAACTTCAAACAGCTTTTTACAAATTCGACAACAGTGACTTTCGGTTATTCCTTCGGTAAAATTTTGATTTGGACGCTGGAATGGGCGCTTTTGGCTACACTGACAACTTTTATCGGCGGTATTTTGATGGCACAGTTCATCAATAATAAAAAGACAAAACTTCCGAAACTATGGAGAACATTGTTCATGGTCGCGATCGCAGTTCCGCAGTTCGTTACTTTGCTGCTCGTTAGAAACTTCTTCGCGGACAGCGGTATCGTAAATACGATCTGCTCTAATATCGGCCTGACAGATTTCCTAAAGAGCATCGGTCTGGTCAATTCAAACCTGACCTATATACCGTTTTTGACAAATCCTACATGGGCAAAGGTCATGATCGTTCTGATTAATATCTGGGTAGGTGTTCCTTATCAGATGCTGATCGCAACGGGCGTTCTGATGAATATTCCGGTGGACCAGCTGGAAAGCGCGAGAATCGACGGCGCGAACAGTTTCCAGATCTTCTGGAAGATTACGATGCCCTATGTGCTCTTTATTACGGGGCCGAGTTTGATCACAGACTTTGTAAAGAATATTAATAACTTCAATGTTATTTACCTGTTGACACAGGACGTATATGTTACATCCGACCAGCTGCTCGCGAACTCTAATGCAAAAGAAGTGGACCTGCTCGTAACATGGCTGTTCCGGTTGACAAATGAATATTATAACTATAAGATAGCATCCGTAATTGGTATTCTCGTATTTATTATCTGTGCAGCGTTTACGCTTATTACCTTTACACAGACAATCAAAGGCAATAGAGAGGAGGATTTCCGATAATGAAAAAGACAGTAGGTTCTATCGTAAGACATTTGGTTTTAGCATTCCTTGCGGTTATCTGGTTAGTACCGATTCTCTGGCTGGTAGTTACATCTTTCAGTGGCTATAAGGGAATCAATACAGCGCACTTTTTCCCGGAAACATGGTCTTTGAATAACTATAAAGCGTTGTTCTTCGAGCCGGATTCCGTTGTGCAGTATGGAGCGTGGTTCAAAAATACGCTGATCATCGCAATTTTTACCTGTATCGTTTCTACTTCTTTTGTATTGATGGTCAGCTATACGATGAGCTGTCTGCGGTTCAAGGGAAGAAAAGGGCTGATGAGTTTCGGTATCATTTTGAATATGTTCCCGGGCGTATTGTCCATGATCGCGGTATACTTCGTAATGAAATCCATCGGATTGACGAACAGCCATCTCGGTATGATCATCGTATATTCTGCGGGAGCGGGACTTGGTTATCTGATCACAAAGGGCTTTATGGATACGATTTCAACATCGCTGCGTGAGGCGGCATGGCTGGAAGGCGCTTCGGAAGCGACGATTTTTTTCAAGATCATCATTCCTCTGTCACAGCCGATCATCGTCTATACGATCATCAACTCCTTCCTCGTACCGTGGGGTGATTTCGTATTGGCGAAGCTGATGCTGAATTCGGGTATCGCGACGGACTGGACGATTGCAATCGGTCTGTTCAATATGCTCAACAAGTCACTTGTCAATAAATACTTCTCGATCTTCTGTGCGGGCGGTGTTATTGTATCAATACCGATTTCGGCGTTGTTCGTACTGATGCAGAAGTTCTATGTTGAAGGTGTTACGGGCGGTTCGGTAAAAGGCTAGGGCGAAAAGAAGTTCTAAAGACATCGCATCAATGGATGCGATGTCAAGAACTTCTACGGTTCCGCGGAGCGGAACCTTTTTCGCCCAGCAGAATGCCGTAGGCATTCTGCTTTAGAATTGCCGTAGGCATTCTGCTTTAGAACTGCCGCAATAAGGCGATTCTGTTTTGGGAATGGCGGAGCATTCGGTATTAGAATCGTTAGAACACTTGGAGAAATATGAATAAGGAATAGAAGTGCAGACCGTCCCGATTGGAAAAAAGAGGGAGGTCTGCATTTTCAAATTTTGGTAAAGAAGGAGGTTATTGTGTATGGTCAGGATGAAACGGAATGACGGGAGGCATAGGATGACAGCATATCGGCGGGCTGCAGCGGTGTTTTTGGCAGTTTGTATGATGCTTCAGACGACAGGATGCGGCGAAAGCGGGGTGGATGGAGCGCAGACGGGACAGACGGGTGAGAGCGTAGACAGCGGCACAGCGGGCACGGACGGGACAGGAGCGCAGGCGGAGCCGCAGGACGGGCAGACCGGCGGGAACGGAAACGGCGAGGAGGTTGATGGAACGGCGGAGCAGATGGAGGTCGTGGATGTTACCGATACAATTCCGCTGAATATCATAGAGGATAATTACCGCACTTATTATGAGGTCTTTGTGTATTCTTTCTGCGACAGCGACGGAGATGGAATCGGGGACCTGCAGGGGCTGATCTCCAAACTGGATTATATCAATGACGGTGATGATACGACAGATACGGATTTGGGATGTAACGGCATCTGGCTGATGCCGATAGGACCGTCACCTACTTATCATAAATACGATGTAATGGATTATTATGATATTGATTCCGATTATGGCACGATGGAGGATTTTAAAGAACTGCTGGCAGAATGTGATAAGCGGGGAATTAAGGTGATCATGGACCTGGTGCTGAATCATTCATCTTCTCAGAATCCGTGGTTTACGGAAGCCTGTGCCTATTTGAAGGAGTTGGGAGATGGGGAGCCGGATACAGCGGTTTGTCCGTCTTTTGATTATTATCACTTTTCCAGAGAACAGGGGGCCGGCTGTTATGCGGTAGAAGGAACGGACTGGTATTACGAGGCACAGTTCTGGAGCGAGATGCCGGATTTGAATCTGGACAGCGAAGCGCTTCGAGCTCAAATTGAGGAAATCACGGGTTTCTGGCTGGATATGGGAATCGGCGGCTTCCGGCTGGATGCGGTCAAGGAGTTTTATACGGGGAATCCGCAGGCTAATATTGCGTTTTTGGACTGGTTTACGACGATGGTCAAAGAGCAGAAAGAAGATGCCTATTTGGTCGGGGAAGCATGGCTTGATATCAATGATTATGCACAGTATTACGGAAGCGGTATCGACAGCCTTTTCAATTTTGCGTTTGCGGATAAAGACGGAATCATCTCCAAAGTAGTCAATGGGTCGCCTGCATCGAGGTATGGTACTGTGAGTGCCTCTTTACAGGAAACATTCGGGCAATACAATGAAAATTACATCGATGCACCCTTTTACACGAACCATGATATGGGCAGAAGCGCAGGTTATTATGCGGGTGAAAACTCCGAGAAGCAGACGAAGCTTGCCGGTGCAATGAATCTTTTCATGAGCGGTTCGGCGTTCCTTTATTATGGCGAAGAGCTGGGGATGAAGGGAGCCGGCAAAGATGAGAATAAGCGTGCACCGATGTATTGGAGCACCGATGCGGAGAAAGCAGGGATGTGTGACGGGCCTGCGGACATGGATGATTTTCAGATGAAATTTGGCAGTCTGGAGGAACAGGAGCAGAGCCCGGATTCTATCTACCAATATTATAAGAAAGTTATCAAGATCAGAAATCAGAATCCGGAAATTGCAAGAGGGGAAGTGGAATATCTTGAAAGTGTTTCGGGAGACAGTTTCTGTGTGTTGAAAAAAACATGGGAAGGCTCCGAAGTGCTTCTGGTCTTTCATACCGGAGCCGAAACGGCGGAACTTGATATGAGCGGCATTATGGTAAATAGTGCAGAGATTTCTGAGGGAAATATCCGTGGCGCATTGGAGAGCGGAGAAGAAAGGATTGTTCTGTCGAATGGAACGATTACCATGCCGGGATATTCGGTGCTTGTATTGAAGTAATTTTATATGGGATAAATCGTAATAGCATATTGAAGTCGATAGTACTATATTGATTTAGCGGCCTAAACTGTCTTTGAGGATTCATTTGATAAAAATGGAAAAAAGATAAAACAGAAACCCCCGAATCACTTCGGGGGCTCTGTTGTGTAAAAGGGGAATTCTTCCGGAATTGCTATTACCGACTTAACTTCCGTGATTAAGTCTATAACTACTATATAATTTAATTCGCGTTTCGTCTATGAATATATTCTGATAAAATGAAACTATATTAGCGAAATGAGTCGAATTATGTAGAAATGCGCGATGAATGAACAGGGCGAAAAAGGGATGCCGGAAGAAAAAAAGTGTGGAATAAATCAGGAGAATGACAGGGGTATCGGCTGGAAAAATAGGATTGAAATCTGAGGTAGTTTAGTGTAAAGTAATATTAGTAAAAAATACGAAAGGTAAAGGAAGAGTGAGTAGTATGGGAGAAAGTGTGAAAAATCAGGGAGGCTGGCGCACGAACAAATGGATTCGCGCGGCAGTTCCCGCTTTATTGCTTCATTGTAGTATCGGTACCGTTTATTGCTGGTCGATTTTCAGTCAGGAAATTGCCGACTATATCGGCTTTTCCAAGGGAGCGACGGAATGGGCATTCAGCTTTGCTATTTTTTTCCTTGGAATGTCGGCGGCATTTCTTGGGAATGTTGTTGAGAAGGACATCCATAAGTCGTCCCTGATCGCATCGATCTGTTTCGCAGCCGGTATGGCGGGCACAGGATTTTTTATCTATTACGGTGGAGCACATAAAGGCAGTATGCTGGCGTTGATTGGAATCTACATATGTTATGGATTCATCATGGGAATCGGACTTGGGACAGGTTATCTGTCACCGGTCAAGACATTGATGCTCTGGTTCAAAGATAGAAAAGGTCTCGCAACGGGATTGGCAGTAGCAGGTTTCGGTGCGGCGAAGGCGATTGCGAGCCCGATCATGCAGGGAATGCTGAGCGGTCTTGGCGAAGGCGGTATCTATAAGATGTTTCTGATTCTGGCAGTTGTTTATTTTATCATGATGTTTGCTGGACATCTTCTTTTGAAGAAACCGGATGACTGGCATGAGCCGCAGAATAAGGATGAGAGTCAGAGCATTATGTCAGTGCTGAAAACAAGGCCGATATCCAATTATGCCGGTATCTGGCTGATGTTCTATATCAATATTACCTGTGGTCTTGCGTTGATCTCACAGGAAAAAATGATTGTAAAATGTATTGGTCTGGCAAGTTTTGCAGGCATTATTTCTACCGTATCCGCAATTTTTAATGCAGGCGGGCGTCTTGGATTTTCCGCATGGGCGGATACAATGAAGGACAGAAATACCATTTATAAGCTGATTTTTGTTCTTTCGATTGCTTTTACGGCAATTGTAATGCTGACAAGCGGTATTAAGAATGGAGAGGGCAATACGTTATTGATTATCCTTGTACTCGGTCTGATCTTCGTTGTCAATGCAGGTTACGGCGGCGGGTTCTCCAATGTGCCTACGCTTCTTTCCGATCATTACGGTATGGGGAATATCAGTGCGATACACGGAATTACCCTTTCTGCCTGGGCTTTTGCAGGACTGACCGGTAATCAGATGGCGACCTGGATCGTAAATCATTTTGGAGAGACCATTGAAATCGAGCATGCGCTTTCCGACGGAACAGTAGAGATGATCGCGGTAAATCCGACCGGATATCAATGTGTGCTTTATGCGACGATTGTGCTTTATATCATTGCATTGGTGTTGAGTCTTGTACTTGTAAAGCCGGCCAAAAAATAAAAAGGGGCAAAGGGCATAAAGATTTTCTAAGGCGTCAAAGGACGCCGCCTAAGAAAATCTTCATGCCCTTGCCCTTTTATTTTAATAAGTAAGCTCTTTGTTCTGTAATCTCGGCCGGAACCTCCGCGCCGGAATTTTGTACTTTATGAATCAGATTATCCATATGATGAACTTTCTGGGACTGTTTAACGCCGTAGCGGTCCATCATATCCTTATATAGAGGATTGGCTTTCAGCTTATCACGCACCGCTTTTGCAAAAGGACAATGGGTGAACAGAATCGTACGCGCAACCTTGTTCAGACGGGGAGAACCAGCGCCTTCATAAATAATCCATGATTCATAATCCCGGATGAACATTTCCTTAAAGCTGTTTTTCGCTTTCTGCATACTGAGTTTGACTTTTTCCTTTGCATCGGCGGACAATTCCCTGTTCTTTTTATAAAACTGAATATAGTCGAAATATTCGCTCGTCAGGGACGGTTCCGATACATCGTTCCATCTTGCTCCCTGAATTCGTTTGCACATTTCCCAACGATATTCGCCGGTCAGCCGGACAAGGATGCTGTTTAAATCTTCCATCTGGAAAATGGATACCATCATACGCGCCGGCGTGGTACGTTTCCGGCCTTCGATTTCCTGCCACATAACACCACGGATACCGACATTTGGCATCAGAATGACATCGGGGAGAATTTCCACGCTGATAGATTCTTTTGCAATACCGATGTCTGGATTGCTGTACATCGTCTCCCGGTAGTATGCGCTGTAATCGGTAGCACAGATCTGTTCGAAGCTTGCCCTTACCTTATCTGTGGATACAAGGGATTCGGACAGGTCTTTCAGCACGTTGCTCTCTGAAAAGACAGGACAGAAGATGCTGATACGGCCGAACGTCATTTTGTTGACGGACTGGAACATATTGTCCAGTTCGAACTCGACCATTTTGGAGAGGTTTGTCAACATGGGCGCTTCTTCTGCCGCTGTTATTTTACCGTTTACTTTCAATTCATGCACATATGCTGCATAGTCATTGTCAAATTCATTACGGCATGGAGCCTTGCGTCCTTCATAAACTTCCTTCATCCATTCATAGGCAGTATAAACACTTCGGGAAGGGTCGCTGGGCAGCGAATCCACAATAGAATAAAGATAGGTTGCGTTTTCCAAGCCGGCGAGTTTTTCATCCACATAGCCGAAGTTGAAGAACATTTTGACGATTTTCGGTATATTGGAATCGGAAAGGCTCTTCATAAATGCCTGCGTATAAACTTTATAGAACAGTTTCGTGATAGTCGTACGCAGTTTTCTGGCGGTGTCATCGGAAGCGTTTTTATCGGACATTTTATTGTATTTTTCGATAGCGGCCTTGAATCCTGTTGTTGTCTCTTCATCGCATTCTGCGTAAGTCAGGATCGTATGCAGGGAATCTGTAAGGTCTGGGACCTCAGATGCGGAAGCGTTTTGGTCGGCCGGTGAATTTTCGGCATTCTGCAGGGCTTCCAGTTTATTTTTATATTCCTGAACACGTTCCCGATACATTTCCTTGTCGATGGAGTCCTGATTTTCCAACTGAATCATCATGGTGCCGAGTGCGGCGGTAATCGAGGTGGAATCTTCGTCATGTGCGCCGATTCGGTACAGGAGACTGGCATAGAGGTCAAAGAAGTCCAGTTTATTTTCGTTCATCAAAAGACCGGCAATTTCCGATTTATATTCATAAAGTTCACGGCATACATAGATGATTTCATAAACGTCCTTGCTGGCTTTGTACAGCATACCGCGTATGAAATCCGCAATCTGTGATTTGGCGGTGATGCTTTTCATAATGCGCTGTAACTGCCCATAATAGCTGTTCAGCCAGTCAGGCACATCTTCTTCCAGTTCCAGTTCCGTTACGTCTTCCAATCCTGGAAGTACTCGGGTGGAAAGACCGTGCTTGGCGGTAAAACGGCCATATTCGGAGTAACTTTTCATCAGATATTGGTAGAAATTCTCACAGTCGAATTTCGTCAGTTCGTACTGATCCAGAATTTCTTTCATCTGCCGGAACAGGGAACTTACAATGAGGTTGGAAAGGTCCGATTTCGTGTGAAGAAGTTCAGATAGATGTCCGTTATTGCAGGCGTAGGAAGCGAGCGCCGTATCCTCTGCTGCCTGATAGGAAATAAAATAGGAATCATAAAAAAGTTCACAGGCGCCTATGACGTCTCCTTTGTATAAATAAAATTCTCCTCCCGGATAAGATGCCCTCACGGAACCTTTGGTAATAACGTGCAGGGCGGTAATTGCCTGCTCGCTTTGAATGAGAACGGTTCCTGATGGAAATTCTTTTACTGCCATAAATAACTCCCCTCCGTCTGTTAATACAGACATACATTGGTAAAATTAATACTGAAAAATGGTACTGACCGAATGATCTGCGTGACGCTGACCGGATGATCTGCATGACGCTGACCGGATGATCTGCGTCTATTATAACACAAAAATGCGAAAAGGCGTATAGGATATAAGGGCCAAATTTGCAAATTTGCTGCAGGAATTTTGTGCTGTACTTTTAATCAAGATATGATAAAATATTTATAGTGTTCATTTTATGAAATATGTGAAAGGCAGCAGTGATTCGTATGGCGATAGATAAGGAAGATATAGAATATAGAAGACAGGTTGTACAGGAGTATAAGGCGGATGTGGAAAAACTGATACGTTATCTGCCCTGGCTGGAGGAAAAATCGGGGAGTAATGTTTCGGAAACATATAGCGGCTCCGGAATCGGGGAGCATTCGATTGCCTTTCCGGTCTATGATAGTATGCTGCTTGGCTTTGTCAAGGAAGTACAGCGTACAAATTTGTTAGACAGAAATTACAGATATATATATTCAAGAAACAGAATTGTCACGCAGAAGGACGAACTGCGGGCAATTTCCAATTCGGATATCACGCGGATGGATATTTTAAAGGGGATTTTGTCCAAATATGTGATGGGCGGCATGACAAAAGGCAGGATGTGGACGGAGGCGGTGCAGAACCGCATTTTCCTGAACATTGTAAGGAAGATGAAGGAAAATCTGGAATTCTGGGACAGGCCAATAGCGTGAGAAGAACTTCTAGAGCTCACAGCAAAGACTGCTTCGTAAGAAGTTCTGGGTCTCACACTGGAGAATGCCTAAAAAGCGGAATCTCAAATCAGTCGGGAGAAGAACTTTAGGGAAAGGTAAGAAACACGGGTATGGGAGAAAAATCGTTACAAAAGAAACAGTATATATTAGAGACGGCCAAAAAGGTATTTGTCGAGAAAGGGTACAAAAATGTGACGATGAAGGATATCGTAGAAGCCTGCGACATCAGCCGGGGCGGTCTCTATTTATATTTCAGCAGTACGGAGGAACTTTTGCTCGCGGTGCTTCAGCAGGATGCGGAGGAACTCGATGATGTTTTTACAGAGAGCATTGAAGAGGATTCGGCGGCCGATATTCTGACGCTGTTCTTAAAGGAACAGAAGAAGGAACTTCTGCGGAAAAGAAATAACCTGACGATGGCTGTCTATGAGTATGCTTTTGAAAACAGGGAGAAAAAAGATCAGATGCTGCGCAGACAATTTGATGCAGGCGTGAGGGTTCTGGAAAAACTCATTGAATCAGGTATCGCTTCCGGAGAATTTTATTGTGAGAATCCGAGAGGCGCTGCGAATAATATTATGTATGTGCTGGAAGGTATGAAAATTAATTCCCAGACAATGGGCATTACCGAAGCGATGGTTGACGAGCAGCTTCTTTATATTATGGAGGGACTGCTCATCGATATAGATTAAGAAGATGCAGATTAAGAATACGGAGGGATTAAATTCAGCATGGGAAATGTGAAGCGCATTTATGTGGAAAAGAAGGAGCCTTTTGCGGTAAAGGCGAAAGAACTGAAAGAAGAGCTTGGAAGTTATCTCGGTATTGAAGGAGTAAAAGAAGTACGGGTACTGATCCGATATGATGTGGAAAATATATCGGAAGCGGTTTTTGAAAAAGCATGCAGGACCGTATTTTCAGAGCCGCCTGTTGATATGCTGTATGAGGAAGAAATTGAAATTCCGACGGATGGGCGGGTATTTGGCGTAGAATATCTGCCGGGACAGTTCGATCAGAGGGCGGATTCGGCAGTACAGTGCGTGAAGTTCCTGAAAGAAGACGAAGAGCCCGTGATTAGAACGGCTGTCACTTATTTAATAGTGGGACAAATTTCCGATGATGAATTTGAGAAAATTAAAGCATACTGCATTAACCCGGTAGATTCCAGAGAGACGGATATGAAAAAGCCGGATACATTGATAGTCCAATATGAAGAACCGGCCGATGTGGCGGTGCTTGCGGATTTCTGTTCCATGCCGGAAACGGAGTTCCGAAAATTATATGATTCGCTGGGACTGGCAATGACATTCAAAGATTTTTGGCATATCCGGAAGTATTATGACGGGGAAGAGCACAGGAATCCGACGATGACGGAAATCCGTGTGCTGGATACTTATTGGTCAGATCATTGCCGCCATACGACATTTTCCACGGAACTTACGGATGTTGTTTTCCGGGACGGATATTATCAGAAACCGATTCGGGAAACTTATGAGAGTTATCTGCGGACAAGAGAAGAAATTTTTGCGGGCAGAACGGATAAGTTCGTCTGCCTGATGGATTTGGCGCTGATGGCGATGCGCAAGCTGAAAAAAGACGGGAAGCTGGAGGATATGGAACAGTCCGATGAGATCAATGCCTGTTCGGTCGTTGTTCCTGTGGAAATGGATTACGGCGACGGACCTGTCACCGAAGAGTGGCTTGTCTTTTTCAAAAACGAGACGCACAACCATCCGACGGAAATCGAACCCTTCGGCGGTGCGGCGACCTGTCTTGGCGGCGCCATTCGCGACCCGCTTTCAGGGCGCGGTTATGTTTATCAGGCAATGCGTGTGACGGGTGCGGCAGACCCGACAGTGCCTGTTGCGGATACGTTAAAAGGCAAACTTTCCCAGAAGAAGCTTGTGCGCGGCGCGGCAAGCGGTTATTCTTCCTATGGAAATCAGATTGGTCTTGCAACGGGATTCGTCAAGGAAATCTATCATCCCGATTATGTGGCGAAAAGAATGGAGATCGGCGCGGTCATGGGTGCGGCGCCGCGAAAAAACGTTATCCGTGAGACTTCCGACCCGGATGATATCATCATCCTGCTCGGCGGCAGGACCGGACGCGATGGCTGCGGAGGAGCGACGGGTTCTTCCAAAGTCCATACGGAAAGCTCTATTGAGACATGCGGTGCGGAAGTGCAGAAGGGAAATGCGCCGACGGAGCGTAAGATTCAGCGCCTGTTCCGCCGGGAAGAAGTGAGCAGATTAATTAAGAAATGTAACGATTTCGGTGCAGGCGGTGTTTCCGTGGCAATCGGAGAACTGGCCGACGGCCTTGTAGTCGATCTGGATAAAGTACCTAAAAAATATGCAGGCCTTGACGGTACGGAGTTAGCCATTTCGGAATCTCAGGAACGAATGGCAGTTGTCGTATCGCCAGAGGATGTGGATACCTTTTTGGCATATGCGTCGGAAGAAAATCTGGAAGCGGTGGCGGTCGCTGTCGTGACGAAGGAGCCGCGGCTCGTCTTGAAATGGCGCGGCGAAGAGATTGTCAATATTTCCAGAGCTTTTCTCGATACGAACGGCGCCCATCAGGAGACGAGTGTCTGTGTGGATATGCCGGAGCCGGAAGAAAATTATCTGAAAAAGACGGCGGTTCCTGCGGTAGAAGAGGCACTGGAGCAGGGCGATGTGAAAAAGGCATGGCTTGCCTTGCTGAATGATCTGAATGTATGTTCCCAGAAGGGGCTTGTGGAGATGTTTGACGCTTCTATCGGCGCAGGCAGTGTCTATATGCCTTACGGCGGAAAATATCAGTTGACGGAAACACAGGCAATGGTCGCAAAACTGCCGGTACTGGAAGGCAAAACGGATACCGTAACGATGATGAGTTATGGTTTTGACCCTTATCTGTCGAGCTGGAGCCCGTATCACGGTGCGGTATATGCAGTAACGGAGTCGATGGCGAAAATTGTGGCGAACGGCGGAGACTATAAAAAAATCCGTTTCACGTTCCAGGAGTATTTCCGGCGGATGACGGAGGAAGCGGGCCGTTGGAGCCAGCCTTTTGCCGCCCTGCTCGGTGCATATGAAGCACAGATTGCATACGGTCTGCCATCAATCGGCGGAAAAGACTCCATGTCCGGCACGTTCAACGACATCGATGTGCCGCCGACACTCGTATCTTTTGCGGTGGATATCGGAAAGAAGCAGGATATCATCAGCCCGGAACTGAAAAAGGCCGGGGATAAGCTTGTGCTCTTCAAAATTGCGAAAGACGAATATGACCTGCCTGTTTACGGGAAGGTCATGCAGGTATATGATAAAATTCTTGCCCTGATGGCAGAAAAGAAAATCGCGGCGGCTTATGCGCTGGATGCAAAAGGTGTGGCTGCAGCGGTCAGCAAGATGGCATTCGGCAACAGGCTGGGTATTATGGTAGAAGAAAACCTGAGTACGGAAGTATTTTTTGCAAATGGGCTGGGAGAAATTCTCGTGGAAATGCCTGCGGCGGATGCGGAAGCGCTCGTGCGGGAAGGGCAGGACTGTATCCTCATCGGTACGGTGACGGAAGAACCTGTTTTTGTATACGGAACGATAACGGTAACAATGGAAGAAGCGCTGCAGTCCTGGACATCCAGGCTGGATAAGGTATTCCCCTATACGGCGGGAAAAGATAAGAGCCTGCTTGCTTCGGAATGCTACAGGGCGCAGGATGTTTATGTATGTAAGCATAAAGTGGCGAGGCCGACTGTCTTTATTCCGGTATTTCCCGGAACGAACTGCGAATATGACAGCGCGAAGGCATTTGAAAATGCCGGTGCGGATGTGATTACGAAGGTATTTAAAAACATGACGGCAGAAGATATCAGGGAGAGCGTAGGAGTCTTCGAAAAGGCGATTGGGCAGGCCCAGATCATCATGTTCCCCGGCGGCTTTTCGGCGGGGGATGAACCGGATGGTTCTGCGAAATTCTTTGCAACGGCTTTCCAGAATGAGAAGATGAAAGAAGCGGTCATGAAATTATTACAGGAAAGGGACGGTCTGGCATTGGGCATCTGCAACGGTTTCCAGGCGCTGATCAAGCTGGGGCTCGTGCCTTACGGCGAGATCATCGGGCAGACGGAAGATTCGCCGACCCTGACCTTCAATACGATAAACCGCCATATTTCCAAGATGGCCTATTTGAAAGTTGTCTCCAATAAATCGCCTTGGCTGCAGAAGGCGGTATTGGGTAATACTTATGTAAATCCGGCATCTCACGGCGAGGGACGTTTTGTGGCATCGAAAGAATGGCTGGAGAAACTGTTCGCAAACGGACAGGTGGCAACTCAGTATGCGGATATCGACGGTAATGTATCGATGGATGAAGAATGGAACATCAACGGTTCCTATGCTTCCATCGAGGGCATCACTTCTCCTGACGGCCGCTGCTTCGGCAAGATGGCTCATTCCGAAAGAAGAGGCGACGGCGTTGCTGTGAATATCTATGGAGAGCAGGATTTGAAGATTTTTGAGTCGGGTGTGGCGTATTTCGGATAGTAGGAAAGAAGGATTTGGGGGAGATAAAAAATGCTCCTGAATATAATTCGTTGCTTTTAGAAAATCAAAAAGATATATACCATTCGGAACTTGTAATGGATATCCCAGTTTGGTTTTCTGAGGATATTTTGCATTCACTTAGACATTTTCTTTCCGAAACTCATTTCGATGCTGAATCGGTGTCTTTCCGGTAGCTTTTTTAAAGGTCTGTGAAAAATAGGACTGGGAGGAAAAGCCCAGTATCGTTGAAATCTGCGCGATTGAGTAGGATGTGGATTCCAACAGGGATTTTCCCTCCTGAATCCTTTTTTGCAGGAGATAATTGATCGGTGAAACGCCGATGTATTTTGTAAAGGCATGAGCCATATAATATTTGTTCATATGGGTGATCGATGCCAGCGTATCCAGCGTAATATTCTCAGAATAGTTTGCATCCAGATAGTTCTTAATCTGGGTGCATTCTCTGTTTAAGATGGTATTGCTGCTCTGCACGATCGACAGATGGTTGTTCCGCAGCATACATATCAAAAGCACTTCGAGAAGATTCTGACAGACAGACTCATAGTTGTCTTCTTTGTGGGAGATTTCCTCCAGCATAATATTCAAATAGGCGTAGACATTGGAATTTGTCATATTATATTTATATACGGCTCCTGAAGCAGTCTGCATGGAAATGCCGTCCTGGGCGGAGGCGATGTTCGTGGAAGAGAAGGAGAGGCCGTCTATACCAAGAACAATATATTCAAGAGGCGTGGTATGCAGAGACTTTTCGGTATGCTGTACATGGGGGTTGATGATGACCATGTCATTTCTGCCCACCGGAAATTCCGAACCTTCCGCAATGAAGGAACCGTTGCCGTTTACAACATAGAACAGTTCGCTGAAAGGATGAGAGTGCAGGATGCTCTGCCAATCTCCTTCGTATTTAGAGGTCGATACGTATAAAAGTTTGGAGTGCTCGAAAGAGGACGGTTGTCCGCCTTCAATGCTGTGTCTTGTATTTCCCATTGGTATTCTGCCCTTCTGATGTATTCTGATAAACTGAATATAACAAATTTTATATATTTTGTCCATGTACTATTCTAATTAAAATATCTAAAAAATGAAAAAACGGGAAATGAGGATTAAAAATGAATAAATGGCAAAACATAATAATATATCTATTATTAAGAATTTCATTTTGACATATTGAATAAAAAAATAAAGAAATGAGAAAAGTGAATATATAATTTGTACAATTTGGAAAAAATACTTTAGAGATTTATAAAAGATATAATAAAAAGCAATATATATAAAATAGCAAGCAACAATCAGATTGATAATAAAATATTGTTCCACTATACTTAGGGTACATGAAAGAGTTGACTCGATGCAGTAAATGTTCACGATTCTTTTTAAGGAGGAAAATTATTATGAAATTGAAAAAAGTTGTTTCATCGATCACGGCATTGACTATGACGGCAGCTTTATTGGCAGGATGCGGCGGTTCTACCGGCAATACGGAACAGGCACCGGCGCCTGAGGCTGACAATACAGCGAGTCAGACCGAGCAGGAAGCGCCGAAACAGGAAGAGACGAAGGCGGACGCTGAAACGTCGGCGGTAGAAGAGCAGGTATTGAAGGTTGCGGCTTTCGAGGGCGGTTATGGCGCAGATATGTGGTCCGAAGTGGCGGCGGCTTTTGAAGCTTCCCACCCTGGCGTAACAGTAGAGCTTACGGTCGATAAGAAGCTTGAAGATGTTATCAGCCCCAGTATGAAAGCGGGCGACTATCCGGATGTCGTACATCTGGCGACCGGACGGGAAGCGGCTCTGACAGAGACATTAACGAAAGAGAACGCACTGCTTCCTTTGACGGATGTTTTGGAAATGACGGTTCCCGGCGAGGATGTTAAGGTAAAAGATAAGATCGTTCCCGGTTTCCTCGATACACTCGCGACCAATCCTTATGGTGACGGCGTAACGTATTATGCACCGATGTTCTACAGCCCCTGTGGATTGTTCTATAATGCGGGTCTGTTCAAGGAAAAAGGATGGGAAGTTCCGACAACATGGGAAGAAATGTGGGCATTAGGCGATACGGCAGCGGCAGAAGGAATCGCATTGTTTACATATCCGACGACAGGATATTTCGATGCGTTCACTTACGCGACACTGTCTTCAGCAGGCGGTTCCGATTTCTTCAATAAATGTATGACATATGAAGATGGTATCTGGGAAAGCGAAAATGCGACAAAAGTATTCGAACTCATTGCAAAACTGGGCGAATATACGGAAGCAACGACTGTCGCAAATGCGAATAACGATAACTTTACCAAGAATCAGCAGTTGATTCTGGACAATAAAGCAATCTTCTGTCCGAACGGCACATGGCTGCCCGGTGAAATGGCAGATGCGCCGAGAGAAGATGGATTTGAGTGGGGCTTCATGGCGATTCCCGCAGTGAATGAAGGCGGTGCAGGATGTTCTTTCTGCTGGTTTGAGCAGATGTGGATTCCCGCAGCGGCACAGAATCAGGATATGGCAAAGGAATTTGTAGCTTATATGTATTCTGATGAAGCAGCGCAGATTTTTGCAAAAGCAGCGGCAATCCAGCCGATTACCGGTGTCAGCGATTATCTGGAAGGCGACAATAAACTGTTCTACAGCATTTATGATAACGGTGCGACCGCAGTTATGGGCGGATTCGCAGCAACCGCTCCGGTAGAAGGCGTGAATATGCTGGATACACTGTGCGGTACCGTGAACAGTATCGTAAGCGGCGACAAGACCGTTGCTGAGTGGCAGGCAGCAGTAGAAGAAGCGAGCGACAAATTAAGAGCGGCAATGGAATAGGAATTTGAGGAGTGCTCCGAGGGTTTCCGCCTTTGGAGCGCTTTTTTTAACAGGAAACGGAGGTATGGGCATGAAAAAGGGCAGGGCAAGAAGTGTTTTTATCTGGGTATGCGTAGCGCCGGCAGTCATTTTATTTACCGTGTTTATGCTGATTCCCACTTTTAATGTCTTTAAGATGTCACTTTATAAATGGGGAGGGTATTCCAATACAAAGGAATTTGTGGGATTCAATAATTTTAAAATATTGATGGAGGACATGAACTTTTTCCGTTCCTTTCAGAATACCATTCTTCTGATCGTCTGCGTAACGATCGTGACGATGGCGCTTTCTTTGATCTTTGCGGCAATCCTTTCCAGAGAGAAGATCAAAGGGCAGAATTTTTACAGAATTATATTCTATATACCGAATATCTTGTCGGTAGTGGTCATTTCGGCGATTTTTTCCGCAATTTATGACCCGAATAACGGTCTGTTGAACAGTATCATCGGTATTTTCAGGGGAAAAGACGAGACGCCTATTCTCTGGCTTGGCGACCAGAAGCTGGTTATTTACAGCCTGGTAATTGCGATGATATGGCAGGCAATCGGCTATTATATGGTCATGTATATGGCGAGTATGGCCAGTGTTCCGGAAAGCCTTTATGAGTCGGCGAATCTGGAGGGTGCCGGAAGGATACAGCAGTTTTTCTCCATTACCCTTCCTCTGATCTGGACCAATGTAAGAACCACACTGACGTTTTTCGTGATCAGTTCCATCAACTTGAGCTTTTTGTTCGTAAAGGCACTCACGAGTGGCGGACCTGACGGCGCAACGGAAGTATTTTTGAGTTATATGTATAAGCAGGCCTATACCAATTCTTCTTATGGATATGGCATGGCGATCGGCGTTGTTGTCTTTTTATTCTCCTTTGGTCTGTCGGCGATAGTCAATCTGGCGACGAAGAGAGAGCCGCTTGAATTTTAAGGAGGTGAGCGCATGAAAAAAAGAAAAGAAATGAGTTTTGATACATTATATAAACTTTTTATCTATGTTGCCCTGATCACGCTGGCAGTCAGCATTGTTATACCGGTCGGCTGGGTATTTCTGGCATCCATTAAGGAAAATTCGGAGTTTTATGGGAATCCCTGGACGATGCCGAAAGGGATTTATTTTCAGAACTTTATTGATGCTTTTGAAAAAGCCAGAATGGGCGAGTATTTTATGAACTCTATCCTGGTAACGGCGCTTGCACTCGTTATCCTGCTGGTCGTGGCACTGCCGGCGGCTTATGTGCTTGCGCGCTACCGTTTCCGGGGGAGTAAGCTGATTAACATTCTTTTTATGGGTGGTCTGTTCATCAATGTAAATTACATTGTTGTGCCCATTTTCCTGATGTTTGTTGATGCCGATAAATTTTTGAGAGGACTTGGCGGGGACGGCTTTTTCCTGAATAATCTGTTCATTGTAGCACTGGTTTATGCGTCCACGGCGCTGCCTTTTACGATTTATCTTCTGTCGGGATTTTTCGTGACGATACCGAGGGATTATGAGGAAGCTGCCTATGTGGATGGCAGCGGCTATTTCAGAACGATGGTGAAGATCATGATGCCGATGGCGCTGCCAAGTATCATTACAGTCATTTTGTTCAACTTTTTATCCTTCTGGAACGAATATATCATATCTATGACATTGCTCACGAAGGATGCGAAGACGCTTCCGGTAGGGCTGATGCAGCTCATGCAGGCACAGAAAGCGGCCGCGAATTACGGACAGCTTTATGCGGGACTCGTAATCGTTATGCTTCCGACGCTGATCTTGTATATCATGGTGCAGAAAAAACTGACGCAGGGCATGAGCCTTGGCGGATTAAAAGGTTAAATAGGGAGGAAACGCTATGAAATGGATAGTCAGATTGATTTATTTGCTTGTATTCATAGGAAGTATGGCGCTTATTGTAACAGGGCAGCGCAACATCGGCCCTGTCGGCCTTTTGACGATGATCATAGGTCTTGCGGGGATATTGATTCTTCTTTATCTGTATAATAAAAAATTCCAATAACATACGGCATGGAGGTGATAGGATAATGGAGATTGAAAACATTGGCAGGCTGACGCTGCCGACAGATGTTGATATGGTGGAAGAAACGATCCGTTTAAAGGAATTGCTCGGAGCGGATGCTCTGCGGGATTGTGATGGGACGACGATGCCGGAAGAACTGCTTGGTCAGAACGCTAAAATATACGCGACTTATTATACGACCAGAAAAGACAATGACTGGGCTATGAAAAATCCGGAAGAAATACAGCAGGAATATCTGATCAGCGACCGCGTGACGGCGAAAGGAAATACGGTCCGCATAGAATTGATGAAGGGTTTTCATACGGAACAGCTCAAGGTAAATACGATAGATTCTCCCAAACGGTGGTGGGAAGTAATTGACAGAACAACAGGACAGGTCGTACCCGCTGCACAATGGGAGTATGAGGAAGCATCTGGCGAGGTGGTTATTGAATCGGTTCCTTATCATCAGTATACCGTCAGTTTTCTGGCTTTCCTGATCTGGGACCCGGTACATATGTATAATTTTATTACGAACGACTGGCAGAATGCGCCCCATCAGCTTACTTACGATGTGAGACAGCCGAAAACGCAGGCTTACGTGAAGGGAAAACTGAAAAAATGGTGTGAGGAGAATCCACATGTGGATGTTGTGCGTTTTACGACCTTTTTCCATCAGTTTACGCTTACCTTCGATGATAAAAAAAGAGAAAAGTATGTAGAGTGGTTCGGTTACAGTGCGAGTGTCAGCCCTTATATTCTGGAACAGTTCGAAAAATGGGCAGGCTATAAGTTCCGTCCGGAATTTATCGTGGATGAAGGATATCACAATTCCATTTTCAGAGTGCCCACGAAGGAGTTCCGAGACTTTATGGAATTCCAGCAGATAGAAGTCTGTAAACTGGCTAAAGAACTGGTAGATATCGTACATAGTTATGGCAAAGAGGCGATGATGTTCCTGGGAGATCATTGGATTGGAACGGAACCATTCGGAAAATATTTTAAAGATATCGGACTGGATGCAGTAGTCGGCTCGGTGGGGGACGGCGTCACACTCCGCATGATTTCTGATATTCAGGGCGTGAACTATACGGAGGGACGCCTGCTGCCTTATTTCTTTCCCGATGTATTCCATGAGGGCGGCGACCCGATCGGCGAGGCGCAGGATAACTGGATGAAAGCAAGGCGGGCAATTCTTCGTTCTCCGTTAGACCGGATTGGATATGGCGGTTACTTGAAGCTTGCCAGCGAATGGCCCGGTTTTATCGAGCAGATTCGCAAAGTAGTGGATGAATTCCGCCAGATTCATGAAAATATGCAGGGAACAAAAGCTTATACGGCGCCTTTTAAAGTCGGCATTTTGAATTGCTGGGGCAATCTGAGAAGGTGGATGGCTAATCAGGTACATCACGCGCTCTGGTATCGTGAAATTTATTCTTATGTAGGCGTTATCGAGTGCCTGAGCGGAATGCCGATTGATGTGGAGTTTATTACGTTTGATGAAGTGCGAAACGGAATCGACCCGGCAATTAAAGTTATCATCAATGCCGGCGATGCTTATACCGCATGGAGCGGCGCAGAGAACTGGAAGGATGAGCGCGTAGTGTGTGCGCTGCGTCAATTTGTGGATGAAGGCGGCGGTTTTATCGGCGTAGGAGAACCGAGTGCATATCAGTATGAAGGGCGTTATTTCCAGCTCAGCGATGTGCTCGGTGTAGACAGGGAACTCGGATTTTCCATGTGTACGGATAAGTACAACAAAATGGACAGCAGACATTTCATTTTGGAGGATATTGAGGGTGAGATTGATTTCGGAGAAGGCAAAAGCCGTATTTATGCGCAGGGAGAGAACTATCAGATTTTGAATATGGACGGAAAATACAGCCGTCTGGTAGTCAATAACTATGGAAAAGGACGGAGTGTCTATTTTACGGGACTGCCTTATTCTCCACAGAACTGCCGTATCCTTCTGCGTGCAATCTATTATGCCGCACATCAGGAAGATGAGATGAAGAAGTTCTATGTTACCAATGTGGATACGGAGCTTGCGGTATTTAAGAAAACAGGAAAGATTGCAGTGATTAACAATTCCAAAGAGCCAAGAGTGACGGAACTTTATGTACAGGGTAAATTTATGCGCGAACTCCATATGGCCCCGATGGAGATGGTCTGGGTAGATTTCGGCACCACGGATTGAGAAATCTGCTCATGTGGTATTTGAGATTTAGCAAGGCAGGATTATAGAAGCTAAGGAGAATTATGATTATGGAAAAAACAGCTTGTGCCAAAATAGAGGAAGCTGTCGTGCAGTTTGCCGCAGAGGGAAGTCTGGTGGAACGTCGTCCCTATGGAAACGGCCATATTAACGACACGTTTCTGCTTGTTTATGAAATGCCGGACGGGACGAAAAAGCAGTATATCTTACAGAGAATGAATCACGAAATTTTCAGGAATCCGCAGCAGCTCATGGAAAATATCGTTAATGTAACGACGTATTTGCGTGAAATGATTGTTTCGCAGGGCGGAGAGCCGGACAGGGAAACCCTGAATGTCGTAAAGACCCGAAGCGGTGAGAATTATTATCAGGACAGCGACGGAAATTACTGGAGACTGTTCCTGTTCATCGAGCGGACGATCTGCCTGGAAAAAGTGGAAAGCGCGGAGGATTTCTATGACAGTGCGGTGGCCTTCGGCAATTTTCAGCGGATGCTCGCGGATTATCCGGCGGAGACGCTGCATGAGACGATTCCGAATTTCCATCATACGCCGTCCCGTTTTCTTGCTTTTCAGAGAGCGGTGCGTGAGGATAAACTGGGCAGGGCGGCATCCGTAAAAGCGGAGATTGAATTTGCGCTGGCGAGAGAAAAGGATACATTCGTGCTGACGGACCTTCTTGCAGCCGGGCAGCTTCCGCTCAGGGTGACGCATAATGATACGAAGTTAAATAATATTCTGTTCGATGAGAGCAGCAGGAAGGCATTGTGTATTATCGACCTGGATACCGTTATGCCCGGTCTTTCACATTATGATTTCGGAGATTCTATCCGTTTTGGTGCAAGCACTGGCGAAGAGGATGAAAAAGACTTGAGCAGAGTAGAACTGGATCTGTCTTTGTTTGAAGTTTTTACAAAAGGATATCTGGAAGGCTGCGGGGGCAGGCTGACCGATAAAGAAATCGAGATGCTTCCCATGGGAGCGAAGCTGATGACTTATGAATGCGGCATTCGGTTCCTGGCGGACCATCTGGAAGGGGATGTTTACTTCAAGATTCACCGTGACGGCCATAATCTGGACCGTGCGAGAACACAATTCAAGCTGGTTGCGGATATGGAGGCGAAATGGGATGCGATGCGGGCGATCACGGAAAAATATAAGAACCGGTAATCGGTTTCGACTTGATGAGGCTGTAACAAAATCAGCAAATTAGATGATTGAGCGATGTTCTCGCTCTATGTGCAGAAAATCCGGAAAGAATTCTTTTGCTTGTGAATTCTTTCCGGATTTTTTTTGATGTATTTTTTTAGGATGCTATAAGGATATACGTTCATCGTATAAAAAAAGCGAAAAAAGCGGAAAAAATAGCAATATATGACAGGTAAAATGATTCACAAAATTTTACAATAATAGATAAAAAGGGAAGGTGGGATAAAGTCATGAAGAATATAAGAATGGCTGCAAAAATCAGTATGATTTCAATCGTGGTACTTGTTTTGGGGTTGGTGGGATTATGGTTTACTGCCAACCAACAGATGACAAAGACGATGGAAGAATCTATAGTGAAACAGCTTGGCGCGTCAGTGGAAATGCAGGCTGAAATTGTAAGAAATTATGTGGACAAGGCAGAAACATACCTGGTGGGATATGCACAGGCCCCGGTGCTTGCGAAAGCCCTTCAGAAAACCGAGGATGGAGCTCTGGCAGCAGAACTTCAAGAATATACGGATGCTTATGCTGTTACGGGCGATAATCTGGAAAATATCTATGCGGCAGATTATAATTCGACAGTGATTGCATCCCGAGTACAGGGGGTGATCGGTGTAACGCTCCGGGAGGGGGATGCTTTAAAACAGCTTCAGAATGCGATAGCACAGGGGATGTATAATACCGGGATTATGGCTTCCAAATCTACCGGTGCACAGGTCATTTCCATGTATTATCCCGTGAACGATGCAGGGGGAGAACCGCTGGGATATGTAGGAGCGGCAATCTATGCGGAGAATCTGCGCGATACGCTGAACGGCTTATCCGATAAGGAAGAAGGATGTGATTACCTGTTGTTGGACGCTGCATCAGGAAGTTATATTTTCTGTCCGGAAGATGAAATGATCGGAACTGTGATTGAGAACACGGATGTCCTGAATATTATCGAACAGGCAAAGAATGCCGGAAATCAGGCAAAAGCATTTGAATATACGGACAGTGTAACAGGAAAGAGAGTCATATCTGCAATTTATTATCTGGAAGAAAGAGATTGGGTACTGGTTGCTCTGACTGACTGGGATATCGCTTTTTCCGAAGTGCGTGCGCTTACCGGTATGCTTGCGATTCTTTGCTTTGCAGTTCTTGTTATCATTTCTCTGGCAGTCTGGGGATGTGTAGCGGTGCTTGCTCGTGATATAAGCCGTGAAGCGGATATTATACAGAATATCGGAACACTGGATTTTACGGAAAGGCAGAAGCTGGAACGTTACTGCGGCAGAAAAGATGAAGTGGGAATGATAGCGGATGCAATGAAAGTGCTGGTAGATGCCATGTACCAAGTTGTTGAGGGGTTGAAGAAAAAGTGCGGCAAATTGCTGGAGATGGCAGGAGAGATGAGCGGAACTTCATCATCCGCGTCCGGTACCATTCGAAATGTTGAAACAGCAATTCATGAAATTGCTGAAGGAGCAGGAAATCAGGCAGCGGAGACAGAGAACGCTTCGGAATGCGTCATACAGATTGGAAATCAAATTGCGAAAACAAAAGAAAAGTCATCAAGGCTTTCCGACGTTGCGGAGCAGATTAACAATTCCAGCGAAGAGGCGCTTGAAACGCTTCAGTTACTTGTTGGGATTAATGAACAGGCTAAGAACGCAGTAGAAGAGATCAATAAACAGACGCTGAATACAAACGAGTCCGTTCAGAAAATCAGGGATGCAGCACAACTGATTACATCCATTGCAGAAGAAACGAATTTACTTTCGCTGAATGCATCTATCGAAGCCGCTCGTGCAGGTGATCAGGGGAGTGGATTTGCGGTCGTGGCGGGACAGATTAAGAAACTGGCAGAGCAGTCCAATGATTCCGCAAAATATATTGATAAAATCATTGAGGCTCTTCTGGAAGAGTCTTCCCGTGCCGTACAAGTTATGGATGAAGTGAAAAACATTATGAAGATGCAGAGTGAGCATTTGTCGGGTACAAAAGACCGCTTTGGAGAAGTCAGCCATAGTGTTGAAGTGACACAAAGAGAAATTATGGATATTGACAGCATGATTTCCCATATGGATAAGGAGCGAATCGGCGTGGTAGATATTGTACAGGGCCTGACAGCGATAGCGGAGGAAAATGCGGCCGGTACACAGGAATCCCTGGCTTCGACGGAAATGGTAAATGGAATGATAAAAGATGTAGCGGATGTCGCGAAAGAACTTGCGGAGTTGGCCAACGCGATTGAGGCGGATATAGATATTTTTAAGGTATAAATATAATTGTGGGCACGGCTAAATTTGAAAAAATTCTGGTAAAGCAAGAGGGTTATGTTGTATAATAGACGCAGATAAATCAGCGTCACGCAGATAAATCAGCGTCACGCAGATAAATCAGCGTCACGCAGATACAAAATACCCGGCGTTACAAGAATACTTTGTGATTTTTGCAGGTATATGGCAGTGTTTTAGAAATCTAAAAGGAAACTCTCCGGAAGCGCAGGGCTTTTGGAGAGTTTATTGTGTTATATGTCAGTTGTAGTATTTACGGTGCCGCGATTGCGGTGGAATGAGAGGAAATATGGGATTCATAAAGAAGAACGAACAGAAGAAAGAAGAAACGGATTCAACAGAAAAGAAAGAGTATCTGTTTTCGGAGGATGCAGAATTAAAAGCGTGCAGGTATTGTCAGACGATGATACCGAAAACGGCGAGAATATGCCCGAATTGCAGGAAACGTTTAAAAAAGAACTGGCTGGGCTTTTTTTTGTGTATATGTTTGCTGGCGGCATGTGCGGCCGGATTCTGTTATTATGTTACCGTTTATTCTGTGACAAAATCGGTAATCGGTAATGTGGAAGTCGTACAATCTGAAGAAGCAGTACAGGACGTGGCGGCTGACGTAGTGTTGGAAGAAGGGCAGATGACAGAAAATGGGACTGCAGCCATGAATGAGGCAATGGAAGATAATACGGCCGGGCTTGACGGCGCCGGAATGGAAGCGGCTTTGCAGACTGAGAATTTACCGGAAATATCGACGGAGTTCGAAGCACCGGCGGATTTTGAACTTGAGGAGATTGATGGACTGGCAGCCGGCATTGAGATGGAAGATGAATCTGAGAAAGTGTCCGAATCCAAAGATGACAATGAATCTGAGAAAGCATCTGAGTCCGAAAAGGGCGGTGAACTTGGGAACGAATCCGAACTTGAAAAGAACGGTGAACCTGAGAGCGGCTCCGAAGATGAAAAAGCGGATGAATCCGGGGAGGATGTTGAAACGATAACGGAGCGGGGCGTGGAAAGCGAAGATGTGGCAGAAGAGGAAGAACGCGCCGGCATGATGGCGGACGCTGAGGCAGGTGATGAATCGGATACGGAGCCGGAAAACGACACAGATTTACCGGATGGTACGGTGAAAATAACTGATATAAGCATGTATACGGAAGAAGAATTTCGGGATATCTGTGAGCGGGTGGATTATAAAAAGCTGCTGCGCAGGCAGGAACTTTATCTGGATGCCGCAGTCACGGAAGAGATGACGGTTATGGAACAGGTGGACGGCGGCCTTTTTGATGAAAATATCTATTACCTGTGCAAAAGAGAAGATGAACAGGGCATAACACGTTATTATATCATAAGGGATGACAGGGATGAGAGTGCGGCACCGATTCTGGAAGGGGATGTGCTTCGGGTCTATGGCCAGCTTTTTGGAAGCTGTAAACTTCCGGGATATCTGCTCAGGACACAGCCGGTCGTTCCGGCCCTGACGATGGTATATTATGACATTCTGGCGGAATGAGCGGCAAAGATGTATGTGAGAAGAAGAATGGTTCAATATCGTTTTATCAGATGCGAAAATAATGCTAGCATAGAAATGATTGAAGAATGAAAATGCTTGTGCTATAATAAAACGATTATGCAGAGAAATCTGGGTTTAAAATGAGACTAGAGAGAGGGAACGAGGCGCAAGCTGAGAAAGGAGCATGGTTATAAGAATGAGGGCATTTTTAATTTTGGAGGACGGCACTGTATTTGAAGGCATTCACATCGGTGCGGAGAAGGAAATCATCAGCGAGATCGTATTTAATACTTCAATGGCCGGTTATGTAGAAGTATTGACGGATCCTTCCTATGCAGGACAGGCCGTATGCATGACTTATCCTTTGATCGGAAATTACGGAATCTGTTTTGAAGACATGGAATCGGACAAAGTCTGGCCGGACGGATTCATCGTCAGGGAATTGAGCAGAATCCCCAGTAACTTCAGATGTGATATGACCATTCAGGATTTTCTGGAAAAGAACGGCATACCGGGTATCGCAGGCATCGACACGAGAGCATTGACAAAGATTCTGCGGGAAAAAGGCACGATGAACGGTATGATCACAACCAATGAATCTTATCAATTAGAAGAAATCCTTCCAAAATTAAAAGCATATCGAGTCGGAAAAGTAGTAGAACTCGTAACCTGTGATAATAAATATGAAGTAAAAGGAACGAGGGATATCGCGGAGAACGGACCCATTTCCGGCAGTTCCCATTTCAATGCGGAAGACTATGCGAAAGGCATACGGGAGAAGAAGCCGAGCACAGTCCGCAAGGTGAACGGAGTCGGATTAAAAGTGGCGCTGCTCGATCTGGGAGCAAAACAGAATATCATTCGTTCACTGGCGGCAAGGGGCTGTGATGTCACGGTATATCCGGCATCGGTAACGGCAGAAGAGATTATCGCCGCAAAGCCCGACGGTATTATGCTGAGCAATGGCCCGGGAGACCCGAAGGAGTGTACAGGCGTCATTGCGGAACTGAAAAAGTTATATGATGCGGATATTCCGATTTTTGCAATTTGTCTGGGACATCAGTTAATGGCGCTCGCAACCGGAGCGGATACCTTTAAGATGAAATACGGACACCGGGGAGGAAATCATCCGGTGAAGAGTCTGGAGACCGGAAGAGTTTACATTTCTTCTCAGAATCATGGATATGTGGTGGATACGGAGAAACTGGATGCCAAAGTGGCCGTGCCGATGTTCGTCAATGTAAACGATGGAACGAATGAAGGACTTTCTTATACGGGCAAACCTATTTTTACCGTGCAGTTCCATCCGGAAGCCTGCTCCGGTCCGCAGGATTCGGAGGACTTGTTTGATAAATTCATAGCGATGATGAGGAGGGTGTAAGATGCCGAAAAATCCAAATGTAAAAAGAGTATTGGTGATTGGGTCTGGACCGATTGTAATCGGACAGGCTGCTGAATTTGATTATGCGGGTACACAGGCCTGCCGTTCCCTGAAAGAAGAGGGAATGGAAGTCATACTGGTCAATTCCAATCCGGCGACCATTATGACAGACGGCGATATTGCGGATAAAGTATACATTGAACCTTTGACGATAAAGGTACTGGAGCAGATTATTATCAAGGAAAAACCGGATAGTCTTTTACCGAATATGGGCGGACAGGCAGGCTTAAATCTCGGTATGGAACTGGATGAATCAGGTTTCCTTGCCGCTCACGGTGTCACGCTTCTCGGCACGACAGCCAAGACAATCAAAAAGGCGGAAGACCGTCTGGAATTTAAAGAGACGATGGAAAAAATCGGGGAACCCTGCGCGCCCTCACTCGTTGTAGAAAATATAAAAGACGGTATTGATTTCGCGAATGAAATCGGATATCCGGTCGTATTGCGTCCTGCCTATACGCTCGGCGGTTCCGGCGGCGGCATCGCGCACAATCAGGTGGAACTGGAAGAAATTCTGGCGAACGGCCTGCGCCTTTCCCGTGTGGGACAGGTTCTTGTGGAACGCTGCATTGCCGGCTGGAAAGAAATCGAATACGAAGTAATGCGCGACGGAGCGGGCAACTGCATTACCGTCTGCAGTATGGAAAATGTAGATCCGGTCGGCGTTCATACGGGAGACAGCATCGTTGTGGCACCTGCGCAGACGCTGGGCGACAAAGAATATCAGATGCTCCGCAGCGCGGCGCTGAATATCATCAATGAACTGGAAATCACGGGCGGTTGTAACGTGCAGTTTGCGCTTCATCCGACCAGTTTCGAATATTGTGTTATTGAAGTAAATCCCCGTGTGAGCCGCTCTTCTGCGCTGGCTTCCAAAGCAACGGGTTACCCGATCGCCAAGGTGGCAGCGAAGATTGCGCTCGGTTATACGCTTGACGAGATTAAGAATGCGATTACGAAAAAGACCTATGCGAGCTTTGAGCCGACGATCGATTACTGCGTTGTGAAAATTCCAAGACTTCCATTCGATAAGTTCATAACGGCAAAACGTACTTTGACAACGCAGATGAAAGCAACCGGAGAGGTCATGAGCATCGGTGACAATTTTGAAGGCGCGCTTATGAAGGCAATCCGTTCCCTGGAGCAGCATGTGGACTGCCTGCGCAGCTATGATTTCTCAGACTATTCCAGGGAAGAACTGCTGGAACGTCTGAAGATTGTGGATGACCAGAGAATCTATATCATCGCGGAAGCAATCAGAAAAGGCATCGATTATCAGACAATCTATGATATCACTATGATAGATATCTGGTTTATCGATAAGATTGCGATCCTGACCGAAATGGAAGCGGCGCTTGAGAATGGCCCGCTGACCGTAGAGTTATTAAAAGAGGCGAAGAGAATGGAATTTCCGGACAATGTCATCGCGCGGCTTACCGGGAAAACAGAAGATGAAATCAAGAAGATGCGTTATGAGAACGGTATCGTAGCGGCATTTAAAATGGTAGATACCTGTGCGGCGGAATTTGCGGCGACGACACCGTACTATTATTCCGTATTCGGTTCCGAGACGGAAGTAGAAGAGTCCCATCCGAAGAAAAAAGTTCTGGTGCTCGGTTCCGGTCCTATCCGTATCGGACAGGGTATCGAGTTTGACTACTGCTCTGTTCATGCGACATGGGCTTTTGCCAAAGAAGGCTATGAGACCATTATCATCAACAACAATCCGGAAACGGTCAGCACCGATTTCGATATCGCGGATAAGCTTTATTTTGAGCCGCTGACACCGGAAGATGTGGAGAATGTTGTCAATATTGAAAAACCTGACGGTGCGGTCGTTCAGTTCGGCGGCCAGACAGCCATCAAACTGACGGAAAGTCTGATGAAAATGGGTGTGCCGATCCTTGGAACAAAAGCCGAGGATGTGGATGCGGCGGAAGACAGAGAACTTTTTGATAAGATTTTGGAAGAAACGGAGATTCCCAGGGCAGCAGGCGGTACCGTTTATACGGCGGAAGAAGCGAAAGAAGTTGCGAACCGGTTAGGTTATCCGGTTCTGGTGCGCCCTTCCTATGTGCTCGGCGGACAGGGAATGCAGATAGCGATTTCCGACCAGGAAATCGAAGAGTTCATGGCAGTCATCAATCGTTATGAACAGGAACATCCGATTCTGGTCGATAAATATTTACAGGGAAAAGAGCTGGAAGTCGATGCGGTATGCGACGGTACGGATATCCTGATTCCGGGTATCATGGAACATATCGAGCGGACCGGCGTGCACTCCGGCGACAGTATTTCCGTGTATCCGGCATCGACGGTCAGCGAAAAAGTCAAGGAAACGATTGCAGAGTATTCCAGAAGACTTGCCAAAGCCCTGCACGTTATCGGACTTATCAATATTCAGTTCATTGCGGTAGGCGATGAGGTATATGTTATCGAAGTAAATCCCCGTTCCTCGCGTACGGTGCCTTATATCAGTAAAGTGACGGGAATCCCGATCGTCGATCTGGCGACACAGGTCATTATCGGGAAGACGATACGCGAGCTTGGGTTTGAACCGGGCTTACAGCCGGCAGCAGATTACTTCGCAATTAAAATGCCGGTATTCTCTTTCGAGAAAATCCGCGGTGCGGAAATCAGTCTGGGGCCTGAAATGAAATCGACAGGCGAGTGCCTGGGCATTGCCAAGACATTTAACGAAGCGCTCTACAAAGCATTTCTTGGCGCTGGCGTCAGTCTGCCCCAATATAAGAGAATGATCATTACCGTAAAGGATGCCGATAAGGGAGAGGCAATCGAAGTTGCCCGCCGCTTTGAAAAACTCGGTTATAAGATATATGCGACAAGAAGCACGGCGGCAGCGCTCAATGATGCCGGAGTAAAAGCAAGAAAAGTCAACAAGATTCAGCAGGAATCACCAACCGTCATGGATTTAATTCTCGGTCATGAAATTGACCTCGTTATCGATACACCGACACAGGGACGCGATAAGAGCAGAGACGGCTTCCTGATCAGAAGGACTGCGATTGAAACGGGCGTATACTGTATTACCGCGATGGATACAGCGACCGCGCTCGTATCCAGTCTGGAAAATGCGGCTTCTCAAGGAGAATTGGATTTGATTGATATTGCGACGATTGCGAAGAGAGCTTAATGAGAGCATTGTGATAAGATGAGGCGGTATGGCTATCGTTCTTTGACGTTTATTTTAAAGCTTATAATGGGAACTTGCTTATTGGTCGGGTTATTCGGATGCCGTTTTGACGGCCGATTCGGATTATGGTGTTAAACAGGTGCGCGAAGTCATGTTTTCCGGCCCCGAACGATGATAAACTGTCAGGAAAGGATATCATGACATGGACGCGGTCAGAAATTATCAGAAAGAACTGGATAAAATAATAGATAAAATAGCAGAGCAAAAGGCGGCCTGGACAACAGGCGGGATGTCTGCAGGGATGAAGGAAAAGCCGATGCCGCCGGAACTTTTTTTGCACAGCTGTTGTGCGCCATGCAGCAGTTATGTGTTGGAATACCTTCGGGTATTTTTCAAAATCACGGTATTTTATTATAACCCCAATATTTCGAGGGAATCGGAGTATCGAAAGCGCGTGGAAGAGCAGAAGCGATTGATTATGGCGTATAACGAAGGAGCGTGCGGGGATTTTTCGGTGAATGATGCTTCAGCAGATGAGGAGCGGGAGCGTATATCGGGTGCGGAATATCAACCTGCGGCTTATCCGATTGCAATCGTGGAAGGGGATTACGAGCCGGAGCGTTTCTATGAGATAGCAAAAGGGCTGGAACAGTGCCCGGAAGGCGGAGAGCGATGCTTTGCCTGCTATGAGCAGCGGCTTAGAAAGACTGCGGAACTTGCTTCGGCGGGCGGATACGATTATTTTGCCACGACGCTGACAATCAGTCCGTTGAAAAATGCGGCAAAGCTGAACGAAATCGGAGAACGCCTTGCGGGGGAATATCATGTGAAGTGGCTGCCCTCCGATTTTAAGAAAAAGGGCGGATACCAGCGTTCGATTGTTCTATCGAAAGAATATGACTTGTACAGACAGGATTACTGCGGCTGTGTTTATTCCGAAACAAAGTGTGAAGAGAAGTTTAAAGACCAACACACCTGATGGTGGGGCGCCAATAGGCGAAACGCCAAGAACTTCTACGGTTCGCACTGCGCTCCTTCTACACAAGGCGAATAAGTTCGCCTCGAGGAATGTCTCTGACGAGCCATTCTTCATGGATTGTTTGTGCCGATGATTATAAATGTGCAGGCTAAGGAAAGGATAGACTAAAAAATGAAAAAATTTTTGGAACTGATTTCGGAAGAGATGGGAAAGGCATTTGAGGCGGCCGGTTATCAGGCGGAGCTTGGCAAAGTTACGCTGTCCAATCGTCCCGATTTGTGCGAATACCAGTGTAACGGCGCGATGGCCGGCGCGAAACAATATCATAAGGCGCCTATTATGATTGCAAATGATGTGGCGGAGAAATTACAGGGAAGTACGGTATTTTCGGAAGTCAGCGCGGTGGCGCCCGGATTTTTGAACCTGAAACTGACGGAGAAATTCGTGAAAGAATATCTGCAGGAAATGCGTGCGGATGCCAAATTCGGGCTGGAAATGCCGGAGAAACCACAGATGATCATCGTGGATTACGGCGGGCCCAATATTGCAAAACCCCTTCACGTCGGACATCTGCGCTCCGGCATCATCGGTGAGAGCATCAAGAGAATCTGCCGTTATGCCGGACATGAAGTGCTCGGTGATATCCATTTGGGTGACTGGGGACTGCAGATGGGACTGATTGTAACGGAATTAAAAAAGAGACATCCCGAACTGCCTTATTTTGACGAATCCTATCAGGGAGAATATCCGAAAGAAGCTCCGTTTACCATGTCAGAGCTGGAAGAGATTTATCCGACTGCCAGCGCCAAATCCAAAGAGGATGCGGCGTACAAGGCGGAAGCAATGGATGCGACTTATAAACTGCAGACGGGTGTTCCCGGCATCAGGGCGCTCTGGAATCATATTATTGACGTGTCCGTGTCAGATTTAAAGAAGAACTATGCGGCCCTGAATGTGGAGTTCGACCTCTGGAAAGGGGAATCGGATGTTCAGGATATCATTCCGGGCATGGTAGAGAAAATGAAAAATGACGGCTATGCGCATGAGAGTGAAGGCGCTCTGGTCGTTGATGTCAAGGAAGAGACGGATACGAAAGAAGTCCCGCCCTGTATGATTTTAAAATCCGACGGAGCTTCTTTATATAACACGACGGATTTGGCGACGATCGTGGATCGTATGGAAAAGTATCAGCCGGATAAACTGATTTATATGACGGATAAGCGGCAGGATCTGTATTTTGAGCAGGTATTCCGCTGTGCGAGAAAGACCGGTCTGGTGAAGCCGGAGACGCAGCTCATTCATATCGGTTTTGGTACGATGAACGGCAAAGACGGGAAACCTTTTAAGACAAGAGAAGGCGGTGTAATGCGCCTCGAAAATCTGATACGGGAAATCAATGAGGAGATGTACCGCAAGATTGCGGAAAATCGGGAGATGGAAAAAGAGGAAGCGGAGGAGACATCGAAGGTGGTAGCGCTTTCCGCTGTAAAATACGGAGATTTATCCAATCAGGCGTCCAAAGATTATATTTTCGATATCGACAGATTCACCTCTTTTGAGGGAGATACCGGGCCGTATATTCTGTATACCATTGTCCGGATCAAATCTATTTTGAAAAAATACAATGAACAGAGCGGCGGTGATAACGCCGGACAGGCAGTCTTACGGGAAGCAACGGGTGAGTCAGAAAAGGCGCTGATGCTTGAAACTGCCAAGTTCAATACGATGATAGATGCCGCTTATGAGGAAGTGGCGCCTCATAAAATTTGCGCTTATATCTATGACCTGGCGAACGCTTTTAACCGTTTCTATCATGAAACGAAAATCCTGTCAGAAGAGGATTTGGGGAAACAGTCCGGCTGGATAGCCTTGTTGGTGCTGACGAAAGATATTTTGGAAGTCTGCATTGATCTGCTCGGTTTTTCGGCACCGGAGAGAATGTGATCATAAAGTTTGTACGGGATGCCGAGAAGGCAGTTTGAACGAAAGAACCCGATGGTATTGACTGAGTTCGAGTGATGAAATGGACTTTGAGAATCCAGTATTTATGCGGGTTGCAAACAAATTTGTTTAGGCACTGTCTAAAGGGACAAACTTTGATACAAAATAAGCCTTCCATTCCGGAGGGCTATTTTTCTGCAAGTCTTGAAAAAGCATATCATTCTGCGGACTTTCTTGGATTTCATTTGTTTCTATGTTTTTCGCTGCTTTCTCAAATTAGCTCTTTGCGGCGGGGGCCGGTTACATTGTAGCTGATTTCCATGGTGCTGGCTTCCTGATTGGTAATAGGACGGTCGTGATATTCGGCGCAAAGGTTAATCTTCCGGTAAAGTTCGTTCTCTGCGTTCCAAATTTCATGGATGCTGCACCAGCCGTATGCGCCGCGCCCGCCGTCAGGAGATACGGTGATGGCTGGGCGGGTCAATTTATTACTGTAAAAATGTTGATTGAATAGGTCAAACATTTCTTCAGTTTTCTTTACAATCTCGGATATTTGAAGCATTGCTGTGTCCTCCTTAAAATTATGTTTTAATTCTGTGTGACACAGTTTACATGGATTTTGTGTAAAATCAAGCTTTAAGCAGTCGGTTTTAAGTTAAATTGATTAACGGTGTATTTACTATGATGGGATAGCCTCAAACTTGTCCTTTAAGTATTCCAGAAGTCGTTCCGCGATAGGGGTAAACACCTGATATTTTTTCCAGATCAGATAAATCTTTGTTTTCAGGATTGGTGACAGTGGGCGGAAAACAAGTCCGCTGCCGGGGCTTGTATCAATGAGATGCTGAAAAGTCAGGAGATATCCGAGCCCTTCCTTTACAAATAAAGAGCCATTATAGGACAGGCGGAAAGACCCTTCGAGATGCAGCTCATCCAGTTTATTTCCGCACCATCTGGAGATATCATGGTTCCAGCCTTGCTCCGAGCAAAAGAGCGGGAGTCCGGCCAGGTCATCGGCACAGACAGTCTGCTTGTCTGCCAGGGGAGAGTCCGCTTTCATGACGACGCCCCATAGATCGGCTTCGGGAAAGGCAAGGAAATGATATTTTGCGGCACTTGGTTCTTCGGCCAGGACAGCGAAATCGATTACGCCTTTATCCAGCTTTTCCGTGACCTGCTCGGTATCGCCGCTTGTAATATGGTAACGCATATCAGAAAAGGTACTCTTAAATTGCCTGATGGCGGAGGCAAGATGCCTGATCTGGTAAGATTCCGCCATACCGAAGTAAACATCGCCCCCAAGAGTATCGTCCAGGGCAAGAAATTCCGTTGTGATCTTATCGGCCATTTTTACCAGATCCTCTGCCCGTTTCCGCAGTAAGATCCCTTCTTCCGTAAGCTGTATGCTGAAACTATGGCGCGTGAACAGTTTTTTCCCAAGCTCGTCTTCAAGCACCTTTAACTGTTTGGAAAGTGTAGGCTGGGTAACGTGGAGCAGCTCTGCCGCACGGGTCATATTTTCCTCCCTTGCCACCGCAAGGAAGTATCTCATGGTTCGCAGTTCCATATTGTCCTCCTGTGATATTCTAAAAATTCATATCATGATATAAATTATAGCCATTAGCAAAATGAAAGTCAAGAAGATATAATACAGACACAGCAGGAAGGGAGGCGGTCATACGGATGATCTTATTCAGAATCTAAAGGATGCAGGCTGTGGCGCCCAGACCATTGAGAAGGTCTGCAGGTTGTATGGTAACGGTCAGGTTCAGGATGCGATTAAAATGCTGCGTAAGCATCGCTGCGGCCTGATGGACAGCCTGCATGAAAGCCAGTGGAGAGTTGACTGCCTTGATTTTTTAGTATGGCGGATGGAAAAAGAAAAGTAATCATTAAAAAATAAGGAAAAGAAAGAGAGGCATTGCAAAATGGAAAATATTGTAAAACTAGAATTAACAAAGGAATGGGATAAGACTTTCCCGAAAAGTGAAAAGGTGAGCCACCGCAAGGTGACATTCCCTAACCGTTACGGAATCACGCTGGCGGCAGACCTTTATGAGCCGAAGGGGGTCGAAAAGAAACTGGCTGCGATTGCGGTATGCGGGCCGTTTGGCGCAGTAAAAGAGCAGGCAGCCGGATTGTATGCGCAGACAATGGCGGAGCGCGGCTTCCTCACCATTGCCTTTGACCCTTCTTTTACCGGCGAAAGCGGCGGCGTACCCCGTTACATGGCTTCGCCGGATATTAACACGGAGGATTTTCAGGCGGCGGTTGATTTTCTTTCCGTACAGGAAAATGTTGACACGGAGCGTATCGGCATTATCGGCATCTGCGGCTGGGGAGGTCTGGCTCTCAATGCAGCGGCATTGGATACCCGCATTAAGGCGACGGTTGCTTCCACCATGTATGATATGTCCCGTGTCAATGCCAACGGATATTTTGATGCGGAGAACTCTGCTGACGCACGGCATGCGAAGAAAGAGGCTATGAACGCCCAAAGACTTGTTGATTACAAAAATGGCAGTTATGCGCTGGGCGGCGGTGTGGTCGATCCGCTACCGAAGGATGCGCCTTTCTATGTGGCAGATTATCACAACTATTATAAAACGGACCGCGGCTATCATAAGCGTTCCTTAAATTCCAACGGCGGCTGGAATGCAATCGGATGTATGTCCTTTATGAACCAGCCGATCCTTCAGTACAGCAATGAGATCCGCAGCGCAGTCCTGATCATGCACGGAGAGAAAGCACATTCCTGCTATTTCAGCCGTGATGCCTATGCCGCTATGGTGAGGGATAATCCTTATACAGAAAATAAGGAACTGTTGATCATCCCTGATGCAGTCCATACGGATCTGTATGACGGCGGAGGAAAGAATACGATTCCGTTTGATAAGCTGGAACGGTTTTTGGCGGAAAATTTAAAATAGTATTTAAAAACTTAGAATGCGAGGAGAAAAACGATGTTAGGAAATTTTATGTATTGTAACCCGACGAAACTTTATTTTGGCGAGGATTCCCTTGCCGGCCTTAATGAGGAGCTGCCTAAGTATGGACAGAATGTACAGCTTGTGTATGGCAGCGGGTCGATCAAAAAGAATGGTATCTATGATAAAGTCATGGAGATTTTGAAAGCAAATGGAAAAATGTGTTTGAAGATGCAGGCGTCATGCCAAATCCAACGGTACAGAAACTGTATGAAGGCTGTAAGATTGCCAGGGAGGGTAAGGTAGACCTGATCCTTGCGGTTGGGGGCGGTTCTGTCTGTGACTATGCGAAAGCAGTTTCCGTATCTGCATACTGCACGGAAAATCCCTGGGAAAAATATTATCTTCAAATGAAAGATGTGGACAATGAGATCATCCCGGTGGGCTGTGTCCTGACAATGGTCGGCACCGGCTCTGAAATGAACGGCGGTGCGGTCATTACGAATCATGAGCAGAAATTGAAGATCGGCCATGTATTTGACGAGAAGGTGTTTCCTAAATTTTCTATCTTAAATCCGGTATTTACCTACACGCTGCCGCAATATCAGATGGTTGCAGGAATCTATGATATCATGAACCATATTACAGAGCAGTATTTCTCCGGGGAGGATGACAATACCTCTGATTATCTGATGGAAGGCCTGCTGCGGTCTTTGATTCATTCCAGCAGGATCGCTGTGAAGAATCCTACGGATTACGAGGCAAGGAGCAACATCATGTGGATTGCGACATGGGCGTTAAATACCCTGGTGGCAAAAGGAAAATCTACAGACTGGATGGTGCATATGCTGGGGCAGGCGGTTGCGGCACATACGGATGCAACCCATGGCATGACCCTTGCAGCGGTATCCATGGCCTATTACCGCTTTATCTGTCCGTTTGGGCTGGCAAAGTTCAAGAGATTTGCCATGAACGTATGGGATGTAGAGCCGGAAGGAAAAAGTGATGAGCAGATTGCAGCGGAAGGCCTGAAAAAAATGGAAGTTTATATGAATGAACTGGGTCTTACGATGAATTTGAAAGAGCTTGGGGTAACAGAGGAGATGCTTCCGGGAATTGTTGAAAGCACACTGATCATGGATGGCGGCTATAAGGTGCCAGACAAAGATGAAATCAGGGAGATTTTAAAGAACAGCTTATAAAAAGCCAGTATAACAGAGCGAAATAGGCTGTTCCAACGTATAAAAGCAGAGGAGCAGATAAGATGAATACAATAAATGACAAGGTGGTTGTAATTTTAGGGGCATCCAGTGGAATCGGTGAGGCAACTGTCAGACTGTTGGCGGACAAGGGGGCAAAACTTGTAATTTCCTCCCGCCGTGAAGAAAAGCTCAGGGAACTGGCAGATTCCCTCGAAGAATGCACCATTGCTTATAAGGCGGCGGATGTGGTCAGCTATGAAGAAGTAAAAGCTGTGATCGACATGGCTGTGGAATTGCATTGTCGGGTGGATGTACTGTACAATAATGCGGGCATTATGCCTACGGCTCCGTTAATTGAGGGCAGGAGAAATGAATGGCGCCAGCTGCTGGATATCAATGTGATGGGAGTATTGAATGGGATTTCTGCGGTTTTACCTGTCATGGTGAAACAGCACAGTGGGCATATTATTGCCACCGATTCTGTACTGGGACATCATGTCTATGAAAATTCAACTGTGTATTGCGGAACAAAGTTCGCAGTGCGGGCAATCATGGAAGGGCTGCGCCAGGAACACCGGATGGATAACATCAAATCTACAATCATTTCACCGGGCAATGTAGCTACAGACCTTTATAAATCCATTCAAAGTGAAAGCGCACGTCAGGCGGAACTGGATTTCAGGAAGACGATTGATTCTCTGACTGCGGAGGATATTGCAACCGCCGTGGCCTACGCCATCGAAACACCAGACCGGATGTCGGTGAGTGAGATTATGATTCGTCCCACGAAGCAGGGAATCTAAAGTCGGCGCAGAACAAAACGTTACCATGCTGTAGCGGGATGCCGTATGCCAGGGCATCCCGCTTTTAGTGAGACATTCTGGTGTCGGTAGAAAATAAGTATACAATATGGAGATAATAATTATGCGTATTTTGGTATTGAACGGAAGCCCCCGTCCAAAGGGCAATACGAAACAGATGGTAGATGCATTTCGGGAAGGCGCGGAATCCGCAGGACACAGGGTGGATTTGATTGATGTATGTAAGAAAAAGATTGCGGGTTGTCTTGCCTGCGAATACTGTCATACAAAGGGAAACGGAGCCTGCGTGCAGAAAGATGATATGCAGGAAGTCTATTCTCTGCTGGGGGAGGCGGATATGCTTGTCATTGCTTCACCGATTTATTATCACGGTGTTTCAGGGCAGTTAAAGTGTACCTTTGACCGCTTCTATTCTGCCGCCTATCCGAGGAAGCCCCGGAACCTGAAAAAAGTGGCTATGATATTAAGTTCCGGTGATCCTGCAATGTATGATGGTGCAATGTTCTCCTACAGGGGGGATTTTCTGGAATACCTTGGCCTTGAGAATATGGGAGTAATTACAGCACACGGCATGGAAAACGGTTCTGCCTCGAAGTTAAAAGAGCTTCGGGATTTCGGAAGAAATCTGAAATAACGTAAGGGAGACTGTGAAATGAGTAAGATATTCAGCCTTATATTTGTTTTCTTATTGGCATTTCCATTGACAGCGTGCGGGCAAAGCGAGGTGGGGGAAACCGGGACTGTACCCAATCATACAGGCAGCGAACCAACGGCAGGGGAAGAAACCATTGTAAAAGCAGAGTTTGATTTTGAAAGAAAGACGGTCATGCTAAACAGCGGATATGAGATGCCAATTAACGGCCTTGGGACGTACAGCCTTCATGGTGATGAGTGTATCAATTCTGTGAAATCCGCATTATCAAACGGTGTTCGTTTGATTGATACTGCTTCTGCCTATGGTAATGAGGAGGAGATTGGGCAGGCAATCCGGAAAGCAATCAGCGAAGGAATCATACAGCGGGAGGATATTTTTGTTACGACAAAAATTTATCCGGGCAGTGAAATGGAGAATCCGGCCCAGTCGATCCAGGCTTGTCTTGACCGGCTGAATATTGGCTATGTGGACTTAATGCTTTTGCACCATCCAGACCCGAATGATGTGGAAGCGTATAAAGCGATGGAGCAGTTTGTGGAAGATGGGAAAATCCGTTCCATCGGGCTGTCGAACTGGTATGTGGAGGAACTGACGGAATTTCTGCCGCAGGTGGATACTGTCCCAGCATTGGTTCAAAATGAAATCCATCCGTATTATCAGGAGAATGATGTGATCCCGTTTATCCAGGATTTAGGAATCGTGGTACAGGGATGGTATCCGCTGGGTGGCAGAGGGCATACGGGAGAGCTGCTTGGTGATCCTGTGATCTCTGAAATAGCCGGGGCGCATGGCGTGTCTTCTGCGCAGGTAATCTTACGCTGGAATCTGCAAAAGGGCGTGGTTGTCATCCCCGGTTCCAGTAACCCTGATCATATTAGGGGGTTTTATTAGTACAAAATTGAATATATATTAATATATAAAAGGCTTCTTTGTTTAGCAGGAGGTCTTTTTTATTGAATAAAAATAGTGAAATGTTTTCGAGATAACAGAGATGAGGTTATTCTAAGTTGGTTTTAAGCAAAATTAGCATGAAAATCGGCAAAATTTGCAGAGTAAGGTTGTTGAAGGTAGTAAAAGAGAATTATAGAATAGAATAAGGGATTTTGTCGATTTTTATTAGGAGGAAATGGCTTATGAATATACTTGTGATTGGGAATGGGTTTTATAACAAGAGGTATCTATTAGCAATTTCATGATTTAACGGTACAATTTTATATATTAGTGTATAGTTTCTTATGCATGTGAATAATGAATGATAGAAAACAGAAGAAAGAGAGAGGAAAATACAATGGATATATATAGAAGTAGACGAAAAGACAGAGATATGCGAGATTTGGTAGAAACCAATAAATTATACGAAGTCGTAAAATATTACGGGGGATATTTACACTATTGCAAAAACCCAAATATTAGAGAAAGAACATATAATGAATTTTATGATAATAAAAGTAATGCTATGGAAAATATATTTATTAATTTAGCTAATGCGGATGCAAAAAAGCATTTTAACAGATATGGAGTTAGTGGAATAAGAATGAGGAGGATGCTTATTACAAAAGGTGGAAAAATGGTTAGGCCACTTACCAATGATTTTTGACGCAAAATGGCAAAATTTCTGCGTAAGAAAAATACCTATGCCAATGCCGGT
>CAJTUC010000006.1:108738-124863 GCA_910579395.1 uncultured Lachnospiraceae bacterium | reverse complement strand
TGATCCCCAACGCGCAACATCAATATCAGGCGCATCTAATCTGCATGGAGCTGATGCATCTAATTTGCAGGTCAACACAGTGCGTTAAGGGTAAAAAGAAGTCTGTACTCTTTCCCTTTCAGTTCTACCGTATAGCCACCGTCTTTAATTGCGCTCATATCAACAAATTAAGGCGCAGCCATGCGCTGCGCCTTTTCTCCTTTCCCTTTATTCTGTTTTTACGCCGCTGGTATTGTTGCTGCTGGTTCTGGCACTGCTGTAAACCACGTTTTGGCTGCGTCGCTTTCCTCTGTACCTACAAAGTCAGCTTTCCAGCGCCCGTCTTTCTTCCTTGCTGTAAAATCTGCCTCAATGTCTGGCGTGTTAAACTTGATGCTCTCGCCTTTTGTTTCGTACTTTTCAGACGGGATTTTAAACTTTGCCTTAAGCAGCCAGACATAGCGAAACTCCCCGTTCTTTTTCTTTGCCCTAAATCCTACTGCCACATACGGCGGCTCGTCGTCCTTGCCCGCCCATACTACCTTATTCTGGTCTACTTCCTGCCCCAGTACCTCTGCCGTCACTTCTGGCGCAAGCTCTTTAATCCCCAGCTTAAGCGTGCCGCTTGCAAACTCCGTCACGCTCTCGCTCAATGTATCATCAGCATACAAACTGCCGTCTGCCGTTTTTACCGATAAATCGGCAGTCATAGCCTCTGCCATTCTCTTAGGCGTTCCGTAGGTTTCCACGCCGTCTGCCTCTGTGCAAATCGCATAGTACAAATCTCTTAATCCTATTGTCATTGTCTTGTCACTCCTTTAAAATTTCGATTGTGATAGGCACTAGCCAGTACCCCGTTTCTGTTTCGTAGCTCTCCATATCCACGCTGTTAATGTAAAAATCTGCCGCCCGCAGCACTTCCAGAGTTTTCTTAAGCTGTGCCTCATAGTCGCCCTTATGGAAAAGCGTTACCCTATACATTTCCTTGCTTTCGCTCTCTGCGTCGTCTGCGCTTACGGCAGCGCCGCCATTCAGCCGCAGGAAAGTATAATAGGCTTTCGGCTTGCATCTGCCAGTATATACGCCCCGCTGTGCTGGCAGCCCTGCGCTCTCTAAAATCTCTTTTATGCTGCTCATTGTCCCGTTTCACGCTCCCATACTTCCCGCTGTGCCTCTACTACCTTTTCATGCGCCTTTTCGTTTGCCACGGTCATATACGGGCGTGGCTGCTGGCTGCTCGTCCCGTACTCTGCCACAAATCCGATAGTCGCATAGCGCACGTTTCCTCTGTCGCCCTTTCTGTCGTTTCCATGTTTCGCCCTGCCCTGCGGGAAAACGTCAATATGCTTTTCCGTGCTGTCGCCCTTTACCGCAGTAGCCTTGATAGAATTGATAAAGCCGCCCGTTTCATGCAGCCCCATAGCCTGCGCCTCTGCTTTCTGTGCCTCTACCAGCACGTCTGCGCCCGCCTTAAGCATTTTCGGCACTGCCTCTACGGTAGCCTGCTCTCTCCTGCTAAAAGCCTCTATCACGTCCTCTAGCCCCGTCGTGTTAAACTCTGCCATGCCTACGCCCCCTTGTCCTTGTTTCGTAAGTCCGTAAGCGTAAGCTCTATGGTATCGTCGTCTATGTCATAGGTCTTAAGCACGAAAAAGCGCCGCCCGTCCATTTCTACGGTGTCCTCGCCCTCATAGTCTGCCTTATGTACCTCGCATTTCGCCTCTACCACCTTGCCCGTCTGCTGGCTCTTAAAATACTCGCTGTAGCCTACTTTCTTCTTGTTGCAGAAAACAGTACGGGCGCTCTCCTGCGGCTCATTCTCAAAGCCCCCAGCGTTTACCCGCTCGTCTGGCGGCTGCTGGCTGATTATTGTAAGCTCGTCTGCCCATGCTGCCATATCACGCCCCGCTTTCTGCGCCCTCGGTGTCCGTTTCGGACACTGGCGGCGCTGTGTTGTACTCCTGCGACAAAGCAAGCCGCATTTTCAGCGTGTCGTATGACTGCCTAAACTTCTCCGCTTTGTCGTTATAGCCAAATTCTGCCTTGCAGTAAAGGGTAACTGCCCTTATAATCAGTGCGTCGCCCTCGTCAATGGCTTTTACCCCGTCGTTTGCAAGGTCAGCTTTGCAGGCGGCTATACAGTCCTCTATTTCTGCCGTTATCTTCTCGCTGGTGCTGCTGATACGCAGCGCCGCCCGCATTTTCTCTGTTAATGTGGTGGCATCTGCCGCCATACGCTGCACCCTCTTTCTGGTTATCCCACAATCTCTGCCACGCCTGCTGCCGCCAGCTCTGCCGCACGCTCCCTGCCTACGCTGTAAGCCTCGCCTGCGTCCTTAATCTGGTTAAGCTGCTTGTCTAAGAACCTTGTAACGGCTTTTACCTTAACCAGCCCTGCTGCCTTTTCTGCCTCTTCCTGCGGCTTTTTAGCATCTTTGGCGGTTTCCTCTGCTGCGCCCTCTTCCGTCGTTTCCTGCCCCGTCTGCGGCTCTCCTGCGGTGTCCTCTGCCTCTTCCGCTGTCTGCCCGCCTGCTGCCCGTTCCTCTTCCTGCCGTGCCGCCTCTGCCTCAAAAAGCGCCTTTTCCTCTTCTGTAAGCTCTCCCTCTGGTACGTCTACCTCTACTGCTGCAATTCTGGCTATAATATCCTCTGCCTTTCCAGCAGCGCTTACGCCCATATCCTTTGCCAAAGCCTGCAAGCTCTTATAATCCATGCTTTTCAGCTGCTCTGCGTCTAAATGTCCTTTCATGCCCTTTACCTCATTTCTGGCAGCCAGCGCAGGCACGCCAGCCGCCGTATTTTTTCCTTACGCCGCCGCTATCTTCTCGATTGTTACCAGACTGTTTTTGTCAACTACCTTGCCGTCTGCCAGCATGATACCCTTTGTAATCTGGTCGTCGGTGTCGTTGTCCTCATACTTCTTAACGCCCATAGCATAGTTGGTGTTAAGCACATAGTCCTTGAAATTGAAAAGAAACGCAAATACCGTGCCAGCCGCCAGCGTCTTTGTGTATGCCGCCACATAATCGCAAAGCACTACTTCCCTGCCTAAAAGCGTGCGCTCTGGCTTTCCTGCTATGCCGTGGTTTACTCTGGCTATCGGCTGCCCGTTGCTGTCCGTAATCCCCACATACGCCATAAAGGTTTTTTTGCTCATGCACCACTTAGCGCCGTTCTCATAAGCCAGCGGTAACGCCGCCTCTGCCGCAATCAAATCATTGTAGGACGGTGCGGCGCTCTCCACTTTCTGCCCCTCTGCGGGCGTTTCCGCTAAAATGCCTTTCGGTTTCCCGCTGCCGTCGCCGTCAATGATAGCCTGCTCTAACGCCTTTGTCATAGCCTCTACAATGTTGTTGATAAGCAGGCTCTCAAAAGCGCTGATAGCCATTGTGTCAACTTCCAGAGATACGGCTACTGCGCAGCGCAGCTTATGGTATGCAAAAGTAATCATGCCGTCTTTCTTGATGTCCTTATTCTGCTTGTCGCTGCCCTTGCCCTCATTTACCCATGTTGCCGTAGGCTTTACTGTGGATACTGGGATAGATACGCCGCCCTTGTACGCCGTTCTGGTTACAAGCGCTAAAATCATGCCCGTGCTTTCCAGCTTTTCTACAATCTGGTTAAGCACCGTTGTAGGGATAACCGCCCCTACGTCTGTAGTCTTGCTTACTGCGTCGGCTCTGTACTCTGTGGGTATCTCTGTGCCACGGCATACATACTGCATGAACGCCTTGCGGTATTCCATTCTGCCGTACTTGTCGCCGTCGTCCTGCCCCTCGCCTGCTGCCCCTGCAAAGTTTCTAAGCACCGTGGGCGCTGCGCCGTTCCCGTCGCCTGCCTCGTCGCCTACGGTTTCGCCCGCCGCAATTCTGGCAAGTAAGTTATTGCGCCGTTCAGCCGCCGCAATAATCGCCGCCCGCTCTTCCTGCAAGGCTGTTACCTCGCTTTCCAGCGCCGCTATTTCCTCGTCTTTCAGTTCTGCCGCCCTTGTGGTTAATTCCCCTCTAATCTGGGCTAATCTGGTTTCGATTTCCTTTAATCTCATTGTCCGTGTTCTCCTTTTCTTTGTTTGATTTTCTTATAAGCTCGCCCTAATCTTTAGTAAGTTTATACGCCTCTGTAGCAACTCCTGCCGCTCCTGCTCATAACTCCTATCAGCAAAAGCACGGGCGCTTATTTCCGTACCGCTGTTTGCTGGTATGCTAACCGCTGATACGTCATAAACCTTTTTAATTCTTATGATAGTCCTTGTGTGCGTCTGTCTGTCGTAGCTTTCCTCTGCCACCGTAAAGCCCCATGACATTTTGTTTATCATGCCTGCCTCTATGTCTTGGTATAGCCCACGTGCTAAGTCCGTCCTGCCTAAATCGGCGGCAACTAAAAGCCCCTTGTGGTCTGGGACTAAGATAAGCGTTTTATTTGACTGGCGGGCAAATACCCTGCCCGCATGGTCGTACTGCATGATAACGTCGCCCATGTCTGCGCCGTCCAGTGCGTGTGCGTCTATTCTTTCGTAAATCTTTGTGCCGTCCTCAAACTCATATAACAGATACGGCGTATCAAACGTGGTAGCGTACCCCTCTACGTAATAATCCGTCTGTATCCGCTTTGCGGCAGCCCCAACAGTCAGAGGCGCAGCCAGCGCCCTATATTCCCGTTCTTTCTTAATCGGCATCTTTTACACCCTCTTTCTTTCCGCTGCCGTCCTGCGGCGGTTCTGGCGGCTCTGGCGGCGTTTCCTGCTGCTGTCCGTCCTTTGCTGGCTCTGCTGCCTGCTGCCCCGCCTGCGGCGCTTGCTGTATGATTATCTGCGGCTTTTCCCCGCTGTTCTTCAGCTCGCTTATCTCCGTGTATTCCTTGCGGATATAATACTTGTCGCCGCCCTCTACGTGTGGCATATTCCAAATATCCATAACGCCGTCACGGTTTAATAATGCACGGTCAAAAAGCTGCGTGCTTACTTGCAGCTTTGTTGCGTTGCTGGCATATTGCAGGCGGTTAGCGGAAAACATGATAGCATTACCGCACGCCCTCTCACGCTCCGTAAAGCTCATGTTTGACATTACAAGCGATAGCTGTATCGCAAACGGCTCTATCTTCCCCTCATAGTAGGCGTTCCACGTTTCCTCATTGAATTTGTTTTGCAGAATATCCATGTTTGTACCAAAGTGCGTGCATACATTCTCTTGTATGTTCTGCATCTGCAAGGCGTTTGGCGTGTACGGCTTGCTTTCCACCTGCTTAAGCTCGCTGAATTTGTTGTCATAGATAATCATGCCGCTGTCATTCTCTGCGCTTAAGTTTTCCTCGGTAAACCTCTGCCGCTCTTTCTTTATGTCCTCTGGTTTCAGCATATTTGCCACCTTTGCCAGAAAACGGATATTTGCAGAATTTTTGACGGCGTTTATAATGCCCTCATTCTGCGTATGTATCAGCTGCATTGTCGGCTTAAGCGTGCGGTTATCCTCTCCGAAAAGGTCGTCTGTATATTCAAAGTCCGTCATAATCCCCACACGCTCAAACTCGATAGCGCCGTGTTCCCCGTTCCCAAAAAGATACCGTAAGTACACTTGCCCCGCCGCCTCTACTACCTCGCAGCGCTGCGCCCGCAGGGGATACCAGCCAATAAGTGTGCCGTATCTGTCCTCTACTGGCACAATAAAAGCGGTGTGTTCCACCGCTACATAGGTCGCCAGCCTCTTTATGAATTTTGTCGTATCCATGAAATAGTTAGGTTTTTGCTGTAGCGTCTTTTCCAGCCGCTTTAGTGCGCTGCCCTCTATCTCTGGCTTTAGCTTGCTGCAATGCGTGGCAAAGCTGTTTACTGCCGTTCTGGTCAAGTCCATTTCATATACGCCGCCGCTGTAGCTGGTAAACGTCGGGCTGTACCCGTTCAGCATCTTAAAATAGCTGTCAATATAGCGCAGCTCTTTACCATGAAAAAGATAGTCTAAGAATTTGATACCGTCCACTCTCCTTTCTATGCGGCGTTTTTAAGCAGCTCGCCGCACTCTTCCCAGTATTTCTGCCTTACCGTCATAGCGTCTATGATGGATACAAAGCCGTCGATATGCGCCCGCTGCTCTATCTTTATCGGTCTGAATTTCCTTGTTTCCATGTTGTGCTTAAGCGCAACATTCAAGAAATGTGTCTTTAGTAAATTGTTGTCTGCAATCTTGAAATTGCCGTCCTTTATGATACCCTCAAACTCCCGTATGACTGGCGTTAAGTTCTCCCCTTGATGCACGTCGTCTGTCTGGAAACCGTAGTCTTTCAATTCCTCAATCAGATATTTTGCCATGTATCGGTCATACCCTATTTTGAGTATGTAAATGCCGTATTTTTCCACCAGCCCCGTAAACCATGCGTATACGTCGTGGTAGTCTACGTAGTTGTCGCCGCTTAAGGTTATCAGCCCCTTTTTAACAAAAATGTCATACGGCACGCCGTCCGTAGCCTGCAAGGTTTCCACCCTGCCCCGTGGCATAAAGAATTGAGTGAACGCATAAAGCACGCCGTCCCTTTCAATTACCACGCTGGCTGCGGTCAAGTCCGTTGTCTGGCTTAAGTCTATGCCGCCCACGGCGTAGCAGTCCCTAAAGTCCTCTAAGGTCTTTTCAATGCCTGCGCCGTCCACCGTCGCATATTCCAGCCATGCAATAGAGCTGTTCTGCTTGATATTGCAATATTTTGTTAAAAACTCTGCCCGCTTGCTTAAGCTGTTTTCTGCTACCGCTATCTCGTCCATGAAAAAGCTCTCTGGTACAGATACCCCCATGTTAGGGTTAGCTTTCTTAAGCTCTTCTATATCGTTCCACTTTTCCACGTCGTCTATCATGTATAAGAACGGCAAAAGCCGCCTTTCCTTGCTGTTACCCTTTAAAAAGCTGGTGCTGCGTTTCATCAGCTCGTCGTATATGCTGTCGTTTATGTAGCCTGCGGTACTGATAGACAAAATCATAGGCTGGCGGCGTGCGCCTAAAGCAGACTTCATAACCTCATACTGTTTTAGCCCTGCGTCGCCGCTCCATGCCGCCATTTCGTCACATACCACCAGCTGCGGGTTAAAGCCGTCAGACTTCTTGGCGTTAAATGCGATAGGCTTTACAAAGCTGTTTGTTTCCTCGTAATAAATATCGCTGCGCCGCTTTTTCGCCAGCTCGTTTAGCTCGTCCTCTGCCTGCACCATTTTATAAAATCCGTCATACACAAGCGTTGCTTGGTCTAACTTTGGCGCTAAGCAATAGATTTCCTGCCCGTACTCTGGCTCTAGGTATACCATGTATGCAATAATCGCAGATGCAAACAAAGATTTTCCGTTTTTTCTGCCAATTACTATAAAAATCTCACGGAAAATGCGTGTTTTTTCTGCGTCTTGTATGCCAAAAATGATAGAAACTATGGCTTTCTGCCATAGCTCCAACTTGATTAAATCATTGCGCCCCTTGCTGTGGTGGCAAAAGTTCTCTATGAATTTTATAGCCTTGTTTGCCGCTTTTGCATTGAAAAAATATTCCTGCTTTTCCAGCCCGCCTACAATGATTTTATATATTTCCTTTATCCACTTTCCCGCTACAATTTCGCCGCTGGTAATCTTAGCGTGGTACTCATAGATATAGTTTTTATACGGCACTTTTGCCTACTCTTCCCGCAGCGCCTCTAGCCTGCTTTTCTTCCGTTTCGCAGCTGGCACTAAATCGGTCAGCTGCTTTATGACTGCTGCATAATTCTTGCTTAAAGCTATGTACGTTTCTGCCTCTGGGCTTTTCTTTGTCCCGTACTGGTTCTCGCCGTTCTTATACTCGCTCGTCCAGCCGTCCTGCTCTATGGTTTCCTGCAAGTCGTCCAGCTCCACGCTCATAAATGCAGCCTTTTCTATCAGCGGCGTTACTAAGTTTTTCTTGTTCTCGTCTAAGTCCTTGAAAATCTTCTTAAGCCTGCTCTTCTCGGACTTAATTCGCTGTTCTTTTGTCTTTTCCGTCTTTGTCGCCATTCCTTTTACCCCGCTTTCCTCTCCTGCGCCCACCACACCCCCTACACCACGTATGCGCACGCCCGTAGGGTAATTTTAGGGTATCCCCCTCGGTATTTTCCCCCTTTAATTATTTTTCTGAATAGGGGGGACTATGCGCCCGTCTGCGTCAAAACCATACCGCAGCTTTGGCGCTCGCTTATGATGCTCTTTATTATGGCAGTCTTGGCATAGCGCCTCTAGGTTATCCCAGTTAAGCGTTATGTTTGCGTCGTTAATGTTTGCCCGTGTTATGTAGCGCTTGTGGTGTGCCACCTTTGCAGGCTCTCCGCAGCGCTCGCATATATAATCTTGTGACATTAAGTAAGCGGCTCTGGTATTCTCCCATGCCGCCGATAGATAGAAACTCTTAGCCCATGCTTTCATACTGTCCCCGCTCCTTTCCCTTTGTATTCCCAGCGCCCTAAGTTTCATGCGCTGGGTAGAGGCTAAAGAATGAAAACAAAAAAGAGTAGGCTACTGCTGCCGCATCACGGCTAAGCTATCGCCTACTCTTTTCATGTTACCATTATACAGCTTTCAAATTCCCATGTAAACACCACGTTTTTACCACGGTATTACCACGCCTGCTGCCAGCCTGCTATTTTAGCTTATCCTCGTCTATGCCCCATAACAGTACCGACAACTCATTGATTATGCCAGTTACCCAGCGCCTCGGCGTGTTCTTCCCCGTCCCCAGTTTCTCTGCTATTGCCTCATAGTCCCAGCCCTGTATAAAATACAGCTCAAAAGCCTTATACTCTATTTCCCTGCCAGCCATTCTGCGCCTATGCTCTATCTCTTCTACCGCCTTGTCTATGTGTGCTGTCATAATCAGAGTTTTAAATCGGCTGCGCCTCACGCTCTCTAAGTACGTCCTCTGCTGCTCGTCGGTCATTCCCTTAAGCTCTAACTGCTCGCCGTCGCTTATGGCGTTCTCGATATGGAAAGCGGCATCACGGTAGCATTTCATAAGCGTAAAAGTATTGTGGTACTTATCACGCTTGCGCTCTTTTTCTTCCTGCCTCTTGTACTCGGCTACTGCTGCCCGTGCCACTTTCTGTATCAGCTGCTCTACCTCTGGCGTTACTTCAATCGTTGTTTCCTGCATCTTCCTTGCCCTGCCTTTCATTCATTTTTATCAGCCGCCCGTCAATATCCAGCAGCACCATAATTACAATAACCATTAAAAAATTAGTCATGCCTGCTCTCTCCTTTCCTGCACGGTGGAAACGGACAGCGCCTACAGTCCCGCTTTTCGCAAGTCCCCTTGTAGCTCTCTCTGTATCTCTGTTTATCTTCAACACTCCAAAACACTACCCTTGTTTTTATCCCCGCATCTTCCAGACGCTCTTGTATCCCTCTAAGCTCCCGTCTATAAAAATCTTCTCTATGGCTCATACCCCGCCTTGTGTAATCTAATGGCGCTGCCTCTGTATCTAGCAATTCTTTTAAAATCATTGCTGTTGTTTCCCCGTACCGTCTGAAATGTCCCAAAACTATAAAGCTCTTTTGCCATGTAAATAACTTAAATCCTAATGCCGCCTCAATACGCTTAAATAATTCCTCGTATTCTGGGTAAGGATTTACATAAATCCAGCCGTTGCCTTTTTCGCTCATTTTAGCACCCCGCTTTCATACGCCGTAATGACTGCTGCCCGTAAGCCGTCTGCTGCATCATTCCTGCGCTGTATCCTATCTGGGCTTGTCTGCCTTATATGCTCTAAGTGGTCGCTCTCTAATATCTCCGCTATCTTTTCTGCTGCCTTTTGGCTATATGTAACGGCTCTAAGCTCATCAACGCCGCCCAGTGCGTTTATCTCATACACTGCATGAAAGCTGCTGCCGTATTCCCTCACTTGCCAGCTGAATGTACGCCCCTTAATCTCTATCGGCTGCACATTATCGGCAACATTCCTGCATACCGTCCCTGCCGTATCAAAAGCCCCGCCCAGCCCCCGCATAAAAGACGCTAAAGCGTTTGTAAATGCCTCTGCCGCTCTTGTGGCTACAGATGCAAGGTCTATGCGGTTTATATTCTTAATTGCCTTTTTCGCAAGCCTGCGCTGCTTGCGCTTATCCAGTTCTAAAGGTGGGTTTACTCCATGCAGTTTTTTATAATTCTTTTTCCACTGCCTATACTTCATGCTGTTCTACCTCTCTTTCCCGTGCTATACCTTTTACCCAGATAACCGCCCCTTGTGGGTGCTTATACGGTATCGGCTTTTGGTACTGCACACAATTTTCAAGTACCCATGCGTAAGGAACACTGTAAGGCAGGCTTTCCCAGCCCGCCTCTATACAGTGCTTTCCTCTGTTTTTCTCGTACCTCTCTTTTGTAAGCTCTATGCAGTCTACAATATCCACTTGTCCCATAATGTGACTGCTGCCGCTTTGGATTAAATATATTGTGCCTCTCTTTTTGTCCTGCTGCCCCGTATTTCCCAGCTTTTCAAGCCGCTTAAAATCAGCCTTAACCACTTTTCTTTGATTATCAGCCCGTCCATGCCTACTGCCCGCCTTTCTGGTAGTCCTCAATGCTCATTTGTCCCGCTATCTGCTCTGCCCCCCCGCTGCGTCCTGCGGCTCTGTCTGGCAGCGCAACATGATTTCATGCAGTAAATATAAATCGTCCTCGCTTACCTTGTCTGCCTGCTGCATAATCTCCCTTGCGGTAAATACTACCCACTCCGTATTATTCCAGTCCTTTTGCGGCGTGTCCGTTTCGGACACCTTTAGCACGGCATCTGCGGCGGCTTTCGTTGCGGCGCTTACGCTCTCCTTTACCCACTCCCGCAGTACCTTTGCGTGCTGGGCGGCTAATTCTGCCTCTTTTGCCTTTTCCTCTGCCTCTTCCCGCTTGCGCTCTGCCTTTTCTATCTCTTTGTCACTCTCTTCCTGCTGCTTTTCATAATCCCGCTGCGCCTGCTCTGCGTCCTCTGCGGCTTTGGCTGCTGTTTTCTCTGCCACCTTTGCGGCTATCTCCTTTGCCCTTATGTCCTCGCCCGCTGCCACTTTATCAGCAATAGCTTTCTGCTCTTCTGGCGGCAGCTTTGCAGCCTCATAAGCAGCAGTGATGCCCATATTGCCGCTCTTAAGCTGCTCTTTTACCTCTGGCGTGGCGTTATTGTTTATGCTCTCCATTCTGGCTACGTTTGTGCTGCTTTCATTCAGCATAGCGGCTATCAAATCCCGCATTTTTCCTTGTATCTCTAGCCCGTCCTCTTCCTTTGCCCGCATCAGCGCCGCTTTGGTGCGCTCTACTAACCTTGTTTTCTCATATGCCGTAAGCGGCTGCGTGTATCCGTTGCCAGCCAGCAGCCGCAGCTCATACATAGCCTCGCTCATATCCATATAGCGGTAAAGGACTTTTTTATACTCCTTATGTCCCCGCTCCAAATTCAGAATATTAGCGGCGTTGCGTCTGTGTCCGTCGATTATGAAATACTCGCCCTTTATCCTCGCTAAAACCGTTGGTTGCTCTTGCCCTACGTGTAAAAAGCTGTCTGCCAGTTCCTCTATGTTCTCTAAGCTCTGGTGCGTGTTCTCCTGCGCCGCCTTTACCTCATACGGGCTTAAATAAATCTCTTTGTATCCCTCTGCCGCTGTTGGCGCTCCCGCTGCCTTTGTCTTTGCGTTCAAAATGTCATTTATACCAAACTTTGCCATATTCTTTACCTCGCTTTCATCTTTTCACACAATGTTATGTCTTTTTCTTGTACGTGTATTTTCTCTTCGCTTTCTTCCCCTATATGCCTAGCCCACCAATCATTTTTTAACGCTTGGCAGTACCTTACCCCTGCACCATTTCCACCACGCCCAGCATTATAACGTTTCCCGCATAATATGCACTCAACAAATCTATATCCTGCTATCTGATAATCTTTTCTATAGTTTTCTTTTCCCATTTTCTTTACCTCGCTTTCCCCGTATATGCCGTCACAAATTTCTTGTACCCCTGCGCCGCCCCGCAGCACGGGCTATACTCATAGATAGGCTTTTGCAGGAAAGAATTTTCCGCTACTTTTTTTGAATATCTTACAATCCCCAGAATATTATATATTCCCTGCTCTTCCAGCCACTCCACGCCTGCGCTCTCCCCGTCCGTGTTCTGGTATGACGTAATCAGAACGCCCGCCAGCTTAATTGCTGGGTTATACTCTTTTACGTCCTCTATCTGCTCTGCCACAATGTCCAGCCCCTCTAAAGCGTAATTATCCAGCTTTACGGGTACTATAACCTCGTCCGTTATTGCCAACGCATTTATCACGTTAAGCCCTATGTCTGGCGGGTTATCTATGATGCAGTAATCATAGTGCCATAACTTGCAAGCGCTATACCGCTCCGTCTGGTTTTCGTTTTCCTCTTTGGTTAAATTCCATGTAGCGCCGAAAAGTGACATATTCGCCGTGATAATGTCTATGCCCTCATACTCCGTATGCTGTATTATTTCCTCTGGGTTTAACCATTCCCCGCTAAGCAGCTTTGTTATCGGCGCTACGCTCTCTGCGTCGTATCTTCCGTATGCCTTGCTTAAGTTACCCTGCTTGTCATTATCCAGCAGCAGGACTTTATAGCCCCTGCGGTAAAGCTCATACGCCATATTTGCCGCTGTAAAGGTCTTGGCTACGCCGCCCTTTAAGTTCAAAATGCTTATTGTTTTCATTCTCTGCCTCTCTTTCTGCGCCGCCTCTAGCGCATTGTAATTGTTTCCTGCTCTTGTGTAAGCTCTTCTGGGTGCAGTAAATACCGCTCTATCAGTTCTGCCGCTGGCTGCCAGCCATAGCATACCGCCGTATAATATCCCTGCTGCCGCAGATACTCTAACCAGCGTTTCTGATTGTCCGTTGTGGTATTCTTTCCAGCCTTAAGCTCTATGTACAGCCCGTGGTATCCTGCCCGTACTGCTGGTAGCACAATGTCTGGCACTCCCGCCTTAACGCCCTGCCTCTTAAGCGCCGTGGCTGTCGCCTTGTCCCTTTTGCCGCCGTTTGGTACATGATGCAGATACTCTAACTCTGGCATACGCCCTTGCTGGTATGCCGCCCAGCTAAATAGCGCCTCTTGATGCCCGCTCTCGTCGTCCAGCCTAAAGTTCCTCATGTTCCCGCTCTCTCCTTTCCGTGGTTTTCCTCTCTTTCGTTCTGCGCCAGCACATCTGCCCTGCATATACTGAAATACTCACACCATATGCAGCAGTGCTTACAGTTCTTGCCTTTCTGGAATAACCAGTATATAAGCCTCTGCCTCATTCCCTATGCCCCTCTGTCGTCGTTATCGTTCCAGCGTTCCCGGTTCCTCATATCCTCGCTGGCGTGCTTTATGGCTACCGCCAGTGCGCCTACTGCTGCCAGCCCCGCACTCAAAAGCCCTGCCCCTATGACTGCTGCCGCAATCCCTATAACCTTTACTGCCTGCATCTTATCCCCCCTCTTTCTCCATTTTTACAAGCGTGTATCTGAAATACCCATATCCGTAATACTCTGGGCTATGTACTCCCTTGCTTACGCTGTCCTTGTCTACGTAGTAGCCCTTAATCGGTCTTGCCTCTGCCTTAAACCATTCACGGCTTGAAATTATCCGTATCTCTGGCTCTGGTCTTACTAAATTCCTGCTGCAATTCCAGCGCTTGCCTTGTAGCGCCCCGTCCTCTGCTTTTCTGTGCGTATCCGTGTATTTAATCAAATACGCTGCCAGCTCCGCATAGTTCCCGCTATCGTCCAGAGGGAATACTTTTACTCTGTTATGCCCCTCATACGCCTTATACCAGCACTGCTGCAATATCTTTGTGTCTATCTGATTTATGACTAAATGATGATGCCTTGCGCCTTTCTTGCCTATCTCCATTACGTGTATGTATTTAAACTCTAGCCCAGCCTTTTTATACTCCTTGCGGCACTCCCTTAGAAATATATCTATGTCTTTGCGCATCTGCTCTTTTGTTCTCTCTGGCTCTCCCTTTTTCCGTATGTAGTCCAGCACTAAATGATAGTCACCGTATCCGTAATTTGCATTTATCAGAATACGCAGCTTTCTTTCTGCCTGCCTTGTGTTTATTTTCTCCTGCTGCTCTGTGGTGGGCTTAACCTTATCCCCCCTCTTTATCCCCTGCTTTTTATATCTGCTCGTAAAATAGCGCTCTACCTCTATGGTTTTACCCGCCCTTGTAATCCTCTCAACGTATGGCATATTTTTTACTCCTTTTTGGCTATCCTTGTCCTAAAGCTAATACTTTTATCAAGTGATAAAGCAGGCGCTTTGCCCGCATTTTGCTTGATATTTTCGCCATACAGTGATATACTGGATTTAGGTTGTAAAAGCTGTATAGCTTAGCCCTCTAAGGTATTCCCGTACCGTAGAGGGCTTTTTACTTTATCCACTTGTAAAAAGTTTCTCCGCATACTTGTAAGCCTCTCTGTAGGGCTGCTGGCAACGGTAGCTTGTGCAAGTGTGTAGCCTGCTGCCCCTGCAAAACTCGCAGGCGTGCAGCTTTGCGTACTCTTCCAGCCACGCCCTGCGGTCATGTTCCAATTTGTAGCGCAGTTTGTCTGCGTTCACTACCTCTATGCCTGCTGCATCTGCCTCCGCTATTTCGGCGCTCATTCCCTCGCTTATCCCGTACTTAACGCCCACTATCACAAAGTCGCAGCTTTTCAGCAGCGTTAAGCCTGCTGCCATGCCTGCCGCCCGTTCCTCTGGCTTGTCCTCATTTAAGCACTGCGTCATATATAAATGTGGCGTAATCGGCGCTAATCCCGCCTCTATCGCCTGCTTTGTAAGCGCCTGCGCATAGTCTATGTTTCTATCCAGCTGGGCGCTGTCAGCCGCCCTATACGGGCTGCATATATATACTTTCCTCAATCTATTCCTCTCCTTTCAGTGCCGCCGCAATCGCCTTATACTCCCGCTCTCTTTCCCTTATCTCCATTTCCAATTTGTCAAGCCGCTTAAACAGCTTATTTACCGTGCTGTCTGGCAGCCTTTCCCCTCCACGCACTAAAGCCTTGATTATTTCCAGACTGTCTGTGTCGTTCAGCTCTGCAAGTATCTGTATTTGTTGCGCCTTATGCCGTGCGCTGTGATAGCTGCGGCAGATTTCACTGGCTATCATGTACCGCCCTTTCAAAGCGTTCTATAAATTCCCGCTCTGTCTGCCATGCAAGCGGGTTTTCTACTTCCCGCTCTTCCCAGCACTCGCCCGCTCCCTCGTCCTCGTCAAATATAAAGCGTAAGTATGCGTGCGGGCTTTCCTCGTCCTCGTCTGGTATCAGCGCACTTAAGCTGTAAAATGCTGGTACGCCCTTAAAGCTGTATGTCTGCGGGCTTTCTTCTATCGCCAGCCTCATAATGCCGTAGGCGTTGCTTTCCAGAATAGCGCCCCGCTCTATTACTTGCTGCTTTGTCAGTGTGCAGGCAGCATTACCGCAAAATTCACACATTAGCCGCCCGCTCCTTTCTGTTAATCAGCTGTACCGATATTTCATAAGCCGTGCGCCGCTCCCTGCTGCCGCTGTCGGTATCAATAACCTTTTCATACTGGCGGCTCTGGTATCTCCCCAGCAGCTCTACTGTGTCGCCCTGCTGCCAGCCTGCTACCTCGTCCGCCTGCTCTTGCCAGCAGATGCAGGGAACAAAGCACTTGTTACCCGTCAGCTCATTTTTTACCATTACGGAAATATCCGTAATCCGCTTGCCCCTCGGTGTTGTCCTATAGATAGGCTCATGCGCAATAACTCCCCGTAGCGCTACGTCGTCCTGCATCATAGGATTTTTAACCAGCCCCACAAAGTCCGCCAGAATGAATACCAGCACCTTACCGCTTTCAAAGTCCTTAAGCGTCTGCACTATGCCAGATACAATAACTTTGCTGCCTGCTGTCATAAACTCTTTAAGCGGTCGCCCGTCCCTCTGCTGCCCTACGTCTACTTTTCCGTCCGTAAAGGCTACTATAACCTCGTCCAGCGTTCCCCGTGGGCGTGGCGTTTCAATTTTTGCCAGATAGCCGTTAAAACGCAGCCCGCAAAGCTCCGTAACCTCTTCAATCTCTTTCAGCTCCCCTGCCAGTCCTGCTGCATTGTCCTTGATGCCGCCCGCCGTCAAATCTTCCATAATCGCCGTGTTAATGTCCCGTAAAA
>CAJTUC010000006.1:0-108638 GCA_910579395.1 uncultured Lachnospiraceae bacterium | reverse complement strand
ATTTCTATTGCCCGCTGGTAGCAGGCTATTTCTGTATCCTCTTTCACTTTGCAGATACAACGCCCTTTTCTTTCGCCCTTATACTCCCAGATTTCAATAAGGTTATTGCCGTATATATCAAAATGGCTATGTTCCCTTAATCCGCAGCTCTTCTGTATCGGTCTGTAAATCTGGTAGAATTTGTGTATAAGCTCCCTGCGTTGCTCGTCGTTCTCTTCCATGCGCCGCCCTCACTTTTCGCAAAAGTATTACTTAATCCTGAATAGGTATTACTTTTTAGACGCCAGCTCGTCACACTTTAGCCGTACATACTCTGCTGCCATGTTCCGCACTTTGTCAGAAAAGCTGCGCCCCGCTACCGCCTCTATGATTTCCATTGTTTCAGTGTCTATTTTTATGCTCTTCTGAATGTTTGCGCCTACGTGCTGATAGTTCCCGTTTTTCCATGTGTACATATTTCTACTCGCTTTCTTTATGAGAAAAAAAGCAGCTGGTATAAGCTCGTAGCCGTCAATATCTTCATTTTCCAGCGGCTTATCATACTCAATGTATCCCCACGCCAGCCGCCCTATCTCTGTCACGTATTGCCGCTCATTGAAATTGTGAATAAGCATAGCTGGGTTATCCTTTGGCTTTGGATACGTTCCCGCTGATACTGGGCGCTGTGTGCTGTAATATTTGTATTTCACTCTCTTACCTCGCTTTCGTGTACCCCGTGCTGCTGGTATCCCTCTAAATACCCCGCACATTCAATATCAATCTGCTTTCCGTCCCTGCCGTCGCTGTTTATCTTGATTTCTCCGTAATACGCATAAATACAGCAGCCGTCATAATCATATACTCTTATGCTGCCCTCTGTAGCTGGCTCTGGTGTTTCAATAACCAGCGGCTCTGCCTGCTGCCTCTGTACTGCTGCCTCTTTATCAGTCTGCGGGTATGTATGCTGCCCTCTCCACCAGATAAATACAAAAAACAGTATCAGCCCTGCTACGCAAGCTGCCACGCCTGCTGCCGCCCGTATCAGTCCTTTAAGTATCTGGTTTTCCCGTTTGTGTCGCCTCATTGCCTACCTCGCTTTCTGTGTCTACCCTCTATGCTTAACCGCTGTTTTTCCTCTTCCCAGTCAAAATAAGTACACGCAATACAGCGCTTGCACTGCTCTATAGGCTCGTCGTCAAATTCTTTGCCAAATCCCAGACAAGCGCCGCTACCGTCCACGCCTGCTACCCCGCACTTCTTTTGCAGGCTGCATTTTTCTATACGCCTGCTTATGCGGCAACTTTTACAGATAACCTTTTTACCCGTCGTGCAACCCTCTTGACGTGCAAAGTACGCCGCCCAGCCCCTACTTACTCCACCCGTCCTGCCTGCATTTTTAAAGGCTACTATCTGCTCGCCGCATATATCGCAGTATACCTCTGTTCGTACTTCCCTATATATTGCCATTGCCCGCCTCACTTTCTGTCGTTTCATGCAGTATCATTTTTCTAAACAGACTTTCAAATATCGGTACGGGTATGCTATTGCCAGCCTGCTTATAAAGAGGCATTGTATAGCGCCCTACCCTCTTATGCACTGCTGCCGCTGCTTTAAAATCTGCATCTGTATAGCCCTGCAATCGCCAGCACTCTAGCTCTGTCAGATACCTATAGCGCCCGTTACCCATATCTATTACTTGTGCTGGCGTTCTGTCCTGCCTTGCAGTAATTGTAAAAGCGTAATCCTCTATTACTGTTGCCCGCCGTATTCCCTTTTTGCCTATTGCCTCTAAAACGCTTGGCTGCGTCACGTCATATACTGGCGGCGCATCTGATAACAGAAAATCGCTTATATTCCTCATAGGCGTTTTAATTAAATCATCAAAAGAAAATTTTTCATTCCCCAGTACCGATACTGTAAAAACTCTTTCCCTTGCCTGCGGCAGCCCAAACTCCCTAGCGTCCAGTATCTCAAAATTATTGCTATATCCTAGCCGCTCCATTTCCGATAAATACCGATTGAAATTTACCCGCATATAACGGCTCAATACATTTTTCACGTTTTCCCAGATAACGTACTTTGGTTTCCATTCCCCCATTTGCTCTATGATGTGAATGGTTTCCCACATAAGGCTTGAACGTGTCCCGCTCCCCTTGTCCGCTCCTTTTCCACGGTTTATGCGTCCTGCCTCTGCCGTCGCTTTCCCTTGATGCCCTGCTATGCTGAAATCTTGGCACGGGCTACCATGTATCAAAATGTCTGGCTTTAAGTTCCAGCCTACTACGCTCTGTGTCTTATACTCCAATTCATCAGAAAACATAGCATTGTAAGAGCGTACCGCCTTTTCGTCTATCTCCACATAATCAATGGCTTTTACGGGTATACCTATATTTCGCAGTGCGCAGCGTGGGCTACCTATTCCTCCGAAAAGCTCCAATATCTGTACCATTTCCTGCCTACCTCTCTTCTGTTTGGGCGGTAGTCAACATTACAACCGCTACCGCCCACCGTGATATATTTTCCTTGCCTTGCCAAATCCCTTAAACCTTTCCTTGCGGCGGCGCTCTCTGTCTTTCCATGCCGCTATACTCCTGCTCTGGCGTATTTATTTACCGTGTGGGCTGCTTTTCACATTAAAAAGCCGCAGAAAACTTGTTGACCGTCCACATACTCTCTAGCTGGTATGACCGCTGCTATTTTTCCACGGTATCCAGATGCAGCTATTAGCCTGCTGCCCTCTGGTGCAGGCTCGCCATGCCTGCTACCAAAACCGCCCTGCTGGAATTGAACCAGCGCCCCGCTATAGGCTTGTACTGCTATAGTCAGTTTTAACAAGCTCGGTATTCTGCCATTAAATTAAGGGCGGGTGCTGGCGGCGCTGCCGCCTATTCGTCAAATATGCTTAACTGCCTATTTTCCTGCCTTATGTCCTCGTCTATGTCGTCTATATCCATACATTCATTGAAAACGCTTTGCAGGCTCTTTGCCTTTTTCCATGTGTGCTGTATCTTCATTTCTGCCCGTACATACTCTGCCGCCATTTCTGGGTATCTCTTCATATTCTCTGCGGCGTGGCGCTCTGGCATAAACATACAAAACATACAGCTACACCTACCGACGTATTCATAGCACGGGTGCGGCTCTAGCTTAAGCTCCCTGCCCTGCTCAAACATTTTGCCTTTTTCATAATCTAGGCAAGGTCTGTACCAATGGCACGTAAAATCTGCTACCCGCTTTGTCTTAAGCGTCGTGCTGTGATATTCCAGTTCTGGCAGCTTTGCCCGCCCCGTGCTTTCGTCCCTGCGCTCCCCAGATACAAATAAGCACTTTGCGCCTAGCTGCTGCCTATGCTGCCGTATCCATTTGTCAGTTACCGCCGTTTTCAGATAAGCCGTACACCATCTGTTTTTCATGTCTGGAAACTTAAGCCGCTCATTCAGCAGCAGCCCTAAAAAGCCTCTGGTATCCGATAACAGAACGGGCTTAACTCCCATGAACGCCGCCACCTTGTAAAACAGTGCTACGTTTTCTGGATACTCGCAGCCAGTATCACAATAAAGCAGATATATCTTTTCTTTTGGGAAATTCTTAACCGCCCAGTACAGCGCCCCCGTGCTGTCTATCCCGTTTGAGCAGCTTACTATTACGCTGGTATACTCCAAATCGCTTAATAATCCCTCTGTCGGTACTACCTTTGTGCGTGCCATTGTGTTTATCTCTCTTTCGTTTCAATCTGAATAGCCGTAACAGCTCTTATCTGTCGTACCGTCGCTATAGTAATTGTCTGCCCAGTCCATGCCGTCTGCGTGGTACTCGCTGCTGTATACGCCCACTACCTTGCCAGCGTCAAACTCTTCCAGCCTTTTTGCTTTCACTTCCCTTGCCATGTTCGCCCAGAAACTATGCTCTCCCCAGTGCCTAACCTCTGCCTCTATCTTTCTGTCATATACAGCCTCTAACTCTTCCCTTGTGTATGGCTCTCTCACTTTCTGGCGTTTCGGCTCTTCCTGCTCTCCCGTCAGATACTCCCCGAACAAATCAAGCGCTTTTTCCCACTCTTCCTGCGTCCCTTTTGCCGCCTCTTCCAGTGCCGCTGCCTGCTCAACTACCTTAATAGCTGCTGCCTTTGCCTCTTCATATGCAGCCCTGCTTATTCGCCTGCGCACTAAGCCGCCCTCTCTGGCTACTTGGCTGGTAAAACTTCTTGACGTATCAAGAAAATAGCATCTGCCGTTATACTCGTCCTGCTCATAATCAACATTTTTATATCTGAAATCTGCGCTATACTTATTGCCGTCCTTTACTATCATTGTTTCTGTGCCGTGTGCCTGCATCATTACTGCTGCCATACTGTTTACCTCTCTTTCGTTGCCCCTCTGGGTTTAAAGTGTCGCCTGCGCTACGTCTGCTGTATATGTGTGCTGGTCTGTGCCGCTGCGGTTAAGTTCCTTGTAAATCGTATCTCTATGCACTCCCAGCGCTCCTGCAATCATTACTACGCTGTCGCCAGCCTTAAGCATCTTTTCTATTGTCCGTCTGTCCTCATAGCGTAATCTTTTATACTTCCTTGCCACTTTCCCCGCTCCTTTCTGCTTAATGGTAAAAAAATAAGCGTGTCAGAGTTTCTACACTCTGCACGCTCTCTTTTTCTCTGCTATTTCAATAAAAAAAGAAATTCGGCAGAGGCTTAAAACCTCTTGTCGAATTTCATTCTAAAACTTATCTTCGCTATGCACTTATATCCAACTGTTTTTTCATATTTCTGACAGTAAACCGATACAGCAGAAATACCATGATACCGATCAGCAGGATGACGCCGAAGCAGACACCCATTGCAATGATTTCCGAAAAAACAATTCTCCCGTCATTTGCATACAAGATCATACCGAATAAAAAATACATCGCAGCCGTTCCGACGAGCGCCGGTATCCTGAATACATTGCTGCACTGACTGCTCACCTCTTTCCCCATAAAATCAGGAGATGCTCCAAGCTTCTTCAGGTCATCAAAAATATAGCGGTTATTCAACGCAATGGTCTGACAGCGGGTATAGCATACAACGAGCGCCGTCGTAAGACACACGATAAAAATGAAAAGGAACATCATAAAAAATACCGCCATCGTGACAAGAAAATCATTTTGATCCATAATCCGGAACTTGGGCTGATACCGCCAACTGAGCTTAAATGCGCTGGAGTCCATTTCTTCATAATGCACTTTCATGATCGGGTCCGAATCTCCCCAATAGGCTTTTCCTTCCTCTTCCAACATGATCTTATATACTTTGTCATAATAGCCGGTATATTCGCAGCGTTCATCGAAAGAAGAAACAAACAGATAATAAAAATCTTTTGCGAACGCATAGGAATCCTTCCCATCAATATTGAACTGCACTACGCATCCCCGCCATTCATCGGAAAGCCCTTCCGCCAGTTTCGCATAATCTTCGTTGTTCACCACTGCAAAACCAACCACGTCCACGAGCATATCGTAATGCAGATAACCGGCAAAACTGGTTTCAATCTGTGCTCTGGTCGTCATATTGGTCAAATGTTCCGCACTTTCATTCACAAATACAGAGGACTCATCCTGGTTCGTAATATACTTGTAAGTACCCGGAGCAATCTGTACCGCTTCACCTGTCATCTTTGCATACGCATCTTCCGAAAGCAGTTTCAATTCCGAAGCAATGGGCATATATTCCACATGAAAATGCCTGCCGTCCTCTTCTTCCACCTCCATTATCCGACCCGCACCCACTATAATATACTCACTCTCTTCCCAATCCTTTAAAGTAAGCTGATGCTCCCCGGCCAGCTCCCTTACGGCATATTCTTCCGGAACACGCTGATCTGCACGGTACTCATAATAATAATCAAAGGGCCTTTCGGCATATTCCAGAAGCGCTCCGGCAGATGTGACCGGCAGATAGAAAATTGCAAAACAGGCTCCGGCAATCAGAATCGTGACGATGATCAGATTGTTGACGGTCTGCTTTCCCTGAAATTTCATCATACTGCGGGAAATAATGTTTTTGTACGGATTCTTTCTGCGGCTTCCCCACCCGTTCACCACAGTATGCAGCATAATCATGTAAAGTCCCACAAAGACCGGCGCATACAGGATGCTGCACCATGCCGGCGGATAAGCGCTGAATACACGCTGCCAAAGGAACGGAGCGGCATACCCCATAACGGCTCCGGCCAGAATCAGCGCAAATCCGGCCGGACCGCACCATCTTCCCAATTCCTTCACCGGCTCATTGATATGCTCTTCCCGGATGACTTCCATGATATTTGTCTTTTTTACATACCGCCATGCGCTCAGACATGCAAAGCCAACCACCAACAGCAGAAAAGCGAGCGAAAGGAACAGACATCTGAAATTGAAATGAAGTTCCATCTCCGAGCTGTCCACCAGAAATAGACGGAATGCACTCCAGATGATCCATACAAACGGAAATCCCGCAGCGATACCGGCCGTACAGGAAAAAGCGCTCAATACGAACACTTCCCGGAAGAGGCCCGGAAGAAGTTTTTTCCGAGATGTGCCAAGTGCCATCAGAATGCCGAGCTGCCTTGATTTATGCCGGAAAAAGAGTCCTGCGGCATACAGCGTAAAGACCACGCATCCGAGCAAGGTCATCACAAAAATTGCATTCATCTGTTTGCGGCTGTCTCCGCCCGACGGAAACACCGTCTGTACGGTCGGTGAAAACATCAATGCCGAATAGGCCGAAATGATCATCAGCGCCATAAAATTGCAGAAAAGATACAGCTTTGCATGTTTCCTGTCCGCCCGCTGTAACTTCTGCTCCATTTTTTTCATTGTCATTCGCTGTTCCACACGCTTTTCATCCATATTTATATCCATGTTCCTTGCCCTCCCCTCTATTCGCTCATTTCCTTAATGACGCTCAGAAGTTCATCCTGAAATTCCCTGCGGCTTTTTCTGTTTCCGGCCTGAGCGCTACCGGACTGAATACTCCCGTTCCGGGAATTTTCAAGCTGACGATAGATTACGCCGTCTTTGAACAGAATGACGCGGTCACAGAAAGAAGCCGCAAAGCTATCGTGCGTCACCATGAATATCGTAGCCTGCATCTTCTCCCGCGCACTGCCAAATGCCTCAATAACGGCGCGACTCGATTTGGAATCCAGATTTCCGGTCGGCTCATCCGCCAGTATCATCAGCGGATTATTGATGAGACTGCGCGCTACCGCGGCCCTCTGCTTCTCTCCGCCGGATATCTCCGCAGGATATTTATCCATAATATGACCGATGCCGAACAGGGATACGAGTTCATCCGCAAGCATCTCCGCATCCGCGCTCACTGCACCCTGCACGATGCGCGGCACAAGAATGTTTTCCCGAATTGTCAGGCCGTCCAGAAGCATGAAATCCTGAAAAACAAATCCCAGCTTTTCATTTCTGATCTTCGCGAGCATCGCCTCGTTCTGACCCGCAAGAGACTTTCCGCCTAACGTGATTTCTCCTTCGTCAAACGGAATATAGCAGGAAATACAGTTTAAAAGCGTCGTTTTGCCGGATCCCGACGGCCCCATGACAGCAACGAACTCTCCCTGTGCCACATGAAAGTCGATGCCCTTCAATACCGGATATTTCATTTTTCCTGTTTCATAAGATTTGTAAAGATTTTTTACATAAAGCATAGCAATCCCTTTCCTTCCTCTTTTTTTAAAAATACAATAGCACAGATGAAAAGAAGGCGCTTGAGACAATGTCATATCCGGCCGCCATCCTGTAAAGTTTGGCGTTCCCCTGCAAAAAATGTAAAGTTTGGAGCTTTCCATGTAAAGTTTAGCAGGAAAAAGGGAAAGCTGTAACTGCAAGATACGAAGATTTATGCTATACTGATTTCAATCGCGAATTTGGCCCCGGTGCTTCCTGTACCGGCCCAAAGTTTGCAGGTCGAGGGAAAGGCATGGGAATTGAGATGCTGCGTGTTGCATTGTGTGATGATGAAGCGTCTGCCAGAGACGCGCTTCGCATCTTACTGGAAAAAATATTGATGGAAGGCTCGGAAGAAATCGTCTATGAGTTTTCTTCTGGAGCAAATGCAGTTTCCTGGCTGAAAAAACACCCGGGAGAAATCGACCTGCTCTTTCTGGATGTGGAAATGGAAGGACAAAGCGGCATGGAAACCGCCCAGATGATCAGAGAATTTGACTCTGACCTGATGATCGTATTCGTAACAGGCCATGCGGACTATGTTTTTGACGGATACCGGACGGGTGCGCTCGACTATCTCATGAAACCTGTCAAAACACAGAAATTAATGGAACTGCTGCATAGAGTCCGTGAAAAGATGCGGCAGGAAGAAAAGGATATTTTTATCGTCAGGAACACGGACGGCCTCTGGCGTTTCCGTCTCCATGATATTCTATATTTTTATTCTGACAGAAGAAAGGTCATTCTCGTTACTAAGAAAAGCGAATACCCTTTTTATGATAAACTGGAAAATGTGGAAAAAAGACTGGCGGAACGTTTTATCAGAATCCACCAGCGCTTCCTGATCAATCCCGAATATGTAGACTGCCTTGGCGCAGATGCCGTCCTGCTTAACGGGCAGGAACTGCCATGCAGCAGGAAATATAAGGAACAGACCGCCGCCAGAATCGCCCGCTCCCTCATCGGCTCAAACACGTTACAAACATAAAAATCTTATGGATATAAAAACGGAGAATTATGATGCTTGCTTATACGCTGATACGGTTTATTTCTGACATACTGTGCGCACTTTTTTTACGGAGTGCCGTCGAAAAACTGATTCCCCTGTCCGGGAACCGCCTGAAACGATTCTGGATGTTCTTCAGCTGCCTCCTGCTTGTGGCAATGGTCATCTTCCTGGGTGATCTTATGAACATTCTTCCGATCTTTTTCTTTTTTCTCCTCACAATCTGTATCACCTGTGAAGGAAGTTTTCTGAAAAAAACTGCTGTTGGCCTTCTGTTTTCCAGTACGGTCCTTGCTTTTAATACGCTGCGGGACAACTACCTCATAAGTACCGACATGCGTTATCATAACCATCTTTATTCTACAATGATTTCTTCGTTCAGCAGTATTCTGTTTTCCCTCTTTCTGTTCCTTGGGACCAGAATCTTTGCACCGGAAAAAAACTATGAGCTTTCCGACAAGATGTGGAAACTGCTGATTCTGCTTACTGTACCGCCGCTCGGTATCGTACTCTCGCTGGTCCTGCTTTACGACAATGCCTTCTGGGATGCTTATTCTATACTGTATGCAGACACAGATTATTTTCACAGGGAATATATCGCCCTCCTCATCATCTCCCTTTTCTCTTTCATCGGTCTGCTATGGGCAATCGTCGTACTGTCCAAACAGCAGAAACTGGAACAGCAGAATACCTTCGCAAACATTAACCACAATTATTATGAAGCGATGGAACTGCATTATTTTGAAATACGCCGTCTAAAACATGACATGGCAAATCATTTACAGGTTCTGTCCGCTCTCCCGGCACAGGAACAGCAGGCTTATTTTGACAGTCTGACACAAAATACCGCTCTTACACAAACCCTTCACTACTGCGGCGATGCCACAGTCAATGCGGTACTGGCCGTAAAAGAAAACCAGATGAACCGCTATGGCATTCGGCTTGTATATTCCATCGATATTCCGGAAGAGCTGCCCTTCGAACAGACCGATCTCTGCGCCCTGTTCGCCAATGCACTCGATAATGCGATGGAAGCATGCCGGCAATCCAGGAAAGGAAACCGGGAAAGAAACAATGGAGAAGGAAACAACGAGGAAAGAAACAGTGGAGAAGGAAACAACGAGGAAAGAAGCAGTGGAGAAGGAAACAACGCAATCACGCTGGAGAGCAGAGCACAAAAAGGCTTGTTCTGTCTGAATGTCAGAAATCCCATTGCAGGAGCATGTCAGGAAATTCAGTATCATTCACTCACTGACGGTCCCCTGCCCGCATCATCCAAACAGGACAAGCAGACTCACGGGCTGGGTTTAAAAAGCATGCTGGAAATTGTGAGAAAATACCAGGGCGAAATGGAATTGAAAACAGAAAACGGAATGGCGGAACTGTTTCTGTATATGCCAATGTATAGCAAATAACTACTTTTCCACCAGCCGAAATCTGCGTAATAAGAACGGAAGTTCATACAGCATCATGGCAATCCATCCGGCAAGATATGCCCACGGCAGTGCGATAATGCCCATTTTGCCGCCAAAAACAAGCAAAAAGCATACGACAACGCGAACGCCCATATTGATCAGGCTGCTCCACAGCGTGATTGTTAAATCTCCCATTCCCCGGAAGTATCCCTGCACGCCGTTCGTGACCGCCGGTACGATATACATGAATGCAATCAGATGCAGATACTGCTCTCCTAAAAAAATGGTCGCCTCATCGTGTGTGAATAACCGCATGATCGGATTCGCCAGAAAAAGCAGAAGAATCCCCGTAGCGGCGCCGTATGCCAGTTCCACATACATCCCGATGCGGAAAGCTTCTTTTACACGCTTTATCTCCCCAGCACCCCGGTTCTGCGCCATCACGCTCGTCATGGCATGGCCGATATTCTGTTCCGGGATATAAGCATAATCATCAATCCGGTTGATTGCGGCAAAAGCCGCCGTCGATGTCACGCCCATCGTATTAACGGTTCCCTGAACGCTGAGTTTTCCAAGCTGGACCGTCGCCTGCTGCATTGCGCTGACAAAGCCGTATTTAATCGTCTGTTTTAAAAGCGCCCGATCAAACTGAATCCACTGCTTCCCCAAATTCATAAACGCGATATTTTTTCTGATATAGAGCCAGCATAAAAGGCAGCTCAGCGCTTCACTCAGCACCGTGCTAATTGCGCATCCTGTCGTTCCCATCGAAAATACGATTACAAAAAGGCAGTCTCCGATGATGTTCACGACTGCGCTGATTCCCAAAAAGTAAAGTGGAGACTTACTGTCTCCCATCGCCCGCAACGTACTGGCAAAAAAGTTATAGACAAAATTGAATACCAGACCGCACATGATGATGCGGAGATAGGCTGCCGCTTCCATACGGATTGCACCGTCCACCTGCAAAACCGCCAACAGCATCGGCGCGAATACCAATGCAGTCACGGTAAGCGCAAGGGAAAAGCCTATCCCGGCCATCATTGCCGTACTTATCTGACGTTTTAACGTTTCAAAATCTTTCGCTCCGTAAAGAGTGCCTATCAGGATGCCCGCGCCAAGGCAGATTCCCTGTAAAAAAAGAATCATGAGTGTCACGAGAGGATTGCTCGTTCCGACTGCGGCTAACGCTTCCTTTCCCACATACTGCCCGACGACAATGCCGTCAATCGCATTGTAGGTAAGCTGGAGAAGGTTCCCTAATACCAATGGAATCGTGAACCTGATGAGCATCGGGAGAATGGCACCCTTTGTCATATCATTTGTCATACCTGTACTTTCCCGGCAAGAACATTTTTATAATCCTCGAGGTTTTTCTGCAGCAGTGCAGGTGTATCCAGTCCATACGGACATTTGCTCTTACACTGGTTACAGTGGATGCAGTCTTCTATCTTCATCATCTTTTCCTGCCCCTCTTTGCTCAAATGGCCTGCTGATGGAGAACGGCGGAGCAATAACGACATCCTTGCACAGTTATTGATTTCAATTCCCATCGGACAGGGCATACAATAACCGCATCCTCTGCAGAATTCACCGAGCAGTTCTTCTCTGTCGTGTTCGATCAAAGCCTTGATCTCTTCATTCATCGTCGGCGGATTCTCGATATAGGAAAGGAATTCATCCAACTCCTTCTCCCGTTGAACGCCCCAAATCGGCAGCACATTATCATACTGGGCAAGATAAGCATAAGCCGCCGCGGAATTCGTGATCAGACCGCCGGATAAAGCTTTCATTGCAACAAATCCCATATCTTTCGCTTTACATTTTTCCACTAACGCAATGTCCTTCTCGGTCGCAAGATAACAGAACGGGAACTGCAGCGTTTCATAAAGTCCGCTGTCGACCGCTTCATTCGCAACGGTAAGTCTGTGATTGGTAATGCCGATATGTTTTACCTTTCCCTGCTCTTTCGCCTTTAACATCGCATCATACAGCCCGCTCTCATCTCCGGGCTTCGGACAAAAGGCCGGATTATGGAACTGATATACATCGATATAGTCCGTTTTCAAATTCTCGAGGCTCGTTTCCAGGTCTTTCCAAAAATCTTCCGCATTATTCGCTCCTGTTTTCGTCGCAATATAAATCTTATCCCTGATTCCCTCAAACGCAAGCCCGAGTTTATGCTCGCTGTCCGTATACCATCTCGCCGTATCAAAATAGGTCATTCCGCTTTCATAAGCTTTTTTCAACAGATATACGGCATCCTCATCCGAAATTCTCTGAATCGGCAGGGCGCCAAACGCGTTCTTGTTCGTTACAATTCCTGTTTTTCCAAGTCTTACGGTTTCCATGATTGTTTCCCGCTCCTTTCTTTTCCTCAAGTTACTAGGTAATTGCGAAACGCATTTTTATGGAAAACAGTTGTACAAAATAGACAAATCGCAAGCAGGGCGCTGTGTCGTCGCCGGTGTTTAGACGCCGTATTTTGGCGTCTTATGCACCGTTGCGAACGACAGTGCAGTGAAAGCGTGCCCTGCGGTGATTGTCTATTTTGTACAACGGGAGCCTTCGAAAACATCGTTTCGCAATTACCTACCTCAAGTTACCTTAGATAATTGCCTATACAGAGATAATGGCCTTCTTCGGGCACTTCTCCTTACAGGTACTGCATCCGGTACACTTCTCCTGATCGATGGATGCATTGAAATTATCGATAACGACCGCATCTGCCGGACAGTTCTTCTTGCATAACTGACACCCGATACAGCCGACCTCACAGGCCTTCATCGTCACAGGCCCCTTGTCATGAGAACTGCACGCCACCGCATATTTCGCATCATACGGAATCAGGGTAATCAGATTCTTAGGACAGGCCGCAACACATTTTCCGCAGGCTTTACACTGTTCTTTATCCACAACGGCTACACCGTTTACAACATGAATCGCATCAAAAGGACAGGCTTTCACACAGCTTCCGAATCCAAGGCATCCATAATCGCAGGATTTCGCACCGCCGCCCGGCACATACGAAAGCATTTTACAGTCTTCGATGCCATGATAGTCATAATCCGTTTTACTCTTATCGCAGTCACCCTGACATTGCACGAAGGCCACCTGTCTAACGCTGTCTCCCGCTTCTACACCCATGATTTCCGCAATCAGCTTGCCGACTTTCTCCCCGCCGACCGGACAGGCATTGACAGGCGCCTCGCCCTTCGCAATCGCCGCCGCCAGATTGGAGCATCCTGCATACCCGCATCCACCGCAGTTATTTCCCGGCAGAACACCGAGCACCGCTTCTTCTTTTTCATCTACTTCTACTTTGAACTTAATCGCTGCAGCGCCAAGAAAGAGTCCGACAAAAAGTCCGACACCTCCAACAATTGCCGTTGCAACTAAGATTCCGGTAATTTCCATATCTATACTCCTTTCTCAGTCTGCGAATTTGTGCAACAGGCACAAATTTGCGGTTGAAAATTTCCTATTTTCAACCTATGCTCCTTTCTCAGTCTGCCTAAAGCAATCCGGAGAAACCGCAGAATGCGATTGCCATAAGTCCCGCCGTAATCAGAACGATGGGCATTCCTTTAAAGGATTCCGCTATATCGTTATACTCCATTTTCTCCCTGATGCCTGCCAGAATGATAATTGAAATGGTAAAGCCGGCAGCCGTTGCAAAACCGTTTACGACACCCGCCAGAACCCCATAATTTTTCTGCACATTCGTCAAAGCCACGCCGAGCACTGCACAGTTTGTCGTGATCAGCGGCAGATATACGCCGAGCGCATCGTACAACGAAGGCATGAATTTCTTTAAGAACATTTCCACGAACTGCACGAGCGCCGCAATGACAAGAATGAAGACGATCGTCTGCAGATAAGTGATATCAAGCGGTACCAATACATATTTGTAGATTGTTCCGGCTACCGCGGAAGCAAGCGTAATAACGAAAATGACCGCTACACCCATACCGCTCGCCGTACTGGTCTTTCTGGAAACACCGAGGAACGGGCACAGTCCGAGGAACTGGCTCAATACAACATTGCTGACAAGGGAAGAACTGATCAATATGATGAGTAATTCTTTAAGCATGTTCCTTCTCCCCCCTTCCATTTATCTTCTGCGGCTTCGTACAGCCGGTATCCGAACAGTTCAGGCAGTCGCCGCCACAGCCGGACTGAATCTTCGACATATCTTTTCCTTTTCGCTCACCGTTTATCTTAATCTTATTCTGAATTGCAGTAAGAGTCGCTAATACAAAGAAGGCTCCCGGTGCCATAATAAAAATACTGCAGGGAACATAGCTCTCCGGCATAATGTGCATTCCGAACAGCGTTCCCGCACCGATCAGCTCCCGCACCGCTCCGATACAGGTCAGCGCGAAAGAAAAACCGAGTCCCATGCCGATTCCGTCAAACAACGACGGAATGACCGGATTTTTCGACGCATAGCTTTCTGCTCTTCCTAAAATAATACAGTTTACGACGATTAACGGAATATAGATTCCGAGCGCATCGTACAGTGACGGAATAAAGCCCTCCAGCAGCAGTTCAACCATCGTTACAAAAGAAGCGATGATGACGATGAATGCCGGTATTCTCACTTTATCGGGAATAATATTCCGAAGCAGTGAAATAAAGGCATTGCTGAGCGCCAGCACGACCATCGTCGTCAGTCCCATGCCAAGACCATTCATTGCGGAAGTCGTAACGGCAAGTGTCGGACACATACCGAGCATCAGGACAAAAGTAGGATTTTCTTTCACAAGTCCATTGATCAGACGTTCTTTTATATCATTCATTTTTACTCCTATCTGTCTGCTTTAGCAGACACTCAAGTTCAAAAGTTGAAAGATTCTTCTTTCAACATTTTACACCCATTCTCCTTTCTCAGTCCACAGCCATGCACTAAATCCCCTGCAGCTTCGACTGAAAATAGTATAATCCCGCATTAACTCCATTGGTCACTGCATTTGTCGTGATCGTTGCGCCCGAAATCGCATCAATCTGGCTGTCGGATACGGCCCCCGACTTCGTATACTCAAATTGTTCCACACTCTTATCCGCAAACTGCGGCGCGAGAACTTCTTCCGCCCGCATACCAAGCCCCGCAGTCTCCGCGATTTCCAGAATGGCGATGCCGTTCACGGTTCCGTCTTTCGTAATACCGACAGTGAAACGAATGTCTCCGCCATATCCTTCTTTGGTCGTGACGGTAATGACATAACCGAGGACTGCGCCGGAAGCATCCTGCGCTTCCATGACCTCATCTATCGTCTCCTGTGAAAATCCGGCCGCCGACCATTCCTGTGCATCCGGCTGCATAACTTCCATCTCTGCAAAAGATGACGCATCCGCAAAAACTTCCATACAGGCTTCCTGCTTTGCCTTTTCTTTCTGTAAAGCAATCGGCTCTTTCGTAATCTGGTAGACCAGACCGAGAAGCAGTCCGGCAACCAGAGTGATCACGAGCAAAATTCCCGTATCTTTGAACATTCCGCCAAAATCCGTACTCTTTTTTACTTCCTGATTTGCTGCCTCGCTCATGCTCTTGCGCCTCCTTTCCCAAATGCTGTCGGGAGAGTTGCTTTTTCAATCAACGGCACCAAAAGGTTTCCGAGAATGATCGCATAGGAAACGCCCTCCGCCGACGGCCCGAAAATACGGAAAATCCCTGTCAGAATACCGAGCAGGATACCGTATACATACTGTCCTTTTACCGTAATCGGCCTTGTTACATAATCGGTCGCCATGAAAAATGCACCGAGCATCAGACCACCGCCGGCCAGATGCGCCGAAATATAGGCATAGTCAAAACCACGTCCGCCGAACAGACAGATAAAGATTACAAAGCTCACTATGTAACTTCCGGGAATCCGCAAATCGATGACACCCGTCAAAATCAGGAAGCAGGCGCCGATAACAATTGCTATCATGGAAGTTTCTCCAATGGTTCCCGCTGTCTTTCCGACTACCATATTGAAGATATTTACCGTTTCGCCGCTCTTCAACGCCGCAAGAGGTGTCGCCCCCGTATAAGCATCGCAATCAAAATTCGTCATGATGGAGGTAAAGGATATCAGCAGAAAGCATCTCGCCCCCAGCGCCGGATTCATAAAATTCTGTCCCAGACCGCCAAACAGCATCTTTACGACAAGGATTGCGAAAATGCCGCCGATGACACCTATCCACCAAGGTGCGGAGACAGGCAGATTCAGTGCCAGGAGAAGTCCTGTAACGACCGCTGAATAGTCTCCTATCGTAGTTTTTTTCTTTAAAATTTTCTCAAAAATATATTCTGTCAAGACAGTGGATAGAACTGTCACCAAAATTAAGATCAGTGCATCCGTTCCGAAATTATAGATACCAAAGCCCGCCGCCGGAAGAAGGGCGATCACCACCGCCAGCATGATACTGCTCGTAGACGATTTCGCTCTGATATGGGGATTGGATGACACCTTCATCAAATCGCTCATTTTTTTCTATTCCTTTCTATTGTTATCTGGAAGAATCGCCCCCGGCGATTCTTTCGTGCAAAGCATTAAATTTCTTAGTCGGCGTCTTTCGCCGGCTTAGAAATTTACTTTGCACTTTTCTTTGCAAGCTGCATCTTCCGCATAGACTTGATTGCCTGTGTCAGCTGCCGTTTTGCCGGACAGACAAAGCTGCAGCAGCCGCATTCACAACATTCCATGCCATCATGGGAAAGAAACGCTTCTTCGTTATAATTCTCCGCATAATCCGCCAGCAGTCTCGGCACGATACGACTCGGGCAGGCTTCCACGCATCTTCCGCAGTTAATACATGCGCTCGGCTCCGTCTCGGACACGGCATCCTCCGTCATACAAAGCAGAGCCGATGCCGTTTTGGTCGTCGGCACATCCAGATTAAAAATGGAAAATCCCATCATCGGACCGCCGGAAACGATTTTGACAGGTTCCTTTTTAAAACCGCCCGCTTCTTCAATCAGCTCATGATAGTTCGTACCAATCCTGACAATAAAATTACGCGGGTCGGCAATCGCGTCTCCCGTTACCGTTACGATACGGTTCATCAGCGGCTTTCCTTCCATCACCGCATGATAGACTGCAACGACCGTATCCACATTATCTACGATACAGCCCGCATCCGCCGGAAGCATGGAAGAATTGATTTTCCTTCCGGTAGCGGCATAGATAAGCTGTCTCTCCGCCCCCTGCGGGTACTTTGTTTTCAACGCTTTGACACTGATTTTCGCCTCATCTTTCGTCAACTTCTTCAAAATCTCGATACAGTCCGGTTTATTATCTTCCACCGCGAGAATACCTCTCGCGTTATCGAACAAACGCAGGATAATCTTCAATCCTTCCACGAGCTTCTCCGGCTCTTCTATCATTCTTCTGTAATCGGAAGTCAGATACGGCTCACATTCTGCGCAGTTCGCGATCACATAATCGATTTTCTCCGGTTCTTTGGGAGAAAGCTTGATAAAAGTCGGAAAACCTGCGCCGCCCATTCCCACGACTCCCGCTTCCTTTATCCGTTCAACAATTTCCTCTTTGTTCATTTCATTAAGCGGCTTTACGGCCGGATATTCCACTTCTTCATACAATCCGTCATTCTCAATGACAATGCTCATCACATTGTCTCCGGTCACGACACGGTGCGGCTCAATTGCTTTTACCGTTCCGGATACTGTCGCATAAATGGGTGCCGATACAAAAGCCCCCGCTTCCGCGATTTTCTGCCCGGTCAGTACATGGTCGCCTTTCGCCACGATCGCCTTTGCCGGTGCACCGATATGCTGCGATAAGGGATAGACCAGATCACCCTTAGGCAACACTTCTTTCATCGGTTTATCTTTGGAAATATCTTTTCCATCATACGGATGAATTCCACCCGAAAATGTTAATTTTGCCATTCGCTGCCCCTCTTTCCTTATATTCTCAAATGCGAACACGAACCGATTCTCATTTGCAAGACCCTTGCGTTTTACAGCTCATGGGGCACCCGGCCGGAGCATCGTTCTCTGGCGGAAGCCCTTGAGAAATGCCAGCGCTTGGCGAGGTTCTTTCGAGCCTAGCGTCTGCTGACATCTAACAGAAAATTTACTTCGTAAATTATCTGTCGCAGAGCGAAAGCGTGCCTCCAAAGAGAACGATGCTCCGGCCGGGTGCCCATGAACTGTAAAACCCACATAGTAAATATACTATTTTTCGACGGAAAATACTACTGTTAATTCAAAAAATATGATATTATTTATATAGATATCACAAAAATATGGTATGATAAGTACTTATAGAAATATATAAAATGAATGGATGTTGATGCGTATGCGTATTGAAAAAAAGAAATTGGAAAATTTTACTGTAAATTATCCGCTGGAACTGCTCGCCCCGCTTACAAAAATTCTTTTTATCGACATTGAGACGACCGGCTTTACGGCCCAAAATTCCAGCCTTTATCTGATTGGAGCCGCCTATTACAGCGGTGAGAACTGGTATATCAAACAATGGTTCGCTGATTATTATGAAGAAGAAAGGGATGTTTTAGAGGCTTTTTTTGCTTTTGCATCTTCTTATACACACCTGATTCATTTTAACGGCAACAACTTTGACCTGCCCTATTTATTACAGAAATGCGGACAGTATGAGCTTCCATACAATTTTGACTCCTTCAAGGGAATCGACTTATACCGGAGAATTTCGCCTTATAAGTTTTTCTTAAATACGCCGAACTGTAAGCAGAAAACGCTGGAGACATTTCTCGGTATCGACAGAAAAGATAAATATAACGGCGGTCAGCTGATCAATATCTATCACACCTATGTGAAGAATTCCACCGAATATCTCTACAAACTGCTGATTCTGCATAACAGCGATGACATGAAGGGAATGCTGCAGCTCGTCCCACTGCTCGCCTACCATGACCTTTTCAACGGAGAAATAAAAGTCAGAAAAGTCCAGGCCGCTTCCTTTCCGGACAGCGAGGGAAAAGAACGACATATGCTCTTAATGAAGCTATCCTTCCCGCATGCGCTTCCCCGTCCGATTTCTGCTGTTTCTAACGGATGCTGCTTTAGCGGCGAGGAGAACGAAGGCCTCTTGAAGGTGCCTGTCTATGAAGAAGAACTGAAATATTTTTATTCTAACTATAAAGATTACTATTACCTGCCGGCGGAAGATACTGCCATTCACAAATCCGTTTCTTCCTTTGTTGACAGAACATACCGCGTACAAGCCACGGCTGCTACCTGCTATACCAGAAAATTTTCCACCTATCTGCCCCAATGGGACATACAGGTAGAACCTTTTTTCAAACGAGATTACAAAAGTAAAGATTTATTCTTCGAACTGACTGAGGAACGAAAAAAAGACCGGGAACTGTTCTCCGCATATGCCGGTTATCTTCTTGGCAAAATGGCCGGGCGATAGTTCACCTTTTATGATCGAGCAGGAAGAATTTCTCATAAAATGAGAAATTCTTCCTGCTACAGGGTATACGTTACTTCCTATCTCTTTTGCTTCGCAGACGGTACGCTTTCCTCATGAAAGAAGTAATTGACAACAATCGGCGTTCCCCCAAAGGAATGATTCATGGAATCATCACTTTTTAAAGATCGATTCATACAGTGACATAAGGTCTGAATGCTTTTCTGCGATACAATCCAAAATAATCCCTTTATAACTTCCCCTTAAATTAAATTGTCCGGGCACCCGGAAACCTTTTGATCAACTCCATGTTTATCTAAAATATGCTTTACAGAGGTAACAAACATCTTTTTAATCAAAAAACGCAGGCTTACAAGCCTGCGCTTTCTTTATGTTCTTTTACATTTTTCAGGGTTTCTCATAGAAAAAAGAATTCCTACGTTCAAAACCAATTTCCTTATGATTAATAATCTGTTCCGTACTTCCGATAAACAGAAAACCACCCGGTTTCAAGCACTTCTGGAACTTACGGAATACCTCGTCTTTCGCCTCTTCCGTAAAATAAATCAGAACATTACGACAAACGATTAAATGACAGTCCGTCGGATAAGTATCTTTTAACAGGTTATGTTCCTTGAACTCAACTCTCGACTTAATTTCGTTTGAAATCTGGTAAGAAGGCCCAATCTTCGTAAAATATTTCTTCTTAAAATCTTCGGGCACGCTGGCAATACTCTTCTCGACATATAATCCCGTCTTGGCCTTTGCAATGACCTGCTTATCCAAATCTGTCGCGAATATCTTAATCTGATTCAAGGGCAGATGCCTTGAAAACGCCATAACAAGAGAATAAGGTTCATCACCGGTAGAACATGCTGCGCTCCAGATTTTCAGATTCTTCCCGAATTTCCGAATCAATTCGGGAATTATCTCTCTGTCCATAATCTGCCACTGGTCCGGATTTCGATAAAATTCCGAAACATTAATCGTCAGATAATTAACAAACTCCTCAAACATTCGATTATCTTTTTTGAGCGCCGCAACATAATTCTCATATCCGGTAATTTTGTTCTTGGCAATCAAAGTATCAATACGACGCTTCATCTGTTTTTCTTTATAGGCGTCCAAATCAATTTTGGTCAAGTCCAAAACCGCTTTTTTGAAGTATTCATAATCATATGCCATATGCGATTCCCACTCTCTTACTTATTTTAGAAAATGCGTTTAGGAAAACCTTCCTTTACTCGTTTTATTCGCTTTCATTTGCGATAACAGAGTCGATATCTACGGATACGACATCGGCATCCTCTTCCTCTGCCGCCTTCGGTTCCGGTGCGAGCATCGCCTTGATGCTCAGACTGATTTTCTTGTCATTCTCATTGAAATCAACTACTTTGGCAGTTACTTCCTCTCCCACTTTCAGAACATCCGACGGCTTGTCAATATGATCTTTGGATATCTGAGATACATGAAGCAGCGCATCAATACCGGATTCCAATTCAATGAACGCGCCAAAATCTGTCATTCTGGCAACTCTTCCTGTCACAACATTGCCTGCCGCATATTTCTCTGCCGCATCCTTCCAGGGATTGGCATCTTCAAATTTCAGGCTGAGCGCGACTTTCGTTCCGGAAATCTCTTTGATCAGAACTTTTAATTTATCGCCTACCTTGAATACTTTCTTGGGATTCTCCACTCTTCCCCATGACATCTCGGAAATATGAAGCAGTCCGTCAGCGCCGCCCAAATCGATAAATGCACCGAAGTCCGTAACATTCTTCACAACGCCTTCGACTGTATCACCTTCTTTGATTCTTTCGAATAATTGCTTCTGCAGTTCCGCTTTTTCAGCCAGAAGCAGCTGCTTACGGTCACCAATGTAACGTCTTCTCTTCGGGTTGTATTCGCTGATCACGAACTGAATTTCCTGTCCGGCATATTTGGTCAGGTCCTTCTCATAACTGTCTGATACGAGGCTTGCCGGAATGAAGATTCTGACTTCCTCAACAACGACGCTGAGACCGCCGTCAAGTACCTGAACGACTTTCGCCGTCAGCACTTCTTTATTATTATATGCCTCTTCAATCCTCTTATTACCTCTGTCTGCGGCAAGACGTTTATAAGTAAGAAGGACTTGTCCTTCTCCGTCATTTACCTTCAATACCTTTACTTCCATTGTGTCACCGGGTTTTACTACGGTTGTCAAATCTACATTTGGTTCATTTGTATATTCGTTTCTTGTCAGGATACCATCTGATTTATATCCGATATTGAGAACAATCTCTTCCGGCTTAACATCAATGACTGTACCTTCAACAACCTCCCCTGTGTGTATTGTCTTTAAAGACTCTTCTAACATTTGTTCAAAAGTTAATTCTGACATAATTTTGAACCTCCTCAATAATATTGTTCGGGGTAGAGGCCCCTGCTGTAATACCTACCAGCCGGACAGATTCAGGTAACTCTAAATACAAGTCATCCAATGTCTGTATAAAATATGTGTTCTCACACTCCTTCTTACAGATTTCATATAATTTCTGCGTATTGGAACTATGATTCCCACCTATTACTATCATCACATCAACCTGAGATGCTATCTTCTTTGCTTCGGTCTGTCTTACTTCCGTTGCGTTACATATAGTATTCACAACAATAACATTGTAACCTTTTTGTTCAAAAATTTCAACTATATCTTGAAATTTATTGTAGTTATATGTCGTCTGTGACACAATGCACAGTTCTTTTTCCCCTTCATACCGGAATTTTTCAGCCTCTTCCAGCGATTCTATTACAATTGCAGGCGTCCTGCACCAGCCGAGAATCCCTTCAACTTCCGGATGTCCCGCATTGCCGATCACGACAATCTGACGTCCTGCCGCGCTCTCTTTGCTCACGATATCATGAATTCTTTTCACAAAAGGACAGGTAGCGTCCACACAGCGCAGACCCTGTCTTTCAATTTTCTCACAAATGGCCTCCGACACGCCATGGGAACGGATTACGACCGTTCCTTCCGCTATTGTTTCCAGTTCCGCCTCAGATGCAATGGCATGAACTCCTTTTTTTTCCAAATCTTTTACGACTTCCTCATTATGGATGATCGGGCCGTATGTATAAATTTTCCCGTCCGCCCCTGCCTGTTCGTATACTGTCTCCACGGCACGCTTTACGCCAAAACAGAATCCCGCCTTTTCAGCTAAAATGACTTCCATGCACAAATCTCCAATCCTAATCTGCCTGCTTCTTTGCCAGCGCGATGATCTGCGCTGCAACTTCCTCTATCGTCATATCTGAAGAATCAATTAAAACAGCATCCTCAGCCTGCCGCAGCGGCGAAATCTCCCGCGTCATGTCCTGACGGTCCCGTTCGATGATATCCTTTTCGATGATATCGATATCGCAGGTTTCCCCTTTAGCTGTCAATTCGTTGTATCGGCGCATCGCCCGCACCTTGCTGCCCGCCGTCAGATAGACCTTCACCTGAGCATTCGGAAGAACACAGGTTCCGATATCCCTTCCATCCATTACCACATCCGCATCTGCGGCCAGCTTCTGCTGTAACTCCACTAGTTTTTTACGGACATCGGGATTCTGGCTCGTCAGGGATGCCATGGTTCCCGCCTGCTCGCTCCGAATAACACCGTTCACATTCTCCCCGTTCAGATAAACAACCTGCTCGCCGTTCTCATAACGAATTGTAATATCCGCCTCTCTGCATTTAGTACTGATGGCAGCCGCATCCGTCGTATCTACGCCTTCGCGCATCAAAAAGATTCCCATTGCACGATACATCGCCCCGGTATCCACATAAATAAAGCCAAGCGCTTTTGCCGCCCTTTTGGCAATCGTGCTTTTTCCCGCGCCTGCAGGTCCGTCTATTGCAATATTATATCCCATACTGTTAACCATGCCTTTCTCTCAACCAGCGGCCTTTAGGCCGCTGGCATTTAATCTATGCTGACACCCGCAAGATGTCCTGTTGACCATGCGATCTGTAGATTAAAACCGCCTGTCAGCGCATCCACATCCAACATCTCTCCGGCAAAATACAGGTTCTTTACAATTTTGGATTCCATCGTGGAAGGATTTACTTCCCTGACCGAAATTCCGCCCTGCGTTATGACCGCCTCAGTCAATCCTCTTGTGCCCGTAACTTGAAGCTTCAAATGCTTCGTCAGTTCCAGAAGTTTTTTTCTCTCTTCTCTTGTAATCTCATGTATTTTTTTCTCCGGCATAATACCGGACAGTTCTATCATGACCGGTATGAGTCTGCCCGGGAACAAACCGTTTAGGGCATTTTTAAACTGCTTATTCTGATTTTCCTCAAAATCCCGCAGAAGCCTTTTATCCAGCTGTTCATCCGACAGCACCGGCTTTAAATCCAATTCCAGAAAAACCTCTTCTTTTTTCTTACATTTCCCGTAAAAACTGCTGGCACTCAACACGAGCGGCCCGCTCACTCCGAAATGCGTAAAAAGCATCTCTCCAAACCCTTCATATCGCTTTTTTACTCCCTCGAACATTGTCAGTCTGACATTTTTCAAAGCCAATCCCTGAAGAGAGCTGCACCATTCCTCCAAAATCGTCAACGGCACAAGTGCCGGTATGCAGTTCTTTCTTGTATGCCCCACCTCTTCGGCCATCCGATAGCCGTCTCCTGTTGCCCCCGTAGAAGGATAGGAAATCCCACCTGTAGCCAAAATGACCGCATCCGCTTCCTCTTTTGTTCCATCGGAAAGACAGACGCCGCTGACACGCACAGACAGCATTTCTTTTACCGTCTGTGCTTTCACAGACGGCTCTGCGAAGAACTTATCCGTCGAAAACGGCTCCCGCCGAAACGGTTCTATCAAAATTCTCTGTACCTTCGTATGCAGCCGGACTTCCACACCGTTTTTCATCAAAAGACGCTGCATGGCTGCGATAATGTCCGAAGAATGGTCAGAAGCGGGAAAGACCCGCTCTCCTCTTTCTGTCTTCAACGGGCATCCCGCTTTCTCCAATAAAGCCATCATTTTTCTATTATCAAATCCATAAAAGGCACTGTATAAAAATTTCGGATTGGTGATTACATTTTCAAACAGCTTGTCTATCTCACAGGCATTTGTCACATTGCATCTGCCTTTACCCGTAATAAAGAGCTTTTTCCCAAGCTTTTCATTCTGTTCCAGCAAAAGAACCTGATGCCCCTGCTCTGCCGCGCTGACGGCGGCCATCATTCCGGCGGCACCTCCGCCAGTTACAATAACTCTGCTCATGCTTCTTCTTCCTTTGAAGGATCGCGCAAAGGATAATTCAACATTGATTCTTCATCAATAAAGTTGATTTCATCGTTCAAATAGACCTGATAATTATTCCAGGCGCTTTCCAATTCTTTCAGATTCTTCGTGACATCCGCAGGCCGCTTTAAGCACATGGCAACTACGAGCGCATTGATCAGACTAAGGGGCGCTACGAGAGAATCCACGATGGAGACCATATCACTTCTTGCCAAAAGATTACAGGAAGAATACAGGTTCATCGGGGAATGTACTGTATCAGTGATCGCGATTACCTTGGCGTTCCTGTCATTAGCAAACTCCATTGCCTTCAATGTACGCATGGAATAGCGCGGAAAGCTGATGCCGATCATCGCATCCTTCTCATCAATCCGAATCATCTGCTCAAAAGTCTCCGATACGCTCGTCGATCTGAGCAAAATCACATTTCCGCGAATCATATTCAGGTAAAAATGTAGAAAATCCGCCAACGGCGCACAGCTGCGAATGCCCATGATATAAATATTTTTGGCTTCAAGAATAATGCTGACCGCCGTTTCGAAAGCCGCCGGATCGAGATTATCAATTGTATCCGTTATTTTTTCAATATCGGCATTCAGTACAGAAGTCAATATCTCCGACTGTGTGCTCCTTCCGTACTTTGCATCGATTTTCTGTACGGAATTGATTTTATTCTGTACCCACTCTTCCAAATCCTTCTGAAATTCCGGATATCCGCTGTAACCGACATAGGAAGCAAACCGTACAACAGTAGACTCGCTGACACCAACCGTATCGCCCAGTTTCGCCGCCGTCATGAAAACAGCCTGATCATAATGGTCATAGATGAAATTCGCAATCGTCTTCTGCCCTTTGCTCATTTTTCCATAATACTGATTGATCCTGGTAATGATATCGTAACGATTTTCCAACGCCGCCACCCGATGTCCTTTCCTGACATTTCCTGTCTTTTCCTGCTCTTTCCCCTGCCATTACAGTGTTTTCTGGAAAGCTTGATAAGATTCTTCCAAAAGTACAACTGTCTCCTCCTCGTTCAAATCATAATCCCCGGTCAATGACATACAGGCTGCACCATGAATAAATATCCACATCTTCATAAACATAACACTTGGATTGTTACATCCGGCAAATCTTGCATTATTCACTTCTTTGACAACGGAGCCGCCCTTTCCGTTCAAAATATCATACAGACTCTTTCCATACTTATTTTCCGAATCGAATAACAACTTGAACAGCTTAGAATAATCCTGTGCAAATTTAATATAAGCAAATCCGAGATTGACAAAAGGCGTATCGCTTTTCTTCGGAAATTTCTCATAATATTCGTCAAAATACGCGACTACCCGCTCAAACAACTCTGCTCCCAGCTCTTCCATGTTCTTGTACACTCTGAATATGGGCTGCGTAGAACATCCGGCTTTTGCTGCAAGAGTTCTTGCCGTAACGCGGTCAAATCCCTCTTCCATCGTCATTTCAAATGCCGCATTCAAAATATCCGTTCTCGTGATCGTTTCTTTTCTTGCCATACCGCAATTCTCACCCCTATGGTAAAAATATTTTTATAACATACGTTATTATAATATATTATGTTACCTTAGTCAATAGCAAAAGCATATCCATTTCCGAACATTTTTGCATTTTCATAAAAACACATTCCACGCATATCATATACAGAAAACCCCCGGATCATCCCTGATTCGGAGGTTCGCTTCTACCTGTTTAACCCCTTTTTGCCGGTGGCAGCTCAAATTTGGCAATCAAAGCATCCAATGAAGCTGCTGAAGCGGACAACTCCTGGCTGGTTGCAGAAGACTCCTGTGCAACTGCTGCATTCGTTTGAATAACATCCGAAATCTGATTGATTCCTTCCTCTGCTTCTTTCATCGTTTCCGCCTGACTTTTGGAAACAGTGCTCAATTCTCTGGAAGAAGCTGCAACCTTTCTGATACCTTCTACGACTATCCCAATAGAAGCTACAGCACGCTCTGCTACCTTATTACCATTTTCAACTTCCTGCATAGCGCCTTCTATCAGTGTTCTGGTATCCACTGCCGATTTACTGCTCTGCTCCGCAAGCTGTCTGATTTGATCAGCCACAACGGAAAATCCTCTTCCTGCTTCTCCCGCTCTTGCCGCTTCAATAGAAGCATTCAAGGAAAGCAGATTTGTCTGAGATGCAATACTCTCAATTTCCGAAATAATATTTCCAATTTTCTTTGAGGCCTCATTAATCCGTTCCATTGCCTCTACCATTGCTTTAATATCTGAACTGCTGTTATCCGCCAAGTCCGCATATTCCTGCGATTGTTGATAAGCATCCTCTGCATTGGCCGCCGCCTGCTCCGCCGCCTCGGCAATCGTTGTGATTGTTGCCTGAAGTTCTTCAACCGCACTTGCCTGTTCCGTAGCGCCTTCTGCAAGACTCTGTGATGTTTCAGCCAGATTATCTGAGCCAGCCGTAACCTGTACGGAAGAATCTCCGATAAACTGCAATGTATCGACCATACAGTCTCTCAACTTTTTAGAAGAATCGAACAACTGCTTAAAATCTCCTATATACCGTGAACTGTCCCTCGATCTTACGGTATAATCAGAATCTGCCATCCTTCCCAACGTGTATTCCATATCCGCAATGATAAAATCAAGCGCTTCTGCCATATCGGTCGCGGCTTTGATCATATCTGCGACCTCATCCTTCGTTTCCACCGTCGGGAACGGACTGAAAAGATCACCCTTTGCAAAACCTTCCAGCCTGCCGCCAAGCGATTTCATCGGCTGTGAGATGCCGTCCGCAATATTTCTTCCCAAACGAATCGATAATATCACCGATACAACAATGATCACAGCAATTACGGCAATCAGAGCGATACATACGACCGTCATCGTTGCGGAAATACTGTTTCCCCGTTCAACCTTAACATCCATGATCTTTGTCAGTTCTTCGTATATTTCATCAAACAACGGCATCAACTCATTCATCGCCCTGTTCTGTGCTTCCGTGGCAATTGCTCTGTCTGTCGTTGTCCCCAATGTCAGTATTTCATTTTCAAGTATCCAATAATCCGCCAGTTCTGCAGAAAGCTCATGATAAATCGCCTTATTCTCATCCGAAACCATGGCAGCTTCCAATTCAGCAAAACTCTGTTCAAAAAGCCTTACATTTTCATCATGAGATGCCAGCATATCCTCAATTGCGCTCATCTCGTCATAGCCGATAACACCACGCAGAGCCGATCTTGTCTCAGCAAAATATGTCATGGCCTTGCCCACATCCCCCTGTGCAAAGCCATAATCCCGCAACGCACCGGCATAAACCACTGCAACTACAATAATCGTAATCAAAGCCACTACTGCGGCCAATGCAGGAATGCCGGATGCAATCGTAAACGCATGCTCCAGCCGCTCCCTAATCCGATACTTATTCAACTTATCTCTCATTACCGCCCCTCCATATTATTAACAATAAAAATCAATTCCATATAATGCGATACTTCAGAATAAACCCGAAAACGGTCTCCACATCACATATTCTATGGCTTCACAATAATATAGTAACATAGAATAATCTATATAAGAAGAATAAGTTATATAAGCTATGATGATTGGCATCTTCTGCCGTTTTATCTGATTGCACTATATTATATACGATAAAACTATATTAGTCAATAACACATCAATATAGTTTTACTTCATTGTTTCATTTTAAAAGTGTCTCTGCATTTTGCCAGAGACACTTTTTTTCTATTCTATGGAAATTCTGCTAAACAGAACCTTTGTTTGAATGCTAACGTATTCAGACCGGATATGCGTTATTTTTGGTATCAGCCTGTGTCATATCAACTTTTTCCTGCTGAGCCTGACGATATTTGAAGAAATCGGTCGCTACCTGCGGGAAAAGCGCATAGGACAATACATCCTCATCCTGCTGTTTCCATTCCTTCATCTCCGCTTCCAGCTTATCCATCTCATTCTCAAGCAGGTCGGCCGGCCGACAGGTGATTCTCTTTTCTCCCGGAATGACCTTGTCGATGATTTCCTGATTCATCGGTTTAACGGTCTGTCCGTATTCACCACGAAGAACCGCTTTGGTCTCTTTCGTTGCCATCTTATATCTTTCGCCCATCAGTACGTTAAATACAGCCTGTGTACCTACGATCTGAGAAGACGGTGTAACGAGCGGCGGTTCACCCAGGTCTTTTCTTACCTGCGGAATCTCTCGCAGCACGTCATAATACTTATCTTCCGCATTCTGCTCTTTCAACTGGCTCACCATGTTGGAAAGCATACCACCCGGAACCTGATACAGCAATGTCTTGATATCAACGCCCATAACCTTCGGATTCAACAGACCGCTCGCGAGACACTCGTCTCTGTAAGGTCTGAAGTAATCTGCGATTTCTGCAAGCAGATTCTGATCATATCCCGTATCGTAAGGAGTTCCTTTGAAGGTCTCGACCATAACTTCCGTCGCCGGCTGTGACGTTCCCATAGCAAAAGGTGAAATCGCACAATCGATAACGTCTACACCCGCTTCTACCGCTTTCAGATAAGTCATGCCTGCCACACCGGATGTATAGTGTGTATGAAGCTGAATCGGAAGTTTTGTCGCTGACTTCATCGCTGAAATCATTTCGGAAGCCTTATAAGGAACGAGCAGACCTGCCATATCCTTGATACAGATAGAGTCAGCGCCCATCTCTTCAATTTTCTTCGCCATATCCATCCAGTATTCCATTGTATAAGCATCGCCCAGAGTATAGGAAAGCGCAACCTGCGCATGTCCTCTGCCTTCTCTTGCCTTCACCTTGTTGGTCGCATTAACTGCTTCCTGTAAGTTTCTCAAATCGTTCAGGCAGTCAAAAATACGGATGATATCAATACCATTTGCAATGGACTTCTCTACGAAGCTGTCCACTACATCGTCCGCATAAGGTCTGTATCCCAAAATGTTCTGACCTCTGAAGAGCATCTGCAGTTTGGTATTTTTAAAACCGTCCCTTAACTTTCTTAATCTGTCCCACGGGTCTTCTTTCAGGAAACGCAGGGATGCATCAAAGGTCGCGCCGCCCCAGCATTCTACCGCATGATAACCAACTTTATCCATTTTCTCTACGATTGGAAGCATCATCTCGGTAGGCATTCTCGTAGCAATCAGAGACTGATGTGCATCACGCAGAATGGTTTCCATGATTCCAACCGGTTTTTTAGCCTGTTCTGCCATTTCTATTTCCTCCTTCAATAATATCTATCATCTATTTCTAAGCCTTTTGGAAGAATGGCGGAGCCATTCTTCCGGGCTTGCAGAAGTTCTTCCCGCCTTAGAAGACACCGAATACTGCCATAAAGGTTCCGGCCGCTACCGCAGTACCAATAACACCTGCTACGTTAGGTCCCATAGCGTGCATGAGCAGGAAGTTCGTAGGATCTTCTTCCGCCCCTACCTTCTGGGAAACTCTGGCCGCCATCGGAACGGCGGATACGCCTGCAGAACCAATCAACGGATTGACCGCGCCCTTCGTAATGAGGCACATCAACTTGCCGAACAATATACCTGCCGCGGTACCGACACAGAAAGCTGCGAGACCGAGAATTACAATTTTTATTGTATCCATATTCAGAAAAGCCTCTGCGCTCGTTGTCGCACCTACTGAAGTACCAAGAATGATAACGACAATATACATCAGCGCATTGGAAGCTGTATCCGTCAGCTGTCTTACAACACCGGATTCCCTGAACAGATTACCGAGCATCAGCATACCAACAAGGGGCGCTGTTGTCGGAAGAATCAGAGAAACGACGATTGTAACAACGATCGGGAACAAAATCTTCTCCAGCTTGGTGACAGGTCTTAGCTGTGCCATTTTGATCTGTCTTTCCTTCTTTGTTGTCAAAAGTTTCATAATGGGCGGCTGAATAATCGGTACAAGAGACATATAGGAATACGCCGCTACCGCAATCGGGCCAAGCAGTGTTGTCTGCTGCAGCTTTCCGGCAAGGAAAATGGATGTCGGGCCGTCTGCACCGCCGATAATGGAAATCGCCGCCGCTGCCTTATCATTGAATCCAAGAAAAATTGCCAGAAAGTATGCTCCGAAAATACCGAACTGCGCTGCCGCACCGAGCAGAAAGCTCTTCGGATTAGCAATCAGAGGACCGAAGTCCGTCATCGCACCGACGCCCATGAAAATCAGCGACGGTAAAATTGCCCATTCATCCAGTTTATAGAAGTAGTACAGTAAGCCGCCGCCCATACCGCCTTCGCCGTACTCGGCCATAATATCCGGATAGATATTAACAAGCAGCATACCAAAGGCTATCGGAACCAGAAGAAGCGGTTCAAACTCAAATCGAATAGCCAGAAATAGAAATACCAGCGCTACCACGATCATCAGATAGTTTCCCCAAGTCAGATTAAAGAAGGCTGTCTGATGAAGCAGATTGGATAGCGTATTTGCTATGTAAGCCATGTTTTTACCTCCTGAAGTAATTTATACCAACACTTAGTTCAAAGTTGCGAGTAATGCGCCTGCCTCTACCGGGTCGCCAACAGCTACATCAATGCTTGCAACGGTACCGTCCTGAGGAGCAACAACAGGAATCTCCATCTTCATAGCTTCAAGGATTACGACAGCATCACCTTTCTTCACCGCCTGACCTACACTTGCCTCTAATTTGAATACTTTGCCGGCCGCACCCGCTTCAATCTTTACGCTGCCAGCCGCACCGCCCGCTGCGGGAGCTGCCGCTTTCGGTGCCGCCTTCGGTGCTGCCTTGGGAGCTGCCGGAGCCGCCGCAACTGCGCCGCTCGTTGCACCCTCTTCTACTACTACATCATATACGCTTCCGTTTACGGTAATTGTATAATTTTTCATTTTAATAAAACCTTCCTTTCTCTCTCATCCTGCGACATTTGCTGCCAAAACGCTAACAGCGCCGGCACAAATCTGCGATTGAAAAAATAATGATTTATTTTTCAATCTATCCTCACTAATTACTGTCAGGCTTCCGCCCTCTACTTTTTGTATGATTTTCTAATAGATCTTACAACAAAACCATCTGTGGAACCGGAACCTTCATAAGCGGCAATCGTTGCAGAAATAACAGCTGCCAGCTCGAGGTCGTCGTTTAATTCCTCTTTTTCACTGATCTGGGCAACCACATCGTTCTTCTCCGGCTGAGCTTTTTCCGGCTCTTTCTTCTTGCCAAAAAGCTTCGGAATAAAGCTGAACAGAGAAATGATCAGGCTGATCAGAATCAGAACAACAAATACGGTTCCCATGCCGAGCAGGGTATTTAATGCCGCTTTCTCCATTTTTTCCCCGAATGAATATTCCACATTGGTTGCAATACTCGTAAACTGAGCCGTTCCCGTTTCCATTGTTACTACCAGTTCTACAACGGCATTATGGTCAGAACCGTTTACATTAATTCTGACGATATAATCATCGCTGTCATCGCTGTATTCAATTACACCGCCATTTGTGCCCAGGTAACTACCTATATCTGTCATTGCGCTATTGAAACTCAGCAGGCCATTATAAATGACATCATTGTCTGCATTTTCCTCTATTGCACCCGCTTCGCAAATGCGCTGGATCGCATCAACGTTCTGTGAATAGAACGCAATCATCTGCTCTTCTTCCGCAGTGAGCGGTGTAGTGTCTTCTGCGGTGCCGCAAGCAGCCAGACCGACCATACAGGTAATCATACCTAATATTGCTAATAGTTTTTTCATATTAAGTATCATCCTTTCTAAACTGTACCGTGTTTTTTCTCCGGACGGCCCTCGCTCTTTGCAGCCAGCATTTCAAAAGCGCCGATGACATATTTTCTTGTATCGGCAGGCTCTACGATCTGGTCTACATATCCTCTCTTTGCCGCGCTCGTTACATTGTTCTGCAAAGCCGCATACTCTTTTGCGCAGGCATCGATTGCGTCGGAACCTTGTCCATCGCAGATAATTTTAGCAGCAAGCTGTGCATCCATCGTACCGATTTCAGCATCCGGCCATGCCATTGTAATATCCGCACCGATCGCTTTGGAATTCATCGCCACATAAGCGCTGCCATATGCCTTGCCGATCACAACGTTCACCTTAGGTACGGTCGCATTCGCGAACGCATATGTAAGTTTTGCAACGGCCTTTGCCATCTTCTTCTCAGCACATTTGGTCGCCGCAAAGCCCTTCACATTCGTAAGGGACAGAACGGGAATCTCAAAAGCGTCACAGAAATTGATAAATTCAGCTGCTTTCTCCGCACCGCTTACGGACAGAACCGTATCGAACTTCTCCGTCACTTCGCCTTCCTCATTATAAACTTCTGTACGATTTGCAACAGCGCCTACCGTTGCGCCGTTCAGTTTCATGAAACCAGCTACCATGTCTTTTGCATAGTTCTGCTTAACTTCTACAAAAAGATTGTTATCCGCAATCTGAGATAATGCGATAGAAGTATCTCCCACGCAATTGGCGAGTTCCGGGCATATTCTGTTCAGGTCATCCGTGCAGTCATCCCATGCAGCATCTTCATTGTTGGCAGGAAGCATGGAAACAAGCTGTCTGATCTGCGCAAGAATGGAATCCTCATCAGCGACAACATCCACGTTACCCGCTTCTTCGCTCTGGAATACCGCCGAACTCGTATCACATTTTGCAATGGTATTTCCTTCCAACGCATTCGGAGAATTTACGAACAGCTTCGCTTTGTCCGCTTCCATAAAAGTAAAATCCGTCAGTCCGGGAACAACGGCAAGTCCGCCGCCGCAGGTTCCAAAAACTGCTGTAATCTGCGGAATCACACCGGAAGCCAGTGACTGTTTCAGATAAATCTCACCGAAACCATTCAGCGCATCCGTTGCTTCCTGTAATCTCAGACCTGCAGAATCCAACAGCCCGATGACAGGCGCTCCCATCTTCATTGCCAGGTCATAGAGGTTCGCAATCTTCTTCGCATGCATTTCGCCAACCGTTCCGTTCAGCACGGAAGCGTCCTGGCTGTATACATACACAAGATTGCCGTCAATTACTCCATAGCCGGTAATCACACCGTCAGAAGGAGTTTCTGTCTGTTTCAGATTGAAATCCGTTGCTCTTGCCGTAACAAACGCACCGATCTCAACGAAACTGTTTTCATCGAGCAAAGCATTGATTCTTTGACTCGCTTGAGAAGTAGTACCCATTTTTTTCAGCCCTCCATTTATCTTTTTAAAAATAATAAAAACATTTTATCCCGTGACCACAAAAAAGCAGTTCACAAGGCGCGTCAATAACGCACACTCAACAGTGTAACATAAATTATTCAAAACGACCAGATAAAAATTCAAAAATATACAGGAATTTAACCCAAAATTCAAACAGGCAGAAAAAGCCCCAGAACATAACGCAGCACCCACAGGTAGTTAGTCCGCTCTATCTCTTCTGTTGTAAGGATCTGATATTCCTGAATCAGTTCCTGATTCAGATAATAGGATACCTTTCCTGCTTCCTCTCCTGTATGTACGGGCGCACTTAGCTGTGGCGCAAGTTCTACCTTTACTTCTACCACGTCGTCCTCACTGAGCAGCCAGGGCAGACTTTTTTCTTCCGGCTGCGCCACAGCCACTTCCACACTGGCACTCTCATAAGGCGTCGCATCCTCTCCGGCAATACCGTCTATAACGGGAATGGCCGAAAACTGCTTCTCCTCATAAATATCACGGTACTCATAACGTTCCATGCCATAGGCTGTGAGTGTTTTCATATCGCTCCATTTATAAGTCTTATGATTCGGCCAGCCACAGGCAAGCAGCGCCACGGTAAAAGTCCGTCCCTCGCTCTCCACCGCGCCTACATAGCAGTATCCGGCCTTATTCGTAAAACCGGTTTTCCCTGAAATGGCTTCATCCATCATGCTCAAAAAACTGTTATGATTGCTGCAGGCAAAAGTCCTGTTTCCGCTTTCGTCGCAAAAATGATATTCGCTCGTCTGGGTAATCTCAAGAAACTGCTCTCTGACCGGAGAATCCATGACACAATATGCCATAATTCTTGCAAGGTCTTCCGCCGTCGTAGAATGTATCTGACCGGTATCGTTTACCACCGCATCCAATCCATTTGGTGTAATGAAACAAGTATCATAACACCCGATATCTCTCGCTTTCTGATTCATCATCGCCGCAAATTCTTCCACACTACCGCCGACTGCCTCTGCAATCGCCACCGCAGAATCGTTATGAGATTCCAGCATCAGTGAATACAGTAGATCTTCCAGGCGGTACTTTTCCCCTTCCTGCATATACAGTTTGACTTTCGGCATACTCGCCGCATAGGCCGAGACTTCCACAATATCATCGGGATTTCCGTATTCCAGCGCCAGAATACAGGTCATGATCTTTGTCGTGCTTGCCATGGGCAGCACCTCATTTTCGTTCTTTCCGTACAAGACCCGCCCGGAATCGGCATCCATCAAAACCGCCGCCTGCGCATAGAGCTGAAGCTGCACCGCTTCCTTTCCTGTCTCCTTCGCATCCACCTCATTCGTATCCGCTGCTTTCCATTCCGCAGCTTCTGCGTCCGTCGTGACTGCGGACATTCCACCAAAAAGGAGTGCCGCCGCAAGTGCAGCGCACATACAGAGTTTTTTGCACCGTATCCCTTTCCTGTTGTTCTGCCATTGCTTCTGATTATTCATATTATTCATAAAAAAAACGCACATATATTAACCTGAACCCCTTCTTCATCGTTAATATATATGCGTTATCCACAAATGCAATACATAAAAAGCGCAGGCTCCGCAGCCTGCGCTCAAACTCCATTCACATCAGATATCCAGCTGTAGCTGCTGTTCGATTTCCGATTCCGCCTGTAACTTAAATTCTTCAATCTGGACCGGATTCAGTTCCGGCAGGTCCTCCAGCGATTTGACGCCAAAGCTTCTAAGGAACTGCTCTGTTGTTCCAAACAACAGCGGCCGGCCGGGCGCATCCAGTCTGCCCACTTCCGTGATCAGGTCAAATTCCAGCAGCCTGTTGACCGCGTGGTCGCAGCTGACACCGCGCACCTTTTCAATTTCCAGCCTCGTAATAGGCTGCTTATAGGCGATGATCGACAGCGTCTCCAATAAGGTATCCGTCAGTACGAATTTTTTAGGTGTCGTGGCTATCTTGACCAGATATTCGTAAAACTCTCCCTTTGTACAAAGCTGTACCGCATTTTCCAAGGTCGTCAGTTCAATGCCCCGCCCTTCCTTCCGATATTCCTCGGCCATTTCGTCAAGCATTGCTTTTGTCGCCTCTTTATCCTCTTCGATTACCTCAGCGAGCCTGTCTATCTCCACAGACTCGCCCATCGTAAATAAAACCGCTTCCAAAACCGCTTTTGCTTTCTGTCTCTCCATTCCAATAATCATGCCTTTCTCTCAACCTGTCCGTTTTCCGCCCTTTTCAGACCGCTTCTTTGGATGTAATAACGATATCACTGAAAATATCGTCCTGTTCGATTGCGATCTTCCCCACCTTCATCAGTTCCAGAATTACCAAAAAAGTGACGATCACTTCCATTTTACTGTTCTGCTTCTCCAAAAGCTTCCGAAAACTAAATTTTTTATGGCTTCTCAGATAGTCCTCTATGTAAACGGTCTTAATATCCATATCGATCTCGTCTTTTTCAATCTTTCCGAACGTACTTCTGACGGGGTCGATCTTGTCCTCCTGCCGCTTTAACATGAATTTGAAGATTTCATGCAGTTTGGCAAGGGTCATATCACCGATCAGCTCTTCATAGTTCACAGGCTGTTTATATTCGCTGATTTCTTTTGGAAGCGTCGGCTTTTTGTAGAGACTTCTTTCCGCAGTGACCATTCTGTCCTTCAATTCATAGGACATATATTTGCACATCTTATATTCCAGCAGTTTTTCAACCAGCTCCGCCCTCGGATCCTCTTCTTCGCCTTCCTCATTGACTTCTTTCGGCAATAACATCCTGCACTTGATATCAATCAGTGTAGCCGCCATGACGAGAAATTCGCTCATGACATTCATATCTTCCGTTTCCATCTGTCTGATATAATCCAGATACTGTTCCGTGATCTCCACGATTGGAATATCATAAATATCCACTTTATTTTTGTCGATCAAATGTAATAACAGATCCAGAGGCCCTTCAAAGACCTCCAGCTTTACTGGAATTGCCATAACCTGTCCACCTTTTTCTATTGCTTGCCATGCGCCGGACTCAAATGAATGACCGGCAGTTCTCCCGGATTGAATATCCGTATCGGCAGCGTATGTGTTCCGAGCCCTCTGCTCAAGATCATAACAGAGCCGTCTTTCTCAAATCTTCCGCCGTCATAATGCGGAAAAAGTGTCAACCTCGGAGATATGACGCCTCCAAGGCATGGGAGCCGCATCAGCCCGCCGTGCATATGCCCCGAAACAACCAAATCCGCCCCCCACTCCGCGTATTCTTCAAAATATTCCGGATTGTGAGCAATCAGAATCTGAAATTTATCTTTCTGCGGTGCCCCCAGCATATCCTGCAGATAGCTCACCGCCATCGGATATCTGGAAAATTTCCGATAATAACATCTGTCTATCTGCAGACCGCAGATATTGATGTTCGCGGACGGCAGATCGACCTTTTCATTAATCAGCGGTTCAATTCCGGACTGATGCAGACTTTCCATATAAGCTTCATACAGATTTCTGAGTTCTCCCGGTTCGATGCCGATACGGTGTTCATGATTGCCCATGCCGTAATAAACAGGATAATGCTCTCCAAGCTTTTGCATCAGGTTTATCGCCACCTGATGTTTTTTCTTTTTCTCAATGGCAGTCAGCATATCTCCCGCTACCAGAACAGCGTCCGGAGCCAGTTCTTCTATTTTCGCAATTAATTTTCCATTCTGCTTTCCAAAAGATTTGTTGTGCAGGTCGGATAACAGTGCAAAAGTATATTCCTTTGTTATTTTGGGCGATTCAATTTCGTATTCTACCGTCACGAACCGATTACAGTCATAATACATGACGAGCAAAAAAAAGCAGATAAGAATGACTACAACAGTCAACAACGTAGGAAGCATTCCGTTCTCCATATCGATAAATCCTGTTTAACGCAACTCATAAAGTATATCATAAATCATGGTAAAACCGCAATCCCAAGATTTAGACTGCCCATCGGGCCCCGTCTGCCGCCAGCGTGTCTCCCGCAGGACAGCGCATAGTTCCCGCGAAGGCCCTTGAAAACCGCCGGCACTTAGTGAAAAAGGCGCTTTGCGGCTTTTGAACTTAGTACCGCTGCTGGTTTTCGCGGAGCGGAAGCGTGCCTTCAAGGGAACTATGCGCTGTCCTGCGGGAGACACGCTGGCGGCAGACGGGGCCCGATGGGCAGTCTAAAAGCACCAAGGTCAGAAGACAAGGAACTTCAACCAGACCCTATACAGATAATCCAGATACTCCGCCTTTTCAACCGTTTTTGCGGCTAGAATGGATACGCTTCCGATACGATTTCCGTTCAGTTTATATACGGCCTCTCCAATGGCATCTCCTTCTGCGACAGGCGCTTTGATGACCTCCGGCAGACTGATCTCCTTCTCGATATCATTCAGGTTATTTCCAGCTGTATCCAGATAATGAAAAGGTTCCGCATAGGTAAGATTGACCTGTTCATCTACACCGCCTTCCACCTTCTGGACTGGCAGCGCATCCTTATTCTCATCCGTATACATCTGACTGACGCTGTAACCGTAACTTAGCAGCGACATGGCGTCCGCAAATCTCGCCTTCGGGTCGGGCGCTGCCATCACGACCGCAATCAACTCCATGCCATCCTTATTCGCCGTTGCTGACAGGCAGTACAATGCTTTGGAAGTTGAGCCTGTTTTTAAGCCCGTCGTCCACTCATACTGCTTTAGCAGTTTATTGGTGCTTGACAGTGTAAAGGTGGACGTCCCCTGCGCCGTATGATGTTCAATATCTTCCATCCAGATACCGGTATACTGCAATACCTCAGGATATTTCGTAATCAGTTCTCTGGACATAATTGCAACATCTTTTGCCGAAGTGTAATGGTTGTCGGAATCTGTCAAACCGCAGCAATCCTCAAAATGAGTATTCTGCAGTCCCAAGGCATCCGCCTTTTCATTCATCAGCTTGACAAATTCGCCTTCACTTCCTGCTATGTATTCCGCCACTGCCACACTTGCATCATTCCCGGATGCTACCGCGATACATTTTATCATCGTATCCAGCGTCTGACTTTCTCCTTCTTCCAGAAAAACCTGCGAACCGCCCATGGATTTGGCATATGCACTCGTCGTCACCATATCTTCCAGCCGGATTCTTCCACTCTTCAAATGCTCAAATATGATCAGCAGCGTCATGATCTTCGTAATACTGGCCGGACTCCTTCTCGTGTCCGCATCCTGCTCACAAATGACCTGACCGGTGGACGCTTCCATAACAATATAAGAAGGCGTAGACACTTCCGGCGCTGCATGAACTATCATGGGCACTGCATAAAGGCCCATATGGATACTGATACTCAGTATCAGAAACAGGCTTATGATTCGTCTTTTTCCTTTTTTCAATATTCATCTCTCCCGCATATTCCTCTATACTATAAATATTAGGAAAAATGAAAATGTATGCAAGAAGAATACCTCAAAAAATCCGGACATAACAAAATCCCTGATATCATCAGGGATTTGTTCTACATAAACATTAGTTGTATTTACGTTTTCTTGCTGCTTCGGACTTCTTCTTGCGTCTTACGCTGGGCTTCTCGTAATGCTCTCTCTTACGAATTTCCTGCTGAATCCCTGCTTTCGCGCAACTTCTCTTAAAACGACGCAATGCGCTGTCTAAAGTCTCGTTTTCTTTAACAATTACGTTCGACATTCCACACCTGACCTCCCTTCAGTCCCTAACTAGTAACATGACTGATTGGGTTATTTGCGCACAACCGTGCATTGTGTATCTACACACAACATAAATTATACCACATTCTGGATGTGAGTCAACTACTATTTTTCATTTGTTTTTCATGATTTTTCATGATACACTAACGTGAGAAAAAACGAAAGGAATTTTTTCTTATGAAAACGGTTGGTATTATTGCAGAATATAATCCTTTTCATAACGGACACGCCTATCAGATTGCAAAAGCAAGGGAACTGACGGGGGCGGAATATGTCGTTATCGTAATGAGCGGAAATTTCGTACAGCGGGGCCAGCCGGCCGTTATGGAGAAATCGATCCGCGCAGAAGCTGCCCTTTTATGCGGTGCAGATGTCGTTCTGGAACTTCCCGTTCACTATTCTACAGCCAGTGCGGAATATTTCGCTTCCGGTGCAGTCGCGCTGCTGCATAGACTCGGTGTCGTCGATGCTCTTTGTTTCGGCAGCGAATGCGGTGAGATCGGCCGTTTATCGAAGCTGGCCGATGCGCTGCTGACAGAAGACGAAGCCTTTAAGAGCCTCTTAAAAAAAAGGTTAAAAGAAGGTATTCCTTACCCGCAGGCAAGAAACGACGTTCTTTGTACAGTTTTCCCGCAGCTTTCCGAAGAACTTCCGCTCTTAAAATATCCGAACAACATTCTGGGACTGGAATATCTGAAAGCCCTGAAAAAACTGAACAGTCAGATCAGACCTTATACAATGCCCCGCATGGGCTCCGGCTATCATGATGAAAGTCTTGACAGCCCGTACAGTTCCGCACTGGCCATCCGTGAATCACTGGCAGCTGGAAAATCACTTTATTCCATAAAAGAACAGCTTCCGACGGCCGTTCATGAGCTGATGGTCCGCCACTATGAAAAAAGCTTCCCTATCCTTCCGGATGATTTTTCTCTTCTGCTCGCTTACAAACTGCTTCAGGAACAAGATAGAGATTTTGGCGTCTATTTCGACATCGACAGCGATTTTTCCGACAGGCTCCGCAAATTTCTTCCTGCCTATATGGACTATGTTTCTTTTTGTGAAACATTAAAGACCAAGAACGTGACCTACACCAAAGTCTCCCGCAGTCTGCTGCATATCCTGTTAAATATTGAGCAGGCGGATATGAACGCTTTCTGTGCACAGGATTATGTCTACTATGCAAGAATGTTGGGTTTTCGAAAAGAATCTGTCCCGCTTCTAGCAGCAATGAAAGCACATACCGACATCCCGCTTCTCTCCAAACTTGCCGACGCCAATGACCTCATCACATCGGAAAATGGACGCCGGATGTTAGAGCAGGACATTAAGACAAGCCATATTTATGCGTTGGCTGTACAACATAAATTTCATCAGAACTTCCAAAACGAATATCAAAAACAGCTTGTCATCCTTTAACAGGTTTTCTCAATACTTCCGCAATATATTTCCTGATTCGTCCGTGCACGACATCGGAAACCGCCTGTGTCGTCATGCCTTTGTACTCTTCATAGCGCAGGGGCGGCAGGTAGTGTACCTGCGTCGTCACTTTTCTAAGACTCCATTCTTCAAATACCTTATAGGAATCGATTAAAACGACCGGCACGATGGGCGCTTTCGCCCGAATAGCGCTTTTAAAGCATCCCGGTTTAAAAACACACACGTTATTATGATTGTGATAGTAGCCGCCTTCCGGAAAAATAATATATCTTCTGCCGGCTGCAACTTCCTTCGATATTTCCTGCATCAGTTTGACTGACTGGCGCACATCATCCTTGATCAGCCGTTTCCCGTGTATCATATCGATAAACTGGGACGTCAGGATCATATGTGACTTGGCATCGTCAATGACGATAGTACAGGGCTTTTTGTGCGTATATACAATCCCAAGTGCATCATATTTTCCCTGATGATTCGGAAACATGACATACCCGCCTTCTTTTGGAAGATTTTCCATGCCATATCCCTGCGTCCTGATATGCCCGGCCCGCGTCATCCTTCTGACTGCCAGCCTTGCATATTCATAACATTTCTCTTCCGTATATTTTTCGGGGTGTTTTGCCATATACGCCATCTTCGGAATCATATAAATTCTCGGAAGATTGCGGACGATCACCTGTACAAAACGCAACATAAAACACACTCTCTTTCTATTTCCATCAGAACAAGGGCGAGAACAGTTTCAGGAACGGTCCGATCACATTCATCTTCATGAACTTTTTCTGACACCATTCCAGCGTGATTTCTTCCGACTCCGCAAAAGTATTCTCCATATCATTTTTCAGCTCTGAGACCGCACCGGCCCGGTACAGAAAAACACCGCACTCAAAATGATGATAAAAGCTTCTGTAATCGAAATTAATGGTTCCGACTGCCGCTATTTCATCATCGCATAAAACACACTTGGAATGAATAAAACCGGGCGTATACTGATAAATTTTCACGCCCGCCTCAAGCAGATTCTGGTAACTGGACTGTGTCAGCCAGTACGCCATCTTTTTATCCGGAATGCCCGGCGTGACCAGCCGTACGTCCACCCCTCGTTTGGCTGCCAGCTTTAACGCCGTACACATCTCATTATCTGTAATCAGGTAAGGTGTGAACGCATAGAAATATCGTCTGGCATAACCGATCATGTTCAGATACACATTTTCACCCACTGTTTCACTATCGAAAGGTGTGTCACCATAAGGCTGCACATATCCACTCCCCGATATTTTTTCCGTAAAACAGTGCCGATAACGACTGTAATCTTCATCCGTATCACGAGAAATGTTCCACATCTGCAGGAACATCACCGTAAAATTCCAGACCGCTTCTCCTTCCAGACGGATTCCCGCATCCTTCCAATAACCATACAATGTCTTATAATTGATATATTCATCCGCTAGATTGATGCCGCCGGTATAGCCGACCTTGCCGTCAATCACGACAATTTTCCGGTGATCCCTGTTGTTCAGTATGATCGCCATGAGCGGAACCAGTTTATTGAACGCGACACACTTTATGCCCTTCTGTTCAATGAACTGCTCATAATGCTTGGGCAGTTTCAGAATGCTCCCGAAATCATCATAGATCAGTCTGACTTCGATGCCCTGTTTTGCTTTCTTTTCCAGAATCTGTAAGACTGCATCCCACATCGTGCCTTCACCCAATATAAAATATTCCAGAAAAATGAAGCGCTCTGCCCTCTCAAGGTCCTCTAACAACTGTTCCCAATAAGGAAGCCCGTCCGCATAATAGGTCGTATTCGTATTTTCCCATACTGCTGTGCCGGAATAGTGTTTCAGATATCCGCACAAATTGGCGACGGACGGATTTTCTTTCTTTATTTTCGCCAAAATATCCTGATTCTCCGGCATATTCCTTTTGGTCAGTTCTTCCGTCTTCCGCATACTGTTCCGGAGCTTCCGGGAAATGACAACATGTCCAAATGCAAGGTATGAAATTCCACCGAACAGGGGAAAGACCAGGATAGGCACAATCCATGCCAGTTTTACGGCGGGATTATTCGGTTTCAATATAAGGTAAAAAACAATCAGAAGACTGAGCGCCCTTAACGCAAATGCAATCTCTACATAATGATTCGCCCATTGGAAAAGCTCCAGGATAAAGAAAAAGACCTGAAGCAAAACAATTACACCCGTTATAAATACCCTGTTTAAAACCAAATGCAATATTTTTCTCATAGGAATATAACCATACCTTTTTCAGTCTGTCCCCCCGAACTCTCTAACATAATATAACACAATAAAATGTTTTTCGCAAACACACATGACCGGAAACTTTATCCACCGGCCGCTCATCAGCCGGTCCTCCTATCCCCGGTATGGATTCACATGCACCATACAATGCTTCACATTCGGAAAGGTCTGCTCCATCTTATGATGCACACATTCCGCCACGGCATGTGTCTCATTCAGTGTACGGCTGCCATCCGCAGCAATTTCAATATCGACATAAATCCGGTTGCCAAATAACCGGGTCCGCAGAAGGTCAATTCCCAATACTCCTTCCTGGGCGGCTATCATCCGGCGCATTTCCTGAATCGTCTCATCATCACAGGCTTTATCCACCATCTTATCAACGGCGTCTTTAAAAATGTCATAGGCGGCCTTTACGATAAAAGCACTGATAATAACACTTGCTACGCTATCTAAAACAGGATACCCCAAACGAGAACCAAAAATACCGATTAATGCGCCCACAGAAGAAAGTGAATCCGAACGATGATGCCAGGCATCCGCCATCAGCGCGCCGGAATTGATTTTTTTCGCCGCCGCTCTCGTATACCAGAACATCCATTCTTTGATAACAATAGAAAGCGCTGCCGCCAAGAGCGCCAGTCTTCCCGGTATAGCGAGTTCTTCATAACGTCCATCCAAAACGGTCTGCAGTCCGCGATATCCGATTCCGCATCCGGTAATGCACAAGACCACCGCTAATACGATGGAGGCTACACATTCTAATCTCTCATGGCCATACTGATGATCTGCATCCGACTTCTTACTTGAAATCTGAACTCCGATCATCACAATGACCGTGCTGAACACATCAGAAGCAGAATGCACGGCATCGGAAATCATGGCTCCCGAAGATGCCGCGATACCTGCCGCCAATTTCAACAGCGACAATCCCAAATTGACCACGATACTGACAAAGGATACCCTCATCGCAATTTTCTTTTCCATCTGCAACGCTCCATTCTATTCTACATTTCCGAAATGACAGTCCTGCTTCCGCCGCTTTTTTCTTTGGTAACAACAATCTGTTTTTCAATCTTTTCTTTCAGGCTTCCGACATGGGATATAATGCCTACCAGCCGATTTCCCTCGGCCAGCCCCTGTAAGGTGCGGATTGCCTGTGCCAACGCTTCTTCATCCAGATAACCGAAACCTTCGTCCACAAACATCGTATCCAGTGCAATGCCGCCGGCCGTAGACTGAATTTCATCCGAAAGTCCCAGCGCCATAGACAAAGACGCGAGAAAAGCTTCTCCGCCGGATAATGTCTTAATGCTCCTCACTGTACCATTATAATGATCCACGACATCCAGCTCTAACCCGCTCTGGCTTTTCATATTCTGTGCTCCGGCCCGTTTTAGTTCGTACTGTCCGCCGGACATCATCATAAATCTCGTATTGGCCCGGCCGATCATTCTGTCAAAATAGGTCATCTGCACATATGTTTCTAACATAATTTTATCTTTTCCGGCCACATTACCGTTAAAAGTTCCTGCTAATTCCCCGATCAGGCTCCACTTTTCTTCCACAGTTCTCAGCTGCCGGCTTCTCTTTTCAATATCCTGCACGATTCCGGTATTGGTCTGCACACACCGGTGCAGCTCCCGCTGTTCTTTCAGAGCAAGCTGCTTCTCCTCCGTCAATATACGTCTTTTTTCTTCCAGTTCCTCCGGGACCGTTTCGACGCCCTCTTCAAGCTGTTTTTCCAGCACCTCTTTCATATTCTGGCATCGCTGGCATTCTTTCTCCCTCTCCCGGCATTCGGCTTCCATTCCGCCAAGTTCCTTCTTTCGCCGCAGGCTTTCCCTCTCCTTTTTCTCCAGCATTTTTTCAGCTTCTTCCTTTCCCGTGAAACGAAGAAGCACGGCTTCTTTCTCCTGATCAGTTTCCGCCTCCAGCATTACCTGGTACTGCTCCACCGCACTCTCCAGTCTGCCCTTTAAAGCACCCGCTTCCTCGCTCGCCTTATGCAGTCGGGCATTTGCCGTTTCCGCTTCCCTTTTGGCCCTATCCACCGCTTCCTTGGAAGGTGCACCTTCCTTGTGCTTCGCCGGCATCGGATGCGTCAGCGAACCACAGACCGGACAAGGTTCTCCTTCTTCCAGGCGCAGCGCAAGGACTCCTGCCTGTTCATCCAGATACTGCCGCTCCATTTCATCATAGGCTTCTTTCGCCTGCCTGTGCAAAAGCGCTGCCTGACCGTATGCTTTTTCGCCCGCCGCTGCATCTACCCGCAGCTTTTCCACCTGAAGCCGCATCTTTTCCCGCGCTTCCTTTTGTTCCAGCATATCAAGAGAATCCTGATATATTTTCTCCAACTGTGCCCGTTCTTCCTCAAACAGTTGAAAAGCCTGCTGTTTTTCGCCATACTGTTCCTGCATCAACGTAAGAGACGGCACGATACGCAAAAGCTGTTTCTTCACATCCTCCAGTTCTTCCCGGCGTTTCTTCCGCTCATTTACTCTGCCGATGATCTGATTGACCTGCTCCAGTTCTTTTTCGTATGTATCGAGCCGCTTCTGCAGCAGGACGAGCTGTGCCTCATCTGCAGCAATCCGCTCCCGAATCAGCGTTACGATATCCTCTGTCGGAATCGCCTTCCGATTCTGCCGTACACTTTCCATTCTGGCCGCAAAATCTGCATCTTCACAGAGAATCCCCTCCAGATACTGGTCAATACTCTTTCCCAATGCTTCATATTCCTGGCGCAAAGCCCCGGCCTCCGTTTTTAAGCGCTCCTGCAATATCTGATAAGCCTTCGTATGAAAAATTTCCCTGAAAATTTTGCTCCTGTCCTCCGTTTTGGCATAAAGAAGCCTCAGAAAATCACCCTGCGCAATCATCGCAATCTGCGTGAACTGATTTTTATCCAGTCCAAGCAGTTCCGTCACCGCCTTCGTCACATCGCGATTCTTCGTCACGATACGCCCATCCGGACAGATCAGTTCAGCATCCGCTTTGTTGGCCGTATAGCCCTCTCCTTTTTTGGATGGCCGCCTGTATTCCGGATTCCTCGTAATCTGGTATTCTCCCCCGCGATAAGCAAACCGCATACGGACATAGGTCGGCATATCCGCCGCAGCATATTTGGAGCGCAGCATATCCGCTCCCCGCGCTTCTCCGCTCGCTTCTCCATACAGAGCGAACACAATGGCATCGAAGATTGTTGTCTTACCCGCACCCGTATCACCTGTTATTAAATAAAGCCCTTTCGTCCCAAGTCTCGTAAAATCTATTGTTTCCTCTCCGGCATAAGGCCCAAAAGCTGATAAAGTCAGTATAAGCGGTCTCATAGTCCATCCTCCCATACCTCTTCAATCAGATTCACAAGATACTTCTCCTGCTTCGGGGACATCGCTCTTTCATTCTGCATTGTAAACAGCGCTTTCGTATATTCCAATGGTGTTCTTTCCACATCTTCTGCAGCCGCCGATTCCGCCGTCTTCCCGGTTCGACGGTTATCATACTCTATTTTCATCAGATTGGGATAAATAACCCGCAGCTTTCCAACAGCATCGAAAATATCCTCTTCATCGGTCAGCGTAATCTGTACATAATCTTCAACACTCGTATTTTCATAAACACTGCGCTTTGTTAATTCTTCATAACTTCCCCGGAGTTTCCGCATATCATGAAGCGGCCTGAGCGGTATTTTTCTAATCCCCACATCTCCTTTAGCGCGCAGTTCTATCACCGTTACGGCCTTCTGATGACAGACCTCCGAAAAAGAATATTTTAAAGGCGTTCCGGCATAACGTATGGTCTCCCGCAAAATCCACTGCGGTCCATGAATATGACCGAGTGCCACATAATCAAAATCCGCAAATAAGGAAGCTTCCACATTGTCCAGTCCGCCCACCTGAATTTCTTCCGATTCGCACCGCTCCGCGCCTGTCACGAACTGATGCGCTACCAGCACATTTCTGCATTCTCTGTTCAGGTCGATATGCCCTATAACGGTCTGCATGGCATCCTGATAAGAAACAATTCTTTCCGCAAGTTCCGGAAATGCCTGCCTCACATAAACCGGTCTGACAAAAGGAAGCAGATAAATGTTCACTTTTCCATAATCATCTTCTAACGTCACGACTTCCGTCTTCCCCTGATAACCGGACGCGAAATGAACGCCGCTCTTTGCAAAAAGTTTTGCCCCAAAGGAAATTCTCTCTGCAGAATCATGATTTCCGCTGATTAAAAAAACAGGAATCTTTCTTCCTGCAATATTCGTCAGAAAATCATCAAGCAGCTGCACCGCCTCTGCGGGCGGAACCGTCTTATCATAAATATCGCCGGCGACCAGTACGCCGTCCGCCTGCTCCGTCTCCATGATCTCAAGTATTTGTTTTAAAATATAACGCTGGTCCTCCAGCATGGAAAATTCATGGACTCTCTTTCCAAGATGCAGATCAGCCAGATGCAGTAATTTCATAACCTTTGTACTTCTTTCCCGCTCCGTTCTTTTCCTGATTCAGGATATCAAATAGGGAGCGACCGCCTTTTCAATTTCGGATATCTTTTCATTTGTTTCCAGAACCCGCAGTTCGACGTTCTCCGATAAATCCATCGAAAAAATTCCCATGATCGACTTGGCATCGACAACGTATCTGCCAGAGACCAGATCAAAGTACCCTTCCATGTTACTGATTGCGGATACAAATCCCTTGACCCGCTCAATCGAATTCAAATCCAGTTTGTAAGTTTTCATCTGTAACTCCTTCCACAGTCTACAAGTCTGCCTTTGCAGACCTGCGGCTGAAAATTTAAGTTTTCAGCCTAGCCCAACGTAACATCCAGGATCATCATAATCAGAAATCCCGCCGCAAATCCCAGTGTAGCACCGTCCGAATCCCCATCTGCAGAAGCTTCCGGTATCAGTTCTTCCACAACAACAAACAGCATTGCTCCCGCCGCAAACGCCAGCAAAAACGGCAGTGCCTTTTCTATAACACCAGTTATTAAAATTGTGATAAAAGCTGCCGCCGGTTCCACAGCGCCCGACAGTGCACCATAGGCAAAAGCTCTTCTCTTCCTGCTTCCATTGCTTTTCATCGGCATGGATATAATGGCGCCTTCCGGGAAATTCTGAATAGCAATTCCAACGGCAAGCGTATAGGCTCCTGCCATCGTTATTTCCTGATTGCCCGACAGGACTCCTGCAAAAACGACACCTACTGCCATCCCTTCCGGAATGTTATGCAGTGTGACCGCTAACGCCAGCATCGTCGTCTTTGTCAGACTGCTTTTGATTCCCTCCGGCTTCCTGCCCCCGAGATGCAAATGGGGAATCAATTTATCCAGTCCATATAGAAAAGCAATGCCGGCCGAAAAGCCTACCGCCGCCGGAACAAATGCAAACTTTCCGTATCCGGCGGACATATCGATAGCCGGCAGAAGAAGCGACCATACGGAAGCTGCGACCATCACGCCCGATGCAAAACCGAGCAGCATTTTTTCCACCTGCTTATTCAGCGCATTTCTCATAAAAAGAACACAGGCCGCACCTGCAAAAGTCCCGAGAAACGGAATCATGAGTCCGACAAAAATATCCATATCGATAACCATACCTTTCCTTCAAACTGTCAATCATTGAACAAATACCCTGGGCATATTGTTGTAAATAATTTATGAGGTTTTCTCTGTATGGTTCCAAATATGTAATCACTTTAAACTCAAATCAAACATAACACTTGATATATAATGCAGGAAACGAGCCATGCCACACCGCACTGCATCAATACGATACAAAATGCTTTCCAGGATGAGGCCATTTCCCGTTTAATCGTCGCTACTGCCGCAACACATGGTGTATAAAGCAGCGTAAACACCAAAAAACTAATAGCCGAAACAGGCGTAAAGATCGTTCCAAGCGTATCGCTCAAATTGCTCATCGTCGTTCCCGTCAGAACGCTCAGCGTACTGACCACCGCCTCTTTGGCCGTAAAACCACTGATCAGAGAGGTTGCTACACGCCAGTCGTTAAATCCAAGGGGCCCAAACAGCGGCGCAATATACTGACCGACCAGGGCAAGCAGGCTGTCTTTGCTGTCCGACACCACATTCAGACGGCTGTCAAAAGTCTGTAAGAACCAAATAATCATCGTCGCGAGGAAAATGACAGTAAACGCTCTCTGCAAAAAGTCCTTCGCCTTGTCCCACATCAGGAGCAGAACACTCTTTGCCGACGGAAAACGGTAATTGGGAAGTTCCATCATAAACGGCATGGAATTTCCTTTAAAAGCCGTATGGTTCAAAACAACGGCCACGAGCAGACCGACTAAAATCCCAAGCACATAAAGCCCCATCATTACGAGTACCGGATGATTGGGAAAGAACGCAGCCGTAAACAGTGCATAAATCGGTATTTTGGCCGAACAGCTGATAAAAGGTATCAGCATGATGGTCATCTTTTTATCCCGTTCCGAAGAAAGCGTTCTGCTGGACATAACAGCCGGTACGCTGCATCCGAAACCGATCAGCATGGAAACAAAACTCTTGCCGGATAACCCGATCTTCCTGAGCGGTCTATCCATAACAAATGCTATTCTTGCCATATAGCCGGAATCTTCCAGAATGGACAGAAAGAAAAAAAGTACTACAATAATCGGCAGAAAACTCAGTACGCTTCCTACCCCGGCAAAGATACCGTCGATAACAAGGCTCTCAACCACCGGATTGATGCCATAGGCCGTCAGCATCTTTTCCACCCAGGATGAAAGCATATCGATGCCCATGCTCAACAAATCACTCAGTCCCTGACCGATCACGCCAAAGGTCAGCCAAAAAATCAGCAGCATAATAACAAGAAACGCAGGCACGGCAAAATATTTCCCGGTGAGTATCGTATCAATCCTGACACTTCTTTTATGTTCCCGGCTTTCCTGACATTTGATGACCGCGCTTTCACATACCTTTTCAATAAAAGCATAACGCATATCCGCAAGAGAGGCGTTCCGGTCCATGCCGTTATCCTCTTCCATCTCCAGAATACTGTGTTCCATCAACTCAAGTTCATTCTGTGACAGTTTCAGACGCTCGATAATATCTTTATCACCTTCCACAATTTTGCTCGCGGCAAAACGCGGAGACATGTCGATTAGTTCTGCATGGTCTTCCACCTGATGGCTGACTGCATGAATGCACCGATGCACTGGCCCTTTTTCGCAAAAATCCGTCACTTTCGGGTAAAGACGCCTTCCCGATACTTCTCTGATTGCCCGTGTCAGATCTTCCAAACCTTCATTTTTAATCGCACTGATTGCGATGACCGGAATACCGAGCTGTTCTTCCATCTTATCGAGCTCGATCGTGCCGCCGTTTCCACGCACCTCGTCCATCATATTGAGCGCGAGCACCATCGGGATGTGCATTTCCAGAAGCTGTAAGGTCAGATAAAGATTTCTTTCGATGTTTGTGGCATCCACAATATTGATGATACCGTCCGGTCTTTCATTTAAAATAAAGTCTCTCGTGACAATCTCTTCATTGCTGTACGGTCTGAGCGAATATATACCCGGCAGATCGACGACCGCGTCCCCTTTTTCACCCTGAATCGTACCGACTTTCTGATCTACCGTAACGCCCGGGAAATTGCCCACATGCTGATTCGAGCCGGTCAGCTGATTAAATAATGTCGTCTTGCCGCAATTCTGATTTCCTACCAATGCGTATATCATATCTGTTTCTCCAAACGTAAGAAATTATTGTTTCACTTCTATTTTCTGCGCATCCTCTTTGCGGATTGTCAGTTCATAGCCGCGCAGCTGTATTTCAATCGGATCGCCCATCGGCGCCATTTTCCGAATTTTCACTTTTGTTCTGGGAATCAGGCCCATATCCAGAAAACGGCAGCGCAGTTCTCCTTCTCCGCCCACCTGTATGATCGTAACTTCCTGTCCCACCTCAACCTGATCTAAAGTCATAAGTTTTCACCTCAATTTATTGCTCCTTCATGCAGAATGGCCTCCAGGCATCCTGCCGGGAATGAAGATGTTCTTAGGCAGCGTTCTTAGCTGCCTTAGAACATCTTCATTCCCTATGTTAGTTTATGCCAGCTTTCCGGGGTTGTCAACTCTATAATTTTACCTGCATTTTACATAGAACTCTCTCTGATTTTACATGGAAGCGGTAAGCTCTTCCCAAAAAAGAAAAGGAGTTCTTCAGATGAATCTATCAAACTTATTTACCATGACCGGCGGCCTTGCTCTTTTTCTGTATGGCATGTATCTTCTCGGAGAAGGTCTTGCAAAGACTTCCGGCGGCAGAATGGAGGCCATTCTTACCAAAATGACGGATAATCCCATAAAAGGCGTACTGCTCGGCGCGGGAACCACCGCCCTCATACAATCCTCCTCCGCGACTACCGTCATGGTGGTCGGCTTTGTCAATTCGGGACTGATGCGGCTGGAACAGGCCGTCGGCATCATCATGGGAGCCAATATCGGAACAACCATTACCTCCTGGCTTCTCAGCCTTTCAGGACTCGAAAGCGACAATTTCTTTTTGATACTGTTAAAACCGGAAACCTTCTCTCCAGTTCTGGCAATCACCGGCGTCATCCTGTTAATGTCCGGCAAATCCGAGCGAAAGAAATCGACGGGCGGCATCTTATTAGGATTTTCCATTTTGATGTCCGGTATGAATACAATGAGTGCCGCAGTCAGTCCATTAAAAGATATCCCGGAGTTTGCCAGTCTGCTGACGGCTTTCTCCAATCCCGTTATGGGAATTCTCGCCGGCACCGTTCTCACAGCCCTCTTACAAAGTTCTTCCGCCTCAGTCGGCATCCTTCAGGCTTTCTGCATTACCGGTGCGATTCCTTACTCAGCGGTACTGCCGATTATTATGGGACAGAACATCGGCACCTGTATTACCGCACTGCTTTCTTCTATCGGTGCAAAAACAAACGCGAAAAGAGCGGCTTTCCTTCATTTATACTTTAACCTGATTGGGACCGTCCTGTTCATGTGCGGCTTCTATATGCTTCATGCCGTCATTCCATTCCGCTTTTTCGAGCAGGCCGCATCCCCTGCGGGTATCGCCATGGTACATTCTTTCTTTAATATTTTCTCTGCAGTGGCCTTACTTCCGTTTTCGAAACAGCTTGTTGCGCTCGCGCATATCTCCGTTCCCGAAAAAGAATCCTGCGAAACAACGGATACACCTGTAAGGCTTGCCGCCCTTTCCAATATGGATAAACGTTTTTTGGATAATCCTTCTCTTGCGCTGCGGCAATGTCATAAAACGACCGGCGCTATGCTGATGCTGGCGGACGAAGCGGCAAAGGAAGCGTTAACGCTGCTCTCTTCCTTTCAAAAGGAAAAAGCGGAATATGTGGAAGCGTTGGAAAACGATATCGACCGGTACGAAGACGGCATCAATGATTATCTGTTCAAAATCAGCCATTCCTCTTTATCGGAAACAGATTCCAGAGCATTGTCTATGATGCAGCACTGTGTCGGCGACATAGAACGCATCGCAGACTCCGCACTGAATACCGTCATCAGCATCGGCAAAATGAAGAAAAAGGAACTTCGATTTTCCAAAGAAGCGGAAGAAGAACTGATTTTATACAGTGATATCGTCCTTGCCCTCGTCAAACACGCGGCAGACTACTGGGAAACTCCCGACTCCTTCATTGCCAACAATGCCTGCCAGTTGGAAAATGAGCGGAACCGCATCGAAAAAAGAATCTTAAAAAATCACAAGAAACGGCTGAAAAAGGGAAAATGCAGCGTTAATATGGGATTTATCCTCTCCGATATCCTCGCCAGCCTGAGCAGGGTCGCGAAACACAGCTCCCATATCATTCAGACGGTGCAGGCCTTGTATCCTGAATAGAAAACTGTGTTTCCGAGAACTCCACACAAACCGTCGTTCCGATTCCTTCGTCGCTGTCCATAAAAACAGCCGCATGATGCACCTCTGCTATATGCTTGACAATCGCCAGCCCAAGACCGGTACCTCCGGTCTTTTTGGAACGACTTTTATCCACCCGAAAAAACCGCTCGAAAACGCGCTTCTGATACTTTGGAGATATGCCGATGCCGTCGTCCTGAACGATCAGCCGGTCCGTGACTGTGATCCATACATGGCCGCCCTCTCTATTGTAACGGATTGCATTGTCACACAGATTATAGATCATCTCTTCCATCAGTTTCCTGTCGGCACACATTATAAGCGGCGTTCCCCTCAGGGATAACGTGACCCCGTGTTTTACCGCCACCGGCTCTAACATCGCGGCACATCGGCCCGCCAGTTCATATAAATCCACGCTTTCCAAAGACAGCTTATATTCCGGCGTATCATCCAGTTCCGATAATTGCAGGATATCATTGATCAGTACGAGCAGCCTCTGGGCATTCTGATGAATTTCCTCCGCAAAATGCCGCCCCTCTTTCTTCGATGCCATGCCGTTCGCTATGAGTTCTGCATAACCGGATATGGAAGTCAGCGGCGTCTTTAGCTCATGGCTGACATTCGCCGTAAACTCCTGTCGGATTCTCGCGTTTTTTATCGTTTCTTCCTGCCTTGTGCGTATCAACTCGATAAAAGGCGCGAGTTCTTTGTAGGAAGTCACCTTTTCCAAATGCTCCATATCGTCCGCCATCTGCGCAATCGGTCCGACAAAGGCCCTGGTCAGGCATCTCGCAAGCCACATGGAAATCCCAAAAACGAAAACGGCAATGAGCAGAACGGCTGGCAGCATATTTTTGTATATGTTCCAAATGCTCCCCGCCTCCTTAGCAATACGGATGACCGTTCCGTCCGCCGCCCTTCTTGCATAAAAGAAAAGACTCCGCTCCATCGTCTGCGACTTCCGAACGCTCATTCCCATGCCATCCCGCATCGCCTGTACGATTTCCGGCCTCTCTCCATGATTGGCAAAGACACCTTCTCCCGCATAACTGTCATATAATACCGAACCGTCCGCCGCTATCCATGTAATCCGCAGTTCATTTTCCGGCTCCATGTAACCGTTATTTTTCATCTGTTCCGTCAGTTCCAATGCTTCGACCATCTCCGCGTAAGACGCAAGGTCAGCGAAAACCTCCTTCTGCAACAGTCGATAGGACACAAGCGCGGTAAAGAACACGCTCAGGAATACGGAGAGCGCAATAACGAATATAAAGTTCAGATTGATCTTTCTCGTCATCCGTCCGTCCCCTCATCCGCCAGATATCCTACATTTCTAACGGTCTGTATATGCCTTCCCGCATCTCCCAGCTTTTTCCGCAACGTCTTGATATGGACATCCAGTGTCCTCGATTCCCCGAGAAAGTCTATTCCCCATATTTTTTCCATCAGCACATCTCTTGTCAATACGATTCCGGCATTCCGTATGAGCAGTGACAGCAGTTCAAATTCCTTATAAGTAAGTTCCACCGGCTTTCCCTCCACCTGACAGGAACGACCTGCCATATCCAGAACGATTTCCGCCAGCGTGAGCATACTCTCCTGCATATCCGGCTCCGTTCTCCGAAGAAGCGACTTCACGCGCGATATCAGTTCCATCACGCCGAAGGGTTTTGTGATATAATCATCGGCACCGGAATCCAGTCCTCTAACCTTATCGATTTCCGCCGTCTTGGCAGTCACCATGATGACAGGAAGCCTTTTCGTATCCGGGGCGGAACGCAGTTTGTAAAGGACGGCCATGCCATCCTCATCCGGCAGCATGATATCCAGCAGTACCAGTGACGGCCGCCTTTTTTGGATACCCTCCCAAAAATCGGCGGCACATTCAAAACCTTTTGTTTCATACCCGCAGCTCATCAGAGCGAACAGTTCAATTTCCCGGATATTAGAATCGTCTTCCACGACATAAATCATTTTCATCAGATTACCTCTCGCTCTTTGCCGATGATCTGCTCATCAAAATCCCTACAAGCAGCAATAGCGGAAATATGACTGCTGCCAGAATCCCTTTTTTCAAATCATCATTAAACTGACTGGAAATCATGCCGACCAAAGTCGGCCCGCCGGAGCAGCCCATATCCCCGGCGAGAGCCATCATGGCAAATAACGCCGTGCCGCCCCGCGGGATATCAGCCGCTGCCTTGCTGAAAGTTCCCGGCCACATAATGCCCACCGACAAGCCGCAAACCGCACAGCCCACCAGCCCGAATACGGGACTCGGTACGAGGGAAATACACAGATAAGCCGCCATACAGAGAATACTGCTGCCTGCCATAAAATGGTCCAGATTTATCTTTTCCCCGTATTTTCCGTAAAACGCCCTGGAAGTTCCCATCAAAACGGCAAAAGCCATCGGCCCCGCCAGATCTCCCAGTGTCTTGCTCACGCCCAGACCTCTTTCCGCAAACGTCGAAGCCCACTGACTCACCGCCTGCTCGCTGGCTCCGGCGCAGAGCATCATGAGCATGAATACCCAAAATATTTTCTGTTTTGCCAGTTCTTTTATCGTAAATCCTTTTTCCCCGTCTTCCAGTAAAGAAGCAATCGGCACTCTCGTAAACGCTATCATATTACAAAGCGGCACGATCGCCCAGATACAGGCAAGAATCTTCCAGTTCCCAATGCCGAAAACCCGAAAGAACGCAGTGGATACCAGTACCACGCCCACATGTCCCCAACAGTAAAAAGAATGCAGCAAGCTCATCGTCTGCTCTTTATGCTCTGAAGGACATGCTTCCACCACAGGGCTTACCAGCACCTCCAAAAGCCCACCGCCTACCGCATAAATGACTACTGCCAGAAAAATCCCCATGAAAGGATCCGGCAGCAGTTCCGGCAGGACGGCGAGCAAAAATAATCCGGCAGTGCTGAGAACATGGGCAATGACCATCGATGCCCTGTAACCGATCTTATCCACAAATCCTACAGATGCGAGGTCCACCAGCAGCTGAAGACCGAAGTTGAAGGTTACGAGCAGCGTAATCTTCGACAACGGAATCCCATAACTGTCCTGAAATGTTAAAAATAAAAGCGGTACGAAATTATTGATGATCGCCTGTACGATGTAACCGATAAAGCAGGCATAGATTGTCTTCTGGTATTTGTTCTTCATGGCATACTGCACTCCTTTGTCATATGTATGATATAATTTCTCCATAAAAAATGCAAGGGCTGTCTAAGCCCCTGCATTTATAAGCCCGCATCTCATACTATCATGGGAAACGTCAATATCACCTTGAACAGATCGCCATCCAATAGAATTTCAAAAGTACCGTGCTGTGCCTCCGTCAGATTCTTGGCGATGGATAAGCCAAGCCCGCTTCCTTCGGTCGTTCGGGATTCATCTCCTCTGATAAAGCGTTCCGTCAGTTCTTCCGGATTGCAGTTCAACTCTTTTTCAGAAATATTTTTAATGGATATTTCTATCAGTTCCTGCCTCTGCCCGCCATCTCCGGTCAGGCTGTTTACCGCGATGTAGACTCTCGTTCCTTCCAGCGCATATTTATAAATATTATTGAACAGGTTTTCCATAACGCGCCAGATACTTCTGCTGTCCGCTTCGATGACCGCTCCGGAAGTATTGACATTCATGACGATCGTCAGGTTCTTCTGGTCGAACTTCTCCGAAAACTCTCCAATCGTCTGATTTAACAATTCGGTCACATTAATCTTCTCAAAATGTAAGTTGATGTTGCCGGAAGATATCTTACTTGCCTCTACCAGATCATCGGTCAACTGCTTTAACCGTTGTGATTTCTCATCCAGGACCTGAATATAATTCCGCACCCGCTCATTATCCATCTGCTCCCGCTTGATCAAATCCACATAATTGATAATAGAAGTCAGAGGCGTCTTGATATCATGGGAAACATTCGTGATCAGGTCCGCCTTCATGCGTTCATCCTTCATACTGATCTCTACCGCATTTTTAATGCCGTTTCCGATGCTGTTCACCGATTTGGCAAGCACAAGATTATCCCCATGCAGATTTTCCTGACTGATCTGATAGGAAAAGTTTCCTTCCGCAATCTTTTCAATGCCCGATACAATATTCTGTCGTTCTTTCACATCCAGATACAATAGACCACCAACAAGCATATCGACCACAAACGCAATCAGAACTCCTAAAATCGCCGGCACACTCGTAAAAAGCCCTAACATGATCATCAGCAGATTAAAGGCAAGAAATACGATATACGGTCCCCAGGTCCTGACAACAATATTTCCATTGTCATATACCTCCAGAAACAGCTGGGAACATTTACGCACAATTTTCTTTAAATAACTGTTCTTCCAAAGAATTCCCGCCCGGATTCTTCTGACCAGGCTATAATAGAAGAAACAGAACAGAATATCGAGAAGTAATACGGTAACACCTGCCGCCACCTTAAACCAGACCGTATAAATCGTTTCATAACTTACCAGGAACCAATTCGCTGCCAACGCGGCCAAAACGATAGCCGCTACTGCCATAATTCCCAGTATCAGCGCCGCCTCAGTCGGTATGCTGTCAAATCTGCTTAATGCAGTATAAACATTTCCTTCTTCATCCTTCTCTTTGCCCGATGCACCTGTCAGATAAATCAACAGTACAAAATATAAAACAATCGACACAACCACGAGTGTGACCCACTGCCAGAAGTAAGGAAGATAATTCTGGAAACCGGCTCTTCCCTGTGTAAAAGCATCGCTGACCGGATAGGAAGAATCCACACCGACCCAGATACGGATGTTTTCAGGATAAGCATAATCATATTCCCGCACAATACTCCGTATCGTTTTTTCCTGAATTGCAGAATTGCTTTCATAAATCATCTCAGAAGGGCTGTAATACAAATATTTGCTTTTACTGCCCGAAAATTTCCCATCAAAGCGCTTTTCAAAAAAATCCGCCATATTCGTATCATTTACTTCTTCCCGCAATTCCTCCAGTGTGATCAAATCTTCCATATTCGTAAAATATTCCGTATGATCGCCGACCGTTTTCTCGATGCAGTAACGAAGATTCGTATTTGCACTGTCATAATATTCCTGATAGGTCAGATACTCACTATAATTATAAGCAAGGCTCTGCATCGCCACTGACACATTTTCGCAGAGTTCTGCATAGCTTTCAGGGTCCGCCGTGTATTCTTCGATATTTTTCCCGTCTACCGTTTTGTAACGGTTCACCAATACATTCAACTGAAGAATATCATCTTCATCATACCATTCATCCCAGCCATTCGATGGCAGCATGTTAGCGGATACGTCATCCACAAAAGTATAACTGCCGATGTCTGACTTCATATAATTGGCATCGGAAGTATTATAATATTTACTGTCCGGGTCCAAAATCGTCAACGTAGTCCGATTGCTTAAAAATTCTTTCATTTGCGCCACGGTCATATCGGTGAGTTCATATTCCATCCCATAACTCTGCCATTTCAGCAAATCTTCCAGATAGTATCTCGCCGTTACATACTGCTCCGGCAACCCAGTATCCCGGCAGTTATATGCCGTCACATCAATCACCTTCATGCCGTCAAATTCGCCGTCTGTCTCCAACTGGCTCCGAATAACGCCGAACCGTATGATATCCATTGCTGCTCTGCCATAAATTTTATTGAACAGTTCCGATTCTTCATAAGTTTCCTCTTTATCCGAAGCATGGAGATTATAATTCTCACTGCCGTGCAGACCCTGTATAACTACCGTAGATCCTGTTGTCACAATAAGGGTTGCAACAACTGCAATCACAAGTAGAAGATGCTGCAGCACCTGCAGAACTGCCCTGCCATTTCTGCCGGCCTTCTTTTTCCTTCTTTTCATATGATCCTTCCCTTCAGTCCGTTCACTTTTATTGTTTCTCAATCTTATAACCGACTCCCCATACGACTTTCAGGTAACGTGGATCTTTGGGATTGATCTCAATCTTCTCCCGAATATGCCTGATATGGACCGCGACCGTATTGTCCGCACCAATTGCTTCTTCATTCCAGATACTTTCATAAATCTGGTCGATGGAAAAGACCCTGCCGCAGTTCTTGACGAGAAGAAGCAGAATATTATATTCAATCGGTGTCAGCTTGACGTTTTCACCATCTACAGTGACTTCCTTCGTATCGTCATTCATACAGAGGCCGCCTACCTGAAACAGCGCATTATTTTCCGTATTGAGATTACCGAGCATCGTATACCGCCTCAAATTGGACTTCACCCTTGCTACCAGCTCTAACGGGTTAAAAGGCTTCGTCACATAATCATCGGCTCCGATATTCAGCCCCAGAATTTTGTCGCTGTCTTCCGATTTGGCAGAAAGGATAATGATCGGAATGCTGGAATATTCCCTTATCTTCAACGTTGCATGAATGCCGTCGAGTCTAGGCATCATCACATCCATGATGAGCAGATGAATCGTCGTCTGCTTCAGAACTTTGATCGCCTGCTCGCCGTCATATGCTTTGAAAATATGATAACCTTCCTGCAGCAGATAGATTTCTATCGCATCTACAATTTCCTTATCGTCATCACATACAAGAATATTCGCCATCTTTATACCTCTCTTTTGTCGTGTCAGCCATCTCCTTTGAACAGCTGACTTTGGGTTATCTCTATTGAAACATAAAAAATGAAAGGAATTCGTGGGAATTTATTTAATATTTTCTTAATTCTCCGAAAGAAGCCCTAAAAATGCCCCTAAATTTCCACGTTTTCCCTGACTTGCCCGGTGAGAAAAAAGATAAGCCGGATTACAGCAGGTACAAATATCCGTCACCTGTATTTTTTCAGGCAAGACCCCCGCCTCCTCCAATACAATCTGATTCGCCCGCCACAAGTTAAGCTGATACTTTCCGTTTCCCTTCGAAAGAAGAATCGCTTCTCCATGCCCCGGTCCATGAAATTCCCGATAAAAAGCATCCGCCACATCCTCGCTGACTTCATAACAGTCTTGGCAAATAGACGGCCCGATTGCGGCGACCACATCCTCCGGCCTCGTTCCATATGCCTTCTGCATCGCCTCTATCGTACACTGTCCCATCCTTCCAACCGTCCCCCGCCAGCCCGAATGAGATAAGCCTACTGCCTTTTTCTCCGTATCAATAAAAAAAAGCGGCACACAATCCGCATAAAAAGTTGCGAGAACGATACCGGGTACATTGGTGATCAATCCGTCGATATCCGTATAGTCCTTCGGACGAATGATTCCCTTTCCTTTGTCTTTCTCCTCTACCACCCGGATATTGGTCGTATGGGTCTGGTCGGAACACACGATATCCTCCGGCTCACATCCGAGCAGCCCCGCAATCCTGCGATAGTTTTCATCTACCGCCGCTTTTTCATCTCCCCTCGTGTAACTGAGATTCATGGACGCAAAAATACCATCGCTTACGCCGCCCAGTCTGGTCGAAAAAAGGTGTCTGACGGCCCCTGTCTCTTCTATAAGCGGAAATGTCAAATATTCGGCTGCTCCCTGCCTGTTCTGTTTCATTTGCAGCCTATTAGGCTTCCTTTTGATTTTTTCCATATCTATCCTCCCGCTTTCTCAGTCTGCAATATTTACATCCTCTAAATGTAAATTCGCATTTGAAAAAACTCTGTTTTTTCAGCCTATGTAATCAAAGGCATTTCGAATCCATTCAATCCTGCCGCCGTCAATCGCTATGACATCAAAACGGACCGGCGTATCCGAAGGGCATCCGTGTATCATCCTGTAATAATCGGATACCCTGCATATCTTCCGCTGCTTCCCAAATCCGACTGCCTCCGCCGCATTTCCTCTGAAATCATTCTTCCTGTATTTTACTTCAAAAAATACAAGATATTCCTTCTCATACCCGATGATATCAATCTCACCCTGCCTGCACCGGAAATTTCGCTCCATGAGCCGCACACCCTGTTTCACAAGATACCGACAGGCCAACTCCTCCTGTGCATCGCCGATTTTTCTTCTGTTCAACCTAACCCTCCTCAGTTACCTATGCAAAACGGCCGTCAGGACATTCTGCCGCGCAAAGAAGGTTCGCAGCGCGAACCGTAGAGGTTCTTAACAAAGCGCCCTCTGGCGCAAGTTTTAGAATTTCTCCTCGCGCTATGCTTTTCCGAGTTTCGCCTTAATCTTATCCATGGAATCCACGAAAACAAGTATTTCCGCCACAACTTCATAAAGCTCCGGCGGAATCATTTCTCCGATATCCAGTCTGGAAAGCGTATCCGCCAGCTTATCATCCCGATGCACCGGAACATCCGCCTCTTTTGCCTTCTCAATGATTCTTTTCGCCAACGCCCCCCTTCCGGAAGCAATGACGCGCGGCGCCTCATCCGACGGGTCAAACTCCAGCGCGATCGCCTGTTTCAGTTTATTCTCCTTTTCTTTCTGCATCCGATCCCCTCCTGCATTCCCCATTTTCCGACAAAACCCTGCAAGACGATTCTTGTATGAAACTCAAAAGCCCATGACAAGCAAAAGCTTACAACAAACAAGTTTGTCAGGAAGAATGCCCGCATTAGGGCATTCTTTCGGGTGAGAAAGGTTCCGCTCTGCGGAACCATAGAAAATCTTCGCAAAGCGCCATTGACGCAAGCGTTAGATTTTCTTCCCGCCCTATGCGCGCATATCAAACGATGTCTTGCTCAACACGGAAATATTTTTATTCTGATCAAGGATTTCCTGCATCATATTTGTCGCGCCGTCTTCTTTTATTTGAAAATTCGCCTTCATGGAATAACCCCGCTTCTCCAGCCGCTCATTCAGGACATGAATATGCTCAGCGATCAAATTGAGTGCCTCTTCATCTTTGACGGTAAAACTAGTACTGACTTTATTCAGATTCTGCTGCATGGTGACATATACGTCCAACGGGCCGAGATGTTCCATATCAAGATGCAGAAGTGCACTGACATTTCCATCTTTTTTCGCAAGACTCTTCTTGTTCGTATAAACATATAAGTCTCCGTGCGCCTCGTTTCCCGTCATTTTCAGCGGAAGCTGTATATAGGTAAAAAGGTGGTTCATCTGGTTCATAAAGTCCACATTATTCTGCAGATTCTGAACACTCTTCGCACCGGCGCTGTCCGCCTTCCCCGCCATATGAAAAGCCGCTTCCATTCTGGCAGTCTGCTCCCTGATTCTTTCATAGAGCTGTTCCACCTTTTCCTTATCCGCCACATCCTCCGGCTTGATCAGCCAGTCATTTTTCATACCTGCTTCCAGCAAATTCCGAAAGGCTCTGCTTCCGAAAAGCATTTTGATATCTTCCTGAAAGTCCTCCCGTATTGTATGAGGATTTCCTTCGAGCAGATGATGAAGCTGTGTAAGAACTTCTTTGGGAGAAAGACTGCCATTTCCAATCTGTTTTGACAAAGCCTCATCCGCTCCGAGTTTCTGAAACATCTCACCGAGCCTCTGCCACGCTTTAGGAGACAATTCCGCCTGAGTCGATGCTTCCCGATCCGTCTTCTGCGCAGCGTTCTCCTGATTTCCGATTTCCTGCAGGGTTTCCTTCATTTTCCCTTCTGCCTCTGCATGCGATCCTTTCAAAATCTCCTCACCATCCTGCATGTTCCCGGATTCCGCCAGACCATCCGATGCAGTTTTTGCTAACGTCCCCGCTAAAATTTCTCCAGCACTTCCCCCCACAGCATTGTCAGCGCTTGCAGCCTCTCCTGCCTGTGTTCCTGCTTCCGTCTGCCCCTCCGCGCCTTCAGTACCGATAAAAGCCTTTATGATCTGCTCATAAAAGGAAACCGCCTCAGCATCCTTTCCTTCTGCAAGCAGTTCCTGAAAAGTCTGCGGAATCTCTTCCATAATCTGTTCCGCACTTTGCAAAATCTGATGCTCATAATTTTTATATGCTTCGAACTGCCCGATGTTGATTTCCGAAACGGGAAGTCCCAAACGAATCATCTGTATGACAGAAGCCGGATCCGCGTTCGGGAAATCCAGCAGCTGTCTGCTCACATAAGCAAGAGAATCTCTGTCAATCGGCATTCCTTCCTGCATCATATTCGAGACCATCCGAATATTATTCGCGCTCTCGGGTAATCCGGCTGCCGATAAAGCTTTTAAAATCGTCGCCTGATTGGCCATATTGGCATACAGCGGCGCAAGAAAAAGCTGTGAGCCACTGTTCGTTTTTACTTCAAAGCTCATGACCTGCCCCAGCGCAATATTCAAATCCCGCTCCAGCCTGGCAGTCAGGACTGTCTCTTCATCCAACGCAATCTGCACCGAATTGCCTTCTTTTCCGACCACTTCGCCCTGAATCGTCTGCCCCGGCACCATATTCCTTATTTCACTCTGCGCACGGTAATTTCTTTCCCCGGCGGAAACAGTCCCGGCTGTTCCCGATAAATTCGTCTGCTTGATATCCGGATTTTTCGACTGAAAAATATTCCCTAAGTTCAATTCTGGCCTCCCACTTATGAAACAAAATGTGTAATAAAAGTTTTTCTGTGAATCGGACATGGTCCGTATTTTTTCAGAGCCTCAATATGTATCTGCGCACCATACCCCTTATTGGATGCAAATCCATATTCCGGAAAAACACTGTCATACTGTACCATCAGCCGGTCCCTTGTTACCTTTGCGATTATACTCGCTGCACCGATAGAAATGCTTTTGGCATCTCCCTTGATGATCGGCACCTGCTTTATGGATACTTCCGGTATGGTAACGGCATCATTCAATAACAAATCCGGCGAAACGGATAACTTGGAAATCGCTTCCCGCATCGCTTCGTAAGTCGCCTGCAAAATATTAATTTCGTCGATACGCTCCGGTGTACTGTAGCCGATTCCTACCGCTTCCGCTTTTTCCATGATGATGTCATAAAGCTCTTCTCTTTTTTTTTCGGATAGTTTCTTAGAATCATTGATATATAAAATGTCACAATTTTGAGGCAAAATAACGGCGCCTGCCACGACCGGTCCTGCAAGCGGCCCTCTTCCTGCTTCGTCGATGCCGCATATACTCCCATAAGCGGCATATTCCTTTTCATACCGCTTCAGTTCCTCAATGCGCTCCAATTCTTTTTCATAAGCGGCCAGACGTTTCTTCGCCTTTTCCACTTCCTGCCGGATGCTGCTTCTGCTATCCTGCCCGTAAAGCTGAAACAAATCAGGCAGCCTTTCATGATCAGCTGCCTGTAATTTCTCCCTGATTTCCCGAATCGATTCTGCCATAGTCCCAATCCTCTCATTAGACCCAAAGTCTCTGATTCCCGGCGGGCCGAGTGTTTTTCTCGGCGGGCCGAGTGCTTTTCTCGGCGGGCCGAGTGTTTTTCTCGGCGGGCCGAGTGTTTTTCTCGGCGGGCCGAGTGTTTTTCTCGGCGGGCCGAGTGTTTTTCTCGGCCTCTTATCGATGTTTAATAAACCCGAATCTGTCAAGCGGCCATATTCTGAGCCAAGCCCGGCCGATAATATTTTCTCTTTTTATGTTCCCGACCGATATATCCCTGCTGTCGGAGCTGTTATTCCGGTTATCTCCCAAAACAAAATACTCATCGTCTCCCAGCGTGATCGGCTCATATGCCCTTCCCGGCTCCCGCATAACTTCTTTTCCATAACCTTCTTCCAGAATTTCCTCATTGATATAAATATTCCCGTCCCTGTCAATCCTGACAGTCTCTCCCGGAAGCCCTATAATGCGCTTAATATAAAATGTATTATCTTCATATTGAAAGGGAAATACAATAATATCATAACGCTCCGGATCCTTAAAACGATAGGTAATTTTATCCACAATTAAATTATCTTCATTACTGAGTTTAGGCTCCATGGAGCTTCCGCTCACCTGTGTTCTCTGACCGACAAAATGAATGACCAGATAGACCAGACACAGTACCACCAAAAGATACAAACTGGTACTTAATATTTCCCGTAATACCTTTTTCATCACCCGATAACCTCAATTCCGCCAATTTATGCGCTTTCCTCAGGCCGCTCCAGCGTAATCCTCCCGATTCTCCCGCTCCTGAAATCATCTAATAAAAGCAGGGCGCCTTTCTCATAATCGATTTCTCCGCCCTTTTTATAGCATTTTCTGCTCTCACAAATATGTTCATAAACTTGAAGCGGTGTCTCCGCTTCTTCCGGGAACTGGTAACGTGCCGCAAGTTCCTTTTTATAGTTTATCATCAAACAACCTATCAAGTCTATTGTAAGTTCTGTCTTTTGCAAAATTTCATCGTTCATGGAACCGATAAAGGCAAGATTTCTTCCAACCTCCTGATTGTCGAATCTCGGCCACAGAATTCCAGGCGTGTCCAGCAGTTCCAATTCTCTGTTCAGACGAATCCACTGTTTTCCCTTCGTAACACCCGGCTTATTTCCGGTTTTTGTACATGCCTTACCCGCTATGGAATTAATAAAAGTGGATTTTCCCACATTTGGAATGCCGACAACGATAGCCCGTACCGGCCTGTTCACGATTCCTTTTCTTCTATCCCTTTCGATCTTTTCCCGGCAGGCCTCTCTGACCGCCCCCTGAACACCTTTGATTCCGCTTCCAGCCTTTGCATTGATTTCCAACACATGAAAGCCCCGTTTCTTAAAATAAGCAATCCATTCTTTGTTACAGACATCATCCGCCAGATCGGCTTTATTGAGCAGAATCAATCGGGCCTTATTCTTTCCGAGCTCATCGATATCCGGGTTACGGCTGCTCAAAGGAATCCTTGCATCCACAAGTTCTATTACCAAATCAATTAATTTGATATTTTCCTGCATCATACGTTTCGCTTTCGTCATATGACCGGGATACCATTGATAGTTCATCCTCTCTGCGCTCCTTTCTTCTTCCTATTCGACAAACCCGATTTCTCCTTCTTTGTCTTTCAGATGGAACCATGCTTTGCCTATGATAGTGTTTTTTTCAATCGGTCCGATATTACCTGAACGGCTGTCTTCACTACTGTTTCGGTTATCGCCCAGGACAAAATATTCATTTCCGGCCAGAGTTATCTCATTTCCGGCAATACCCGGGTCGATTATCTTATCATATCGTTCGTCTTCTTCCAGTAATTCTCCGTCTATATAAACCTTTCCGTTTATAATCTGTATTGTTTCCCCTGGCAGGGCAATAATTCTTTTCACATAATAGTGCGTATTCTGATTCCCATTCGGCAAAAAAACAACGACATCCCCCCTCTTTGGTGAGGATAACTTATATAAAAAACGATTGATCAGAATTTCCTGACCATTATTCAAAGCCGGCTCCATGGAATCTCCAATCACACTTGTTCTCATGCCGACAAAATAAGTCAGTGCAACTGCCAGAAAAACAACGACGAAGGTCCCAATCATCATTTCAAAAATATCCTTCAAAAGAGAAGAATTTATTTTCTTTTCTTTCTGATAAAAGTGCAGACCTTTTCTTCTTGCCAATTTATTACCTCTTCTATCTGTATTTTAACTATTTTTCAGTGCATTCTCAGATAGTGCAAAAACAGTTACCTTAAATCTCTTCAAGGTAACTGTCCGCATTCACTCTTATTTTACCAGTTCTTTTACTTTTGCTTTCTTACCAACGCGCTCTCTTAAGTAGTTCAATTTCGCACGTCTTACCTTACCTCTTCTTACTACTTCAATCTTCTCAACATTCGGAGAATGGAGAGGCCATGTTTTCTCAACACCAATACCGTTTGATATCTTTCTTACCGTAAAAGTCTCGCGATTGCTTCCGCCCTGTCTCTTTAATACGGTTCCCTCAAAAATCTGGATTCTCTCGCGGTTTCCCTCTTTAATCTTGCCATAGACTTTAACCGTGTCACCTACTCTGAATTCATCAACCTTCTCTTTTACCTGAGCGGCCTCAATTTCTTTAATAATCTCATTCATATCTATAACTATGCTCCTTTCATCATCTGGATGTTCTTAATACATTCTGTAACAGAGGACCATCTTATTCGCAACAGTAATAATTTATCATATTGAGGGGGAAAATGCAAGTATTATTTTTGCTTGATTTTATAAGATTTTATAGGATGAAGCAGCATGGAATTCATCTCTATCTCTCGGTTCCCGACAGGCATCTTTGTTCACATCATCAATCATGTATCTGACTGCTCTTTTCTCCCTGAATCTTCAGTATTATCACTTTTTTGTATTATAACATCAGTGCCCTGGACATAACAATATTTTCATCCCTTGTTTTTATCCTTAGAACATTATAAGTTTTAAAATAAATGAGAAAATATATTCTCTACTTGTTGATGCAAATTTGCTATATTTTTATTGAAAAATCCGAAACATTTGATTTGTTCCTTCTTAGTTACTATTACATAGTCCTATCCCTCAACTCATATGTTTTCCCCTTGATTCTTGGTCTTTTGCTTCAACTGCACTTACAAATCCGATGATATATATCTTGTTCTTATTTATCGACATTCTCTTCAATATCGGAAGAAAGTCGGATGAATTCAAATACATCTCATGTTCTTATTTATCAGAAATAGAATCCGGAACGGAAGAAACGTCTTTATTCAAATACATCTCATGTTCTTATTTATCTAGCCATAGTAGCCTTGGTAGCCTTAAAGTAACGTCATTCAAATACATCTCATGTTCTTATTTATCGTACTCGCTTCCGTTCCGCACTGGGTCTTCTGCAATTCAAATACATCTCATGTTCTTATTTATCTCTGCTCTCCATAGCGGCGGTGTTGTAGCTGTCAATCATTCAAATACATCTCATGTTCTTATTTATCCGAAAAAGATTTCTTCTGGACGGATGCTGCCACAGGATTCAAATACATCTCATGTTCTTATTTATCTGAAAGGAATTGATGTATCCTATCACAACGGAATAATATTCAAATACATCTCATGTTCTTATTTATCGCCTGGTCGTAATTGTTTTGCCACGTCGCAATAAACATTCAAATACATCTCATGTTCTTATTTATCGCAGTTCTGAAAGCCCTTCTGTTCCTGATATCCTATTCAAATACATCTCATGTTCTTATTTATCCAACGTATTTCCGCCATTCCTCATTTCCATTATATAAATATTTCCTCTATTTCACAAGATTTTCTCCATATTTTCCCAAGTGCTTCGCTTTATATTTCCTTTTGACTCCCCAAAGCCCAAATGTTCTGTATTTACAGCAGTCTTCTGCATTTCACCTGTATTGGCGGCTGGTACTTTATAAGAACAAACTCTCGCCATTCTCCTTGTCGTTCTTTCCAAGAACTTCCTCCCCGAATACATTATCATTCATCAATTTAATAATACATATAAAATCTTCATCCTTATGAATAACCGCCTGCAGATCGTTTTTAAGTCGTAACAGTTTCGATGGTGACATCTCACCCCGAAACACAGAGTTCTGATAATGCGATAAATATTTTTTACATACTTTAAACACCTTTTGCACTCTTTTTTCGTTCACATCATAAAAAACAAAAGCATAATTATAATTCATTTTTTCTTTATTAGCCACTATACCCCTCCCTTCAAGGAAAACGGCACAAACTCTTTTTCTTCCAAAATATATTTTATAAGTTTATAGCAATCCAATTTCAGGGCCGTTCGATAAGTAACTTTACGTTTTAATACGGAATGCTGATATACTGACTCCATTCTTCCTTCAAATGCCTCAATAAATATTTTTCTCCCTGTCTCGTTCAGAAGGCAATAATTCAATTTTTTCTCGAAATGTTTTGCCACCTGGATTTTTCGATTATTGACCAGATCAAAAATAGTCCGATATACAATCACTGGTTTGAATACTTCACTCATGTCCAGACTCAAAGAAAACCTGCCTTCTGACGGCTCATGCAGATAACTGATCCGCTGGTCTAAATGCGTTTGATAGATGGCAGAAATCGTTTTTCCATACAACAGGGTATTTCCAAAAGATACCATTGCATTCATGGGATTATCCGGCGGTCTTCTGACTCTTTTATTCATCAAAAAATCTTCAGGCAAAAAATGCTCAAAATCTCTATAAAATCTGCTCCAGACTTCCCCTTCCAAAGTCATCAGCGATTTCACATTCTCCATTTCCTGAATCCGAGAATAAAATTCTTTTCTGATCCAGTCTAATGTTTCTTTTACGCCTTTTTTATCATGCTTATAATAATGATACAATACCTCGTAGATATTTTCGCCGATGCCTTTTACAATAGCCTTTGCGATTACAAGTCGTTTGTCCTGAAATGCTTCCACCTGCTTTATCAACAATCTTCCGCTCATATAATGATCTCTTGGATAAAATGTACCGCTGTATCCTTCATAATAATTAAAGAAATGCACTACTACATGATTTTTAGACAAAAAATCCAGTAATTTTGTGTTGATTGTTACTTCATTCAAACAATAAATTTCTTTAGTATTTTCAATTGGAATATAAATATTTTTATCGTTCTTACGAAAACAAAGAGAATTATCCTTTCTTGTTAACTCACCCATCGATGTAATATATCTTGTACTTCCCATAGCGAAATTTTCTCCTATATGTAACAGTATTCATAATATGCGCATTTTTTACATCCGGCTTTCTTTGTGACTTCCGGTACCGCCGGCTGCTCTAACAAATCCTCGATTTCCTGCGTATATTTCTGCAATTCTTCCTCTGCATCCCCGGTCAATTCAAAATATAATATTTTTTTATCGCTTTTTCCTTTTTCGGCAAACTCCAACTTTCCTTTTCGCAAAATGCCTTTGTCTTTTAACACTTTCAGATAAAATAGAAGCTGCCATTTTGCCGCATCGATATCCGCATCCGACTTTTTCATTTCTGTGAGGTATTCATCTGTCAGTCTGTCCAGTCGGATATTATCCAGCGCAATTTCTGCATTATCTTTTTCACTTTTTTCTTCATGCAGTGCTTTTCCTATTTTTACCTGTTCGCTGTTATCTTCCAGATTCAAACGATTTCCATGCAGATAACACTGTCGTTTACAATGAAAATAATAGTTGATCAATGTACCGTTTACACGCATTTTCCTCACCTCTTATATGAAATCTATGCCATCCCCCAACTGCCCCTGTATCATTGCCCGATTCAATCTTCCGTCTTTAAAATATTTTTCACCGTCCTGAATATAAAACAGTTCACCGATTTGTTCATCAAAGCTGACTTGTATCTGCTTCTGGCGGACCTGATAAATAAAACAGTTCATCTTTGCCATAACAGCCGACAACTTAATTGTTTTTTCCGCGTAGCCCATCGATGCATCCCGCAGTAGTTCTTCATATTCCTTCCATATCGCGTTCCCGTCAATGAGTTCTCCGCTCTCTTCATCCCAAAGCACTCTTCCCAGATACACAGATATGCTCAGAAACTTTTCGTCAATTAACTGCATCCACTTTTTAACTTTCGGAAAATGAAGCTGCATTACCTGTTCCGAAAAAAAGTTTTCCGCAGTCCTCTCAGCATAATTCTTTTTCCATATTTCCAATACTTTTTGATAATAGCTTTCAAAATCTTTTGTTTTGAGCATCTCCCAAATTTCCGGCTGCGTTATCAGAAAATTCCATCCAACACGGATATCGTTGTTATAAATCTTCTTCGGCTCATCTATCTGAAAAAAATAAACAATTCCGGTTCGCCCCTTACTGTAAGAACGGTTAATTCTTCCAAGAAATTGTTCTTCGCTATCCATTTTTCCAATATTTTTATAACCGATATCCATGTCAATATCCATCCCTGCCTCTATCACCTGCGTAGAGATCAGGATGATCGGGGTATCTTTCTTTTTGATTTCTCCAATGATCTTTTTCCGTTCAAAAATACTGTCATCACCCGTCATACAGAATATTTTTTCTTCTATCTCTTCATCTTCTTTGCACATACGGTAAAATTCTTCTGCGCGGTCCTTTTTGATAAATTCCACTAGTATTTTTTTATGCTTTCCGCAATTCTGCTTCATATGCTGATACAGGCTTTCCATCGTTAAAGTTTCTTTCAAGAGTGCATCACTTATTGCAACCCTCTCTTTAAAACATGGATGTCCAAAATATTTTTTTCGTTCCGGAACCAAATAGCAGGCCCGCTCTGATTTTTCTTTTAAGATTTCCAAATTTGGTAAAGTTGCAGACATGATAATGATCTTCATATGCAGAAATTCAGTCAATTCAGTCAAAAAAGTAATGATTTCTCCCCAGACTTCATTTCTATAACTTTGAATTTCATCCAAAACAACAATACTGCCTGCTAATTGATGAAATGCAAAAGCAGACTCTTTGCTGTCTCCAAAGAGCGTATCGAAAAAACTGATATGTGTCGTTAAAACCATGGAATAATTCAAAAACTGCCTGTTCAGCAAGGCTTTTTCATAGTAATCGTTCTTTTCCTCTGCTTCGTCTTTATTTCGCCCGTTTTGCACGCATTTGACAGGTGTGATTGAATTAATAACGGCAATTTCGTTCCATATTTCAGGATACTCTTTGAAAACCTCATGTAATATTTCCTGATTCTGCTCGACCAGAGTATTAAATGGATATACATAATATATCTTGTTTAATCTCTCATCTTTCTTCGCCATCTGCAGGCTCAAATGAACGGCCATGTTGCTTTTTCCGCTGCCCGTCGGCGCTTCTAAATAAAAAATATTTTTTCCGGCCCCCATTTGCAGCGCCCTCTCAGCGTCCAGAAAAATCTCATTTCGCAATACATTGATCTGCGTTTCCGCTTTTAACTGTTCCGAATTCATCGGATATGTCTTTAATTCATACTCACGAATCGCTTGATTTACTTTTGTCTGTTGATGAATCTCCGCAAAGTGAGAAAGCAGATTGGGCGAGAATGCTTCCTTTTCCATCTTTGTGCCGGACATAAACGCAGAAGTCGCATAATAATCGGAAGTTACCAGCATAGAATAGGAGAGCCTTCCGTAAAAATATAACCAGATTCCCTGCTTTTTGGTCTGTATTTTCTGCATATTCTCGATCAGTATTGCAAATTTTTTCAATCTTTCTTTATTTAACGTAAAGGCTTCTGCATAAACATTGTTAAAAGATTCCTGCTGAAAAATTTCCACAATCTCTCTATTACATCCATACAGCAGACTTTCTATAAAATCCTTTAAAGAAATCAGTCCACTATGGTGTCTTGCAATGGCATAAGCATTGCACAATAGCAGGGCACATAGTTTTTTCTCCAGTTTACCACCCGATTCTCTGATTCTTTTATCATAATGATCCATATACAGAACAGAAGACAGAATGGAATGACTGTTCCCGGCAGCACGGTAGGACGGGTTTTTTTCTACGTCTTTTCTTTCCAATACGTTTCTTTGAAAATTGGGATTGTGCTTTCCGATATCATGAAAAGTAACAATATTCCATAGCATTTCCTCCATCAGCATTTCTGCTTCTTTATGAGCTTCTCCCAGATATTCTTTCTGAAAAAGCCGTATCTGTTTCCCTATTTTTTTGTGCTCATAAATCTGTGAAAAATATCGTTCGCAGAGCACTGTATGTTCCTCAAGCGTTTCCCACGCTTTTTTCTTTCCGTCCTTATGTGCATAATATAATTCAGGATTTTTTATAATTTGATTCACGTCTATAAAATCGATTTGTCCGAAAGTACCTTTCATCATCCTTCCCACTCTTTCTGATCATTTAATAAAACATGATATTTTTATCTTTAATACGGCACACTTTCTGACTTTCCCATGCAATGACTGCATCCGTATAAACAAAGCTCTGTAAAATATAGTTATTTGTCCACGCGTCTAATTGAATGGGAAGCTTCTCTTCATACTTGAAGGTCATCTCTTCTTCATCATCCCAAAAATCATCGCTCACTTGAAATTCTCCGTTCTCTTTCGGAAACAGGGAACTGATTTTTCCTTTTCCGCTTTTTACTTCTTCCGCTTCTGTTACATAGATGTCAGAAATATCCGCAAAATGATCGTTTTTCCCAAGATATGGCATATAAACGCACTTTCTTTCCTGTATCGCTCCGCACAGCTTTTCCGCCTCTTCACAGTCAAGCAGCACATAAACTTCCCAAGACGGTGCTTCCAACCATTGCTCCTTTACGATCAGATTGCCTCCCTGCTCACCCGAAGCATATCCGACGGAATTATTAAAACTCTGGATTTTCTTTCGGATAAATCCATTCTCTGCATTGGGAATCACCGCTATATTTAATGAAACCAGCCTCTCATAAAATTCCGGAAAGCTTTCTTCTATCTTCTTACTTCTTCCTGCCTGCTGAAACTTCTGTGTATGTCCTCCATATCCAAGAATTGCGCCAAAAATACCGAGCAGAGCAATTTTATGAATATTCCCATATGTAAAATAAACATAGGAATTTACTTCCGGTTTTTTAAAAAAGGCTGTCCGTCCACTTAATGTAAAACACAAGACTTTCATCGTTTTTCCCTCAGTTTCTATATCGCTTTTTGTGTCAGAATATTGAATACGCCTGCGGTTTCCACATCCTGACGTAAACATGTTGTATCCGGATTATAATATATTTCGACCGATAAAATATTTTCTCCTAATGCTTTTAACAATTCACCACAGGATATGGAAATTATATTCTTCTCTTCCCCTTTTTGAAACGTGATATAGGGGGTCAAATTGGGCAGATATACATCATGTTTTGTCTCTACAAACAATGCAAACTCATTTTCACATCCCGCCTTTGCATTCGTCGCAAACGAGGTGGCACATACTAAAGAAGTACGCTTGAAATTGCTGTAATCCTCTTCCGTATATCCTTCTGTCACACCTAATTCTATCAATTCTTTGTACGCCGCAGGATTTATTGCAAACGGATAGAAATAATGTGCCTCATCACTGACGATTTTCGTCCCAAGCGTGGAATTTTTCGCTTCTTCACCGCTTCCCCCTTCTTTGGAAGCATCTCTGAAAGGTGATAAGATCTGCTGTTCCTGTGGCTCCGTTAAGTCATAAACATTGAATCCCTGACCGATCTGTACCGCCCCCGTAATTGCAATATTATTTCCTGACTCCGCATAAGTCGCTCCAAAATTTTTCACATCTACGGCCGTCATCAGATTCGTTAAAATCTTTTTGCTGTTCTTTGTTTCTTCCCCAAAAAGAAAATCATACCGTTCTTTCAGTGAACGCGGAACAAGCGAGACCTCACCCTTTTTTTCGGCAAATTTCATGGACTTGATATATAATACTTTTTTCCCTTCATTTTCCCACATCTTTTTCATGGGATATTTCAGTGCCTTATCACTTCCAAATGTCCTGCCATCGGAAATCGTCTTCGGATATCCCGAAAAATCCGCGTTCCAGTTCGCCATAATAGATGAAATTCCTATTACACCATATACACGCTTATTCATCTTCCTTCTCCTCCTTATCTCTCTTTTCCAACAATAAATTGTCTATTACAAATCCGGCGCTGATCATGTCCTGCATGATTGTATCTTCCGGTTCATAGCATTCCAGCATCCCATATAATCTGCTCACTTTCTTTGCACCGACTGGAATCGCATAATTATACTTTTTAAAATATCTGCCCAGCAATTCCTTCAAATGCCTGTCTGTCCGTGCATTCAGAAACGGATTGATCAATGATTGCTTCTTTTTCCCCGCTTTGCTCAAATATACAAGATATCTTGCCATCTGTCCGACCGCAAAATAATATTCTCTGTCACTTTCCAGACCCTTATATTGATCCGATATTATCTTTGTTTTCAAATCTTCTCGTAATGCCACTGAAAAATCTGCCATATTTTCTCCTCCTTTTGCAAAATACTGCTGTAATGACCATCTCAAATTAAGCTGCTTTGCCGCTTTTAACATATATCCATTCAAAATAGATGTTTTCACCAATTCCATAGAAATCTTATCCAACAATCCCCTGATATCCACATCATTTCCCAAATGCAGCCAGGCAAAAAGTTTTCTTCTGGATAGCAGTAACATTCTTTTCAAAGTTTCATCGGCAATCTTTATTTTCTCTTCATCCGAAAAATAATTATGAATCAGCACTTTTGAGAAGAAAATATCATCTATCATACTTTCCAATTCCTGCAATGTTTCACAGGTCTTTCCATACTCATATTCCGGATTCTTTACATCTTCTATACCCAATTTATTCTCATATACAAAAGGCTTTCTTAAATGATTCCGAAAAAAAGGCACCACATCCTGATCGTGAATTTCAACCTCTTTCCCTTTCCGGATTCTCAGAAAAAAACCTCTGACAGTTTTCTGCGGATACTGATTATTTTCGCAGGCGCAGAACGCTCGGTGCTCCATATCGACATAAATATTGTATTTTCCTACCATTGCAAAATTCATCAGATAATCAAAGAACTGCTTTTGCAGCATGACATTTTCCCGATTCAGCAAATATGGTGCTACACTTTTTCTTGTCTTGATGGATAAAAAAGGCTTTTTCGCATTCATTCCCTGATTATTATCCGGCAAACCAAATACCTCATTATTTATCACAACATTGTACTGATTGCTATTATAAATATTGGGAATAAAGTATCTGTTGCCCTCTCTCTGATATACCTCTTCTTCCGCCTCAAAAAAAATCTTTAAATACTCCTTTTTCTGGAAATCAATCCTATATTTCAGTTCATTCAAAGCATACTCTTCCAATGAAAAAATATGGTCATGAATCCATTTTTTATTTCTTTGCAGGGTTTCTACATCGACCGGACCGATTGCTTCTTCCAGTCGTTCATATATGGATAATGCTTTTGTCTTTTCACACTTTTTCTCCGGATGCTCCAAAATGTCGTAATATCCGTCAATGACCTGCGGCGTTAATTTTCCATTGGCCAGGCTTTCTTTTTTGACCCAGAAGGATAGATAATTATTTGAATGAATGATTTTTTCCGCATCTTGCGGCTTATTCATGGAAATCAGATTACTGTGATAATCAAAATAACGGAACTCCCGAAAATATGCCGAACTTCTATCGATCTCTCCGGTTTTCTTATCCAATTTCATTTCTGCGATTTCTTTTATTTCACCATTTTCCCCAACAAGAATATAAGTTCCGTCTTTTGGTACATAATTGTCCAGAATACATTTTTCTCTCTCTTCTTCCGTATAACTTCCAAATATTTCAAGACATTCGCCTAACATAATTCACCTCCATATCAGAGCAATTTATTTTTTTCAAGTATTTTCTCAGAACATTTTTTCATATTGCTTCGGTCTTCTTTACAACCAACGGTAATTGCAGAACCCATACCCTCTCGCATTAAGTTCTCCAGCGCCCGCGCCAACAGCCAGCTGCGCCAACCTTTGTGCGGATTCATTTTCCGCAATATGCAGACGCGGCTTGTCCCCTAACAAACGAATCCCCTTATATGCCACGGCTATGGGCGATTTGTTCAGAAATTCAATCCCAGTGAACATTTCAAAATCTTCCGCTAACTTTTCTCCATAAAACTGATCCCATTTTTTCAGCAGATTTACCTTTAATCTTTTCTCATACTGCGCAACCGACAGTGTATCTTTCCAATATCCATTTTCACATTTTAAGATAACAGGGACTAAAGGCCACAACACATCAATGTGCTTAGGAGGAATTATTTTCACCTCCGATGTGAGTGCCTTCATCGTATTTGTATAGCCGTTGACGACCTGCTTTTCAAAAAAACGGGCAAGCTCAGGATCGATCGTACGAATCGTCAACGTATAAATTTTGTTTTTACGGTAGATTTTATCTGCTTCTATCGGGTAAGGTGAATCAAAACAATATCCTTTATAACGGTTTTCATTATGTAATTCCGCAAGCCGTACACTCTGAACCAATCCTTTATCGATAAAAGCTGCCATCTCCGCCTGTACTTTATCTGCCGGTATATCTTCTAAAAGATACATTTTCAATCTAATCTGCATTACATTTATCATACTTTCTCCTACCTCTATTCTAACCGGATATATGTTCAAATCGCCACATCCCATGCAACCGAATACCAGATTTTAAAGCACTTCTGGTAATATCGTAGATGACTCATATGGCAACTGCCATATGTATATTAAAATATTCCATATGGCACATTGTTCATATGAAGTTGTTGTCAGAATTTTTATCCAGATTATTTATTATTTATCGAATTATTTCTTTACTTATTATATTATATACTTCTTAATATATTTAGTCAATATTTCATAATCTTGACTTTATATGGATTGCTAATAAAATCAAAATGAAATACACCTTGTGTTCTTATTTATCTCTTTCAATATTTCAAAATCTGTTCAAATACATCATCATGTTCTTTTTAATCACATTACTTCACGTCTGCCGCCCCGCCCACTTCTCATACAGATCCGGCCGCAGCCGCTTCGTACGCTCAATAGACTGCGCAAGCCGCCATTCATCCACTTTCGCATGATTTCCCGAAAGCAGTATCTCTGGCACTCTCTTGTCCCGCCAGACCTCCGGTCTGGAATATTGTGGATACTCCAGCAGGTCGTTATGAAAGGATTCCGTCATCGCCGATTCATCGTTGTGCAGCACGCCCGGAACCAGCCTTGCGATGGCATCGATCATCACCATTGCCGGAAGTTCGCCGCCGGTAAGTACATAATCCCCGATAGAAACGTAATCCGTAACAATTTCTTCCAAAACCCGCTCATCGACTCCTTCATAATGCCCACAAAGAAAAATCAGTTCCTCTTCTTTTGCAAGTTCATTTGCCATTTCCTGATGAAAAGTCTTTCCCTGCGGCGTTACATAGATGACTCTGGGCTTTCCTTCCACTTTCCGGGCTACAGACAGATAAGCGTCATAAACGGGCTGCGCCTGCATCAGCATCCCCGCGCCGCCGCCGTAAGTATAATCATCCACTTTTCCATGCTTATCAGTCGTATAGTCTCTGATATTGACAGCCTCTATTGATATATATTGTTTCCCGACGGCTCTGCCCAGTATACTGGTATGCAGCCCCTGCATGACCATCTCCGGAAAGAGCGTCAGTACATGAAAGTTTACCATCTCAATCTTCCATTCTCATTCAATTCGATTAACTTTTTCAATCTCTTTTTATCCTCTGTAATGTCTATTCCAATAACCCATCCATAATGTGCACTGCAATGACCTCTTTCTCCATATCAATCTGCAGAACACATTCTTTAATTGCCGGAAGCAGCACTTCTTTGTTTTCTGCTGTTTCCACGACATAAACATCATTTGCACCGGTCTCCAGGACGTTCTTCAGCCTGCCAAAATATTCTCCATCCTCCGTGATAACCTGCATTCCAATCAGATCGGCAACAAAATACTCATCTTTTTGCAGCTTTACCGCCTTTTCCCTCGGCACGAGCAGTCTGGCGCCTTTATATTTCTCTATATCGTTAATGGAATCATACTCCTTAAATTTCAAGATAACATACTGTTTAAAAAATTTGACACCCTCGACCGTCAGCGTCAGACGTTCCTTTTCCGTTTCCAGAACGACCTCCTTCAGTTTCTTAAAGCGGTTCACGTCATCCGTCGTCGGAAAGACCTTGACCTCTCCCCGGATGCCATGCGTCTGCGTGATCACACCAACCTGCAGTTCTGATATCATGCCTGTCATTATACCTTTCTTTGATATTATGGATATTATGCAGAATAACCCGCTGGGGCATTCTGCAGTGTGAAAAAAATCTGCTCCGCAGATTGTAGAACTTCTTGGCGAAACACCCATTGGCGTGAGCCTTAGAAGTTCTTCTCACGCTTCACACTTTGAAAAACAGCCTCACGAAATCTTCATGAGGCCGTCAGACTTTAAATAATTTCTACATCCACTCTTTTGTTATCTTTGGATGATGCTGCTTTTACTACCGAGCGGATTGCTTTGGCAATTCGTCCCTGCTTTCCTATGACCTTACCCATATCGGACGCTGCAACATGAAGTTCTATGGTAATATTTTTCCCATCCTCCTTCTGTGTTACAACGACTTCATCCGGATAATCCACAAGCGCTTTTGCAATTACTTCAACCAATTCCTTCATAAATTTACCTCCAGAAGTACAATGAACCAATTCCCTCTCGTATGCTTAAATAATTCCCGCATTCTTGAAAATCTTATTAACAACTTCCGTAGGCTGTGCACCGTCAGCGATCCACTTCTTCGCCGCTTCCTCATCCAGCTTATAGGTGCTTGGATCTGTGTTGGGATCATAAGTTCCGATTTCAGCGATACATCTTCCGTCTCTCGGAGATCTGGAATCTGCAACTACAATTCTGTAAAAAGGATTTTTCTTCTTTCCCATTCTTCTTAATCTGATCTTAACTGCCATTTTTCTGCCTCCATTGTAAAAAATAATATTATATTTGAAAAGCCCTAAAAAGGGAGTTTTCCCATCCCGCCGAACATCCCGCGTCCTTTTTTGCCGCCGCCGAGCATCCCCGGCATCTGCTTCATCATTTTCTGGGATTGTTCAAATTGTTTGATGAACCTGTTCACCACGCTGATATCTACGCCGGCGCCTTTGGCAATCCGGTGCTTTCTGCTTGGATTGAGCAGCTTGGGGTTCTGCCGCTCCTGCGGTGTCATGCTAAGGACAATCGCTTCCATCCTGTTCATCTGTTTTTCATCGATCATACCTTCGATATCGCCCATCTGTTTTCCCATGCCAAGCATCCCCAAGATACTGGAGATACCACCCATGTTCCGCATCTGCTTCATGCTTTCCAGATAGTCTTCAAAATCGAATTTGCCCTTTTTCATCCGGGCTGCCATCTGCTTTTCTTTTTCTCCATCAATATCGATATTCTGCTGGGCCTTCTCGATCAACGTAAGCACATCGCCCATGCCCAGAATACGGTTAGCCATACGATCCGGGTAAAACTGTTCCAAGTCAGAAAGCTTTTCGCCCATACCGACATACAAGACCGGCTTTCCTGTCACCGCCTTGATGGATAATGCGGCACCGCCTCTGGAATCGCCATCCATTTTGGACAAAATCACACCGTCAATGCCTACTTTGTCATCAAAGTCTTTGGCAACATTGACCGCATCCTGACCGGTCATGGCATCCACAACGAGAAGCGTCTGATGCACTTCTACATTGGCCTTGATTTCCTGAAGCTCTGCCATCATTTCTTCATCGATATGAAGGCGGCCCGCGGTATCCAGAATCACCACATTGTGGCCTTCCTTTTTCGCATGTTCCAATGCCGCTTTTGCAATATCCACGGGCTTATGATGTTCTCCCAGGGAAAAGACATCCACCTGCTGTTTCTCTCCGTTAATCTGCAGCTGTTTGATGGCTGCCGGTCTGTAAACATCGCAGGCAACAAGCAGTGATTTTTTGCCTTTTAGCTTTAACTTTCCTGCTATTTTGGCTGTTGTCGTCGTCTTGCCGGCACCTTGCAGACCGCACATCATGATAACGGTGATCGCCTTGCCGGGCTGCATTTGGATTTCCGTCGTATCCGAACCCATCAGGCTGATCATTTCTTCATTTACGATCTTGATGACCATCTGGCCGGGATTTAGGCCATTTAAAACATCCTGCCCGACTGCCCGCTCTTCTACGGATTTCACAAACTGCTTAACGACTTTGAAATTGACATCCGCTTCTAACAGCGCCATTTTAACTTCTTTTAAAGCAATTTTGACATCCTCTTCTGTTAAACGGCCTTTACTTCTCAAATTTTTGAATACATTCTGTAGTTTATCCGTTAAACTTTCAAATGCCATATAGGACTCCAATCTTTCTATAATGTTTCCAGGATTTCTGCGGATAGCTGCCGCAGCTTCCTGCAGTATTCTGCCTTGTCGCTTACCTCGTCCTGCTCATATTTTCTGGATAAATCATCTATTTCCTGAATCTGTTCCTTAATCTTCATAAATCTAGCAATCAGCTTTAACTTTTTCTCATAATCCAACAAAGCCCTATCGCAGCGCTTCACGAGATCGTGTACGCCCTGTCTGCTGATTCCCTGCTCTTCAGCGATTTCGCTCAGGGAAAGGTTTTCATATACGATTCCTTCATAAATCTGTCTCTGGTGCTCTGTCAGCAATTCTCCATAAAAATCATACAGCAAACCTTGTTCTACGATTTTCTCCATGATTCTTCTCCCATCGGATTATTTTCTACTGCCTGACCTTTGCCATTTTACTATATCGGGAAATGAGTGTCAAGTATTTTTTCTTGACAACTCAACATTCTTTGTTGCAACAACCTTCACACCCGTATCTGCAATATCCTTCACAATCACATCGCCAATACGGACAGGCGCTTCCACCTGCACATTTTTCAGTGCTCTTACACAATCAAAAATCTTCCCCTTCGGAATATCCTCTTTTGTTTTCACCGATACCATATCCGACTTTCCGTTTACCACTTTTACAGTGGATGTTACAATCCTGGTCGGATTCGTCACTTCTTTACGGGCATAGATTTCTCCGCGCTTACAGGTATTTCCGCTGACTTTGATCACCTGTTCACCCTCCATCCTAATCGTAAGGGAACAGCCAATAGGGCAGTTAATACAGGTCAGATTCTTTTCTTCCATCCTTATTCCTCCTCGACTTTTACGGTTATCGTTTTTAGCTCCGGATATTGAAGAAGCTGTTCTCTCGTCAGCTTCATTTCTTCCATTTCTCCCGGTGCCATTACCTGACGCCTTCTGTGGATCACCCTTTCCTCGTCAAAATAAGCGCTCACATAACAATACTTATACACCCCGTCTACACGAAACCGCACTGTCAGTTTTTCATCCATGCGCGCGGTGTTGATCATGACCGGAACCGTGTATCTAATTCCATTCTCCGGATTCAGCCGTATTTCCCGCCCATTCCCTTCTTCCGGACGTTCTTTCTTCACATAGGATGCCGCGTTTTTTCCTGCCGCCGCGGCTTCTTCCGATACGAAATCTACCAGATCATGCACATGAAGCACATTACCGCAGGCAAATACGCCTTTGATATTTGTTTCCAAACTTTCGTTTACCTTAGGTCCCGAAGTGGCCCGATTCATTTCCACACCCATTTTCTCAGAAATTTCATTCTCCGGTATCAGCCCCACCGAAAGTAAAAGCGTGTCACAGGAATAAAATTCTTCTGTTCCCGGAACAGGTTTTCCTCTCTCGTCAACTTCCGCAAGCGTAATGCCTTCCATCCGTTCTTTTCCCCTAATATCGATTACCGTATGGCTCAATTTTAACGGAATCCCATAATCGTCCAGACACTGCACGATATTCCTTTTCAGGCCGCCTGAATAGGGCATAAGCTCGGCTACTACCTTGACTTTTGCTCCTTCCAGTGTCATTCTTCTTGCCATGATCAGTCCGATATCACCGGAACCGAGAATGACGACCTCCCTGCCCGGCATATAGCCTTCCATATTGACCAGCCGCTGTGCCGTTCCCGCCGAATAGATACCCGCCGGGCGAAATCCCGGTATATTCAATGCCCCTTTGGCCCTTTCCCGGCATCCCATCGCCAGAATAACGGCTTTCGCCTGAACATCGAACAGACCGTCTTCCCGGTTCATTGCCGTTACCACTTTCTCCCGGCTGATATCCATGACCATTGTATTTAATTTATAAGCAATATCCAGTTCCTTTACCTGCTCTATAAAGCGGCCGGCATACTCCGGTCCCGTCAGTTCCTCCTGAAAAGTATGAAGTCCGAAACCATTATGAATACACTGGTTCAAAATACCGCCCAATTCCTCATCCCGTTCCAGAATCAAAATACGGTCTATTCCATTCTTCTTTGCAGAAACCGCCGCCGCCAGACCGGCCGGGCCGCCGCCAATGATAACAATATCATACTGTTTCATATCCGCTGCCTCCTCATAACGCGTCCTTATTGATTCCGACAACAATCTGCGATTTCCCGCCGGATTTCGTGATATCAAACATACTCACATCCCTCTCTCTTGCCAATATTTCCATCACCCGCGGCGAGCAGAACCCTGACTGGCATCGTCCCATTCCTGCCCTTGTCCTGCGCTTTATACCGTCCAAAGATTTCGCTCCAAGCGGCCGTCTGACCGCATCAATTATTTCTCCCTCCGTAATCATTTCACAGCGGCAGACAATGCTTCCATAAGCGGGCTCTTTTCTGATCAATTCATTCCTCTCTTCTTTACTGAGGTCGGCCGGCCTTCGGATTCCCTTTCTGGTGGAGATAAAGTTATTTTTTTCTTCCAATTTCATTTTATCTCTTACAATCTGCGCCACCATTTCCCCAATTGCCGGACAGCTTGCGATTCCCGGCGATTCAATCCCGGCACAATCAATGAATCTCTTCGCATCTTCTACTTCTCCTATCAAAAAATCCCCCTGTTCTTCGTGCGCCCGCAGTCCAGCAAAAGATGTGATTACCTGTCGCATTGGAAGATTCTTCACATTCAGTCCGGCTTTTTCCATGACCTGTTCCAAGCCCGCTCTGCTGGTGTTTATTCCCTCTTTATCTCCTACGTCAATCGCAGTAGGTCCGACCAGAAGATTACCATGAACAGTAGGCGTAACGAGGATTCCCTTTCCGAATTTTCCGGGCAGTGCAAAAACAGTTCTTCCCACATGATTCCCTGCCGCCTTATCCAACAGGCAGTAATCCCCCCGCCGCGGCGTAATATGGATTTTCTTTTCGCTTACCATATTATGAAGTTCATCTGCATATACTCCGGCGGCATTCACTACATATTTCGTTCTGAATATCCCCTTGTTTGTATGCAGCTCATATCCTTTTTCCGATTTTATGATTTTTTCTACTTCCGTATCAAACCTGAATTCCACCCCATTTGTGCACGCATTTTCAGCCAATGCAATATTTAATTCAAACGGACATATGATTCCTGCTGTTGGCGCATACAAAGCAGCACACACACAATCTGTCACATTTGGCTCCATCGCAAGTGTCTCTTCTCTGCTCAATATGCGCAGATCTTTGACTCCGTTTATCTGACCTCTCTCATAGAGTTCCTGCAGGGCAGGTAACTCCTCTTCCTCTGTACAGATTACAAGCGAGCCGTTCCTTTTAAATAGAAAATCCAGATCTTTTGCAAGCTCACCCATCATCTGATTCCCGCGTACATTCAGTTTCGCTTTGAGAGAACCCGGAACCGCATCATAACCGGCATGCACAATCGCACTGTTGGCTTTAGAGGTACCGCAGCAGACATCTTCCTCTTTTTCAATCACACATATCCGGGCCTTATAACGGGATAACTCACGGGCTGCTGCTGCCCCCGATACGCCCGCTCCAATTACAATTACGTCATACATAATAATCTCCTTTTGACCAATCCACTTTCGCCCATCTGCAGGCATATATATATTTAATAAAAAAGAGGCTGCAAAAAACACAGGCCGCCTCTCTTCCTCTGTCAAAATCAAATAGTGCATCCCAAACCTTATTCGCCAATCATAACATCAAACGCATTTTCTCTGCTGCCAAGATAGAAACCCTGTCCGTCCAACAACGGCAGCGGTCTGTCCGGCGCAAGTTTTGTTCCGTCCGCAAGAAAGGTACCATTCGTCGAATGAAGGTCTGTCAGAAACACGCCGCTGTCCGTATTCTCTATCTTACAGTGCGTCCCGCTGATTCCTCTTGCCGTTTCCGGATAAACCAGCTGACACACCCCCGCATTACGGCCTATCGTTATTTCCTTTTCCACTTCCAGCACCATATCTTCAAAGATTCCATAACACCCTATCAAACGTACCTTCTGCATCCTTTTCCCCCCGTGTTCTGCTCTTTCCTAAAAAAGGGGCGGCATATCCATCTGACAATGCTTGCAGGCAGAAATACCGTCCCCTATTGTTATCCTGTGTATCTTCTCACACTTATTAACCATGCCGCCTCTCGGCGGCACAAACCATCAGTGGGAAGAACGCCGTATTTCAGGCGTTCTTTCGTGTGAGAAAGATTTGCCTTTGACAAATCGTAGAACTTCTTCACGAAGCAGCCATTGCTGCGAATGAAAATTGCCAAAGGCAATTAGAAGTTCTTCTCACACTAGCATTTAATCTCCAAATACCCCAGCAGTTTGCTGGTATCATACTCCGTCATTATGCCCGCATGGGAATCGTAATATTTTCCGTCAAAGTGCACCAGATAGTGACAGAAACGTCCCATTCTCTCCATCAGGATCGCGCATTTCGGCAATACGGTTTCCCGTCCTTCCGTATACATAATGATATCCGTATGATCAATGCCGTAATAATTCAGCGCGGAAATCACACGTCCCATCGTTGCCTGCCATTCCCGACAGTCCATAACGCTGATGACCTCGGCAATTGTAACGCCTGCCAGCATCGCCACACAGGCCTGTCCGCAAAGCCCATCTTCCGGCAGTTTAATTACATCAATACTGTCGATTTTACGAACCGGATTCTCGAAGCTGTATGGGCTGTTCTGGTCCATACGGATCAGGGAACCATTGACATGAAGCAGTATCTTATGAGCCACCCCAAGTTCCACATTCACTGCTTCTTCGTCCTGAATATAAATTTCATAATTGCCCTTCTCTTTGGGATGAAGCTCGCAGTCAATAATCTTATTATCCAGCACCAGATCGCCCTGAATCACATCTCTCTGCTTGCACACCTCCCATACGTTAAAGGGAAGATCGATTATGTATCCCTTGTCACGCTTCTCCACTTTGGATTCAAAAAAATATCTCATGTTTCCTCCATTCCGGTGTCCTGCACCTGTCTTTATATAGTTTTTAATATAAGATTGTACCGTCTCCTGCGTATAATGATATTGTAGCAAATTTGCCGGAAAATGAAAACTGTTTTTTACGGTAAATATGGATGTATTTCCTTCACCATAGAAGGCGCTACGCCTATGATTTCCTTAAAACGCCTCGCGAATGTGGAATAATCGGAATATCCGCAGTCATAGCAGACTTTTGAGGCCGGCACGCCGGTCAGGATTCTTCTTTTGGCCTCCAAAATTCTTTTCTCATTGATATACTGATGGATAGAATATCCCGTTGCTTCCTTGAACTGCCGCATCAGATAGTATCTGCTGATATAGAACGTCTCTGCCAGAAAATCAATGCTGATATTCTCCGTCAGATGCGCCTGTATATATGAAATCACATCTACGATCTTCTCATGATAAACTGCCGTTGTAATAAAGGCTTTCGGCTGAGCAATGCACGCCCTGTTAAACAACACCATAAATTCCAGAAAAGCCGCCTCTAACAACTTATCCCGCAAAAAGTTCTGTTCCCCATGCTCTTCCTCTTCAATCCGCATCAGACAGTCCAACAGCGCTTCATAGCTGCCCGGTGAAAAATGTAACACATGGTTTCCGTTCTGCCCTGCCATTTCAAAACAACGCTTCAGCCGTTCTCCCTGCTTATTCTCATGATTCATGAATTCTTCGGCCAGATAAATGATATACCGCTCATAAGGCTCACTGCTCTCTATTTCCGGCTTATGAATCGCATTATAATCCACCAGCACGAAATCATGAGGCTTTAACCGATACGTCTTCCCTTCTATCTTATAGCTGACGTTTCCGTCCACAAAATAAATGATCTTATAGAAATCATGATAGTGGAATGGAAAATCCTTCCGGATGCGGTCTTTTATATGAAATAATTTGAAAGATTCCAGTAAAAAACCTGTTTTCTCGTATTGTTCCAAATTTTTCTCATCCATGATCATTCACCGGAAAAGTTTCCGAAGCTGATATTGATATCCACATCCGTATCGATACCTTCTATACTTCCGGTATCGGTATACTGCCATATCCTGACATTATAAGGGAAATAAAGTTCCGTATCATAGTAGGCAAACCATTTATCATATGCTTCCAGCTGTTCCATATCGAGCAGCAGCATGAAAGTCTTTAAATTACCATAGATCATCGGCGTATATCCAGCCTGCCTTATCATCTCGCAAAAAGCAATGCAGTATTCCGTTCTTTCTTCCTTCGTCAACTCCGCTGTTCTGGCATTTTCACTGCTTACCGCTTCCACATCCAATACAACGGGATAGGTAACATCATAGGGCTCAATCGCATCCAGTACATACTGTGCCTCTTCTTCCGCCTCCTCTACACTGATTGCCTGCGTAAAGAAATAAACGCCTGCTTCGATTCCATTATCCAAGGCGCCATTGATATTATACTCAAATGTATCGTCCTCTTTAATCTCACCTTCCGTATAACCGCGGATACCCAGTCTGATAAACGCGTACTCCACATCGTCTTCCGCGACTTCCTGCCAGTCAATTTTCTCCTGATATCTGGATACGTCAATTCCCTTATGAGAAACGAGTTCTCCGTTATCATAATATTCAATCAATTCATCTTCCGTAAGTATAAAGTTTTCCGGTAGATATGAATGCTTGGCAAGCGTATCCGAAATCGGGAAAAAATAATACTGGGTGTTATCAACGAGCACAATTTCATTCGGGAAAAATTTACGGAGCATATTGACCGCTCCCTCTCCGGAAAGCATAAGCTCCTTCATCCTATCGAGCATCGCATCCTCGGTTTCTTCCGAAGCCTGAAGCGCCGCATTTTCTTTTTCACTGGCAATCATCGTTTCCACTTCTTCCGGCGTATAATTCTCCTGAAGCCTTGCAATTTCGTCCCTCATCTCTGCCGCTTCTATCTGTGCAGCACGATATTGAAAGACCATGACCAGGCAGATTGTGACCGCGCACAATGTCACGATACAAAGGATAATGGAACCAAATAGAATCCCATTCTCATTTCTCCGCTGTTTTCTGCTCTTTCTCTTCATTTGTACCTTTTTTCCCCGCATACATACTCCTCTTACTGATATTCACTACGCTGCCACAGGTATCTTTTCATCTAAAATCTATCTGCAAAATAACTCTTATATCCTTCACCAAAAATTTCTGTCGCACTTGTAATGACCATAAACGCCTCCGCATCTTCTTCTTTCACGATATCCTCTACCCGCGGAGATACCGGCTTTTTAACAACGCACATCAAAACTTTTTTCTCTTTTTTGCTGAATGCCCCGCGCCCCTCTATCTGGGTCACGCCGATATCCAGCTCCTTCAAAAGTCTGTCCGTAATCGTATCCGCCTTATCGCTGATGATATACTGCAATTTCGCCTCATCCTTTCCGTATAATACAAAATCCAGCACAACAGAATTCACAACAGCGATGATTCCTGCATATAGCGCAACATCCAGATTCCTGAACACAATTCCCGATACACTTATGATTATAGCATCTGTAATGAAAAAAAGCACTCCTGTCTTTAAATACGGCAGCTTCACCCGAAGCCACTTGACAATAATATCCATACCGCCTGTCGTCGCACCTGCTTTCATAATCAGGCCAATGGACACCGCATAGAGAACTCCACCCGCCAGTACCGCCAGGAGAATGTCATCCGTCGCCGGCCCAAAGGGCGCTAAAAGATTGGTAAAAACAGAAATAAGCACAGTCGCGTATATAGTCGATACGGCAAAATGAAGACCGAACTGCCAAATTGCAAATAACAGAATCGGAACGTTCAGCGCAAAAATCAGCGTACCTGTCTCCACAGACAAAACTCTGCTGATAATGACCGCAATACCCGTAACACCGCCCGGTGCAAGATTATGGGGATCTATAAAAAGACTGATTGCCGCCGCATTGAGCAATGCCATGAGCGTGATCATCGCATAATTTCTGACAATTTTCTTTTTCATCCCCTCTCCCCCTTTTTCCTGCTGGTATATCCATATAAACTAGTATATGAATTATCCAATATCCTATTCTTACATACCTTCACAACAGACTGAAAAATCTGTTCTTCAATCAGATGCTCGCGCGCACGACCTTCGGCTTATACCCGCTTTCCTCAAGCGCCTGAATGATCTGCTTCTTATGCTCGGTACCATACGCCTCCATCGTAATTCGAAGCTCAACCGCCGCATTTCTGTTGATTGACACGAACTGGTTATGTTCCAGTTTAATGACATTACCACTCTGCTTTGCAATAACATCAGACACTCTTGATAATTCACCCGGTTTATCCGGAAGAAGCACTGATACGGAGAAAATCCGGTCGCGAAGCACAAGCCCCTGCTGTACCACAGAGGACATCGTGATCACATCCATGTTGCCGCCGCTTAAAATCGAAACGACCTTCTTATTTTTAGCATCAAGATGCTTCAAGGCTGCTACGGTGAGCAGGCCGGAATTCTCTACGACCATCTTATGATTCTCGACCATATCCAGAAAAGCAACCACCAGTTCTTCATCTTCTACTGTAATAATATCGTCGAGATTCTTGCTGATATAAGGAAAAATTTTTGTTCCCGGTGTCTTAACGGCCGTGCCGTCGGCAATCGTATTGACGCTGTCAAGCGTCGTTACCTTCCCGGCCTTAACTGATGCCTGCATACAGTTCGCGCCCGCCGGCTCAACACCGATGACCCGAATCTTCGGATTTAACAGCTTGGCAAGCGTGGAAACGCCCGTCGCAAGCCCGCCTCCTCCAATCGGTACAAGAATATAGTCTACCAGCGGAAGCTCTTTGATGATTTCCATCGCGATCGTCCCCTGCCCGGTCGCCACATCCAGATCATCAAAAGGGTGCACGAACGTATAACCCTTTTCTTCCGCCAGCTGATACGCATAAGCACACGCCTCGTCATAAACGTCTCCATACAGGATCACTTCCGCGCCATAGCCCTTTGTTCTGTTGACCTTAATGAGCGGTGTCGTCGTCGGCATGACGATGGTCGCCTTCACATGATAGCATTTTGCGGCATAAGCAACGCCCTGCGCATGATTTCCTGCAGAAGCCGTGATCAGTCCCTTCTGCCTTTCCGCTTCCGACAATGTGCTCATCTTATAATAGGCGCCCCGCAGTTTATATGCCCCTGTAAACTGCATATTTTCCGGTTTCAGATATACCTTGTTTCCTGTCTGCGCGCTGAAATAGTCGCTGTATACCAGTTTGGTCTCCATCGTGACCTTTTTTACGACTTCGCACGCCTCTTCAAATTTCTCCAACGTAAGCTCCATCTTCCTGCCCCTTTCCTGTTATTCCACCAGTTCTTCCGCTTCAACATCGTCCAGATTCACGTCAAATAACGCATTTACGAACTGCTCTGCGTCGAACTTCTGCAGATCGTCGATTGTTTCTCCGACCCCGATATATTTTACCGGAATCTTCAGTTCAGACTGAATCGCTACCGCGATACCTCCCTTGGCCGTTCCGTCCATTTTGGTCAGGATAATTCCTGTCAAATCCGCCACTTCTCCGAACTCCCGTGCCTGCTGCAGCGCATTCTGTCCCGTCGTACCGTCCAGGACAACGAGATTTTCCCTGTGGGCATCCGGAAATTCCTTGTCGATGATTCGGTTAATCTTCTTCAATTCTTCCATCAAATTCTTCTTATTGTGCAGACGGCCTGCCGTATCGCACAGCAGCACATCGACATTCCTTGCTTTTGCTGCCGCCACCGCATCGTAAATGACGCTGGCCGGATCTGCCCCCTCTTTGCCGCCAATGATTTCCACGCCTGCCCGATGTGCCCACTCCGTCAGCTGTTCTCCGGCCGCAGCCCGGAAGGTATCAGCCGCAGCAAGCAGAACTTTTCGATTCTGTGCTTTCAGCTTGCCCGCCAGTTTCCCGACAGACGTCGTTTTCCCGACACCGTTGACACCGATCACAAGCACGATAGACTGTTTATGCTCGAATTCATATGCCGTTTCGCCTACCTGCATCTGCTCTTTGATATTCTGGATCAGATAATCTTTGCAAGCAGCCGGTTCCTTAATATGATTCTCCTTTACCTGCTCCCTCAGCCTCGTCAGGATCTCGTCTGTCGCACCCACACCGATATCACCCATGATCAGAATCTCTTCCAGTTCCTCATAGAAATCCTCATCAATATGGGAAAAACCGCTGAATACGGAATCAATCCCATGAACGATATTGTTCCTTGTTTTTGTCAATCCCTCTTTTAACTTGGCAAAAAAGCCTTTTTTTTCTTCACTCATCAATCATCCAATTCCTTATCGATTAAATTTACGCTGACTAACGTCGAAATACCTTTTTCTTCCATCGTGATACCATACAGTCTGTCCGCTTTCTCCATTGTTCCGCGCCTGTGCGTGATAACGATGAACTGTGTATTTCTGGTCAGCTTATGTAAATATTTTGCAAAACGACCCACGTTGTTTTCATCCAGCGCCGCTTCGATCTCGTCCAACAGACAAAAAGGCGAAGGTTTCAGGTTCTGGATGGCGAACAGCAGACAGATTGCTGTCAACGACTTTTCTCCACCGGACATCTGCATCATATTGACCAGTTTCTTTCCGGGCGGCTGTGCAATGATCCGAATGCCGGCCTCCAGAACGTCCTCGTCTTCTATTAGTTCCAATGTACCTTTTCCGCCGCCGAACAGTTCTTTAAAGACCTTATCAAATTCCCGGTTGATTTCTGCGAATTTCTCATTGAACTGTTTCCGCATGGAAGTATCCAGTTCTTCGATAATACCGAGCAGGGTCTGCTCCGCTTCCACCAGATCGTCATGCTGTGTCTTTAAAAATGTATAACGCTCCATCAGGTTCTTATAATCTTCGATGGCATTCACATTGACGTCTCCCAGTTTTCGGATTTCATCTTTTAATCTGGAAATGTCCTTTTTCATAGCGGGCAGATCATCCATCTCCTCGTTTCGCATGGAAGCAGCATCCGACAGCGTGATTTCATATTCATCCCACATATAATTAATCTGGGACTCGATGGAATTTTCCAGCTTTTCTTTCTGGCTGTTCAGACGATATACTTCCTTGTCGAGCGAATTCATCTGCTTTGACAAGTCTTCCCGCTCATTAAAAAAATTCTTCTGCTTCGCCGACAGCGCTTCCTTGGATGCAACATCTTCTTTTAACTGCAATTCCGTATCGGTCTGGGTCGTATGGGATGCAAGAATCGTCTTTTCAATCTCCAGAATGCTTTCCTGCTTCTGTTCCACATCTTCCCGGCCGGCCTGCAGACTTTCCTGCACTTCTTTCAGCTCCGCCTCATGACGCTCAATTTCGCCTGCAATACGTTCGATATTCTGTCTGTGAAACTCGGCCTGCTGCAATATTTTCTCGACTTCCACATCCCACTCGGAAACTTTGGCAGACTGTACCGACTCTTCGGCTCTTTCCGTCTCCAACTGGCGCTGAAAGCCTTCAATCTGCGTCTCCGTATCTTTTTCCAGCGTTTCGGAATTTTCCAGTTCTTTCAGAATTGCTTTCTTATTCTCCTGAATCTCCCGAATCTGTATTTCCAGTTCCGTCTCTTCCGTCTGCAATTCTTCGGAACCTTCCGCCGCTTCGTTTTTCCGCTCTCTCGCCTGACTGACATTCAGCCTTGCCGTATTCTGCTCGATAAATTTCCGCTGCAACTGTCCTTTAATATCTTCTATTTCAAGGCGCAGCTTATTTCTTGCCGCCTTTGTAGCTTCAATATCTTCCAAAAGGCGGTCGATTTCCATAACATACTGTTTGATTTTTTTCTCCAGCTCTTCCATTTCACGCCGACGGCCCAGCAGATTGCTGTTATTCTTAAAAGCACCGCCGCTGATAGCTCCGCCCGGAACGAGCAGTTCTCCTTCGATCGTTACCATACGCAGGCTGTGACGGAACTTTCCGGCAATTTTTACCGCATTATCGATATTATCGACAACAATGATTCTGCCAAGCAGAGACTTCGCCACATCCCGGTATTTCTGATCGACTTTTACCAACTCGTCCGCCATGCCGATAACGCCCTTTTCCTTCAGGGCATCCTTATTCTTAAATTCCTGCGGATTTTTGATGCTCGTAAGCGGTAAGAAAGTCGCTCGGCCTGCACGGCTGCTCTTCAAAAAGGCAATCATGCTCTTCGCTGTCTCTTCATCTTCCGTAACGATGTTCTGAATATTGCCGCCAAGCGCCGTTTCGATTGCCGTTTCATATTTGGCCTCTGCCTGAATGATATCCGCTACGACACCAATGATTCCCTTTTTCTTCGCTTTCTGTTCCATGACGGCCTTGACTGCGCCGCCATAGCCTTCATAGCGCTCCGTCAGATTAGAGAGCGCATCCAGCTTCGATTTTTCCTGATGATATAAAACCTGCGTATCGCGAAGCTTCTGGTCTTTTCCGGCCAGTTCCTCCCGCATACCTGCGAGTTTCTCTTCCGATACTTCCTGTTTATCGCGCAGTTCCTGAATTGCCGCGTTGATCTTTTCAAATTCTTCTTCCAGATTTTTAATCGTTTCCGTATGGGCCGCTTCATCCGATTTGGCCCGCAGCAGTCTGGAATTCAATTCCGCCTTTCGAATCTGAATCTGCTCCAACATCGTGTCAAAGCTCCCCATCTTGGACTTGATGGTAGCCCTGTTATTCAACGCTTCGATAATAGTATTCTTGCCGCTTTCAATCTGATTATTTAACGCTTCGATACGGCCCTGTACTTCTTCTAACAGTTTCCCCGCTTCTTCCCTTGCCTGCTGCAGTACTTTCAACTTTTCATCGATTTGTGCCTTCTGCGCGGAAATGCCTTCTTTCTCCTGCGTTTTCTCTTGTATGGAAGTTTCGATCGTATTGATACGGGTCAGCAAATGTTCCTCATTTCCCTGTACGGAATGGATTCTCTCCTTTAAGACATTCATTTCGCCCTCTAACTTGGAACGCATAACGCCCGTATCCGTCAGCGTTGCCCTCGCCCGCTCAATTGCCTGGTCCAACTGCTCTATTCTGCTCTCAATCTGCTCATATTCTTCTTTAATATGCTCATATTTCTGCGTCGTATCCTCTAAGTCATCTCCGGCAATCTGCAGTTTTTCATCGACCTCATCCAGCTGCTCCTTGATGCTGACATTTTCTACCAGAAAGACATTGACATCCAGCGTTTTCAGTTCTTCCTTTTTCCGCAGATAAATCCTTGCCTTTTCGGACTGCTTCTCAAGGGGGCCGGTCTGCTTTTCGAGTTCCGAGAGAATATCGTTGACACGGACAAGGTTCTGCTTCTCGTCTTCCAGCTTTTTCTGAGCAGCATACTTTCTCCGTTTGAATTTTACGATACCGGCCGCCTCGTCGAACAGTTCCCGGCGCTCCTCCGGTTTACCGCTCAGAATCTTATCAATTTGTCCCTGACCGATGATGGAATAGCCTTCTTTTCCGATACCCGTATCGTAAAAAAGCTCATTGACGTCTTTCAGACGGCAGATCGTGCCGTTGATCATGTATTCGCTTTCACCGGAACGATACAGCCTTCTGGATACCGTTACTTCGTCGTAATCAATAGAAAGCTGATGGTCTGCATTATCTAACGTGATTGCAACGTAAGCGGAGCCGAGCGCCTTACGCATCTCTGTCCCGGAAAAAATAACGTCCTGCATGGAAGCGCCGCGCAGCTGCTTGATACGCTGTTCTCCCAACACCCACCTGACCGCATCCGCGACATTGCTCTTGCCGCTGCCGTTCGGTCCCACGATTCCGGTAATTCCATTATGAAATTTAAATGTGATTTTATTTGCAAAAGATTTAAAACCCTGTACTTCGATACTTTTTAAATACATAAATACCCCGCATTTTATCTCTGCAGAGAAACGAGCGCTTCATAAGCCGCCTGCTGCTCCGCCGCCTTTTTTGTTTTTCCTGTTCCTTCACCGATTTTCTTTTCATTAATTCTGGCTTCTATAACAAAAAGCTTATCGTGATCCGGCCCATCCTCTCGAATAAGCTGATAATGAAGCGTTCCGTTATTTTTCTGCTGCACAAATTCCTGTAAGATTGTCTTCGCATCATAGAACAGTTTCTTATGATCCAGATCGGAAAGAATGAAACGGTGGACAAAAGCCGAGGCCTGCTGCATACCGCCGTCAATATAAATCGCCCCGATGATTGCTTCCATGACATCCGAAATAATAGAATCTTTTGTTCTGCCGCCGGTCCGTTCTTCACCCTTTCCAAGCAGAATATACGCTTCCAGTCCAAACTCCCTTGCGCAGTATGCAAGTGCCTGCTCGCATACGATGGAAGCCCTTGTCCGTGTAAGCTGCCCTTCCGACATCTGTTTGTTTTCCTGAAAAAGAAATTCACTGGATACTAATTCCAATACCGCATCTCCCAGGAATTCCAGTCGCTCATAATCTTCCTGTTTATTGATTTTCTGCTCATTTGCAAAAGAACTGTGCGTCAACGCCTGCCGGAGCAGAAACTTATCTCGAAACTGATAGCCCATTTTATTTTCCAATTCTTCTAACGGTCTTTGCTGCATTGATACCTCCACAAAAACTAAAAAAACCCTTCTCAGAAAGGGTTTTTCTTCTATTCTGCCGCCTTAATCGCGCTCTTCATTAAATTAACCGCTTCTTCCACCGTCGTTATATGTTCCACTTTTTCAGCCGGAATCTCGATATCAAATTCTTCTTCAATGCCCATAATAATCTGAAAGATATCCAGAGAATCCGCCCCCAGATCTTCCATAAAAGTTGTTTCCATCGTGATTTCTTCCGGGTCTACATTCAAAATATTTGCAATGACCTGCTTTAACTTCGCAAATTCCATATGACCAGCCAGCCTTTCTCAATCCTGTACGGTAATTTTCTCCCTGATTTTCTCGTTGATCCTCTGTTCTTTAAAAGTAATACATTGTAAAATAGAATTTTTGATTTCAACGGATTTGGAGCTGCCATGCGTTTTAACAACTAACCCGTTCAGACCAAGCATCGGTGCACCACCGTACTGCTCTAAGTCAAAATCTTTTAATGTCTCCTTCAAGGCAGGCTTCACGAGAAGCGCTCCAATCTTGCTCCGCAAAGAGGTCATCATGCCAGCCTTTACTTTTTTGATCAAAGTACCGCCGACACCCTCATACAATTTCAAAATAACATTTCCGACAAAAGCTTCACACACAATGACATCTGCCATACCGGCCGGGATATCCCTTGCTTCAATGCTTCCGATAAAATTGATATCTGGACAGTTCTTCAAAAGAGGAAAGGTTTCCTTTACAAGCGCATTCCCTTTTTCTTCTTCCGCACCAATATTCACGATTGCTACTCTCGGATTTTTCACGCCCACAATATTTTCCATATAAATTGCACCCATCTTGGCAAACTGTACAAGATGAGAAGGCCTCGCATCCACATTCGCACCGCAGTCTACTAACAGCGCGCAGCCGTTCTCCGTAGGAATCAGAGGCGCGAGCGGTGGTCTTTCCACCCCTTTGATACGTCCTACGATAACTTGTCCGCCTACCAGCGTTGCGCCGCTGCTTCCCGCAGACACATAGGCATCACAGGTTCCATCTTTGACAAGATACAACGCCTTTACAAGCGATGACTCCTTCTTCTTGCGAATTGCCATTACCGGCGGTTCCGCAGTCTCGATCACTTCACTCGCAGGAACGAGCGTAAGCTGCTCTTCCGGATATTTATATCCGGCAAGTTCTTTCTTCACCGCTTCTTCGTTCCCTACCAGATAGACTTTGACTTTATTGCTTTCCTGAATGGCTTCTACCGCACCTTTAATGATTTCCGCAGGCGCATTATCGCCGCCCATCGCGTCTACAGCTACCTTCACAAATTCTTCCATGCTCTTGTCCCTGCTCCTTCCTCAGTCTGCGAACATCTTATACTAATATACTAGACCGGTCAGTAAAAATCAAGTTTTTAGCAAAAAGATTGTTAATGAAAAATCAGATCAGAGATCTAAGGGAACCGGAACATTACAGAATTATACATATGAGTTTCAGATACCATAACTGAAATTAATGGAAACCTCTCTGATGCCTGTATGTTTTTATTGGCATCTGAAATTGAAGTATATTAAATAATGGAGAAGCATATCAGGGCTGTTGGTCCATACTGATTTTTGATCTCATCTATTCTCAGTTTTGATCAAATGGGATAAAAAAGAAATCAAGGGCAATATATTCATATAAACCCTTGATTTCTCTGCACTTTTCTTAAATTAATCAACTGCAATAATTTCTTTTTTGTTGTATGTGCCGCACTTCTTACATACTCTGTGAGGTACCATTAATGCGCCGCACTTACTGCACTTAACCAACGTAGGAGCAGTCATTTTCCAGTTTGCTCTTCTCCTATCTCTTCTTCCTTTGGAAGATTTGTTCTTAGGACAAATAGACATCGTTACACCTCCTTATCCGCGTTAAAGATATCTTTGATCACTGCCATCCGGGGATCGGGAATAAATGTATCACATTCACACGTTCCGCTATTCAGGTCCTGACCGCACTGCATACAGATACCTCTGCAGTCTGTCCTGCACAGAACCTTACTCGGCCAGTTCATGATGATTTCACTGTTCAGTAAGTCCTCTATATTTAACTGATAACCTTCCATAAAAGTCTGGTCATCATCTTCGTCATCCTGCTGTTCTGAAACCGCATCCGGCGCATGAACTTCTCTGGAAAACTGAAGTCTTAATTTCTCCCTGACAGGCTTCAGACATCTGTCACAGTTCATGGCAAAAACGAATTCCACCTGTCCCTCCACCGATGCCCTGCCCTTTCCAAGATTGGTAAATGTCAGATTCACCGGCGACTTTTCAAGAATCTCAAATGCCTCTCCGTAAATCGAGACCTCTGTCATTTCCGTCTCTGCCTGCATCGAAATCACTTTATCCTCAGATGTTAATACATCAGTTAAATTAATGAACATAGCTGACTCCTATTCACACTCAAACTATTATACATAGGGCAATCCGGTTTGTCAACTAAATTTTCGGAAGTTTCGCCGCTGCCTGGGCCAGTTCTTCGTCCGTCGGAATGTAATCGCTCATTTCACCGTCATTGTATCTCTGATAAGCGATCATATCAAAATAACCCGTACCGGTAAGACCGAATACAATATTCTTTTCCTCTCCGGTCTCTTTACATTTCATCGCTTCGTCAATTGCGACCTTAATCGCATGGCTGCTCTCCGGTGCCGGCAAAATACCTTCTACTCTTGCAAAAGTCTCCGCCGCCTTAAATACTTCCGTCTGTTCTATGCTTCTTGCTTCTAACAATCCCTGATCATATAATTCGGAAACCGTGGAACTCATGCCGTGATAGCGAAGTCCTCCCGCATGATTTGCCGACGGAATAAAGCCGCTTCCCAATGTATACATCTTTGCAAGCGGACATACCTTACCCGTATCACAGAAATCATAGGCATATACCCCTCGTGTCATACTCGGACAGGATGCCGGTTCTACCGCGATCATCTGATATTCCGCCTCACCTCTTAATATTTCACCCGCAAAAGGAGAAATCAAGCCTCCCAGATTAGAGCCGCCGCCTGCACAGCCGATGATCGTATCGGCCTTGATGCCGTATTTGTCCAAAGCCGCTTTTGTCTCCAGACCGATAATAGACTGATGCAGCAATACCTGTGCGAGTACGGAACCCAGTACATAGCGATAGCCTTCCTGACTGGTTGCCGCTTCTACCGCTTCCGAAATGGCACAGCCAAGGCTTCCCGTTGTGCCCGGAAATTCTTCATTAATTTTACGTCCTACATTTGTATTCATAGACGGAGAAGGCGTTACCTTCGCACCATAAGTACGCATCACTTCCCGACGGAAAGGCTTCTGCTCATAGGAACATTTAACCATATATACCTGACAATCCAAGTCAAAATAAGAACACGCCATAGAAAGCGCCGTTCCCCACTGGCCTGCGCCTGTCTCCGTCGTTACACCTTTTAATCCCTGTTTCTTCGCGTAATAAGCCTGCGCAATGGCAGAATTCAGCTTATGGCTTCCTGAAGTATTATTTCCCTCGAATTTATAATAAATATGTGCAGGCGTCCCCAGCTTCTCTTCCAGGCAATATGCCCTGACAAGCGGCGACGGACGGTACATTTTATAAAAATCCCGAATTTCCTGCGGAATATCGAAATACGGCGTCGTATCATCCAGTTCCTGCTTTGCCAATTCCCGGCAGAAAATACCGGAAAGTTCGTCTTCCGTGACCGGTGCTAAAGTGCCCGGATTCAAAATCGGAGCCGGTTTCTTTTTCATATCCGCGCGTACATTATACCATTGTTTCGGCATTTCCTGCTCTTCCAAATAAATTTTATAAGGTATCTGCTTACTCATTCCAATAACCTTGCCTTTCTTTTTTATGCTGCCGCCTGCTTTTGGGATGATTATATCTGCCGCAGCAGCCTCACTAGGGACACATTTATAAATGTGGCTCCCTCTGGAGGCACTTTTATAAATGTGGCTCCCTCTGGAGACACTTTTATTATTATACAACGAATACCCCCATGTGGCAATTTCTTTTTTCCCGCCGATACCTATTTGGTCGCCGATACCTATTCAATACCGATTCTGTTAATGCCTATTCTTTCGGCATTTTATTCTGATACTTTTCTAAATGGTCATTCAATAAATCAGTAAGCGCTTTGCTTTTATGCCACACAAGCCAGGATACTACAACGAATACCACTGCAATCTCCAGAAACAGAAAGCCTGTCTTTTCCAAATCTGCTACATCGAACCACCAGAAAGCTCTTGCACAGCCGAAAACGACTGCATTAACATATAAATAATGCAGCAGTCTGCGGACAATGACCTGCCATCTCGCTACCTTCCTCTGCGGATAAATCAGATTTCCCATCACACACAGGAACGATGTAAACAGAATCTGCCAAAGAAGCTGTATATGGATTATCCCATTTTGATTAAAAGCCGTAAGAAACAAGGCGCACATAAAAACAACGCCCGTCACAACATAAGAAAATGTATGGAACATTTCCTTTATTTTCGCTATCATTGCAGTCATCCCACCTTTCTTACAATCCGAGTTTATTTTTCAGAAGCGGCACATACTGCCTTGAAATGCCAACGCGTTCACCATTCTGCATCAGTGCTTCAAACCTGCCGTTGAAACCCGGGCAGAAATTTTTTACCTTTGCCAAATTCAGGATTACTGACTTAGAGGCCCTGAAAAAATCGGTTCCGGCAAAACGCCGTTCTAACTCATACAGCTTCATCCGCGTTTCATATACATTTTTATCCGAATAAAGAAAGACTCTGTTATCGACCGCCTCAAAATAATAAACATCGCCCGGCTCTATCTGTAAAATTTTCTCGTCCTGTCTGACCGCCAGTTTTTCCTTCTTCAGCTTCAATCCATTCACAAGCTGTAAAATCGACTCATCCACTTCCCGGCAGCGGATAATCACTGCCTCTTCTTCGTCCGGTCCTATATCTTCTATGATAATCTTCATGCGAAACCTTCATTCCTTCCCATACAACAATGTCAGGGATCATCTGTCATATAACGACCTTTTCCTGCTGATAAACGCAGCCGCTGTAATAATTACCAGTCCGAGAACGAGCAGATATACGACCTGCACTGAAAACGATACCGGTCCGTCGCCCATGACCACCGTGATTCCCATCTCCTCCCGAAAGACCTCCGCAGCCTCCGCTGGAAGTCCTGCAAATGTATTCTCGACTGCTTCTGCTGTGCAGACCACCCGCATCATGGCCGTGCCGTGAAGCACAGGCAGGCATTTCAGAACATCCGCCACTTTCTCCGGAAGCGCTGCCATCGGCAGATAGATAGCCCCGACAAAACCTACCAATGTTCCAATTATCGTAAGCAGACCGCTCCATGCACTCATACTATGAACGAACAATGCAATCAGATAAGCTGCCGACGCATAGACAAAAGAATTTAATATGATCATCCCCAAAAGCTGCAGACACACCGCCCCGGCAAACAGCGCCTGCCCTGTCACCGCCATATACCCCTGAAAGACCGCCAACGTGATCAGGCACATCATGATTCCGATGATCCATGCGGAAAAAATATAACTGAGCGCAACATAAATCCTTTTCACAGGTGCAACATAAAAACTCGCAAGCCGCTTATTCTCTTCATCATTGATCATACATCCCATTACCGTCATTGTCACCGTCACCGTATTCGATACGAGAATTCCCGCTAATGTCCAAACCATAATCAGATAGTCCGCATTAATCCGATCCGCCTCTGCATCTCTGACACCGCCCATTTGCTCCAGCGCACGGACAATATCTCTGCTGTTCATATCGCCCAGAAATAAAATCATCAGGCCCAATATGATCAGCATCGATAAGATTGAATAAAATACCGTTCCCTTGTCCCGCATATAAATCAATATATTTCTCTTCATCAGATTTCCTGTCGCTCTCATCTTCTTCCGCCTTTCTCTTCACGTTCAACACGGACCAATGTTTTTCCGGTCACATTTAAAAACACATCATCCATAGATCCCTGTACCAGCTCAAATCCGCTAAGGAACGACTGCATCTTCTGCAAGATTGGGAACGCCAGCATACTGTTCTCAAGATTCATTGTAATATAACCGTCCTTCTGCTTATATACCGTTTTTTCTGCTTCCAACGCTTCCCGAAACCGCTCGCTCTGCCCTTCTTTCGGAAACAGCACCAGTCTGTCCTTTGCATATTTTTCCTTTAAGGAAAAAGGCGTTCCCCTCTCCATAATGTGCCCGCCGTCAATAATTGCAATGCTCGTTGCTTTTGCGGCCTCCTCCATATAATGTGTCGTCAAGAACACCGTCATATTCATTTCTTTTCTGAGCTGTTCGATGCTCTGCCAAACATTCTTTCTTGTTGCCGGGTCGAGTCCTGTCGTCGGTTCATCCAAAAACAGGATTTCCGGCCTGTTGACCAGCGCTCTGGCAATTTCGCAGCGCCGCTTCTGTCCGCCCGAAAGCATCGCGAATCTCCTGTCGTACACATTCCCAAGCTCCAGAATTTCGCATACGTTCAAAATCTGACTCTTCAACCTGCTCCCGCTTTTTTCATAAAGGGAACCCCGCACGAACAGATTCTCCTTGACGCTCAGTTTTTCATCCAGACAATTATTCTGATAAACGACACCGATTTTTTCGCGTATCCGCTCGTCTTCTTTGCCCAGTTCATGGCCGCAGATCTCCGCTCCGCCGTCGGTCGGCCGTGACAAAGTACAGAGCATATTGATGGTCGTCGATTTACCTGCTCCGTTAATTCCTAAAAAGCCGAACAACTCTCCCCTCTTTATCTCAAAACTGATATCATCGACCGCCTTCACTTCCTTAAAATATTTTTTCAAATGTGATGCACGAATTACTGTCTCCGTCATAAAACTCCTTTCTCCTGGCTCTTAGTATCCATAGAAGCAACGAAACGCCACCTTTTCAGCAAGAATTGCTCCGCAATTCTTGGGACGCAAGCCGCTGTGCTTTCGTCTATTTCATCATAAAATGCTTTTCTACATCGGGCAAGAAAAAAGCGGTAAGTGGTTGCAGAAGCCCTGTAAGTTGCAAAAGCACCGAGAATGTCTTCTCGATGCTTTTTCTCAGTCTGTATTAAGTCTGACAGAAATCCCTTTCTCTCTCAGATAATGTTTCAGTTCCCGAATCTCCATTTCCTTAAAATGAAAGAGAGAAGCCGCAAGCGCTGCATCTGCTTTTCCCACCGTAAAAGCTTCATAAAAATGCTCCATTGTTCCCGCGCCGCCGGAAGCAATGACCGGAATGGAAACATTCTCGGAAATACTCCTTGTCAGTTCCAAATCATAGCCCGCTTTCGTACCGTCTCCATCCATGCTGGTCAGAAGAATTTCCCCGGCTCCCAGCTTTTCCGCCTTCATCGCCCATTCTACCGCATCAATACCCATATCGATACGACCGCCGTTTTTATAAATATTCCAACCGCTGCCGCCATCGCGACGCTTGGCGTCAATCGCGACTACCACACACTGACTGCCAAACTTATCTGCCGCATCGGCAATCAGCTGCGGATTCATGATGGCAGCGGAATTGACTGATACTTTATCCGCACCTTCCCGCAGGATTGCTTTAAAATCCTCTACCGTGCGGATGCCGCCGCCTACCGTAAAGGGAATGAATACCTTTTCCGCTACCTTCCTGACCATTTCAACAGCCGTCGCTCTCGCATCGGAAGAAGCCGTAATATCCAGAAAAACAAGTTCATCCGCACCGGACCTGTCATACGCGGCTCCGACCTCAGCCGGATCTCCCGCATCTCTAAAATTGATAAAATTAACACCCTTTACAACTCTGCCGTTCTTAACATCCAGACATGGAATAATTCTTTTCGTATGCATCGGCTATCCTCTCCGCCTTTTCATCTCTCTGCTTCTATATGAATATCCAGAAAATTTTTTAAAATCCGCATACCCGTCCCGGAACTTTTCTCAGGATGGAACTGACAGGCAAAAACATTGTCTTTTTCGACGGAAGCATGAATCACAACGCCATACTCTGTCGCTGCCTTCACGATTTCCGCATCCTCTGCCTGTAAATAATAGGAATGTACAAAATACACATAGGACTGCTCCGGTATTCCCTGAAAAAGTCTGCCCTGATGTGGGTAAGAAAGCGAATTCCATCCGATATGCGGAATCTTCAAGTCTTTTCCCTCCGGAATCCGAACGATTCTGCCTGGCAGAATGCCAAGCCCTTCGATGCCTTCGCTCTCTTCGCTACCATAAAATAACAGTTGTAACCCAAGACAGATACCCAAAAAAGGCGTCCTGCGCGCCGTCACCTCACGAATAACACCGGTCAACTCATATTTATGGAGTTTCTCCATCGCATCGCCAAAAGCGCCTACCCCCGGCAGAATCACATGCTCCGCGGCCAAAATCTCCTCCGGTCTTCTCGTCACAACGACCTGTTTTCCCAAAGCCGCAACTGCCTTTTCAACACTTCTTATATTTCCGGCATCGTAATCAATGACTGCAACCATAATTTTTCACCCTTTATCAGTTATTCTGATGTACTTCGACCGAAACCGGTTCAATATACTTGACCTCGCCTTCGGAAGCCGCTGTCCCTTCTGCTGCATTGCCGGTAGCCTCTCCGGACACATTATTGTCCTGTGTTTCTTCCGGTGCCTCATTCACTGCTTCATCGGCCGTATTCTCTGCTGAATTATCTAAGGAACCATCTGATGTATCATCCGTTATATTATCTGCTGTCTCCTCCGGCAGCCCATCGAGAATCTCCTGCTCTTCCGGCAGAACATCCGGTACCTCACCGGATTGTGCATCCTCTCCCGAATAGCTGATACCATAGAGCACCGACCTGATTTTCTGTGTATATATCGTGTCGTCTTCCGAAGAAATGATATCCATAACATCCATTTCGGAAAGGGCATACTGATCGGATAAAATAACAAGAATCTGCCGATACTTCTCCTCAAGTTCTCCCATAACAGAATACTCATCAGCTTCCGGCAGCAACTCATAGTATAAAGCAACCCCCTGTACCAGCGCATTCAATGCTTCCAGTTCATGACCACCCAGTTTCCGATTATTCTGATAGGATGCCAATTTCCGCTCCATCTTCATAACAATGGTGCTCTTATGTAAAAGAACTTCTTCCTCCTCGTTCAAATCCTTTCCATAGAGTAAATCAAAAACATCCTGATAATTTCCCATATCATACGCAATCCTTGCATCGCGTTTCTGCATATGATCAGGTATGATGATCGTAAAGACAATAATACACAGCATAATCGTAGCACAGAAAAGAATAACAGGTATTACTTTTTTCTTGGAAAGCTTCTTTCCCGTTTCTTCTTTTACTGCTTCCTCGTCGATCGCTTTTACTTTCTTTTCTTTTTTCGGTTTCTTCTTTTTCTTGGCAGTTCCTTCATCGTCTCCGCCTTCATCGCCGCCCGATGCCTTTTTCCCTTTCTTCTCTTTTACTTTCTTTTCTTTCTTCTTCTTTTCCTTTTTCCCTTTCTTCTTATCTTCTGCGCTCAATTCCGCAAGCAGTTCCGAATTTTCATCCAATGCTTCCCCTGATTGCATTGTACCTTCCGCATTTTCTTCATCATCTTCATCCGTCTCTGTCAAAAATGCAAGAAATCTTGCAAAAGCCCCCGGCTTTTTCTCCTTATTCTCTCCGTCTTTGCTTTCCGCTCCGTCAATATCACCTGCTTCTGCACTATCATCCGCTATTTCAACAGCATTCTTTGCCGCCTTTTTATCTTTCTTCTTCCACTTTCTGCCTTTCTTTTTCTTCCCGTCTTCCTCCGGCGGCGTTTCTTCTTCCGCATTTAATCCTTCAATAGACGTCATGCCGCCATTTCCGTCGTCATCTCCCGGGAAAAAAGAAAACTCATTATTTTCTCCCCCCACCATGTCGTCTTCACCGGAATCAGAAACACTTTCCAATAAAGCAAGCATTTCATCATCAATTTCTTCATCCTGTCCTGACTGTTCCAGAAGATTATTGATTTCCGCCAAATCATCCATGCCGCTCTCTTCCAATGTGAAATCCTCTGACATCCCATCAAAATCCGAATCTTCCAACGCCATACCATCAACCTCCGGCGATTCCCCAGACATATCGTCCAATGAAAGTTCTTCCACTGGCGCTTCTTCCAATCCCATATCGCCTAAGTCCGCTTCTCCTAAAGCCATATCGTCCAAACCATGTTCTTCCAACGCCATGTCATCCATACCGAGATCATCCAGGCCGATGTCTTCCATGCCATCACCCAAATCCATGCCATCTAAGCCCGATTCTTCTATAAGCATATCATCTAAGCCATGTTCTTCCAATGCCATGTCATCCATACCGAGATCACTCAGTCCTATGTCTTCCATGCCATCATCCAAATTCATGTCTTCCAGCCCCATACTTTCCAAGTCCATATCGTTATTTTCCAGATTCAGATCACCTAAAGCCGGCTCTTCCATGTCTTCTAAACCATACTCCTCCAATGCAATGTCATCCATACCGAGGTCGCCCAGACCGATGTCTTCCATGCGGTCATTCAAATCCAGATCTTCCAACGCTATGTCCCCTAAGTCCATACCGTTATCTTCCATGCTCAGGTTTTGGTCTTCTACGTCCATATCATTTAAAATAGATTCATCTGACGCCGCACTTTCCGCATCAATTCCATTCAAGCCGCTTTCTGTTAAACCTGCATCTTCCAAACTGAGCGCATCTGCTTCTGCATTATCCAAACCTGTACTTGTCATAGAAGATTCTTCCATGCCCAAATCCGTCCCCAAAGGAGCAGCTGCCGCTTCATCTTCAACAGCTTCCAATCCATCGTCTGTATCCAAGGTTCCTGCATACAATGCCTGCTCCGGCTCCTCTCCGGTCAGCATCTCGATCGCACTCTTCTGTCTTCCAGAATCACTCGCAGCCTTTTTAGAAGGACCTGCTACTTTCCCATCCATCATAGATTGTAATAAATTTTCCAAATACTCTTCGTTTGAATTCATAGCTTTTCTCCAAATAATTATTTACGCAAAGATGCTGTTCACATCAAAGCTACCCTTGCTATTTTATCACATACTCCTCAATTAAACAAATCCATTTGCCAAAAAATCAACAGATTTTTCTTGAATGGCAGCCCCCCTGCCACCCATTTTTTCTCCAAGCTGATATAATGCAGGATGAATACGATACAAAAAAGATTTCTGATTATAATAAACTATTTTTTCAAAAGGCCACCTGATAATTGCAGGCATCTCCATACCTGCTCCCAATTCAATAACACATAATTTTTTATTGACGGTTCCCTGAAGCCATTTTGTATAGACATTCCACTGCGGCAGATATCCTTCTTCTGCATATTTACTGACGCCAAGTTGATTAAATCTTTTTTTTTGACCGCATTTCTCACATTCCGGCTCCGTCAGTTCTTCCAATTCTATCTCTTTATAAAAATAAGCTAAAACCTTCTGATACATATCCTCATCTGGCTCCATAATCAGTCCGCAGCAGTTATGGTCACACTGCATCTTACGAAAGCCGCCGCAGGGCGTTACAATTCTGTCCTCCTGAAATCCATTGCGGTATAAATGATCATCCATCGTGATAGAAAGAATAAAGTAATTCTTTCCTTCTATTATCTTCTGTAAATTCCGATATGCTTCCCGCAGCCTTAAATCCGGATATTTCTCCAAAGCCATTTTCTGTATAAAAGGCACAATCCACCGATATTCTTCTCTCTCTTTTTTTTCTTTCTGCTCTATCTCCTTTTCGATTTCCTGATAGCGTTCGTTTCGGAGCAAAATATCCCAGTCATACTGAAATTCCTCTCCAATCCCAACTAAAACCATATCCGCCTCATCACATTTTGCGGCTATATCCGATAACGTATGTTTCATAATCCCTTAAAACTCACTTTCAGCCTCTTTCTTTTCAATCCAACTCTCTAATTACCAAACTTATCATAAAATCAAACTTCCAAACTTATCATAAAATCAAACATCATAAAACGTAAAGGCCGGGAATCCCCGGCCTTTGCTTCATATCTAGTCCAATACTAACTGGTCAACGACTCTTACCAAATTACCAATCTCCGGCTTGGAAAGTTGGGCATTAGCGCCTAATGCCTCCCCTTTTCTCCTCATTTCGTCATTAACCAAGGATGAAAAGATAATGACCGGAATATCCTTTGTTTCATCATCTTCTTTTACCAATTTAGTCAGACGGTGCCCATCCATAATAGGCATTTCAATATCCGTAATGATACATTGTACATGTTCTTTCAGAGTACCTTCTTCTTTGCAGTCCTTGATTACATCATATGCCTGCTGACCATTCTCTGTATGGATCAGGTTCACATATCCAGCCTTATGCAACGAATCTACGATCAACTTATTCAACAGCGGTGAATCTTCTGCAATCAAAATCGGAATATCATATCGGCCTCTTTCACCAAGTTCATCAATATCCGTCAGCTTCAACCCTGTCTCCGGATTGATATCCGTCATAATCTTCTCAAAATCCAAAATAATGATCAATCTTCCATCGAGTTTAATAATTCCGGTAGAAATACCTTCTTCTGCTGAAGAGACTGTAGAATCCGGTTTAATGATATCCTTCCAGGATACTCTATGAATACCGACGACAGAATCAACATGGAACGCGACATCCAATTTATTAAAGTTTGTAATAATAAACAAACCTCCTGCTTTTGATACTCCGCGTTGTAAACAATTCTTCAGGTCAATCGCCGTAATCATTGTATCACGCGGCATAAAAATTCCTTCTATACTGGGGTGCGCATTCGGAACCGGTGTAACGTCCTCATATGTAATGATTTCCTTAATCTTCGCTACATTAATGCCATATGCATTGCCGTCCAGCTTAAATTCGAGTACTTCCAATTCATTTGTTCCATTTTCAAGCAGAATTTTTGTATCCATATGTAATCCACCTCACATTATATATTTAGAAAATATCTTATAAGTCCACTCAATCGCCCTTTTCATATTCATGGGATAAATTTTCTGTTTTTTAAGTATATTTTCTATCAAGAGTATCAAATTAGATTCATTATACCATAAGTTTAAGCAAAAAAAAACACTATTTACAAAAAAGTGTAAATAGTGTTCTGACATATCTTCAAAACCAAATACCAAAAATCTTCATCCGTTCTTTACCCGTTCCCTTCAACATGACTGCTCCTGCTCCCATCCACT